>CAYTQT010000012.1:0-71298 GCA_964439915.1 uncultured Wenzhouxiangella sp. | reverse complement strand
GTTCGAGCAGGCCGATGCGCTTGAAGTGGTGTTCGATGACCGCGCCGATGTCGGCAACAATAGAGGGCACGAAGCGCCCGCCGGGCTTGAAGTAGCCGCCCTTGGGGTCGAACACGGCCTGGAGTTCCTCGGACAGGAAGGTGACGTCGCCGCCCTTGCGGAACACCGCGGACATGACGCGGGTGAGCGCGACGATCCACTGGAAGTGGTCCATGTTCTTGGAGTTGATGAAGATCTCGAACGGCCGGCGCACTTCGTGCTCGGTGCCGTAGTTGAGGACGATGTCGTTTATGGTGACGTAGAGCGCGTGGTCGTCCAGCGGCGTGCGGATCTTGTAGGTCGCGCCCTCCAGGCATTCCATGCCCTCGGGCCGCTCGACCTTCTCGTGCATCCGGATGATGTCGGCCTTATTGCGCCCGCCCTTGTTCTCGGGCTTTGCCTCGTCTGTGGTCTTGTCGGCCACCGTGTAGGCGACGATCTTCTTGTCGATCTTGATTGCCATTGGTCTAGTCCTACCCCGGAATAAGAAAGGTTTCAGGGTTCAGTGTTCAGGTTTCAGGTATTTCCGTTTGTCGACAGGTCTCTGCCGACAATCAAAATTCTGTGGCTGGCACAGCGGGGGAGCCGTAGGCAAGGCTTCGGGTTGATCGAGACACCGGAGCGCACTTGTGTGCGTGAGGATGCTCGATCGGACCGAAACGCAGCCTTCGGATTCCCTGCGAAGCCAGCATCAGAATTTTCCGTAGTAGCCTTCTTTGAGTGCATCAAACAGGTTTGCTGCGGTGTGCGTTTCGCCGTCGTACTCGACCTCTTCATTGCCCTTCAGCTCGACGGTGCTGCCGTCATCCAGCTCGAAGCTGTAGGTCGTGGACTCCAGGTCTTTCTCGGTGACCAGCACGCCCTGGAAGGCCTGCGGGTTGAAGCGGAAGGTGGTGCAGCCTTTAAGGCCCTGCTCCCATGCGAAGAGATAGATGTCCTTGAAGTCCTCATAGGGATATTCCGTCGGCACGTTGGCGGTCTTGGAGATCGATGAATCGATCCACTTCTGGGCCGCGCCCTGGATGCTGACGTGCTCCGCGGGCGTGATCGTCTCGGCGGTCAGGAAATAGTCCGGCAGCTGCTCGCCCTCTTCCTCGGAGTACGGCATCGCGTTCGGGTTGACCAGGGTGCGATAGGCCAGCAACTCGTAGGAATAGACGCTGACCTTTTCCTTCGACTTCTTGCCCTCGCGGATCACGTTGCGGCTGTAGTGATGGGCGAAGCTCGGCTCGATGCCGTTGGAGGCGTTGTTGGCCAGCGACAGGGAAATGGTGCCGGTCGGCGCGATCGAGGTGTGGTGGGTGAAGCGAGCGCCGGTCTCGGCGAGCTTGTCGACCAGCTCAGGAGCCACCTCGGCGACCTTGTTCATGTAGTTGCTGTAGCGGGCGTGCAGGATGCGGCCGGGCACCCTGTCGCCGATCTGGTAACCGTCCTCCTTCATTTTCGGCCGCTGGCGCAGCATCCGCGCCGTGACCTCGAACTCATCGAGCATGATCGGGGCCGGGCCCTTTTCCTCGGCCAGATCCAGGGCCACTTCCCAGCCGGCAACCGCCATTTCGCGCGCGACCTTTTCGGTGAATCCGAGCGAATCGTCCTGGCCGTACTTCATCCGCAGCATGGTCAGGGTCGAGCCCAGGCCCAGGAAACCCATGCCATGGCGGCGCTTGTATTCGATTTCCTTGCGCTGCTGTTCAAGTGGTAATCCATTGATCTCGACGACGTTGTCGAGCATCCGGGTAAAGATGCGCACCGTCTTGCGGTACTCGTCCCAGTTGAAGCGCGCCTCGTCGGTGAACGGGTCTTCGATGAAGCGGGTCAGGTTGACCGAGCCCAACAGGCAGGCGCCATACGGGGGCAAAGGCTGTTCGCCGCATGGATTTGTAGCCCGAATTGTTTCACACCACCAGTTGTTGTTCTGCTCGTTGATGCGATCGACCAGCACGAAGCCCGGCTCGGCAAAGTCGTAGGTGCTGGTCATGATCATGTTCCACAGCCGCTTGGCCGGGATGGACTTGTAGATCTTGCAGGCGACCAGGCCTTCGTCGTTGACCGCGTAGTCCTGGGTGCTGGGCCAGTCGCGCCAGACTACCTGCGTGCTGTCGTGGACGTCGATCTCGTTGACCTCGGACTTGAGCACCGGATGGATCAATGGCCAATCAGCGTCCTCCTTGACGGCGCGAATGAAGTCGTCGGTGATCAGCAGCGAGCAGTTGAACTGGCGCAGGACGCCGTTCTCGCGCTTGGCGCGGATGAAATCCATCACGTCGGGGTGCGAGACGTCGAAGGTGGCCATCTGCGCACCTCTGCGGCCGCCGGCCGAGGAGACGGTGAAGCACATCTTGTCGTAGATGTCCATGAACGACAGCGGGCCGGAGGTGTAGGCGCCGGCACCCGACACGTAGGCACCCTTCGGACGAAGCGTGGAGAATTCATAGCCGATTCCGCAACCGGCCTTGAGCGTCAGCCCGGCCTCATGCACCTTGCCGAGAATGTCGTTCATCGAATCCCCGATCGTGCCCGAGACCGTGCAGTTGATCGTCGAGGTGGCCGGCTTGTGGGCCAGCGCGCCTGCGTTGGAGGTGATGCGTCCGGCCGGGATCGCACCGCGGCGCAGCGCCCACAGGAACTCCTTGAACCAGTGCTCGCGCGCCTCCGGGCTGACTTCGACGTCGGCCAGTGCCCGCGCCACGCGCTGATACGTGGTATCGATGTCGTGATCGATGACCTCACCGGTCTTCGATTTCAGGCGATACTTCTTGTCCCAGATATCGAGCGACGCTTCCTGAAAGGCAATATCAGGGAGCGCAGCCGTCAGAGCCTCTGCCGAAACACTCATCATGCAACCTCTTGAAAATCCACGCTTGTTTATGAGTTATACACAACTTATGCCTGGCCTTGTGCACAAGCTGTTGTGTCTCCTGCCCACCTTGGGCACAAGATGTTGTGCCACGGCGGATACCTTAATCAGTTCTCGACCCCAATTCAAGCAAAACGTGATATTCGACACATGACAGTCTCTTCAGAAGGTCCGGACGGGTGGATCGAGATCGCCCTTGTGCATCCTGAAATTCCGCCAAACACGGGCAACGTGATGCGATTGAGCGCCAACGTGGGTGCTCATCTGCATCTGATCGAGCCGCTGGGCTTTGCCATGGATGACCGCCGCCTGCGTCGTGCCGGTATGGACTACCGTGATATGAGCCGGGTCAGGCGCCATGCCGATCTCGACGCCTTTTCGGAGGAGTTCGCCGGTCGTCGCTGGGTCGCCCTGACCACGCGGGCCGAGCGGCACTATGACGATTGGCAGTACCAGCGCGGGGACGTGCTGTTGTTCGGCGCCGAGACTCGCGGTCTGCCGCAGGATCTGCTTGATACCCTGCCGCCTTCTCAGCGCCTGGTCATCCCTCAGATGCCCGGGGCACGCAGCCTGAACCTGTCGAATGCCGTCTCGGTGGTGGTCTACGAGGCCTGGCGCCAGCTCGGATTTCCCGGCGCTGGGGGTTGAAGAGCGGGTTCACCAATGCGGCCACGCGTGCCTCTGTGGTGAATCGGTTTTCTGGGCAAAAACGACCTACTCGGTCTCGCGCTTGAGGTCGCGCTCCATCAGGACGCGGACGCCCTTGCGCGCATTCCAGCCCTTGAAGAGGATGCCGTGGATCTGTTCGGTGATCGGCATTTCGACCCCGAAGCGCTCGGCCAGGCGCATGGTTTCCTGCGAGGTCTTGATGCCTTCGACGACCTGTCCGATCTCGGCCTGGGCCTGCTCCATCGTCTTGCCCTGTCCCAGGGCCAGGCCCAGGCGGCGGTTGCGTGACAGGTCGCCGGTGCAGGTCAGGACCAGGTCGCCGATGCCGGCCAGGCCCATCAGGGTGCGCGGATCGGCCTTCATCGCCGCGCCCAGGCGCATGACTTCGGCCAGGCCGCGAGTGATCAGCGCCGCACGGGTGTTGTCGCCCAGGCCGAGCCCGTCGGACATCCCGCAGGCCACGGCCAGGACGTTCTTGACCGCACTGCCCAGCTCGGCGCCGGTGAGATCGGCCGTGTAATAGGCTCGAAATCCCGAGCCGTGCAGCAGCTCGGCCCAGGCTTCACCAAAGTCCGCGCTGTTCGAAGCGACGGTGACGGCCGTCGGCAGACCGGCAGCGACTTCCCTTGCGAAGGATGGCCCCGTGACCAGGGCCAGCGGCATGTCGGGACCGAAGCGCTCGGCCGCAACCACGTGCAGCAGGCGGCCGCTGCCCGGCTCGAAGCCCTTGCTGGCCCAGGCCAGGCCGATCTCGGGGGTCAGATGGGGTGCGATCCGGTCGAGCGTTTCCGGAAAGGCATGACTCGGGGTGACCACGAGCAATCGTTGGGCACCATCGAGGCAGGCGTCCATATCGGCGTCGATCGTGATGTTGTCGGCCAGCTCGAAGTCCGGCAGATAGCGGCGATTGACGCGCTCGTCCTGCATCACCCGGGCCTTGTCCGGATCACGCGCCCAGAGCCGGACCTCGTGACCCTGACGCGCCAGCTGCATGGCCAGCGCGGTACCCCAGGAACCGGCCCCGAGAACGGTGACGATCATCAGGTGGTTCAGGCCTGGCCGGTCTGTTCGGGCTGGCCTGCCTGGGCTTCCTGCATGCGCTGACGGAAGATCGACTCGAAGTTGATCGGCTGAATCGGCGGCATGAAGTAGCCACCGGCTGCCACGATGCTGGAAATCTGGCTCCGGTTGTACGGAAACAGGACATTCGGGCAGAGCACGTTGAGAACGTAGGGCATCTGCTGGTCGGTAAATCCGGTGAACTGGAAGATACCGCCGTACTGGACTTCGCACAGGAACGCGGTCTGATCGCCCTGCTTGGCCGTCAGGGTGACGGTCAGGACGACCTCGAAGCGCTCTTCATCGATCTGGTTGGTGCGCTGGGACAGGTTGACGTTCATGTCCGGCTGGCCTTCGGCGCCGTCCAGCTCATGCGGGGACTTGGCCTCGTAGGAGGTGTCTTTCAGGAAGACGTGCTGGACCATCATCTGGGCGTCGCGGCTTTCCTGTGCCGCGCCTGCGTTTTCTTCTGCCATGGTGCTTTTATCCTTGTCGCTGTCTGCGATCGAGAGTGAATTTTGAGGATGAATCTGATCGGGCCTGTCGCCCGTTGACCTTGATCAGGTGGAGCCGGTTCGTGCGCAGTGCAAGGTCAGACTGCGTTTTCGTCCCGGGTGCTCTCCCTGGACCCGGTGCTGGAGGCGGATTCCGACGCCTCCGGGTTCTGCGATGCTTCAGCGCTGGATCGGACATCGCTCGACGGTTTCTGGCCTGTCTGGGGCTGACCGTTGCTGGATTGACCGCGCTTGTTCTTCTTGCCGCCCTTGCTCTTGCCCTTGTCCTTGGCGCTGCGATCCCTGGATTTGCCCGACCCCTTCGCCCGGCTGATCGGCTGCTGATCGGCCAGCCACTGCGCCAGGCCGCCGGCCAGGACATTGACCTGGGTGAAACCCAGCGCCACCAGCTTGTTGGCAACGGCCGGGGAGCTCTGGCCGTTCTTGCAGTAGACCAGAATCGGCCGCTCGCGCAGCTTGAGCAGCTCCTTGTTGCCCGACTCGATGCGTGACTGGGTCACGTTCATCGCGCCGACGATGTGGCCCTTGGCAAAATCGGTGCTGTTGGAGACATCGATCACCACCGCATCGTCCTGATTGATCAGACGAACGGCGGACAGGGAATCCAGCTCGCGCCATTTGCGGCCGAGGCGAGCGATTTCCCAACCCAGCCAGGCGATCAGCAGGATGATGAAGGCACCGCTGAGCACCGGGTGATTGCCGATGAATTGGTAGACTTGTTCCATTGAGGCGGGTCTTGGTAAAACTCAGCCCACCATTATCCTTGATTTTCTCCGGCCATGCCAGCCTGCGACGGCATCATGCCGCCGATGCCGTGGATGAGTATGGGATAATCGTATCCGGTCCATCAATCAAGCGCCTGACCATGTCCGTACCGAAACCTCTGACCCTGCTGATCCTGGACGGCTGGGGCCATCGCGAGCCCGCGGCCGACAATGCGATCAGTGTCGCCAGAACCCCGACCTGGGATTCGATCTGGCCGGCCAACCCGCACGCGCTGCTGGAGACCTCCGGCAGCGCGGTAGGACTGCCCGACGGGCAGATGGGCAATTCCGAGGTCGGGCATATGAATATCGGTGCCGGTCGGATCGTCTATCAGGAGCTGACCCGCATCGATCATGCCATCGAAAGCGGCGAATTCGAAGCCAATCCAGCGCTGAATGCGGCCATCGAGAAGGCGGTCGAGGACCAGTCCACCGTGCACGTCCTCGGCCTGCTTTCACCCGGTGGCGTCCACAGCCACGAGGACCATCTGCTGGCCACGATCAAGCTGGCTCTGGCCCGGTCGATCAGGCGTCTGGCCGTGCATGCCTTCCTCGACGGTCGCGACATGCCACCGCGCAGCGCCGGACCGTCGATCGACAGGCTGCAGTCGGTACTTGACGCTGACTCGCGCGCCTCGATTGCTTCGGTTTCCGGTCGCTATTACGCGATGGACCGCGACCAGCGCTGGGATCGGGTGGAGCGTGCCTGGCAGGCCATCGTCAAGGCCCGGGCCGGCAGCCAGGCCGACAGCGCGCGAGAGGCTCTCGAACAGGCCTACGCCAATCAACTCAATGATGAGTTCGTCGAACCGACGACGATTTCAGGCGGCGTTCCGATCGTCGATGGTGACGTTGTCCTGTTCATCAACTTTCGCGCCGACCGCGCGCGGCAGTTGACCGCCGCCCTCGTCGATCCGGAATTCGATGACTTCGAACAGGACCGGCCTGCACTGGGTGCAATGGTCACCATGACCCGCTATCAGGCCGATCAGGCCTGCCCGGCCGCTTTCGAGCCGGAGCGGATGAGCGATCTGTTCGGCGGCGTGGTTGCAGAGGCCGGATTGCACCAGCTGCGGATTGCCGAAACGGAGAAGTACGCCCATGTCACCTATTTCTTCAACGGCGGCGAAGAGACCGTGTTCCCGAACGAAGACCGGATCCTGATTCCGTCTCCGCGCGTGGCCACCTACGACCTGCAGCCGGAAATGAGCGCGCCGGAGTTGCGCAAACAGCTTGGCAATCTGATCCGCAAGCAGTCGCATGATGTGATCATCGCCAATGTGGCCAACCCCGACATGGTCGGGCATTCAGGGCATTTCGATGCCGCGGTCAGGGCCGTCGAGACCGTCGACAATCTGCTGGCCGAGGTGATCGAGGCGACCCGCGCGGTGGGTGGCGAGCTGCTGATTACTGCCGATCACGGCAATGTCGAGCAGATGACCGATCCCGAGACCGGCCAGGCGCATACGGCCCACACCCTCAATCCCGTGCCCTTCGTCTACGTCGGTGCCAGGGACATCGAAATGAAGCCCAGCGGTTCTCTGCGCGATATCGCCCCGACCCTGCTCCATCTGCTCGGTCTGGAGATTCCCGCGGTGATGACCGGCCGTCCGCTGGCCCACTGCAAAGCGCTTGAATCGACGTCGTGAGCCCCGGCCCTGCTCGGCTCTGGTGGCTGCCGCTGGCCTGGCTGGCTGTCAGCGCCGCGGCCCAGATCGAGACCGAAGACGAGGCGGCGCTGGCCGCCAGGCTGGACGCGGTACGCGCCGAGATCGCTGCCATTCAGGCCCGCCTCTCCGATGACTTGAGCGAACGCGACACCGCGCTGGATCAGCTGGCTGATGCCGAGCGCCAGGTGTCCAGCGCCGAACGCGCTCGGCGCGAGACCGAACAGCGCATTGCCGAGGTCGAGGAGGACATCACCGCCCTTGACCAGGACCGGGCCGAACTGCAGGACGCACTGGCCGGCATGGGCCAGGCCCTGGCCCGGCAGCTCAATCTGGTCTATCGCCAGGGCAGCCCGTCGCGTCTGCAGATCCTGCTCAACCAGGATGATCCACGCCGCCTCAACCGCCAGCTCGCCTATCACGGCTACCTGTCGCGACAGCGCCTGCAGGCTGTCGAAGCACTGCAACGAACCGCCAGCGCGCTTGAGGCCAATCGAATCGAACTACTCGACACCCGGGCAACGCTGCAGCGCCTGGCCGAACAGCAGGACGCCAATATCGCCGAGCTGGCCGAGGCCCGCGAGACGCGTGAGGCCGCGCTGCAGGTGATCGAACAGCGTGTCCAGACTCGCCAGGAGGCGCTGGCGGTGCTGCGCGAGGACGAGCGCGAGCTGGCCCGCCTCCTCGATCAACTGGCAGCCAGCCTGGCCGATATTCCGCCGGATGCCGACGTCCCGTCTCTGGCCGAGTTACGCGGCCAGCTGCCCCCTCCCCTGGGCGGTCAGCCGCGCTATCGCTTCGGCCAGCAGCGCTCGGGCGAGCTGGTCTGGAACGGCTGGCTGATCCCCGCGGCCACCGGCACCAATGTCCAGGCCATCGGCCACGGGCGTGTGGCCTATGCCGACTGGCTGCGCGGCTATGGCCTGATTCTGATCATCGATCACGGTGACGGTTTCATGAGTCTGTATGCGCACAACGAAGCCCTGCTTCGGGACGTCGGCGACTGGGTCAATCCAGGCGAGGTCATCGCCAGCGTCGGCAATACCGGAGGGGTGGATGAAAGCGGGCTCTATTTCGAACTCCGGCGCAACGGCGATCCGGTCAATCCGGCGCGGTGGCTGGCCGATGGGTCCTGACCGGATGCGCGGACCTATGCCTGTCTTTGCCCGCATTGTCCTGATCGTCACCTGTCTGGGCGGCGGCGTGGCTCGGGCCGAACCACCGAGGGTTGCCATCGTGATCGATGATGTCGGCTTTCAGTGGCAGCTCGACCAGCGCGCCATGGCGCTGGATCCGCCGGTCGCCCTGGCCATCATTCCGGAGGGGCCGCTGGCCGGGTACCTGGCTCGAAAAGCCGCGCAGCAGAATCGGGAAGTCTGGGTACATCTGCCGATGGCCGGCCTTCACAACGACAACTGCCAGTCGGGTCTGACCTGCCTGAATCCGAGCTGGGGCCCACTGAGCATGCGCAATCACCTGGTCCGGCAGCTCTCGCTGGTGCCCGGTGCTGTGGGGATCAACAACCATCAGGGCAGTCTGTTTACCTCTGATGCCCGAGCCGTGACCCGCCTGGTCAATGCCATTGAATTGATCAATCGGGACCGTTCCCGACCGCTGATCGTGATGGACAGCCGAACCTCACCGAGCACGCGCCTGGAACAGATCGCGCGTCGCGGTGGCCTGGCGACGCTGAGCCGCCGTATCTTTCTCGATCACTCCGACGACCCCGGCGATCTGACCGCTGCCTGGGCTCGCCTGATCGATCTGGCCCATCGCGAAGGAGCGGCGATTGCCATCGGGCATTCGCGGACTGCGACGCTGGATTTTCTCGAACTGGCGATCGGCGAGCTGGTTGCCGAAGGAATCGACCTGGTGCCGCCTTCGGCCCTGGTCGTTCCATCGGACAGAGCGGCACCCGGGCCGCTCCTCCTGGGACCGGCGGGTGTCTACCCGCCGTAGGTGTAGCTGGCCTGCAGGCCGAGGGGGATGCCCAGAGCCCAGTAGATCAGCAGGAAGATCGTCCAGCCGATTGCCAGAGCGACCGAATACGGCAGCATCATCGAGATCAGTGTGCCAATGCCCGCCCCCTTGAAGTAGCGCTTGCAGAACACCACGATCAGCGGGAAGTAAGGCAGCAGCGGGGTGATGATGTTCGAGCTGGAGTCGCCCACTCGGTAGGCGGCCTGGGTCAGTTCTGGTGAAATGCCGAGATTCATCAGCATCGGCACGAAGATCGGCGCAATGATCAGCCACTTGGCCGAAGCCGAGCCGACGAACAGATTGACGACCATGGTCAGCCCGATGATCCCCACGATCGTGACCTGCGCGGGCATGTTCAGGCTGCCGAGCCAGTCGGCGCCGTTGACGGCGATCAGGAGTCCGATATTGGAGCTCGAAAACGCGGCGATGAACTGCGCCGCGAAAAACGCCATCACGATGTAGTAGCCCATCGACTCCATCGACTTGCTCATGCCGGTGATGATGTCCTTGTGGCTGTCGATCGTGCCGGCAACATAGCCGTAGACAACGCCCGGAATCAGGAAGAACAGGAAGATCAGCGGCACGATGGACCGCATCAGGGGCGCGCCGAAGGAGGTCACGCTCTGAAACATGGACAGGTCCGGGTTCGGGTCGCGCAGCGGCGAGCCGGGTATCATCACCGCCACCGTCAGCAGGACCGCCGCCAGGACGATGCTGATGGCGGCCCAGGTCAGCCCGCGAGATTCCTCGGGGCTCAGTTCTTCGAGCTTGGGCATGTCCGACATATCGCCGTCGATCGGGGTCTCCTTGACCAGACGCGGCTCGATGACCTTGTCGGTCAGCCACCAGCCAACGCCGACGATCAACAGGCTCGAGGCCGACATGAAGAACCAGTTCGCGAGCGGGTTGATGTAGAGCTCGGGGTCGATAACCTGACCTGCCGCCTGGGTGATGCCGGCCAGCATCGGGTCGATGGCGGATGGGATGAAGTTGGCCGAGAATCCGCCCGAAACGCCCGCGAAGGCAGCCGCGATGCCTGCCAGCGGGTGGCGTCCGGCAGCATAGAACATGACCGCACCCAGCGGAATGACCACCACATAGCCGGCGTCAACGGCCGTATGACTGACGATGGCAATCAGGATCAGCATCGGGGTCAGCAGGCTGGCTGATGTCCAGCTCAGCAGTTTCCGCAGGGCCGCGTTGACGAAACCGGTGTGCTCGGCAACCCCGACTCCCAGCAGGGCCACCAGCACGATACCCAGCGGCGCGAAGTTGACGAACACCGAGACCATATTGACCATGAAGTTGGCCATCTGGTCACCAGCGAGCTGGTTGATGACCTGGATCGGCTCGCCGGTGCTCGGGTGGACCGCCGAGAAGCTCAGCTGGGCCAGGAATGCCGAGGCAATCCAGACCGCAATCATCAGCAGGAAGAACAGGACCGCCGGGTCGGGCAGTTTGTTTCCGACCACTTCGATGAAGTTGAGCACACGTTCCAGCCGGGTGCGTTCGCCGGACAGGTTGAGAGAGTCTGCAGGGGTGTTGTTGTCGTTATTCGCCATGGGGGTTCAAGCTCGAGCCAGCCACAAATCAGCGCTGAACCTTAGCACAGCCTCCCTGCCGCGACCAGACGGGGCGCGACCGACCGTCAGAAAGCGGTTTCGCCAGTGAGCGCCTGGCCTATTTCTGCTTTCTCGGATTACCAACCGGCAGTGGCGTCACTTTCTCGCCGCTGTGAGAATCGCGAATCACGCAGGCACCGCGCTTGCGGACTTTCTCCACCCGAACGATGGCGTGTGCCGGCAGGTGCATGACCTCGACATCGGCGAATTCTTCGCGCATCCTTTCCTCTGTCGGGTCGATGACGACCGACGACTCATTGTCGAAGATCAGTCCCGAGATCTCGACGAAGCCATAGGCCAGCTCGCTGCCGTGGACCTTGTCGCAGAACAGCTCGTAGACCTTGCCATGGTTGAAGAAGGTGACCTTGTACATAGTGTCCCTGAAAATGTCGGGTTATCGCTCGGCTCAGATCATGCAGTCGAGCAGAAGTGCTTCAATCGTCCTCTCGCAGGCGAAGATTGACCTGGCCAGGAATCAGACGCAGCAGCAGGGCAGTGCCGGCTCCCAGCAGGAAACCGGCGATATGCGACCACCATGCCACATCGCCGGAAATGGGGCCGAATACGCTGAACAGCAACTGCAGTGCAAACCAGGAGCCGATCACCAGAAGTGCGGGAACCCGGGCAAACTGCAGATACAGGCCCAGCGGTAGCCACAGGCCCATCCGGCGTCGCGGAAACAGAGCCAGATAGACGCCGATGATGGCCGATACCCCGCCGCTGGCACCGATGACCGGGCGCGCGCTGTCGGCGAGCTGCCAGGCCACGACGGCGTTGGCAATGCCGCCGAGCAGCAGAAACAGGACAAGGAAACGCCAGTGACCGACGGCACGCTCGACGGTGATACCGAAGACCCAGAGGTAGGCCAGGTTGCCGATCAGATGCAGCCACTCGACGTGGAGAAACAGCGCTGAAAACAGTCGCAGGCTCTCGATCTGCATCCACTGTGTCCAGGGCCGAGAGAGCACGTCCATGACCGACACAGGAACAAAGGCCATCCGTTTGACCCAGGGCGCGCCCTGCTCGTCTGCGGCAAGTTGAAGACCGAAGAAGACCAGCAGGAGCAGCGCAAGCAGGATCAGGACCGCCGGCCACACCGGGACCGCCCGGTCCCGATGGGAATAGGGTCTCACGGCTCGAGCAGGAATCGGTAGTCCCGATAGTCGACCACGGCGCCCTCGCGCCGGATGTCGACCAGACGCGCCCCTTCGGGCAGATCATCACCGCTGATGTAGCGCTCACCGTTGATCAGGACAAAGCGTTCCTCGAGCTGCTCCGAAAAGACGTGGATGTTGAGGGTCAGGGCCGGCAGGGAGCGACGGATCGACAGCGGAAGCTCCCAGGCTCGAACGTATTCGGCAGCCTCCGGGCTCCACGCCCCAGAATCATAGGCGTCCGATCTGTCTTCGACAGCCTCTTCCGAGTTGTCATCACTTTCTTCCTCCCCACCGGCCTGAGCCAGCTGCCGGCGGCGCTCGGCTTCGGCCAGCCGACGCTCGATCTCGGCCACCTGCTCGGCCGATGCCTGCGTCGGGCGATTGCGCTGGGGTGCGGGTCGGCTCACGCTTTGTCCCTGGCGGGTTCGATCGGACGCCGAGGAGGCACCGTCTGTCTCTTGCTCCTGCGCAGCCGTCGAGCGCTCCGAGGCCTGCGCCGCGACCAGCCGCTCGATTTCCTGTCGGGCTTCGGCCGGGTCGCTGACAAGCCGCTCGCGTGGCGTTTCAAGGCGCTCCCGGTAGGCTTCAGCCGCCGGATCATTGGCCAGTGAATCGCGCGCATCAGTCGTCGGAACGATCGCTTCGACCGGCTCGGGAGACGCTCCAGCCGAGTCACCGACCTGGCCGTTTCCGACCCAGGAGGTCCACTGACTCTGGATTCGATCGCGCTGGCTGTAGCCCAGCAGCAGGGCAACGATGACAAGCAGCAGGGCAACGACAAGGAGGCGGCGCAAGCGCCCCGGACGGTCAGATCGGGAGACAGCCGGCTCGATGGTGGCGGCCGACAGATCGGGCGCGTCGTTCATCCGGCGCCGTCGATCGGATTTTCGCAATGCATCAAGAATGAACGACACAGGTTATTTCACTCCATCGAGACTGGTGAAAAGGCGGGTGCCGGACTGATTCGGAACCCCCATATATAGTCGGGTTTCAGGACCGATCATACCGTCACTGCGCAGACCGTGAAAACTCTGGAAGCGTTCCACCCAGTCCGCGAACTCTGCATCGAAGACTTCATCGACGGGGCCGCTCCAGGCCAGATCGGGCAGGCCTGCCGCTAGCGATTTCATGGACTGGACGGTGTCGCTACGGGCGCCGGACTGCAGGATCGAGCCGTCGTCGGACCAGGCAATATAGAACTCACCCATCCAGCGCCGATCCAGCTGGATCAGCGGCGCGTTGATCTCCTGACCGCGGTGACTGAGCAGCACCCGCTCGCCCTCGATTCCGATCACGACCAGGTGGGCATCCTGTTGCCCTTCAAGGCGAAGAATGACCGGCAGTCCCATCGACTCGATGAACCGCCAGCTGCCGCGCTTGAGAAAGCAGGCAGCACCGCTTTCGGACGCCGCATTCACGTCCTCGCGGCAGGCCTGTTCGATCATTTCCGGTGACAGTGACGGCCAGTGACTGGCCAGTTCAGCGGCGGCATTGGACAGGTCGGCTTGCTCAAGTGCCACCATCCAGGCCGGATTCGAGGGAGCGATGTCCGAGTCCGGCGCCCGCTGCATGGTCCAGACCAGGCCAGCGCCGCCGAGCAGCACGACCGTCATGACCACGCCGGCCAGCGCACCGCGCAGCCAGCCGCTGCCCTCGTCCCACTCGTCGCCGGCCACTTCGCGCGCCGCTTCGTGCACGATCCTGGCATCGATCGCGTCGAGTTCGTGCGCATAACCGGCCATCAGGGCGCGATCGGCAATGATGTTGATCAATCTCGGCACACCGCCCGACTCCTCGTAGAGCGCTTTCAGTGCGTCGCGTTTGAAGGGTCCTCTTTCCGAGCCAGCCACGGCCAGACGGTGACGCACGTAGTGGGCCGTTTCGCTAGCGTTGAGGGGATCGAGGTGATAACGCGCGGTGATTCGCTGGGCCAGCTGACGCAATTCGGGTCGGCCGAGCAGGTGGCGCAGTTCGGGTTGGCCGAGGAGGATGATCTGCAACAGCTTGTCGGTGGCGGTCTCGAGGTTGGTCAGCAGACGAATCTGCTCCAGCGCCTCACGACTCATGTTCTGCGCCTCGTCGATGATCAGAACGACGCGCTCGCCCCTGGCATGGCAGTCGAGCAGGAACTGGTTGAGCTTTCTCTGCAAGGCCTGAAGCCCATCGGCCTCGGCCACTGCGACCTCGAGCTCGTCACAGATGGCCCGCAGCAGCTCGGGTGGCTCAAGCATTGGATTCAGGATCAGGGCAATTCGCGTGTGCTCCGGCACCTGCTCGAGCACCAGGCGGCAAAGGGTGGTCTTGCCCGTGCCAACTTCTCCGGTGAGCTGGACGAAACCGCCGCTGCCGCCCTGCCCCACGCCATAGAGCAGGTGCGCCAGCGCGTCCTGGTGGCGCTGGCTCAGATAGACAAAGCGCGGGTTGGGCGTGATCGAGAACGGCCGCTCGCTCAGCCCGTAGAACTGCTCATACATGCTGGTTTGCTGGTCCTCTGGGGTTCACTGCCTGCCTTGCCTCGACTCGCATCAATTATCCGACAACGCCAGAAGCGAAGCGTTGCCTCCAACGGCTGCCGTATTGACCGTTCGGGTGCGTTCGGTGCACAGGCGCGCCAGATAATGCGGCCCGCCCGCCTTCGGCCCGGTCCCGGACAGTCTTTCACCACCGAACGGCTGAACACCCACTACCGCTCCGGTCATGTTCCGGTTGACATAGGTATTGCCCACCTCGACCCGGTCCATGATGTAGCGCTGAACCCGGTCGATCCGACTGTGAATCCCCAGGGTCAGCCCGAAGCCCGTACTGTTGATCTGATCGATCAGTCGGTCGAGTTCCCGGGCTCGATACCGGACGACGTGAAGGACCGGCCCGAAAATCTCGCCCTCGAGCCGTTCGATGCTGTCGATCTCGAAGGCGACGGGCGCAAACCAGTGGCCGGCGGGCAGATCCTCGGACAGGCGCGCTCGGGCGATCAGTCTGGCCTCGTCCTGCATGCGCCGGACATGACGCTCGAGCATCTGCAGCTGGCCCTGGTCGATGACTGGCCCGACATCGGTCGCCAGGAGTGCCGGATCGCCGACGCGCAGTTCACGCATCGCCCCGGCCAGCATGGTCAGGAGGTGATCGGCGATATCGCTCTGGACGCACAGGATGCGCAGCGCCGAGCAGCGCTGACCGGCCGAGAGAAACGCCGAGCCGATTACATCGCGCACGACCTGTTCCGGTAATGCCGAGGAATCGACGATCATGGCATTCTGGCCGCCGGTCTCTGCGATCAGCATCGGTAGCGGGCCATCCCGTTCGGCCAGCGCCTGATTGATCCGACGCGCGGTCCCGGTCGATCCGGTGAAGACCACCCCCGCCAGGCGCGGATGCCGGGTCAGGCGCGCACCGAGATCACCATCACCCGGCAGCAGCGCCAACACCGAGTCGGGCACGCCGGCCTGATAGGCCAGCTCGATAGCGCGCTGGGCAATCAGTGGGGTCTGCTCGGCAGGTTTGGCAATGACAGCGTTGCCGGCGACCAGAGCCGCGCTGATCTGGCCGAGGAAGATCGCCAGCGGAAAATTCCAGGGGCTGATGCACAGGACCACGCCGCGTCCGTGCAGGCGCAGCTCGTTGTGTTCTCCGGTCGGACCGACCATCACGCTTGGCTGCGCCATGGTCGCGCGGGCCTCGGCCGCGTAATAGCGACAGAAGTCGGCGGCTTCGCGGACCTCGCCGATCCCGTCGCGCAGGGATTTCCCGGCTTCCAGGGCGCACAGGGTCATCAATTCGGCCCGATGGGTTTCGAGCAGATCGGCCAGGGTGTCCAGCACCGCGGCCCGCTCGACGGCCCCGCGCCGGTCCCAATCGCGTTGTGCCTGGCCAAGACTGCTGATCACCGCATCGATACAGTCGGGGTCGGTCCAGCAGACCTGCCCCGGGGACCGGGAAACGTTGGCCGGCATGCTCACCCGTTGCGGCTCGGCAAGCGCCCTGGCGCCTGCCCCGAGCGGTTTGGCAGTCCATTGCCGGGCGGCGAACTCGCTCATCGACGCCCGCAGATCGTCCAGCGCAGGCTGATGGGAGAAATTGATCCCGCGGGAATTCAGGCGTCGGTCGCCGTAGATCGAACTCGGTGGAGGAATCTTCGGGTGCGGGATCTGCTCCAGTGCTTCGAGCTGGTCGAGCGGATCACTGACCACATCTTCAGGCGGCAGCGACTCATCGACGATCCGATTGACAAAGGAGGTGTTCGCCCCGTTCTCGAGCAGGCGCCGGACCAGATACGGCAGCAGATCCTTGTGATTGCCGACCGGCGCATAGACCCGGCACTCGGCCTGGTAGTCCGGGGCGTCCAGCACTTCGTCGTAGAGCTCCTTTCCCATGCCGTGCAGGCGCTGATACTCGAAGTCCTGACCCTCCCGGGCCAGCTCGGCGATCGCAGCGATGGTGTGCGCATTGTGGGTGGCAAACTGGGGGTAGAACTGCGCCGGCATGGACAGTAGTTTGCTGGCGCAGGCCAGATAGGACAGGTCCGTGCTCGACTTGCGCGTGAACACGGGATAATCCGGAAATCCGTCCATCTGCGCCAGCTTGATTTCGGTATCCCAGTACGCGCCCTTGACCAGGCGAATCGGCAGGCGGTGGCCGGTGCGTCTGGCGCGGTCAGCCAGCCAGTCGATTGCCGACCACGCACGCCGCTGATAGGCCTGCAGCGCCAGACCGAGCCCGTCCCATCCGGCGAGTTTTTCATCCTCGAGGACAGCTTCGAAGACCTGCAGCGAGAGCATCAGCCGGTCGGCCTCCTCGGCATCGACGGTCAGCGCGATACCCTGCGTCATGGCCAGCCGCGCCAGGTCGCGCAGCACCGGCGTCAACTCCGCCAGTACCCGGCTACGCTTGGCGTACTCGTAGCGCGGGTGCAGCGCCGAGAGCTTGACCGAAATACTGGGTGCGGCAAACACGGACCGGGCATCGACACGACTGCCGATCATTCTGATGGCATCTTCGTAGGCTTGCCGATAGCGCTGGGCATCGTCTGCGGTCAGGGCCGCCTCGCCCAGCATGTCGAAGGAGTAACGGAAGCGGCGGTTGGCCTTTTTTTCCGCTCTGTCCAGGGCGCTCCTGATGGTTCGTCCCATCACGTACTGATGGCCCATGATCCGCATCGCCTGGCGGATCGCAAGGCGGATGACCGGCTCGCCCGAGCGATTGGCCAGACGAGCCAGGGTCGAGCCAATGGCCTGTCGCTTGCTCTCGCCGACCCGAACCATCCTGCCGGTCAGCATCAAGCCCCAGGTCGAGGCGTTGACGAACAGCGAATCGCTCTTGCCCAGATGGGATTCCCAGTCCGCGTCGGACAGTTTGTCGCTGATCAGTTTCTCGGCCGTTTCGCTGTCGGGAATCCGCAGCAGCGCTTCGGCCAGGCACATCAGCACGACGCCCTCCTCCGAAGACAGGTCGTACTCGCGCATGAAGGCTTCCATCGCGCCCGCATCCTCACTGCGCCGGCGCACCTGCCTGACCAGTTCTGTCGCGCGATTGCGGATGGTCGTTCGCTGGTCGACATCAAGGGACAGCGAGCTGGCCAGCATGCGAACGTGATCGGTTTCGTCAACGTACCAATCCGCGTCGAGTGCCCGGGTCGGCGGGTCATCGGGCCGCGGCGAGGAAGTCACAAAGTCCAGCGGGGGATGTTGATGATTCGACATGGGGGTCTCGAGCGTTGAAAAGGCCTTTTCGCGAGTTTACAGCAGTCGCTGCGATGCCGGGCTTCTGCAGGCATCTCGTTCGGTCACCAGCGTTGACCAAAGTGAAGGTTTGGCTTCCACGGCTTTTTCGAATCGGCTACAATAAGCGACATGAAATCACGCCCTGAAGAGGCAACCGTTTCCACCTCGAATGATTGATGTTTCTCGCAATCCGGATCATCCCGATTTCGAGATTGTCGAGTTGCGTTCCAATCTTTCGATTTCGCTGGATCGACTGTTTTTCGTCTTTCTCGGCCTGAGCACCATTACGCTTCTGGTCGCTATCGGCCCCTTGATTGTGGGGCTGTGGCCGGTGATGGTCGTGGCCATCCTTCACCTGGTCGCTGTAGGCCTGTGCCTGCGGTTGGCCTGGCGGGGACACTGGGCGAGAGAGCAGATCCTGATCGGGCCCGAGACACTGGAGTTTCATCGGTTTCTCAGCGGCAGCGAGCAGCGTAGGCAGTTTCCTCTGGCGTGGGTTCGTGTTGTCATCGAATCAGGACGATTCGGGGATCGCCGGATCTATCTGGCCTGCCAGGGGCGGCGTCAGGAGGTGGGTGCATTCCTGCCGGTCGACGAGCGATTGAAGGCAGCCAAGGAAATGAACGAGCGAATCAGGCCATTGTCGGCCTGGAGCCACAAGAATCTTGAACAGGTGAGTTGAGGATGAAGAGAACCAACGAACTGATTGTCGCCCTGGCGGTCATGGCCGTGATCGTGGTCATAACCTGGGGGCTGTTTGCAGTCGGCGACAACATGCCACAAGGCGCATCGGTCTACAGCAAGAGCGTCTACGATCTCCACAACATCATTCTCGGCATTGTCACCGTGATTGGCGTGCTGGTCTTCACGGCCATGTTCACCTCGATCGTGCTGCACCGAAAGTCGAAGGGTTACAAGGCCGCGACGTTTTCCCATTCGACTCGGGCCGAAATTCTCTGGACCGCCATTCCCGTGCTGATCCTTGTCGCAATGGCCGTGCCGGCAACCCAGGTATTGATGGAGATGGAAGACACCGGTGGCGCCGAGCTCAACGTCAAGGTGACGGGTTATCAGTGGCTGTGGAAATACGACTACATCGAGGACGGCGTCAGCTTCTACTCGTCGCTCGATCGCGACAGCAACCGAGTGCGTCAGCGCGGCTCGGGCGAGGACCCGGCGTCGGTTGAAAATTATCTGCTGAACGTCGACAACTATCTGGTCCTGCCGGCACGCACCAAGATCCGGTTCCTGCTGACCGCCGATGATGTCATCCATTCCTGGTGGGTGCCGGATCTCGGATGGAAACGCGATGCCATCCCCGGCATGGTCAATGAGGCCTGGACCTATATCGAGGACGAAGGCATCTACCGCGGTCAGTGTGCCGAACTCTGCGGCAAGGACCACGGCTTCATGCCGATCGTGGTCGAAGTGGTCTCACCCGAGGACTACCGGGCCTGGGTCGACCAGCAGCGCGAAGGCCTGGCCGACGCGGCCCACGATGCCGCACGCCTGTGGACGCGCGCCGAGCTGATGGATCGTGGCGCCAACGTCTATGAAGCCCAGTGCGCTGCCTGCCATCAGTCCGATGGTAGCGGCCTGGCGCCGGCCTTCCCCGCGCTGGCCCAGAACGGCGCGCCGACAGGTGCTCTGGAGGACCATCTGCGAGTCGTGCTCGACGGCCGCGAGGGGACCGCGATGACCGGCTTCCGGGGTCGACTCGAGCCGCAGGACATCGCGGCCGCTCTGACCTACACGCGCAACGCCTGGCGCGAAGGTGAAGGAGAAATCGTACAGCCGTCCACCATCATCGATCTGAAAGCTGAGCAGGATCAGGGCTAAGCATCCGGGACGCCGGACACCGATATCAAGGAAGAGATTGTTATGAGTCACGACACAACTGCCGCTCACGACGAGCACCACGGCCCCCATCGCACCGGCCTGGCCCGGTGGATCTTCTCCACCAACCACAAGGAAATCGGCACCCTGTATCTGGTGTTTTCGCTGATCATGTTCCTTGTCGGTGGTGCCATGGCGCTGGTGATTCGCGCCGAGCTGTTCGTTCCGGGTCTGCAGCTGGTCAATCCGGAATTCTTCAACCAGATGACCACCATGCACGCGCTGGTGATGATCTTCGGGGCGGTCATGCCGGCCTTCGTCGGTCTGGCCAACTGGATGGTGCCATTGATGATCGGCGCCCCCGACATGGCCCTGCCCAGAATGAACAACTGGTCGTTCTGGATCCTGCCGTTCGCCTTCACCCTGCTGCTGGCAACGCTGTTCATGCCGAGCGGCGCGCCGGCCTCGGGCTGGACGCTCTATCCACCCCTGTCGCTTCAGGGCGGCAACAGCCTGGCCTTCGTGATCTTCGCCATTCACCTGATGGGAATTTCATCCATCATGGGCGCGATCAACATCATCGCCACCATCCTGAACATGCGCGCACCAGGCATGACCCTGCTGCGCATGCCCCTGTTCGTCTGGACCTGGTTGATCACGGCATTCCTGTTGATTGCAGTGATGCCGGTTCTGGCCGGTGCCGTGACCATGCTGCTGACCGACCGGTTCTTCGGCACCAGCTTCTTCAACGCGGCCGGCGGGGGTGATCCGGTGCTGTATCAGCACATCTTCTGGTTCTTCGGGCATCCAGAGGTCTACATCATGATCCTGCCGGCCTTCGGGATCGTGTCGGAGATCATTCCGACCTTTTCCCGCAAGCCGCTGTTCGGCTATACCTCGATGGTCTACGCCACGGCCTCGATCGCCTTCCTGTCGTTCATCGTCTGGGCCCACCACATGTTCACCGTCGGCATGCCGCTCGGCGCGATGCTGTTTTTCATGTACGCGACGATGGTCATTGCCGTCCCGACCGGGGTCAAGGTCTTCAACTGGATCGCGACGATGTGGCGCGGCTCGATGACCTTTGAAACTCCGATGCTGTTTGCGCTGGGCTTTGTGGTCCTGTTCACAATCGGTGGATTTTCGGGCCTGATGCTGGCCATCGTGCCGGCCGACTTCCAGTACCACGACAGCTACTTCGTGGTCGCGCATTTTCACTACGTCCTGGTGACCGGCGCGATCTTCGCGATCATGGCCGGCGTGTACTACTGGCTGCCGAAGTGGACCGGCTACATGTACAACGAGACCCTGGGCAAGGTCCACTTCTGGTGGTCCACGATCTGGGTCAATGTCCTGTTCTTCCCGCAGCACTATCTGGGCCTGGCGGGCATGCCGCGACGCATTCCGGACTACGCGGTCCAGTTCGCCGAGTTCAACATGATCTCGTCGGTCGGCGGCTTCATGTTCGGCTTCGGCCAGCTGCTGTTTGCCTACATCATCTGGAAGTGCGCACGCGGTGGTGTGAAAGCGACCGATCGCGTCTGGGACGGCGCCCACGGGCTCGAGTGGACGGTGCCGTCACCGGCCCCACTGCATACCTTCGACACGCCACCACTGGTCGACGATCACACGGCTGGACATTCTGATCGTCTGCACGACGAGGCCGAGGTTGTGGGTGGCAAATGACCCGACCCGATGACAAGGGCAAGGCAGACAGGCAGCAGAAGCGTTCGGTTCTCAGAACCGTACTGCTTCTTGCCGCAGTCGTGCTGGGAATCTACCTGTTCTTCATTGGACGGGCCTTCATGAATTATCCGGGAGCTTGATGTGAGCGGAACCCTATCGCACGTAAAAACCGTGGGCTACCTGAGCCTGTTCGCCGTGGCGATGTTCGGCTTCGGGTATCTGCTGGTTCCGCTGTATGACAAGTTCTGTGAAATCACCGGCATCGGTGGCCGCACTGCAGAATCTGCTGTGACCGAAGTGCTCAGCACGGAGATCGACGAGTCGCGTCTGGTCACCGTTCATTTCGATTCGAATGTGAATTCGGCCCTGCCCTGGGCCTTCGAGCCGGTCCAACGCATGATGGACGTCCACCCGGGCAAGATGTACGAGACCATGTACATCGCTCACAACCGCTCGGACCAGACGCTGGTTGCCCAAGCCGTACCGAGTGTCGCGCCCGGCCTTGCTTCGCTGTATTTCAACAAGACCGAGTGCTTCTGTTTTACCGAGCAGGTGCTGCTGCCCGGCGAATCGCGTGAAATGCCGGTCCGGTTCTTTGTCGACACACAGCTGCCTGGCAAGACGGACCTGATTACACTGTCCTACATCATCTATCCGAACGATGAAGCCGGCGAAGCGCTGGCTGCAGTCAACTGACAACTGAATACAAGAGAGAGCCGGGAGCCCACATGGCACAAGGTAATTACTACGTCCCCGATACAGCAAAATGGCCCATCGTAGGCTCGATCGGCCTGTTCATCATGATGATCGGTGCGGCCAACTGGATGAACGAGGCGGCCAGTGGTCCCTGGTTCTTCGCGGCGGGTGCTGCGATCGTCATCATCATGATGTTCGGCTGGTTTGCCGATGTCATTCGTGAATCGGAAGCAGGTCTGTACAACAGCGCGGTCGACGTCTCCTTCCGCCAGGGCATGATCTGGTTCATCTTCTCGGAAGTCATGTTTTTCGCGGCCTTTTTTGGCGCGCTGTTCTATGCCCGCATGCTTTCCGTCCCGTGGCTCGGGGGCGAAGGCACCGGGGCCATGACCAATCAGCTGCTCTGGCCGGGCTATGAGGCGACCTGGCCGACGCATGGCCCGGCGGAACTGGGCGGTTCCTTCGAGACCATTCCCGGCTTCGGCCTGCCCATGGTCAATACCCTGCTCCTGCTGACCTCCGGCGTGACGATCACCATGGCGCACTGGGCACTCAAGCGTGCCCAGCGCGGTGCGCTGGTCGGATGGCTGGTTGCGACGATCGTGCTCGGGCTGGTCTTTCTTTACGTCCAGGGGTATGAGTACGCGCATGCCTACCAGGATCTGGGACTGACCCTGGGATCCGGCATCTATGGTTCGACGTTCTTCATGCTGACCGGATTCCACGGCCTGCACGTGACCGTGGGGGTCATCATGCTGAGCGTCATCGCCGTACGCTGCGCGAAGGGCCACTTCAGCAAGAAAAACCACTTCGGATTCGAAGCTGTGGCCTGGTACTGGCACTTCGTCGACGTGGTCTGGCTGGGCCTGTTCATCTTCGTCTACATCGTCTGAAGCGGCGTCCTGCCCCTGGCCTGACCGTTTCTGGATGGTCTGGCCGATTCGGTGATTCAGTGGACTGCGAGCGGCCTTCGCTCGCGCCAGGTACGCTCGGCCCCATCGCCCTCTGCTTCCAGCAGGCCCTCCGACTCCAGTCGCACGAGAGCGGCGACGGCGTCCGAGTCGGCCAGGCCGAGCTCCCGGCACAGCGGCCGGACCTGCAGCCCGCCCTTGTATCTGAGTCGTGCCAGAAGGATCTGGCAAAGCGCTTCTTCCGGCTCGGGATGAGGCTGCGGTTTGAGCTGCTGGCTGATGAAGGGCCCGATCCGGGCCGTGGGCCAGGCGCTGAGAAACAGAGGCAGTCGCTCCATCGCCACCCACAGCACGCTGTTGGCAGCGAGCCGAACCGTCACCGCTCGGCATTCCCGAACCAGCTGCTTGAACGCAGGTCCGGCATTTGACCGTTCGCCCTCCCCTGCGCTCAGAAAGCCGAATCGAACCAGCGCTCGGAGCAACCCCTCGCGGCTGGCGAGATCTCGATCCGCGCGCTCCAGAACCGCCCGCCCGCCGCGCACTGCTCCCCGGTTCTCGAAAGTGCGCGTTCTGCGCTCTTCGGCGGCGGCCGGATCAAGAAAGCTGTTTCTCGGCGCGTGAATCAGCGCTTCGGCCAGGCCCGAGGGTTCCTGACGATCGACGCAATGGACCTGGACAAGATTGCTTTCGATCGATGAGATGAGCTCGATGAGGCCCGGCAGGTCCATGTGATCATCCAGACAATCGCGAAGCGCCTGGTCGACCAGCGGGTGGTCGGGCAGCTCGCGCCGGCCAGACAGGTTCTCCAGGCAGGCGAGCTGGTCGGGAAAGACCCGGGCGATGAAGTTCTCGGTCTGGTTGCGCTGAATCTGGGCCGGCACCTTGCCCTTCAGGTCGCGGCGGGCTACGGCGAGCGCGTTGTTCGCGCACCAGCGCAGACGAGTCTGGAAGATCGGTGTATCCAGCATGGCCTGAGTGAGCACATCCTGGACCTGCCCGGATTTCAGCCAGCCGGCGACCTCATCGAGGGTAAAGCTGTGCACTGCACCGAGTGAGATCAGCACGCCGTTATCGGTCGCTGCAGCCTGCAGCTCGAAATTGAAGTTGCGGCAGAAACGCTTGCGCAGCGCCAGGCCCCAGGCCCGATTCAAGCGGGCACCGAAGAGACTGTGGATGACCAGATGTTGATCACCACCCGGATCGAAGAATCGTTCGAAGACGATCCGGTCGGTTCCCGGCAAGCCCCCAAGCTGGTCGCCTGCCTCGTCCAGCCAGCGACGCAGTTCGGAATGACCGGCACCGCGCCGTTGACAGATTTCGCGCACCTGTCGGCTGAGACCCTGACTGCGACCGGCCCCGTCGCCGAACCAGAAAGGCAGGCCCGGTGCGACCTCATCGCAGGCCTCGACCCGAACCTGCCCGGAGCGGATCTGCTGGATTCGCCAGGACTGCCCGCCGAGGCTCATGACCTGCCCCGGGGCCGACTCGAAGGCAAATTCCTCATCCAGGCGACCCAGCAGTTTGCCGCGTTCGTCGACGACGTCGTACTCGAACCATTCGGGAATGGTGCCCGGATTGACCAGGCTCAGTCGGTCGGCCAGCGGCATCGCCTCGAGACAGTTCCGTGCGATCCGGATCAGCGGGCCCTGGCCGGTTTCCCGACCGTGCACGTAGCCGTCATGCAGCATATCGATCAGACGATCCAGGTCCTCGCGAGCCAGGTCTCGATAGGGCCATGACCTGGATACCGTGGCGTGAATCTGTGCGACGCAGGTCTGGCCTGAGGCGACAACCGCGATAAGCTGCTGGGCCAGCACGTCGAGATCGCCCGGGCGCTCACGAACAGGGTCCATGTCGCCCTGGCGCAGCGCCGCCTGGGCAGCTTCGAAATCCAGCAGATCGCTCAGGCTCAGGGGAAAGACATGGATCGCGCCGACCTCCCCGGGCCGATGCCGCGCTCTTCCCGCCCGTTGCCGGAAAGTGTTGATCGACTGACACATGCCGATCTGGCATACCCGGTCGAGTGGCCCGACATCGATTCCCAGCTCGAGGGAAGCCGTGCAGACGACTACTCGCAGCTCGCCCGACTTGAGTCCCGTTTCCACCTCCCGTCGACGCTCGATGCCGAGGCTGCCGTGATGCACAGCGACGTGTTCTTCGCCCAGCACCGGGGACAGCTCCTGCCCGAGGCGTTCGACGAGCGCACGCGTATTGCAGAAGATCAGGAGGCTGCCGCCCTGCTCGCTCAGGGCAAGCAGGCGCTCATTGATGAATGCCCAGTGCATCGGCCCTGCCAGGTGTCCGAGCGGCCACGGAGGACATTCCAGCTGGATAGTGGGCGACTTCGGTGCCCCCCAATCCACGATCCGGCAGTCTCTTTCCGTACCGCAGAGATAATTGGCGACCCGTTCCAGTGGACGCGCGGTGGCCGACAGGCCGATGCGCTGTAGGCTGCCGCCGGTCAGGCAATGCAGCCGTTCCAGTGAGAGGGAGAGGTGGGTGCCGCGCTTTTCGTCGATCAGCGCATGCACCTCGTCGATCAGCACCGTTTCCACGCTGGCCAACATGCCCCGGCCGGCGCGTGAGCCGAGCAGGACGAACAGCGACTCGGGTGTCGTCAGGAGGATATCCGGCGGTTGGCGGCGCTGGTGGGCGCGCTCCGAGGGTGGCGTGTCGCCGGTACGAACCGCGATGCTGATCGCTTCAGGCTGAAGCCCGCTCAGAGAAGGATGATCCAGCAGCTCGAGCATGCCGCTGGCCATGTCACGCGACAGTGCTCGCAGGGGCGAAATGTAGAGCGCGCGCACGCCGCGGCGCGCGCGAGGTCGGGTCAGGATGCGGTCCAGTAATGGCAGCCAGGCTGCCATGCTCTTGCCGGCACCGGTCGGCGCGCTGATCAGGACGTTCTGGCCGTTCCTGATTTCGCGCCAGGCTCGCGACTGGATCTCGGTCGGCTCACCCAGACGCTCCAGGAACCAGAGTTGGACAGGTCGACTGAACAGCGCAAGAGACATGGCCTGCATTATGCCGCAGTTGCCCAAAGCACGATGAAATCCGACCGGCTCAGCGCCCGATCACATCCTCCCATCGCGCCGAAATCAGCTTCCAGTCGTCGTCCTGGCGCCATCCGGTCTCGACCTCGAACCAGCGCCCTTCGCTGGGCACCAGCCCGCTGCCCCCGGTCAGGAGGACCTGGAAACTGACTCGGGCTCGATCCGTCGAAAGCAGGTCGACTTCGATATCGAATAATCTGGCCCGCAGCTGATCATGGGCGAGCATCTCGCGACGCAGGATCATGCGTAGCGCCCGAATATCGAGGTCCCAGGTCTCGCCGACGAAATCATCGGCCAGCGGCGCGAACACCCTCGAGGCCTCCCGCTCTTCCAGGGCCAGGGTCATGTCCTCGAGCAGACCTCGAATGCGCTCCTCATCGGGTGGTGCGGGGGCGCAGCCCAATAGCCACAGGGCGATCGCCGAGGTCAGCAGGACGTGGCCTACGACCTTCAAGTGGCCGCATCCTCGGCCAGATAACTTTCGAGCAGTCGTCCGGCGACCATGATCAGGTCATATTCGGTGACCAGGCCGACCAGCTTGCCGTCCTTGACCACCGGCAGGCAGCTCAGGCGCTTCTCCCGCATGATGCGGATCGCCTCGACCGTGGTTGTCTCCGGGGTCACGGAAAGCGGATTGGAGTGCATGACGTCGCGCACCATACTGGTCTGCCCGTCACGCCCGCCGCGCGCCACGAGTCTCAGCAACTGTCGATGTGAGACCAATCCGAGCAGATGACCGGAATCATCTTCGACGGGGACGTGGCGAACATAGCGCCACTCCATCAGGCTGGCCGCGAAATCGACGATGTCGTCGGGGCGAACGGTGAACAGATCAGTGGCCATGAACTGGCCTACAGTGCGATAGCTGTCGCGCCAATCCTGGGTCAGGCAGAACTCGGCCAATTCCCAATCGGCAATCGGATTGCCACCCTGCTGCTGCTCGATCATGCTCGAAGTCAGGGCCCGTAGACACTCGTGCGGGCTGGCCTGGTCCTTCATGCGGTCCAGCGACTCCAGCAACCAGCGGGCCCCGGTCCGGCGCCGCTCGACGCGCTTTTCGACGGTGCCGATGTAGCGCTCGATATCCTCCTCGTCGATGCCGCTTTCGGCCAGCCCCTCGCGAGCCAGAGGCAAGAGATTGTCCAGCAGCAGTTCCTGCGCGGTCACCTGTTGATCGTCGAACCAGATCTGCTGGGCGCGCAGCCCTTCGCGCGCTGCCGCCAGAAAATTGGCCTTGACGTCGGCAAACTGCAGCTTCTCGCGGATGTCGGGCGTGCGCCGGGCCAGGCCGGCCATCATGCCGAAGAAGAAAGCGGCATTGGCAACCTCGTCCAGCACCGTAGGCCCGGAGGGTATGACCCGGTTCTCGATGCGCAAATGGGGCTTTCCATTATCGGAGATGCCATAGCAGGCGCGGTTCCAGCGATACACCGTTCCGTTATGCAGGCGCAGGGCATTGAGCTTGGGCACCTCCCCTCTGGACACTTTGCCGATCGGATCGTCTTCGAACTCGGTGGTGAGAATGACCCGGAAGCGAGCGATGTCTTCCTTGAAGATCTCGATGACAGACTCGTCGATCCAGTGATCACCGAAATGCACCCGCGGTTTGTGGCCGCGGGCGGCGTGGGCCTCGGAGCGTGCATCGATCGAATGCTCGAAGACCGCAATCCGGCTTTCGTGCCAGAGCCGCTTGCCGAGTAGAATCGGAGAATTGACACAGGAGGCCATCAGCGGGCCGGTCACCGCCTGGGCAATGTTGTAGAGCGGCGCGAACTCGTCCGCGTCGACCTGGAAGTGGACCTGGAAGCTGGTATTGCAGGCTTCCAGCATCAGATTATTCAGCTTGAAGTTGAGTTGGTCGATGCCCTTGATATCGACTTGGAAATCGCTGCCTCTGAGCTTCAACAGCGCCTCATTGAGCGCAAAATAGCGCGCCGTGGGGACCATGGCATCCAGGGTGAGATGATCTCGAGTGAGCGTCGGCAGGATGCCGACCAGTGCGATGCGCGAGTCGACCTTGGCCGCGGCCTCTGCCGCCAGATCACAGACCTCGCGCGCCTCAGCCTCCATTCGGCTCAGACAGTCGCCGCCAAGCTCGAGCGGCGAGAGGTTCGCCTCGAGATTGAACTGCCCGAGTTCATGCGTGAACCGAGGATCATCGGTCTGGTCGAGGACCTGCATGGCGGTCAGTGCGGGCCGGGCAGCGCGATCGACGAGGAACATTTCCTGCTCTGCTCCGATCCGCCGAATGCCACTTTCGAACATGTGCGCGCTGTGCATGTCCTCGAGCGCCCGCACTTCGTCGAGCAAGGCCTTCATGAAGGCGCGGCGGGTATTCTCGTCACTGCTTTGTTGTACGTTCTGCTCGCCCATTTCGGTCGCCTGATTGCGGGTACGATCGGAGCATAGCCCACTGTCGATGAACGGGCAAACCGGCTTGTCTCCGGCTCCGCGCTGTGCCAAGCTTGAGGAAAGAAATCCAACACCAAACAAAGGGTAGACACATGACCGACAAACCTTGGCTGGGGCAATACCGCGCCAATCTGCCGGCGGAGATCGACATGACCGAGTTCAACTCGGTCACGGACGTGATCAACAAGAGCTGCGACACCTATCGTGACAGCACGGCCTACGTCAATTTCGGCGCCGAGCTGAGCTACAACGATGTCAACAAACTCAGCGCGGCCTTCGGTGCACAGCTGCAGTCCATGGGCATGAAGAAAGGCGATCGTATCGCCATTATGCTGCCGAACGTGCTGCAGTATCCGATCGCCGTGTTCGGCGCACTCAGAGCAGGCCTGGTGGTGGTGAACACCAATCCGCTCTACACCGCTCGTGAATTGAAGCACCAGCTCAAGGACTCGGGCGCCAAGGCGATTCTGATCATGGAAAACTTCGCCAGCGTCCTGGAGGCCGTGGTCGATGACACCGATGTGGAGCATGTCATTGTGACCAGCATGGGTGACATGGTGGGCGCGCTCAAGGGCATGATCATGAATTTTGTCCTGCGCCGGGTCAAGAAGATGGTGCCCGCCTATTCCCTGCCTGGTGCCGTGCAATTCAAGTCGCTGCTCTCCCAGGGTGACGGGAAGACCCTCGAGGAACCCGCCCTGAGCCACGATGATCTGGCCTTTCTGCAGTATACGGGCGGGACCACGGGGGTATCCAAGGGCGCCATGCTGTCGCACGGCAACATGGTGGCAAACATGCAGCAGTCCTCGGCCTGGCTCGGTGAACTGGTCTCGCCGGGCAAGGAAACCATCATCACGGCCCTGCCGCTCTACCATATCTTTGCCTTGACCGCGAACTGTCTGGTCTTTCTCAAGTTCGGGGGACGCAACGTTCTGATCACCAACCCGCGCGACATGCCGGGCTTCGTCAAGGAGCTGGGCAAGGAGAAGTTCACCGCCATCACCGGCGTCAACACCCTGTTCAATGGCCTGCTCAACACCCCCGGCTTTGCGGAACTGGATTTCTCGTCGCTGCGCCTGACCCTGGGCGGCGGGATGGCCGTTCAGCGTGCGGTGGCCGAGCGCTGGAAGAAAACGACCGGTGTGACGCTCATCGAAGCCTACGGCCTGACCGAGACCTCGCCGGCAGCCTGCATCAATCCGATGGATCTCAAGGACTACAACGGTGCGATCGGGCTGCCGATTTCATCGACTGAATGCAAGGTGATCGACGAGGAGGGCAATGCCCAGCCGGTCGGCGAGACCGGCGAGCTCTGCGTCAAGGGACCTCAGGTCATGCATGGCTACTGGCAGCGACCCGAGGAGACAGCCAAGGTGCTCGGCGACGACGGCTGGCTGCGAACCGGCGACATGGCCCGCATGGATGAACAGGGCTACTTCTACATCGTTGATCGCAAGAAGGACATGATTCTGGTGTCCGGCTTCAACGTCTATCCGAATGAAATCGAGGATGTGATCGCCGATCATCCCAAGGTACTGGAAGTCGGCGCGATCGGCGCACCGGACGAGAAATCCGGGGAGGTCGTCAAGGTCATCGTCGTACGCAAGGATCCGAGCCTGACCGTCAAGGAGCTGCGTGAGCACTGCCGCAAGGAGCTGACCGGCTACAAGGTTCCGAAATACGTCGAATTCGTGGATGAATTGCCGAAGACCAACGTCGGCAAGATTCTCAGGCGGGAGCTCCGCGATCAATATGGCGAGGCCAGGAGCTCCAGCGACTGAGGCGTGCCGCATTCAGCGCGGAGCCAGCGCCCCGCTGGTTGTGCTCAGCCCGTGGTCAGCCAGCTCGAGTCATCCGGCTGGCTGACCAGACCCGAGACGCCTACGCCGATCAGGCGGATGGCGAATTCAGGATGCCAGTCCTGCCAGGCCATCAGGAGTTCGATCGCGGTCTGTTCGATCAACGCCGCTTCCCGCGTGTAGCCGTCGAGGGTCTGGCTTCGCGTCAAGGTAGAGAAACTGCTTGAGCGAAGCTTGAGAATCACGGTGCGCGCGTGCAGGTTCTTCTCACGCAGCGTATCGGCTACGGACCGGGCCTGGTCGCGGATGACCGGAAGCAGCTGGTCCAGTTCGGTCAGATCATCACTGAAAGTCGTTTCCTGGCTGACGGAGCGGCGCTTGCGACGCGGCTTGACCGGCCGCTCATCGATACCCGCCGCTCTGGATGCCAGTTCAGGGCCGCTGACCCCGAACAGCTCGACGAGAACGTCTGCGGCTGTCTTTCGCAGCTGTCCGGCGGTGAAGATTCCAGCATCATGCAGCTTCTCGGTTGTCTTTGGACCGACTCCCCAGAGGCGCCGCACCGGCAGCGGGTCGAGGAAGCGATGGACACCATCGCGAGGGACGAGAACCAGGCCGTCCGGCTTGTCGTAATCGGAAGCAAGCTTGGCCAGCAACTTGTTGTGCGCCATCCCCACCGAGGCACTCAGACCCAAATCCTGGCTGATTCTGAACTTGAGCCCACGACCGATCGACTCGAGAGATCGCCCTTGCCGAACGGCTTGACTGACATCGAGGAAGGCCTCGTCGAGGCTCAGCCCCTCGACCTGATCGGTCAGTTCATGAAAGACCCCGAAGACCGCAGCCGAGACCTCTCTGTAGCGCTCGAATCGTGCGCGAACGAACACACCATGGGGACACAGGCGCCGCGCCGTGCGCCCCGGCATCGCCGAACGCACTCCGAATTGACGGGCTTCGTAGCTGGCCGCGGCCACGACACCGCGAGCGCGCCCGCCCCCGACCATGACCGGTCGGCCGCGCAGTTCAGGGTGATCGCGCTGCTCTACGCTGGCAAAGAAGGCATCCATGTCGACATGGATGATCGAACGCTCCATCCCGGGTCGGTGATGTCGGTCGCTCAGATGGTCTGGGTGGGTTTGTCGCTTTCCAGCATCCCGGCCAGAAGCGAGCTGATCGTCTGCTTGGCCTGGCCGCCTTCCGGACTGTCGGAAAAGTGCACGCCGACGCCCGAACTGACGCTGTGCTGGGATCCGGGCGGCGTGATCCAGGCCACCTGTCCCGGAATCGCGATTCTCTCCTCACCCAGGAGACTCAGCAGAATCAGGACTTCATCGCCGAGCTTGAAGCGTTTTTTCGTCGGAACGTAGAGCCCGCCATTGAGAAGAAAGGGCATGTACGCCGCATAGAGATCCTGCTTGGACTCGATGCTGTAGGAGAGTATGCCTTGCTGAGCCATCAGTTCATGTCCCGGAGTTACAGACTTCGTTCCATTCTAGCAGCCATTTCCCAAGCAGGAGATCATGCCTGGCGTTACCCCGCACCAGCGCACTGCCCTGCAGCGCCCGGTCCCAGAGCCGCGCCGCGGCTTCCGGCGGCACATCGGCGGGGAGCTCATCGAGCAGGCCGAGGTTTTCGCGGGCACCCAGGCTGGCCTGCAGGACCAGGCCGCACCAGGTCGAGATCCAGCGCCAGGTCGAACCCGGATGCTCAGCCCAGGTTGTATCGAGAACCTCGTGAAGCGGCTTGCCTCCGGCCATCGACACCAGACCTGCGCGGATTCCGAGCCCGAAGTTCATGCCCTCGCCCTCGAGCAGCTCCAGTGCTGCCAAAGGCGCGTCTCCGGCCAGCTCCAGCGCGTATTCGACCTGCTCGTCTGCAATGCCCAGTGACCGGGCAGAGACTTCGGCCGTCAGCCACGCCAGGGACTCGGCATGTGCGGGGGGCCTGACAGTGACCGCCTGGCATCGGCTCCTGATGGTCGCCGGCAGGCGACCCGGTCGATCACTGATCAGAATCAGCCAGGCATTGCTTGCCGGCTCCTCCAGGGTCTTGAGCAGTGCGTTGGCGGCATTGGTGTTCATCGCTTCGGCCGGCAGAATCCGGGCGACGCGGCGATCGGAAAGACTTGATGTCAGCTGAAGGCGGCCGTTGAGTTCACGAATACTGTCGACGGGGATGTCACGCTTGTCCTCGGGAATGCCGACATCGAAGAAATCCGGATGCGTGCCGCTGGCGAACAGTTCGCAGGATCGACACCGACCACAGGGCGCCGGCGTCTCTCTGGACAGGCACAGGATCCTTCGACTCAGCCAGTCCCCCAATACACGCTTGCCGACGCCGGCCGGGCCCTGAATCAAAGGGGCATGGCCGAGGCGCTCGCCGATGAAAGCCTCATTCAACGATTGCTTGAGCTCATCCAACCAGGGCAGGTTCATGCCAATCGCTCCTGAAGAATGCGCCTGATATCCCGCTGAACCTGATCCAGATCCTGAGTCGCATCGATCACCGCATATCGCTCGGGTGAGGCCTCGGCCTGGTCAAGATAGCCCTGGCGTACACGTTCGAGAAAATCGCCATCGGAGCGCTCGAATCGGTCCGGCTGGCCATTGCGCTCGCCGATCCGCTCCAGGCCGAGGGTGACCGGTACATCCAGAAGCAGGGTGAGATCCGGCTGCAGATCAGGATGGACCACGGACTGAAGCGCCCTGACAGGCTCCGGACCGAGCTGCCTGCCGTAGCCCTGATAAGCCATCGAGGCGTCCGTGAAGCGGTCGCAGATCACGTCATCCCCACGTGTCAGTGCGGGCCGGATGATCTGTCTGAGGTTCTCGGCACGGGCAGCGAACATCAGCAGGAGCTCGGTCAGCGGATCGAGGTTGCCGGTCTCCGGGTCGAGGAGGAGGCTGCGAATCTTCTCGGCCGGCGGCGTGCCGCCGGGCTCGCGCGTCAGGATGGTCGTGCGGCCTCGATCCCTCAACCATTCTTCAATCGTCGTCACAGCAGTGGACTTGCCGGCACCCTCGCCGCCTTCGAGCGTGATCAGGCGCCCCTGGTGTAGCGTCGGCATATCTAGCGGCCTCGAATGTAGCGGTCGACTGCGGCGTTGTGCTCGCGCAGCGTATCCGAAAAGTGATGCGTTCCATCTCCGCGCGATACGAAATACAGGCTGCTGCCTTCTGCCGGCCGGGCTGCGGCGAGCAGAGAGGCCCGTCCGGGCAGGGCGATGGCTGTCGCGGGGAGCCCATGACGAGTATAGGTATTCCAGGGGTGATCGGTGCGCAGATGCACCCGTCGAATGCGCCCATCGAAGTCAGCATCCAGGCCGTAAACCACCGTCGGATCGGTCTGCAGTCGCATGCCTTGTTCCAGGCGGCGTTTGAATACGCCGGCCACTTCGGGCCGTTCGAATGGCGCACCGGTCTCACGCTCGATCAGTGATGCGAGAATCAGCAGCTCATCCGGGCTGTCGATCGGCAGATCGGGGACGCGCTGTGCCCAGGCCTCGTCGAGCGCCGTCGCCATGGCGCGATAGGCTCGCTCGAGCAGGGCCAGATCGCTGCTGCCGCGAATGAAGAAGTAGGTTTCAGGCAGAAATCTTCCCTCAGCGGGGCAGCCGGGACAACCGAAGCGCGCCATCAGAGCCTCATCGCCGAGCAACTGGCTGTCGTGGAGAAACCTCGGATCTTCCGCCAGGGTCTGGCGCAACTGCCTCAAGGTCCAGCCCTCGACGATGGTGAAACGATGTTCCAGGACATCCCCGGTTTCCAGGGCAAGGATCAGGCGTCCCGGCGTCAGATCCGGATCGAGCCGGAACTCCCCTCGTTTCAGCTGCGGGGATTCGAGTCGACCGTACAGCCGCCAACGCCAGTCCGGACGAGCCAGACCCAGCGTCTGGAGTTGGTCGACCAGGTCGCCGAGACCCTCTCCCGGCCCGATCCAGAGGGTCAGTTGCGAGTCGGGATTGACGGGCGTGTCAAGAAACTGCCGCCACTGAGCCCACTGCCAGACCAGGCCCAGCCCGATCAGAACAGCGGCTAGCAGAAAAAGCGTCAGCAATCGTCGCATACGGGGATAAGGTTCTGATTCCAATGGCGCTGCAGGCTTCGACAGTCCTCGTCGGTCACCAATTCGCGCCGGTCAAGGCTGCGCAAGGGCCGGATGCCGCTGACCGAGTTTATCACCAGGATCGAGTCGGCTTGAGCCAGTTGGGAGGGTTCGATGGCTCGACTCCGAATCTCCAGCGGAGCCTCTGACAGGAGCCAGGCCAGGCCGACGCCCGCGACCGCCGCCGGACTGCTGGGTGTCATCCAGCCGCCTGCCGTGCGAAGCAGCAGATTCGAGGATATCGCCTCAGCCAGGAATCCCTGCTGATCGAACACCAGCGCTTCATCGGCACCATGGCGCTGGCATTCCTGAGCCGCCAGGATCTGCTCCAGTCGGTTGCCGTGCTTGAGCCCGGCCAGCGCCGGCTGGAAGCTGATTCGAACGCTGCTGGTGATCGCCTTCAGCCCGCGGCGATGATCCGGGGCCTGGGGCCAGGCTCGGCGCTGAACGATGCGCGTGGGAATGGCGGCGGCATCGGGCCAGTAGCCACGCCCGCCGGAGCCACGCGTCATTGTCAGGCGAATCACGCAGCGCTCGATGCCTTCAGCGAGCCCCCGGCATTCTTCCTTGACCCGCTCGAGTTCGGGCGGGGTCAGTCCGAGCATCCGGCAGCCCCGCAACAGGCGCTGCATATGTCGATCCCAGAGCGGACACTCACCCCTCCAGAAACCCATGGTCTCGAACAGACCATCCCCGAAAAGCAGACCGCGATCCGAGGCCGACACAGTGTCACGAGCCTGTCCGTCTATCAGCGTGGTCACTGCGGATCGAGGGCGCGCAGCAGTCCGCGAGCCTTGGTTTCGGTTTCTGCCAGTTCGGCATCCGGATCCGAATCGGCGACGATACCGGCGCCGGTGCGAAAGCTCAGCGTCCGTCCACTGATGCCCAGACTGCGAATGAGGATATTCAGATCCAGATTTCCGTCGCGACCGAGATATCCCATCGAGCCGGTGTAGAAGCTTCGACCCTGCTGCTCTAGTTCAGCGATGATTTCCATGCAGCGAACCTTGGGGCAGCCGGTAATCGTTCCGCCCGGGAAGGTGGCCTTGATGATCCGGGCCGGGTCGACGTCCGGCCGAATCCGGCCGCGGATATTGGAGACGATGTGATGGACGTGGGTGTAACTCTCGATGACCATCAGTTCGTCGACTTCAACGGTTCCGGTTTCACAGATGCGGCCGAGATCGTTGCGTTCGAGATCGATCAGCATGATGTGCTCCGCCCGCTCCTTGGGGTGCGCGAACAATTCTGCTGACAGTGAATCATCGCTCGCCTTGTCGTGGCCGCGCGGTCGCGTTCCCGCGATCGGCCGGGTCTGCGCTATCCCATCCCGGACTTCGACCAGGCGCTCGGGCGAAGAACTGACCACCGTCCCCCCCGGCAGACGGGCCAGGCCGGCAAATGGAGACGGGTTCGAAGCCGCCAGGGCCCGATAGACGCTGGCAGGATCGATCTCGGAGTCCGCCTGGCCGCGCCATCTCCGCGATAGGTTGGCCTGGAAGACATCTCCCGCGCGAATCCATTCACGGATCCGCTCGACCCCGGCCTTGAAGCGCTCACCCGGATCGGAGCTCAGCCTCAGCATCGGCAAGGCCGGGTCGGATTGATTGGCGGTATCGATCGCCGCCAGGCTCCGGCAAGCCCGCGACAAAAGGGCCTTGGTTTCTGCAAGCAGGGTGACTCCACCGGTCTGATGATCGAGCACGAGCGCCGCCGGACAGCGAGCCACCCAGGCGATGGGCAGGTCGTCATCGGCGCTCGGGAGCTCCAGCCGGGGCTCGATGGTTGCGACCAGCTCATAGGACAGGTACATGAACCAGCCGCCAACGAAAGGCCAGCGGCTGCTGTCCCGACCCGAGGAAGAGCGCGGGAGTTTTCCGAGGGCCTCGAAGAATCCCTCATCGCTTTGCACCGGGAATGCCCCGGGCCGCGAAGGAATACCGAATGACTCGCCGAACTGGAAGAGCAGCAGGCTGTATCGACCCAGCGAACCGCCGGGAGCCGTGCTCGACAACAGGTAGGGCCAGCGATCAGGAGCCGCGCGATGAACGGCGAGCAGATCCAGCCCCGGGTCCAGTTCAAGCGTGTGCGGTGGCCCCGCAGTCGGCATGATCGGAGGAATCGGCCGTGATCAGGCCAGCCGCTGCAGTAGCAGCGACCCGTTGGTGCCACCGAAGCCGAAGGAGTTGGACAGCGCGATCTGAATGGCTGAGTCCCGGGCTTCATGGGGGACCAGGTCGAGGCCTTCTACCGCCGGATCCGGCCTGTCCAGGTTGATCGTCGGAGGGACAACGCCCTCGTGGAGACCCAGGATGGTATAGATCGCCTCGACGCCACCGGCCGCTCCGAGCAGATGCCCGGTCATCGACTTGGTCGAACTGATCATCATCTGCCCGGTGTGATCGCCAAAAAGTGACTGGATGGCGGCGATTTCCGCCCGGTCGCCGACCAGAGTGGAAGTACCGTGTGCATTGATATAGTCGACTCTGTCGCTGCTGATTCCGGCATCCGCGAGCGCGGCGCGCATGCATCTGGCAGCGCCCTCGCCTCCCTCCGGCGGAGAAGTCATGTGATAAGCGTCGGCGCTGCGCCCGTAGCCGATGAGCTCGGCGTAGATGCGTGCACCCCGCCGGCTTGCGTGCTCGTAGTCTTCCAGCACGACCACTCCGGCACCATTACTGAGGACGAACCCGTCACGATCCCGATCCCAGGGCCGGGACGCTCCCTGCGGGTCATCGTTGCGGGTCGACAGGGCCCGGGCCGCGGTGAAACCGCCATAGGCCGTCGGTGTCGTTCCGTATTCGGCGCCGCCGGCGACCATCACGTCCGCGTCGCCATAGGCGATCATTCTCGCCGCCTCGCCGATATTGTGCGTTGCTGTCGTACAGGCCGTGACGATGGAGATATTAGGACCCTTGAAACCGAAGCGGATCGAAATGTTGCCGGCCACCATGTTGATGATGCAGCCGGGCACGAAGAACGGGGAAATACGACGGGGGCCACTGTCGAGATAGGTCTGGTAGGTCTGCTCGATGGTTTCGATACCACCGATTCCCGAACCGATCGCGACGCCGATACGTTCGGCGTTGTCCGGATGCGCTTCAAGTCCCGCATCCTCGATCGCCTGGATCGCCGCCGCCATGCCATAGTGAATGAACGGGTCCATTCGACGGGCGTCCTTCGCCGGGAGATAGGCATCAAGGTCGAAGTCCCTGACCTCACCGGCAATCTTTGCGCTGAAGCGCTCGCAGTCGAAAGCGGTCAGCGGGCCGATGCCACTGCGCCCGGCCTTGATCGAGCTCCAGGCACTCTCGACGTCATTTCCTACCGGGCTGATCGTGCCCAGCCCGGTCACGACGATTCTACGGTCACCGCGCATATCGCTGAACCTCTTCGCCTAGCCGTTGGGATGCTGCAGGCGAAGCGGTGCTCCGCCCGATCAACAGACAAGTCACGACCTACTTGTCGACGTTGGCCTTGATGTAATCAATGGCCTGCTGGACGCTGGTGATCTTCTCGGCGTCCTCATCGGGAATTTCACACTCGAACTCTTCTTCGAGGGCCATGACCAATTCCACCGTGTCGAGTGAATCGGCACCCAGATCGTCCACGAAAGATGCGCTCGGAGTCACTTCCTCGTCCTTGACTCCCAGTTGCTCGATAACGATTTTTTTGACGCGATCTTCAATGCTGCTCATTATGTTCATCCTCTAAGGGGGGTTGTTCCAAAGCCGCGCCATTGTAGGCAAGAATCCGGACATTGACCAGTTGAAAGCACTCGCTGTTCGTAGTAGTCCGTCGAGGCCTGGCGGCTCTTCTAGCAAGATAAGATTTGATATTTCAATTATTTAGGCGCTGTTTTTATTATTCATGTCATGTACATGCCGCCGTTTACATGCAGCGTCTGTCCGCTGAGGTAAGCACTGGCCGGACTGGCCAGAAAGCCGACACATGCGGCAACATCCTCCGGCTTACCCAGACGACCCAAGGGGATTGTACCTGTTAGGCGCTCGCGCTGCTGCTCATCAAGCGCTCGGGTCATGTCGGTATCGATGAAGCCTGGCGCGACAACGTTGCAGGTGATCCCTCTCGATCCGACCTCATGCGCGATCGCTCGGCTGAATCCTGCCAGGCCCGCTTTTGCCGCACAGTAATTGCCCTGCCCCGGATTGCCCGCATAACCCACCACCGAGGAGATGTTGATGATCCTCCCGGCCCTGGACTTGAGCATGCCGCGCAGGCAGGCCCGGGTCATTCGCATCGCGCCGGTCAGATTGGTATCGAGCACGGCCTGCCAGTCTTCGTCCTTGAGTCGCATCAGCAGCTGATCACGGGTAATGGCTGCGTTGTTGACCAGGATGGTGACATTGCCTGCCACATCCCTGACCTCCTCGACGGTCGCAGTGATTGCATCGGGATCGGTAACATCCAGGACCAGGCCACGACCCTCGCCGAGGCGTTCGCTGATGGCCTCGGCCCCGGCCCGGGAAGTGGCCGTTCCGTAAACAATCCCTCCCAGCGCCTGCAGCCAGTCGGCCGTCGCCTGGCCGATGCCACGGCTGGCACCGGTGACCAGCACCACTTGCTCATCGATTCGGTAACTTGCTTGGGTATCCAATCGCTTGTCCTCCGTTGTCGGAAATCGCCAACTGATAGAAACGAGGCTTAGACCCGGGCAGCGCTCAGAAGCGCCTCCGGATCTTCCAGGGCCAGCCACTCCGTTTCACGGCTGATCCGGCGGCCCAGCCCGCTGAGAACGCGCCCGGGCCCGCACTCAGCCACTTTCTCAATGCCATCGTCAACCATCTTGCGGATCGTGGAGGACCAGCGGACCGGCGAATACATCTGGGCAATCAGTGCTTCTCGAATGGCTTTGGCCTGATCGTGGGCGGCAACGTCGATGTTGTGCAGCACCGGAATCCCGGGCGGTGCAACAGGAATCTGCTCGAGGCTGTCGCGCAGGGCCTCGGCAGCCGGCTTCATCAGCCCGCAGTGCGAGGGAACGCTGACCGGCAGAATGACCGCCCGACGCGCTCCGGCGCCCTTGGCCTGATGCAGGGCACGCTCCACGGCCGAGGCTTCACCGGCAATGACGATCTGACCCGGAGAATTGTAGTTCGCCGCAGAAACCACCTGGCCCTCCGAGACCTCTCGACACAGGGCCTCAACGACTTCGTCGTCGAGGCCGAGGATCGCCGCCATCGCGCCCTCCCCGACCCTGACAGCCGACTGCATCAGCGCTCCGCGACGGGCCACGAGACCGACCGCATCGCGAAACTCGATCGCGCCTGCGGCGACCAGTGCTGCGTATTCACCCAGGCTGTGGCCGGCCATGATCGCCGGCATCGGACCGCCTTCCTGCCGCCAGATTCGCCACACCGCGATATCCGCGGCCAGCATGGCTGGCTGAGTGATGGCGGTGCGGTTGAGCTCGTCTTCGGGGCCGTCTGTCACCAGTGACCAGAGATCGATATCGATGACGTCCGAGGCTTCTTCAAACGTGGATCGGACCAGACTGAACCTCTCGGCCAGGGCTGCCAGCATACCGACCGACTGCGACCCCTGACCGGGAAATACGAAGGCAATTTGACTCATGTCAGCAGATTCTCGATGAATTCCGGGTGTTGGGGATCTTACTAACGAGATCAATAGGCGATCAGCGCAGCGCCCCAGGTGAAGCCGCCGCCAAACGCTTCCAGCAGCAGTTTATCTCCTCGCGCCACGCGACCACTTCGAATGGCCACATCCAGCGCCAGCGGCACCGATGCAGCCGAGGTGTTGCCGTGCTTGTTCACGGTGACGATCACCTGATCCATTGACATACTGAGCTTCTTGGCCGTGGCCTTGATGATTCTCAGGTTGGCCTGATGCGGGATCAACCAATCCAGATCGGTTTTCTCCAGCTGGTTTGCGGCGAGTGTTTCATCAACGATCCGGCCAAGAGTATTCACGGCAACCTTGAATACCTCGTTGCCCCGCATCGTGACCGCCAGCCCGCCCCGTGGCTCGGCCTTGAAGCCCCGCGAGACCCCGACATCGGTCTTCAGCAGGTCACCGTAGCCACCGTTGGCGTGGATATGGGTCGACATGATCCCGGGCTGATCGTCGGCCACCAGCACGGCAGCACCGGCACCGTCGCCGAACAGCACACAGGTCGAGCGGTCAGACCAGTCGAGCATGCGCGTCAGTGTCTCCGCGCCAACAACCAGAATCGTCCTGGCGGTCCCTGCACGAATGAACTGATCGGCGACAGACAGCGCGTAGATAAAACCGGAACAGGCTGCGTTGACGTCGAAAGCGCCGCACTCCTCGGCTCCGAGCCGGTGCTGAAGCATGCAGGCCGTCGAAGGGAAGACGACATCCGGCGTTGTCGTGCCGACGATCAGCAGGTCGATATCGGAAGCGCGAATCCCGGCAGCCTCCAACGCTGCTCTGGCGGCCTGCTCTGCCAGATCGCAGGTCGTCTCGTTTTCGGCTGCGATACGGCGCTCTTCGATACCGGTTCGGCTCCGGATCCACTCATCGCTGGTCTCGACGAGCACTTCCAGCTCCTTGTTGGTCAGCACACGCTCGGGGAGGTAGCTGCCTGTTGCCGCGATTCTGGCGTACTTCATCGAATCTGAGTCCCTGATCCTTCAAGCGGATTCTAGTTGTCGTTGGACGTCCAGAGCTGCTGATCCAAACGTTTGATCAAATCCCGCCGGACTTCGAGTTCGGCAAGCCGAATCGCGCGGGCCATTCCCCTCGGGCAGGCGCTGCCATGACTTTTGATCACGGTGCCCCGAACCCCGAGCATCGGCGCTCCATTATGCCGCGCCGGATCAAGGCTGTCATGGATGCGGCGCAGCTTGCGCCTGGCCAGCAGCCCGGTGACCGAGCCGGCAAACTCTTCTTTCATGGCGGTAAACAGAAGGCGGACCGCACCCTCGGCACTTTTCAGGAGCACGTTTCCGGCGAAGCCGTCGCAGACAACCAGATCGACATGGCCGGCAAACACCTGATCTGCCTCGACAAATCCGGCATAGCTGAGACTGTCATCGGAACTGATCATCTCGGCTGCCTGACGAATCACGTCCGGACCCTTGCCGGGTTCACTGCCGATATTGAGAAGACCGATTCTGGGATCGCGTCCCTCGAGAACCTGAAAGGCAACCGATCCCAGCTGCGCGAATTCGAACAGTCTTGGCGCATCGACATTGACGTTTGCGCCAAGGTCGAGCATCCAGACCGCAGAATCGGTAGTCGGCAGCGCGGCAAGCAGCGCGGGACGCTCGACCCCGGGAAGCATGCCGAGCTGGTGTCGGGCCAGGGCCATCAATGCGCCGGTATTGCCGCCCGACACGACCGCGTCCGCGCGCTCGGCTTCGACCTCGGCGATGGCATTCCAGAGACTGCTTTGGCGCCCCCGCCGGATCGCGGCTGCGACGCTGATATCAGCAGCCAGTACCTGTTCGGCGTGGACGATCGAGACGCGGTCGTCCCAGTCGGCATGGCGACCTGCTTCGAGGGTCTCCCTCGGGCCGACCAGTGCGATTTCGATCCAGGGAGAATCAGCAAGCGCCAGATCGACGGCCTGCAGGACGACGTCCGGAGCGCCGTCTCCGCCCATGGCGTCAACGGCAATCCGGACTGTTTCCTCTCGATTCAAAGCCGAATGGAGCCGGCTCAGCCCTGCAGTTCTTCTTCGTCTTCTTCGTCGATGACCGGAGCCAGATCAACGATCTGACGACCCCGGTAGAATCCCTCCGCCGAGACGTGATGGCGGCGATGGGTTTCACCGGTTGCGGACTCCTCGGACAGGGTCGGACCTGACAGAGCATCGTGCGATCGGCGCATGCCGCGCCGGGACGGGGTCTTGCGACTTTTTTGAACGGCCATTTCGTTTTATCTCCAGAAAAATTGAATCTGTTGCTGCTTCATTTCGAATCCTTGCCAAGCTTGTCCAGCGCCGCAAAAGGGCGATGCGTATCTCCGCTCGAATCCGGTTCGGGCATCGGTTCCGAGTCCGGATCGACCGGGACCAGAGGAAGAGCCAGCAAGGCCTCTTCACCGACCAGATCCAGCAGCTCGAGCCGCTGGTCGGCGCATAGCCTTGATTCGTAATCATCAGGCAGCCCGGCTTCCTGCGCTTCGTTTCCCACGATAGCCACCCTGGAGTGACTCTTCAAGGCATGCCTGAACGTTTTCAGCGTTCGCTGGCACTGCAAAGCAAGCTCACCTTCCAGTACGACCTGCGCCAGAACCTGGCCCTGGTCGTCGAGGGAAAAGGAGATTTCGAAACCGATTTCGCTCCCCTGCCCTTCGACAATCAATCCATCGAGCCGTGGCAATTGATCGCCATCGACTCGACCGCGGAACACGCGCCTGGCCTGCGCCGCCTTTTCGGTATGAATCCAGTCGGGATAGTCTCTCGACATAAGCCGGCCATTATATCATTAGCCTCCAGCAAACAACAAGATAAGCCCATGACGCAGATTGACCCCGCACCGCCACCAGCAAAGCTCATTCTCGCTTCGGGGTCGGTGTATCGACGCCACATGCTCGAGCGCCTGAACTGGCCCTTCGAGGTCGTCCCGGCAGACATCGATGAGACAGCCAGGGAGGGGGAAGGCGGCGAAGCGCTGGCCCTGCGCCTGGCCAGACAGAAGGCCGAGGCGGTTGCCGCAGGCCTCCAGCATGCCCTGGTCCTGGGCTGTGATCAGGTGGCCGAATGCCAGGGGCGGCTGCTGGGCAAACCCGGTTCGATCGAGCGCGCCCTCGAACAACTACGCTTTACGGCCGGCAAGGAGATCGTCTTCCATAGCGCCATGGCCTTGATCGGAATGGACCAATGCCGAGTGGTCAGCGTGCCGACCCGGGTCCGAATGAAGACACTCTCGGAAGCGGCATTGATGGCCTACGTCGAGCGCGACACACCGCTGGACTGTGCCGGTTCGATGCGTTCGGAGAGCCTCGGCATTGCGCTGACCGAGTGCATTCGCAGTGATGACCCGACAGCCCTGATCGGACTGCCACTGATCCGCCTGACCGAGCTGCTGCGCGAATTCGGGATCGACGTGCTGGAACGCTGATTGCGACCGGAATCAGTACCGGCAAGCCCGTACGCGTCAAGCCACCCATGCGCGAGAAGACCACGTCGGAAGCGAAGCCGGAATTCGGGATGAGCGCGTCTGAATGTTACACTTGCCGGACCGTACGCAACAGAATGGAGAAGGCCTGACATGGCGGCAAATACCGCATCTTCCGAGCCTCGCTGGACGCACTGGCGACTTGAGCACGACCTTGACGGCATCGCCTGGCTGACGCTCGATCACGCCGATGAAAAGGTCAATTCTCTCGGCACTCCCGTGCTTCAGGAGCTTGAAGCCATTGTTTCCGAGCTTGAAACCGAGCTGCCGACCGGACTGGTGCTGATGTCGGGCAAGCGCAAGAGCTTCATCGTCGGCGCCGACGTTCGCGAATTCGACCAGACCGACAACGTCAGTGACCTTGAAGAGCAGGTCCGTCGGGTGCACGGGCTGTTTCAACGCATCGAAGACCTCAAATTTCCGACGGTGGTCGCCTTCGAGGGCTATTGTCTCGGCGGCGGACTGGAGTTGTCCCTGTGCTTCGACTGGCGGATTGCCCTGGACGCCGATCACACCCGAATCGGTTTTCCGGAAGTCAATCTGGGGATCTACCCCGGCTTCGGGGGGTCGGGTCGATCGATTCGGGTCATGGGCGGTCTGCAGGCGATGCAGATCATGCTGATGGGGCGGATGCTGCGCGCACGCGCAGCTCGCGGGCTCAACCTGATCGATCAGACTGTCTCCCGCCATGGCTCCCTGCACTGGGCCGCCCGCAACGCCGTCCTCAAGAAGAAGAAATCCAGGAAGCCCGGTCTGACGGCACGCGCCACGACCTGGGGCCCGGTACGCAAGTTCCTGGCCGGCCAGATGCGCAAGAAGACCGCATCGAAAGCGAACCCCGAGCACTACCCTGCCCCGTTCGAGCTGATCGACGCATTCGAGGCCCATGGCGACTCGAAAGCGGCCATGATTCGTCTCGAAGGCGAAAAGATTCCGCGCCTTCTGGTCGGTGACACTTCGCGCAATCTGCGCCGCGTCTTCCGATTGATGGAAACTCTGAAGAATCAGGGCAAGCGCAGTGACTTCAAGGCCAGGCGAGTCCATGTCATCGGTGCCGGGGTGATGGGCGGTGACATTGCCGCCTGGTGTGCGAGTCGAGGGCTCGAGGTCACCCTGCAGGACCGCGAGATGAAATACATCGAGCCGGCACTCAAACGCGCGAAATCACTGTTCAAGCGCAAGCTCAAGAAACCCGAAGCGGTCGCCGCCGCCGAGCGTCGTTTGATCGCCGATGTCGAGGGCAAGGGCGTGGCCAGAGCCGACGTGATCATCGAGGCGATCTTCGAGAATCGCGAGGCCAAGCGCGAACTGTTCACGAATCTGGTCAAGGATCTGCAGCCGCATACGCTGGTGGCGACCAACACATCGGCGATTCCGCTGTCCGAGCTGGCCGATGTCTTCGAGGATCCGGGTCGACTGATCGGGCTTCATTTCTTCAACCCTGTCGCCAAGATGCCGCTGGTCGAGATCGTCTATGACGAGGCATCGCATCCCGAACGGGTCAACGATGGCTGCAGCTTTGCCACGCAGATCGGAAAATACGCGCTGCCGGTGACATCCACGCCCGGCTTTCTGGTCAATCGCGTCCTCGCACCCTATATGCGCAACGCCATGAAGATGCATCGCGAAGGCGTACCCAAGGAGGCCCTGGACAAAGCCGCAGAGCGCTTCGGCATGCCGATGGGGCCGGTGGAGCTGGCCGATACGGTGGGCCTGGACGTCGGACTCGGGGTGATCGATACCCTGATGGGTGATGAGGCCGGGGAGGACCGCAAGATTCTCGAGGACATGGTCAAGGCCGGGAAGCTCGGCAAGAAATCGGGCGAAGGCTTTTACCGCTGGGTCAAGGGCAAGCCGCAGCGTGACGATGATGCCCATCAGGGCCATGATCTTGAAGACCTCGCCGAGAAGCTGATGAAGCCCTACTTCGATGAATGCCGTGCATGTCTCGAGGATGAAGTCGTCGAGGATGGAGACCTTCTGGATGCCGGGATGATCTTCGGAACGGGCTTTGCTCCCTTCCGGGGAGGACCGATGAACTATCTCGAGTCCGAGGCGAAGTCCTCTCCGCCTGAACCCGCTGAAGCTGAAACATCAACCGACAAGGAGGCAAGCCAATGAATGACCGTTCAATGCGCAGAATCGCAATCGTTGGCGGCAGCCGAATTCCGTTCTGTCGGTCGAACAGTCTCTATGCCGATCAGACCAACCTCGACATGCTGAGCGCCGCGATCCAGGGCGTGACCGACCGCTTCGAGCTTCATGGCGAAGTGATCGATCAGGTCGTGGCCGGCGCGGTCACGACCCATTCCAAGGACTGGAATCTCGCGCGTGAAGCAGTTCTTTCGACCAGCCTGTCGCCACTGACAACCGGAATCACCATGCAGATGGCCTGCGGTACCAGCCTGCAGGCAGCCCTGATGGCCGGCGCCCAGATCGCCAGCGGCCAGATCGAGTGCGCCATCGTGGGGGGTACCGATACCACCAGCGATGCGCCGATCGTCTTCCAGCACAAGTTCGCCCAGCGACTGATCAAACTCGGCCGCGCCCGATCGCTGGGGCAGAAGCTGAAGGTATTCAAGGGCTTTTCGCCTGCCGAGCTGACACCTCAGCCGCCCAGGAACGGCGAGCCCCGTACGGGGCTGTCGATGGGTCAGCACTGCGAGCGCATGGCCCGGGCCTGGTCGATCGATCGCCGGGCCCAGGACGAGCTGACGCTTGACAGCCATCGCAAAGCGGCTGCCGCTTGGGATTCCGGTTTCTTCGATGACCTGGTCGTCAGCCATAACGGCGTGATCCGCGACAACATCGTGCGCCCCGAAACCAGCATGGAGAAGCTGGCCTCGCTCAAGCCGGTCTTCGATCGCAAGGAAGGCTCTCTGACCGCCGGTAACTCGACCACCTTGACCGATGGCGCGGCTGCAGTCCTGCTGGCCTCGGAGGACTGGGCCCGAGCCCATGACCTTCCGATCCTCGGTTGGCTGAGCCACGGTCGGGCCGCGTCGGTCGACTTCGTGACCCGGGACGAAGGCTTGCTGATGGCGCCGACCGTGGCCGTATCGGAAATGCTGACCCAGGCCGACCTGACCCTGCAGGATTTCGATTTCTATGAAATCCACGAGGCCTTCGCTGCCCAGGTCCTGTGTACCCTGAAAGCCTGGGAGTCCGAGCGCTACTGCCGGGAACGCCTGGGGCGCGACAGCGCCATGGGCGAGATCGATCGCGGCAAGATGAACGTTCGCGGTGGCTCGGTCGCCATCGGGCATCCGTTCGCCGCCACCGGCGCGAGGATCCTCGCAACTCTGGGCGCCATCCTTGAAGAGGCCGGCTCAGGACGAGGCCTGATTTCGGTCTGCACCGCGGGCGGCATGGGCGTCAGCGCGATCGTCGAGCGTGACTGATCGCTCTGGCTCTTGAGCAGGAGTGACAGCGAAGCGCCCTTCGGGGCGCTTTTTTTTGTCCCCGGAGATCGATGGCGCTGTCAGCGACCGGGCAGCCAGAGACTCAGGCTCGGGAACCAGGTGATCAGCAGGAGTGCAATCAGCAGCAGGCCGAGGAAAGGGATGGTGGCTCGGTAGACCTTGAGGATATCGTCACCGAAGCGATGACTGGCCAGAAACAGGTTGATGCCCACTGGCGGCGTGCAGTAGCCGATCTGCAGATTGGCCAGGAAAATGATCCCGAGATGAACCGGGTCGACGCCGAAGGCCAGCGCAATCGGAATGATCAGGGGGGCCAGAATCACCAGGGCGGCAAAGATGTCCAGCACCATGCCGGCAACCAGGAGAAGCAGGTTGATCAGCATCAGAAAGACGATCTTGGAGTCGATCAGGGGGGTGACCCAGGCCAGCAGCTTCTGCGGAATCTGGGCATCAATCATGGCGTTGGTCGAGGCCAGGGACATGCCGAGGATGATCAGGATCGCGCCGACCAGCATCATCGCCTCGCTGATGATGCCGGGCAGTCGCTTGAACGAGATTTCCCGACGAATGAACACCAGCGTGACCAGCACCCATACGGCAGTCACGACGGCCGCTTCGGCAACCAGCAGCCAGCCCGAGTAGATTCCTCCGAGAACGACGAAAGGCAGCGGAAGCTCCCAGATGATCCGGCGGATGGCCGGCGCCAGCGGCATGCGCTCGTGCTGATCGCTAACGGCGTCAGGCAGATCGAGTCGGCTGCGCTGCCAGATCGACCAGGCGGCCAGCAGGACGATCATCAGGAGGCCGGGCAGAACGCCTGCCAGAAACAGGTCGTTCACGCCGATCCCCTGCCCGGGTGCCACCTGCTGCGCGACCACGGCGTAGAGAATCAGCGGCAGGGAGGGCGCAAAAAGCACGCCCAGGCTTGACCCGGTCGTGACCAGGCCAAGGGCGAACCGGCGTTGATAGCCGGCCTGGATCAACGCCGGTAGCATCAGACTACCGAGGGCAATCACGGTAATGCCGGATGCACCGGTGAAGGCGGTCATCAGCGAAAACATCACAAGACCGAGGATCGCAAGCCCGCCCGGCAGCCAGCCGAGAGCCGCGCGGGTGAAATCGACAAGGCGCTGTGGCGTGCGGCTTTCGGCAAGCAGGACACCGGCGAATGTGAACATCGGCAGGGCCACCAGCACCGGCAGATCGCCGATGCGCTGGAACTCCATCGGTACCAGCATCAGGGACAGCTCGAGGTTGCTGAAACCGGCAAAAGCCCCGATGGCGATCACCGCGAACAGCGGCACTCCGATGATGGCCAGAAGGACCAGCAGAATCGCGATCATGGACGCTGTCCGGTGGCGGATTCGGGCGGCTCGGTCGCCGCATCGATGCCTGAATGGTCATCGGGCTCGGGGCCCCGGGGTGACAGTGAAATGAACAGGAAACGCAGCCCCATCAGGGCAAAACCGATCGGCACGATCATCTGGACGACCCAGGTCGGCACACTGAGAAACGCCGTCGCACCGAAGCTGGCTTCGATGGCCACCATTTCCATTCCGTACCAGCTCATGACGAAGCACACGATGGTTGCAATCAGATAGGCCAGGCGATTGATCCAGCGCTGGATCGACAGCGGCGTCCAGTGTTCAATCAGATTCAGGCGGATATGCCGAAGCTTGCCGGCTGCCATGATGCCCGCGACCATGGCCAGCCACAGCACCATGGAACGCATGACTCCGTCGGCCCAGGGCAAGGCCACGCCGATATTGCGCATGACGATCTGCAGCAGTCCGAGGATCATCAGGCCGAAAAGCAGGATCGTCAGCAGCAGGGACTCGAGACGCCGCAGTCCCTCGGATAACAGGGAAAGAGCTTCGGTCAGCTGCTCATGGAGACGCACGCAGGGCCCCCAGATCCTGCATCATTGCCTCGAGATGTGGAATCTCGAGCCGGCCGGTCTCGAGCAGATCCTGCAGCGTTCGGTCGGCCTCGGCGCGCCAGGTCTCGAGCTGGGCTGTCGTCGGCGCGTCGATCCGGATTCCTTGCGAGACCAGTGCCTCTCTTGCGCGCGCGTTCTCGGCCAGATTGCTGTCTTCGAGCGCCTGCATGGTCTCGGCAAAACGCGCCAGGAGGATATCCCGGTCCGCTTCGGACAGACGCGAGAGGCTGCGCGGGTCGAAACCGATGGTGCCTCCGGTCATCAGTACGGGCAGATCGAGCATGTAGCGAGCCCGGGTATGCCACTGCAGGATGATCGCACCGGACGTCGTACTGGCAAAGGTGTTCAGCGCACCGGTCTGGAGCGCCGTGTAGACCTCTGCCAGCGGCAGTGGCACAGGACTGACGCCGAGGCGCTGGAGGGTTTCGCGCGAGAGCAGATCATCGGGCTGGACCCAGACTCGCCAGTCCGTGTCGAGCGCTTCGGGCGCCGGGAAAGGATCCCGACCGAACAGATAGGCAAATCCACCCAGGGCAATCCCTGGGACGACCAGACCGCCCTCCTCGAGCGCTGCCAGGATCAGCGGATCATACTCGGGTCTCAGGGCCTGGATTTCCTCCAGGCTGTCGAAGACGAAGGGCAGTGAATAGAGATTGACCGCACCGCTGGTCGTGACCAGATCGCCGAGGGTGAAAGCCCCGCCATTGAGCTGGCCCAGGCGCATGCGACGAAAGATTGCGGTCGCATCACCCATCACGCCTCCGGGATAATAACGAATGCTGACGCGACCCTCGGTCTCTGCCTCGACAGCGTCAGCGGCTTCGTTGAGCGCATTCATCCAGCTCGACCCATCGGGTGCCAGGGTGGCGATCTTGAGCTGCTGGGCGCTGACGGGTGCGATGAGAACAAGCGCCAGAAGCGCGCAGGCGAAAACGGTCTGAATTCGATTCAGTGGCTTCATCAGTCGAAGATTGCCTCGGTCTGTTCAATCAGGGTTTCGGCCCGCTGTCGGGCCACGGCGTTGCTCAGGCGGTATTCGGCGGCGTCGACCTCGCTGTCGAGGACTTCCCGCAGCAGTTCGACGAACAGATCGCGATCGAAGAGCAGTCGGGCATAGGAATCCGCCATCAGCACATTGATCAGGAGATTGTCTCCCGCAGTGATCTCGCGGGCCCGCTCGAAGTATCTTCTCGCTTTCTCCGGCTGGCCGCCTGCGGCCGGTGGGCGCTGGGAATTGAGCACTGCCAGGTAGAGCCACACGGCGCCGTCATCGTATTCCGGTTCATTTTCAGCGACCCAGGCAAGCAGTCGCTCGACCCGTGGCAGGTCACCCAGGGCGACGAAATCGGAGGAGTTCGCATCGATCCAGCCAGTCCAGGTCGTGGCCAGAACATAGAGCGCATCCAGATTGTCTGCCTCGAATTCGGTGATGCGCTTATCGAAGGCATCGAAATCCAGCAGACCGAGGTCACAAAGCCTGCTCGAGCGCAGGCAGGCGCCGGTGCGCGCATGCTCCAGCGCGCGAGCGTTGAGGCGTTGATATCGGACCGCCTCCTCGGCGAACAGGGCGGCGTAGGTGCCGGTCAGACGGGCGGTACTCAGGCGCAGGCTCGGCGCTTCGGGATCGGCGTTGATTCTGGCTTCGAGCAGCAGAAGGTAGGCCGGCAGGCCATCAGAGACAAGGATGGGATCGTCATACTCTCGAATGGCGGTTTCAAGGTCGTCTGCGAACTGCTCGGTTGCCCGATCGATCACGCTGGCACAGCCAGACATGGCCAGCAGCATGACGGCCGCGATCGCCCTCATGGCGCCCGCACCACCAGCCCAGAGGCTTCAGCGGTATTCTGCATCAGGGTCGCCACCGTCATCGGCCCCACCCCACCAGGGACTGGTGTGATCCAGGCGGCGCGCTCAGCGACAGCAGCGAAATCCAGGTCCCCGCGAAGGCCGCCTTCGGGCTTGCGTGAAATGCCGATATCGACCACCACGGCACCGGGTGTGACCCACTCCGGGTCGATCAGATCGGGCTTACCGACAGCCACGCACAGCAGTTCAGCGCGCCTGACATGTTTTTCGAGATCACGCGTGAAACGATGGGCCACGCTTACCGTGGCGCCGGCCAGAAGGAGCTCCAGTGCAAGCGGTCGGCCGACGATATTGGACGCACCGACCACCAGCGCATCCCTGCCCTTGGCGTCGATCGCATGAGCATGCAGCAGGGTCATGACACCGCGCGGAGTACAGGGCCTCAGACCCGGATTGCGCAGGGCCAGTCGGCCCATATTGACTGGGTGAAAGCCGTCGACGTCCTTGTCCGGGTGGATGCGCTCGGTGATCAGCTGCTCGTCGAGATGGCGCGGCAGCGGGAGCTGCACCAGGATGCCGTCGATCTGGTCGGAGGCATTCAGTTCATCGATCAGTGCAAGCAGCTCGCCGCGCCCGACCCCCAGCGGCAGACGGTGGCTGAATGACTGGATGCCGGCCCGATCACAGGCCCGGATCTTGTTGGCCACGTAGACTTCCGAGGCCGGGTCGTCACCGACAAGCACCACGGCCAGACCCGGCGGACGATCGCCGCGGTCCGAACTGGCGTCAACGGCCTTTCTGACGTTTTCGATCAAACGATCGGCAACGTGACGACCTTCCAGAATTTTTGCGCTTGATCCTTTCACTGGGGCGACATTGTACCGACAAGAGGTTAGGATTGAGAGCCTGTCAACAGGGGATCCTGATCATAATGAACGTCTACAATTACAATTTCGCGGCACTCGACGGTGGCCCGATGCCGCTGGAGCGCTTCCGCAATCAGCCGATTCTTTTTGTCAATACGGCATCCGAGTGCGGATTTACCCCACATTACGCCAAACTTCAGCAGATCTACCAGGACTACCATCAGTCGGGCCTGGTCGTGATCGGAATGCCGTGCAATGATTTCGGCCAGCAGGAACCGGGCAGCGAGGAAGAAATTGCCGAATTTCTTCAGAACGAATACCGGATCACTTTTCCGATGACGGCCAAATACTCCTGTATCGGTATCGAAGCCCACACCATGTTCAAGGAGCTGGCCCAGGAATATGGCGGCGATGTCCTGCCACGGTGGAATTTTCACAAATATCTGTTCAATCGGAAGGGCGGCCTGATCGAGCACTGGCCTGCCCAGACCCCGCCCGACGACCCCGCAGTCATCCATCAGATCACGCGGCATCTGCAGTCCTGGTCGCTGTAGCCACAGTCATCGACACGGGTCCGACTCGAAACCGATTCACGCTAGCGTCGGGATTTTTTCTTTCTTCCCAGTGACGTCAGTCGCTTGCGTTTCTGGATCTGGCGAGGTGTGAGCTTGTTCTTGCGGCCGGCGTACGGATTGTCAGAGTCCTTGAAGATCAGCCGGACCGGCACGCCGGTCAGATCGAACTGGCGGCGAAAGCTGTTGATGAGATAGCGGCGATACTGTTCGGGAACATGAGCGGTTCGGTTGCCGTGGATGATGAATCGAGTCGGAAAGATACCGCCGCTGTGAGCGTAGCGAAGCTTCGGGGTGGCGCGTTTCCCGCCCGGCGGTGGATGGGCTTCAACCGCGCGCCTCAGACTGCGAGTGAGGATGGGCGTCGAGATTTCCTGGCGTGCGCGCGAATCAACATGCCCGATGGCATCGGTCAGCTCGCCGAGGCCGCTGCCGTGCAGCGCCGATACCGTGACCACTGGGGCAAAACTGGTGAACTCCATGCGCTCGGCCATGGCGACCAGGAGCTGGCGTCGCTGCCGCTCGTCCAGCACGTCCCATTTATTCAGCACAACGATGAAGGCACGCCCGGCGTCGATGATATGACCGGCCAGCCTGGCGTCCTGCTCGGTGACGCCGTCCACGGCATCGACCAGCAGGCAGACCACCTGGGCCTGCTCGATGGCCTGAAGCGCCTTGATCGTGCTGAATCGCTCGATGCCCTCATGGCTGCCTCGACGGCGCCGGATGCCGGCCGTATCGACCAGATGCAGATGCAGGCCGTCGCGTTCGACCTCGGCATGGATCGGATCCCGAGTCGTGCCTGCGATCGGCGACGCCAGGGCGCGCTCTTCGCCAAGGAGACGATTGAGAAGGGTCGACTTGCCGGCATTGGGTCGGCCAATCAGGGCCAGCTGAATGACGCCATCCGGCCGCGGCTCGACCGGCTCGGGAGGCGGGAGGACAGCTTCGGTATCCCTGGCCAGGCGATCGATGCCGCGGCGGTGACTGGCGGCAATCAGGTGAGGCTCGCCCAGACCTAGCTCGGACGCATCCGCAAGCGCCTGGGCTTCGGACAGGCCGTCGATCTTGTTGACCGCATGAATCAGCGGCTTGTCGAGCGCACGCAGCCAGCGAGCGATTTCCATGTCATCGGAGGTGATTCCGGCCCGAGCATCGGTCACGAAGATGATGACGTCGGCCTCATCAGCGGCCAGTCGGGTCTGGCGCTGTGCACCTGACTGAACCTCGTCGGCAGCCGCTTCCAGACCACCGGTATCGATCAGGATGACGCCACGCTCCCCCAGATGGGCGCGACCGTAGATCCGGTCGCGCGTCACGCCGGGGAAATCAGCGACCAGAGCGTCTCGCGTCCGAGTCAGCGCGTTGAACAGCGTTGACTTGCCGACATTCGGGCGCCCGACGATGGCGACAAGGGCGAGGCCTGACATCGAGACCTTGACTGCGCCTAGCGCCGAAGCGTCCAGGCGCTCAGCGTGCCATCGACTGCCAGCACATAGAGCGTATCGCCGACAACCAGCGGTGCGCTGGCAGGACCCTCGTCAAGAATCTGTTCCCGTCCCGCGAATTCTCCGCTTTCCAGATCATAGGCGTGCAGATAGCCCTCGAAATCAATCACTGCCAGGTAGTCCTGTAGGAAGACTGGTCGAGTGACTTCTCTGCGCATCAGGCGGTCGTCCGACCAGAGCGTGGTGCCGTTCCGCCGATCGATCAGGTGGACGGCATCCTCTCCGTCCACTGCCGCAAGCGAGGTCCGCTGGAGACTGAGCCCGCTGAAGGAGGCCAGATCCTCGACCCAGAGAATACGCCCCGATTCGATAGCAAGCGCCGCGGTACGGCCGGCGTAGGTGGCGACGTACAGATCGGTACCGACGATCGCCATGGGGCCGTCGATGTCCGCCAGGCGATCGAGCTCGCTCCGACCTTCCGGGATACCGACACGTTGCTCCCAGTTCAATGCGCCGTCTGCAACATCCAGGCTGACCACGCTCCCATCGTCATAGCCGATGAAGACCTGCCCGCCTCGAGCCAGAGGGTCGCTGTTGCCGCGCAGGGTCAGCAGCGGAATGGAGCGGTCATAGATCCACAGGCGTGCCCCGTCAGCTCTGTCGAAGCCGAAGGTACGGCCATCGATACAGCGTGCCACCACGATGCCGTCATGCAGCAGCGGATAGGACAGCAGCTCCGAGGACAGTTTCGCGCGCCAGCGCTCGTTTCCGCTGCGTCGGTCCAGCGCCACCAGTTCGCCGTCGAAGTTGCCGAACAGAACGAGGTCGTCATAGACGGCCGGCCCGGCCGATAGAGGCATGCCGGTTTCATACTGATGAAGAATGCGGCCGGTGTCGGCGTCGACCGCAGTGATCAGCCCCTCATGATCACCGATCCAGATTTCACCGTCGGATAGAAAGGGGCGAGTGGCCGACAGACGTTCATCGAGGCCCTCACCGGCATCGACCGACCACTTTTCCGAAAACCCGATCGAGGCTTCGAACTCGATCAGTTCAGCGGGCGGCAGAAGATCGTTGTCGGTACTGAACCAGTCACGTAGTGTCTGACAACCAGTCAGGGTGAGTACCACGAGAGGAATCAGCGCAAGGCGGACTCCAGACTTCATGAAGCGTCCTCATCCAGACCCGGCCCGGTCGCGTCGAGCTTGATCTGCAGCAGGCTCTGGCCGAACCCCTGGCCGACCTGGTTATCCAGTGCTTCCTGGTAAGCCATCCGTGCCTGCTCAAGATCGCCCTGGGCCAGGAGGATATCGCCGCGAATCTCGGCCCAGGCGCCGACAAATCCATCCGGCGCCTGACCGCTGACCAATTCAAGGGCTGCGGCATGATCTCCCTGGGCGTGCAGGATTCGCGCCAGGCGGCCGGTCGTCATCGGGTGGACGGACGTCAGTTCGGAATTATCGAGTATCTCGCGATACAGGTCAGCTGCAGGCTCGAGGCGCCCGTCCTCCACGTAGGCACCGGCCATGATCAGGCTGGCCAGTCCACTGTAGGGGGTATCGCCGACGGCCTCCTGCATGGCCCGAAACTGTTCTTCGGCAAAATCCAGGCGATCAGCCTCGATCTCGTCCCGGATGACCGCGTAGTAGTCTGCCGCCAGGAGTGATGCCGCCGTCTGCTGGTCCTGCCAGTAGCGAAAACCGAAGATTCCGCCGAAAGCGAGCACCAATCCCATCGCGATCGACGCGCCGTATTCGCTGATCCACGAGCGGACTCGCTCGCCCTGTTCATGATCGTCGTAGAGTTCTACAGCCATGTTGTCCTCTGATCCCAGGCTCGCCCTGCGGACGAGTCATTAACAAAACGTATCGTGTGGAAAGGCAATGATAGGTCAGACGTTGCCCGACTCGCCAATCCGGTCCTTGATCCAGCCCGCCAGTTTATCAAGTTCGATGGTGTGCTGGATATTTTCTGCGGCCCGCATGTCCTTGACCTGAACGACGCCCTGCTCCATTTCTTCCGGGCCGAGGATGATCGCATATCGAGCCCCGCTGCGATCAGCACGCTTGAACTGCGCCTTGAAGCTGCCGCCGGCCAGGGATACGGCCAGCTTCAGATCAGGGATTCGAGTCCGAAGCTGCTCGGCGATGGACAGCATCCAGGCCGGATCGATCCTGCTGACAAGGTAGGCATCGGGCCGCTGATGGGATTGCTTGCCGGACTCCTCAAGCAGCGCGACCACTCGCTCGATGCCCATGGCAAAACCGATACCCGGAGTCGCCTTGCCGCCCTGCATTTCCACCAGCTCGTCATAGCGTCCTCCGGCACAGACTGTTCCCTGCGCCCCAAGATCTCCGCTCACCCATTCAAACACCGTGCGGCAATAGTAGTCCAGACCGCGCACCAGCCCGGTGTTGATGCGATAGGGAACCTCAAGCATGTCCAGCATGCGCAGCACTTCATCGAAGTGGGCCTGCGCCTCGAACCCGAGATGGTCAGACAGCCTCGGTGCGTCAGCCATGATGGCCTGCGTCTCCGGATTCTTGCTGTCGAATATTCTCAGCGGGTTGCGGTCAAGGCGGCGCCGGGAATCCTCGTCAAGCTGACCGCTGAACGGTCTCAGATAGTCCAGCAGCGTTTCCCGATAGCTGATCCGGTCGGCCTTGTCGCCAAGGCTGTTGATCTGCAGCTCGACGCGGTCTCTCAGCCCGAGCACACGCCAGATCTGTTCGACCATCAGGATCAGCTCGACGTCCGTGGCCGGCTGTTCAAGGCCGAAGACTTCGGCACCGAACTGATAGAACTGACGCTGACGACCCTTTTGCGGGCGTTCATGCCTGAACATAGGACCGGTGTACCAGACCTTCAGGCCCGGCGTATGCAAGAGCCCATGCTGAATCGCCGAACGCACCACGCCCGCGGTTCCCTCGGGACGCAGCGCAAGTACATCCTCGTTGCGATCCGGGAAGGCGTACATCTCCTTTTCGACCACGTCAGTCGTCTGGCCGATGGCCCGCGTGAAAACCTCGATGTTTTCGACGATCGGAACCCGAATTTCATTGAAGTCGTAGCGGCCGGCAATCGAACGAAGCTCGTTCTCCAGCCACTGCCACAGGGCTGAGCGCTCCGGTAGCACATCGTGCATGCCGCGAATGGATTGAAGTTTGTTCATCTGGCCCTTGTTTATCGCTGTGCGACAAAGATCATCGATGGCGAACCTGTTCGCTGCCGAATCTGTATGGCTCGATCGCCCGGACGGGCATCAGGGGTTATCGCCGTACGAGAGTTATCGCTGAACTGTCCCGTCTTCGGAGATCATCAGCGCCGCAACGTCGCCCCGATCGTGCCCATCGAAGGTCAGTAGTTGACCGTCGAGAAACAGATCGACCGCGCTGGCCCGACCGAGAAGAATGTTCAACGGCGGAAGACCCTGGTAGGTCAGCTCCTGGTCGGCGCGGAGCAGGTCATATTCGAGTCGTTGATCGTCTCCGCCGCTGATTTCGACCCAGCTGTCCTCTTTCAGCCGGAGGGTCAGAGTCATCAACAACGGGCCTTCTGGCTCGATCTCCAGCAGATCGGGCTGCGGGCTCGGTTCGCGCGCTTCGACGGTCTCGCTGGCTTCTGGGGCGCTGAGCGAGCGGATCGAGGTCAGCGGCATGGCAGAAGCGGTGACCGGGCGCTGATTGTCCTGTTCCGACGCCTGTTCAGAGGCGGCGACTCCCGATTCCGATGAGCTCAACGGCATCCGTTCGGTCCTGGTCGGCTCTGAAACCGCACGATCGCCATCGAAGAGGCCCGCGCCGGTATTCAAATAGACCATGACCAGTGGCGGAACAATTGCAATAGTGGCAACAAGATAGGTCGCAAACTTGATGTACTTTTCGAAGCGAAAACGCGAGCGCTTCACCGGCAGTACCTGGGTCAGAGCGGGCGGCGGGTCGTTATCCAGCCCGGCGCTCAACTCACTGCGGTCGATGTCCAGAAGCGAGGCGTAATTGTTGATATAGCCCCGTCGATAAATCGGTGCAAGCCGCTCCATGCGACCCGCCTCGAGATCATCGAGGAGATGGGTCGGGAGGTGGAGCTGACTTGCCACGTCCGCACGACTCAGGGATTTTGCCTCGCGCGCCTCTCTCAGCCGCTGCCCAATGGCCTTGAACCGCTCGGATTGCCCGGGCTGTTCAGCACCGGATGGCTCGCCAAGACGACCGGGCTCGATGGAAGAATCTTCAGGAGTCATTGCGAATCAATCGCCTCACTTGTTCAGTTTCCGGGCTGGTCGGAAAATCGCGCTCCAGCAGAACGGCGTAGCGTTCAGCCTCATCTTGATTACCTAGATCGGATTCGATCCGGAATCCAAGGAGAAAAGTCGCCGCCTCCGCGGTGCCCTGCGCCTCGAGTCGCTGGAGGAAGGCTCGCGCCCGGAATGAATCCCCTTGTAGATAATAGATTTCAGCCAGATTGTAAAGGGCATCTGGATTGTTTCCATCGATATTCAGCGCCTCGCGCAGATAATCGGTGGCCTGCTGTTGCCGACCGGCACGACGCGCGCAGGACCCTGCATTGGTCAGGGCCACTTCCGGCGTTGCATAAAAAGGATCCTGCATCGCCCTGCGGAAGTGCCTGTCGGCCTCCACGAAATCCCGCTGACGGCAGAGGTAAACCCCATAGGCATTCTGGACACCGCCGTCATCCGGCGCCAGACGATCCGCCGCCCGGTAGTGCCGTTCGGCGTTTCCATCGTCACCCAGCCGCTCGAACAACAGGGCGAGAGCGAAGTGGGCCGGGACGTGACCGGGATCTTCCAGAACCGCAATCTGGAGCTTTTCCAGGGCCACCTCGTACTGTCCGCGTTCAAGGTAGCCGATTCCCAGCCGGGTATTGATCTCTGCGGCCCGGACCGGACTGGTGCTGTTGAGCCCGGAACTGCGCTCCAGAGTGGAACGAGTACTGGTTGCCGAGCTGGCGCAGGCAACCGTCATGATGACCGACAGAATGATGATCAGTCTGGGTGTCCAGCTCACGCCGACATCGCCTGTCGAGCGAGCTGCTCCTGAACGGTTCGTCGGCGCTCGCTCGGACTGAGCAATTTACCGACCAGTTGACCGCAGGCCGCGTCGATGTCCTCGCCACGCGTCTTGCGCACCGTCGTGATGATTCCTGAAGCTCGAGTGATCTTCTGGAATTCGTAGATCGCCTCGGGCGTGGAGGGCCTGAATGGTGTTCCCGGGAAGGGATTGAACGGGATCAGGTTGATCTTGCAGGGCAGTCCGTTCAGCACCCTGACCAGACCCTTGGCCTGGGCTCTGCCGTCATTGACGCCGTCGATCATCGTGTATTCGAAGGTGACCGTCCGCCGCTTGTTGCCGCGCACATAGCGTTTGCAGGCTTCCAGCAGTTCTGCCACGGGATATTTGCGATTGAGTGGCACGAGCTTCGAGCGCAACTCGTCGTCCGGAGCGTGCAGCGAAACGGCCAGAGCGAACTCGACGCCCTGCCCGAGCTGTTCCAGGCCCGGGACCACGCCAGCGGTGGAAATCGTTACCCGACGCGCTGCCAGCCCGTAGGCCAGATCATCACGCAACAGATTCAGAGCGGGCTGCACCCCGACCAGGTTGAGCAGGGGTTCGCCCATACCCATGAAGACCACGTTCGTGACCCTGCGCTCTCCGAACCGGCCGCTGGCCAGCTGCTGGACGGCATGAAAGACCTGGCCGATGATCTCGGCCGTTGACAGATTGCGCTTGAAGCCCTGCGTCGCCGTGGAGCAGAAGGTGCAGTTGAGCATGCAGCCAACCTGCGAGGAAATGCACAGCGTCCCGCGCCGTGCCTCCGGGATGAAGACGGTTTCCACCGCGCTGCCACCGCTGACCGACAGCAGCCATTTGATGGTTCCGTCCGCGCTGAGCTGCTCGCGGATGACCCGCGGCGATTGGATCGTGGCAAGGGCCTTGAGCCGTTCTCTCAACCCCTGGGAAAGGTCGGTCATGCCATCGAAGTCGGTGACACCCCGCTGGTGAATCCACTGGAGAATCTGACGCGCACGAAAGGGCTTTTCGCCCAGCTGGGCGAAAAACTCGACCAATCGCTCTCGGTCAAGGTCGAGAAGGTTGAGCTTTTCTGCTTCAATCGCAGACATTTAGCGCTCTTCTCTGAGAAATACTGTCAATTATCGAGAGTATATCTCATCCTCGCCGAAGAAAAAGCGAATCTCGTCAGCGGCGGTATCCTCGCCATCTGATCCATGCACGGCATTGGCATCGATGCTGGTGGCAAAATCGGCTCTGATCGTGCCGGGAGCTGCCTGCGCAGGGTCGGTGGCACCCATCAGTTCGCGATTACGCGCGATGGCGTCCTCACCCTCCAGAACCTGGATCATCACCGGGCCGGAAATCATGAATCCGACCAGGTCCTTGAAGAACGGTCGCTCGGAATGGACCGCATAGAAGCCCTCGGCCTCGGCCTGACTGAGATGCTTGAGCCTGGCCGCCACAATCTTGAGGCCTGCTCGTTCGAAGCGGGTGTAGATCTCCCCGATGACGTTCTTGGCGACGGCGTCGGGCTTGATGATGGACAGTGTGCGCTGCATGCGAACTCCAGAGTGTCAGAAAAGGATTATGAATAGTCATCCGGATCGGGGCCTGATGTCTCTGACCACACGCCTGCCTGCGACGCGTCGTCACACGGCTCGATGATCAGAGGATTGGAAACCCGCTCGGATTGGAACAACTCGCCATTGTAGCGATTTCGGCCCCTGAAGTCAGCCCGTCGTCGCTTGTCCGAGCGGTCAATGGCAGTCGCTTTCAGGGCGCTGCGACCGCCGAAACCAGATGCTGGACATTGAGCTGTGCCTGAACCTGGCCGCGGAATCGGTTGACTTCCAGACGAAAGGTCAGATGTAGCGGATCTGGCAGCTCCTGATGGCACAGTGGGCCGGCCCGAAAGGCAATGGCATCGAGCACCGGACCGCCCTGAATCGGGCGCAGACGCATCTTCATGTGGGCGACCCCAACGATCCGACGATCCAGCACCTCGAACTGCCCGTCGAACAGCGGCTCGGGCCAGGACATCCCCCAGGGCCCGGCTGCGGCCAGTGCCTCGGCCACATCAACCGAAAACTCGGCACCGGAAAGCGGTCCATCGCTGTCGACTTCCTCCGGCCCGAAGCGGACCCCGGACAACCTGTTTGCCAGGGCAGCACGAAAATCATCGAGCCTGGCCCGCGGCAGGGACAGGCCGGCGGCCCTGGCATGGCCGCCGAATCTGTCGATCAGGCCGGGGTGTGCCACATCGATCTCGACCAGCAGATCACGCATATGCACGCTGGCCGGGCTTCTTGCCGAACCCTTCAGGTCTTCTCCGCCGGCTTCCGCCGGTGCAAAAGCGATCACGGGGCGTTGAAATCGCTCCATCAGGCGGCCAGCCACCAGGCCGACCACGCCCTGGTGCCAGGTTTCCTCGAACACGCAAAGCGCGTCGGGTATCGCATCCGCTGAATCGCCAAAGCTCCGGGCCAGGGCATCGGCCTGCAGTTCCGCGGACTCCTGCATGTCGGCCTGAATGGCCTGCCGCTCTGAATTGAGCTGGTCCAGCTGGCGGGCGTACGACCAGGCTGCCTCCTCACTGTCAGCGAGCAGGCAGCGAATTCCGATCCCCATGTCGTCGAGTCGGCCGGCCGCATTCAGACGCGGCGCCGCGGCAAAGCCGAGGTCCGATGCCTCGATGAATCGCAGATTGCGTCCGGCCAGCTCCAGCAGTGCGGCAATGCCGGGGTTGACTCGCCCGGCGCGAATCCGGACTAGCCCCTGATGGACCAGCCTGCGATTGTTTTCGTCCAGCGGAACCAGGTCGGCGACCGTACCAAGGGCAACCAGATCCAGCCAGGCATCAAGCCGGGGTTCCGGCCTGGACTGGAACCAGCCCGAGTCTCGCAACCGGGCTCTGAGCGCCATCAGGGTATAGAACATCACGCCAACACCGGCCAGCGCGCCCGACGGGAACGGATCGCCGCTGAGATTCGGATTGACGATGGCATCGGCATCCGGCAAGCGCTCGCCCGGCAGGTGGTGATCGGTCACGATCACCCGAATACCCTTCGATCTGGCCAGCGCCACACCGGCAATCGAGCTGACGCCCTGGTCGACGGTCAGCAACAGGTCGGGATGGCCGGGTGCAATCTCCTCGACCAGGGTTTCGCCCAGTCCGTATCCGTGGCGGAATCGATCGGGCACGACCCAGTCCACCTGCCCCGCGCCCATCGCCCTCAATGCCCTGACGGCCAGAGCGGTTCCTGTCGCCCCATCGGTGTCGAAATCACCGACGACCACGATGCGCTGCTGGTCCCTGATCGCCTGTTCGATCAACGCCGTTGCCCGGTCGAGACCGCCCAGTGTCGGCGGCAGCAGGCGGGACAGACGATAATCCGGCGATTGATCGGCACCGCGTGCCGCCAGAACCCGGGCAACGACCGGGTGGCATTCGGTCAACCGGGCCAGCGCTGCCGATCTGCGACGGATAACGACCGACCGGATCACTGACCGCGCCCCTTCCAGAACTGCCAGGCATGGCGCCGGGTCAGGCGATGGACGGTTTGACGACTGGCCAGCTCCAGGGCGTCGATGGATCCGATCAGAAGGCGACGCCAGAGCGGCCGGATCAAGTCATCAAGATGCTCGAGTGCCTGCCTGGCATCGTGCTGGGGCTCTGGCGACCAGGCGCGGAGCGATGCATCCGGGGTCCCGCTCTCCTCCGGCACGTACGAGAGCTCGAGCCACCCGGCCAGCTCCTTCAGGCCGTCTTCAGTACCGATCAGGTGGCTGACCCGGGCGTCGGGACGCCTTTCAGGCAGGCTGCCACTGCCCCAGAACCACAGGCCGGCGGGAGTCTGCGGTGCCTGGCCCGCATGCTGATGCAGAAGCATCTGGCACTCGTTGAGGATTCGGATCCACCGGGCGGCGTCCCTGCCGGAGGGCAGCACATGATCCATGCTGCGCCCTGCGACTCCCCAGGGCGGCGTGAATTCGACCGTCGGCAGGCTCTTGACGCCGAGATAGGCCCGGTCCGGGCGGATCGGTTCGAAGCCCGCCCCGGACGCTGCAAGCAGCGCCTGCAGCTCGGCGACGGCGGGCTGATCGATCGGTTCGAATCGATGCGGCTGGACCCAGACCGCATTGAGATCGGGACAAAGCATGACCGGATCGGCGAAAATCCAGCAGCCTGAAGCATCCTCGGGACGGTCGTGGTGCCGGGCGATCGCCGCCGGCCCCACCGCTTGATCGGTCACCAGGTCTGCCAGATAGGCATTGCTGTCGAGCGCACGACTCCGGCCCCTTGCAAGGAGGCGGGAGAGCAGACGTGGAGCAGAATCGACTTCGGACAGCAGGGCCTCGAGTTCGGGCACCAGAAGGATGATCATCCGCGAGATCGATCAGCGATATTCGACGTCGACAATCTCGTAGACGCGGACACCGTTGGGGGCTTCGAACTCGATGACCTCGCCTGCCTGCTTGCCGATCAATGCCCGGGCCAGGGGTGCGCCGATCGAGAGCAGTCGCTGGTTGACGTCGGCCTCGAGCTCGCCGACGATCTGCCAGACGGCCTCTTCCGCGCCCTCGGCATCTTCGATCAGCGTTACGTGCGCGCCGAAAACGACCTTGTCACCGGCGGCGGTCTGGGCCGGATCGATGATCCTCGCGTTGCCCAGGGCATTTTCGAGTGCCTGAATCCGGCCCTCGATAAAACCCTGCTGCTCGCGGGCGGCGTGGTATTCGGCATTCTCCTTCAGGTCACCATGCGCTCTGGCCTCGGCGATCGCCTCGATCACTGCGGGTCGATCTTTCTTCTTCAGCCGTTCCAGCTCGGACTTGAGCCGCTCTGCCCCGGATTTTGTCAGCGGGATCTGAGTCATTACTGCTCCTTATAATTCGTGTAGCTCGGCCAGACTGCGCACGCCACGATCATTCCAGTGATCGAGTGCGCGAAGAGTCGCTTTGGCGCCTGCGATCGTCGTCGAATAGTTGATCTTGTGCTGCAGGGCCTGGCGTCGAATCGAAAACGAATCCGAAATCGCCTGCCGACCCTCGGTCGTGTTGATGATGTAATCGATCTCATCATTCTTGATCAGATCGACGATATGCGGTCGCCCCTGCGCCACCTTGTTAACGTAGGCACATTCGATTCCGTTTTCAACCAGATGCTTCCAGGTGCCCTCGGTCGCTATCAGGGTGAACCCGCGGTCGGACAGTTCCTGCGCGACGGGCACCAGGCGCTGCTTGTCGGCGTCGCGGACGCTGATGAAAACGGTGCCGCTTGCGGCGGCCCGAATGCCGACGCCCTGCTGCGCGCGTGCCACTGCCGCGCCGAAGCTCAGACCCACTCCCATTGCCTCTCCGGTCGAACGCATCTCGGGCCCGAGAATGGGATCGACACCGGGAAACTTGATGAATGGGTAGACAGGTTCCTTGATTGAATAGAAACCCGACTCGAGATCCTCGGTGATCCCCTGCTCAGCCAGGGTCTGCCCCACCATGCAGCGGGCTGCGATCTGAGCAATCGGCGCGCCGGTGGCTTTGGAAACGAACGGCACGGTCCTGGAGGCGCGCGGGTTGACTTCGAGAACGAAGATCTCGTCGCCGCGCACGGCAAACTGGACGTTCATCAGGCCGACCACGTTGAGCGCGGTCGCCATCTTCCGGGTCTGTTCGGCGATCTCTGCGATGACCTCATCGCTAAGGGAAAATGGCGGCAGACTGCAGGATGAATCCCCCGAATGCACCCCCGCTTCCTCGATGTGCTCCATGATGCCGCCGATCACCACCTGATGACCGTCGCAGAGTGCGTCGACATCGACCTCGATGGCATGGTCCAGAAAGCGATCGAGCAGCACCGGTGAATCATTCGAGACCTTCACCGCTTCGGTCATGTAGCGGCGCAGCTCATCCTCAGCGTGGACTATATCCATCGCCCGCCCCCCCAACACATAGGATGGTCGCACCACCAGCGGATAGCCGATGTCACGGGCAAGCACGATCGCCGACTCAGGATCGCGCGCCGTCCGGTTCGGCGGCTGCTTCAGATCAAGTGTCTGCAGCAGGGCCTGGAAGCGTTCGCGGTCCTCGGCCAGATCGATGCAGTCCGGCGTGGTGCCGACGATCGGGGCACCGGCCGCTTCCAGCGCTCGGGCCAGCTTGAGGGGGGTCTGACCACCGAACTGGATGATGATGCCCTCGGGCTTTTCCAGATCAACAACGGCCAGGACATCTTCCAGAGTCAAGGGCTCGAAATAGAGCCGATCCGAGGTGTCGTAATCGGTCGAGACGGTTTCCGGGTTGCAGTTGACCATGATCGTCTCGTAGCCGAGATCACGCATGGCCATGGCCGCGTGCACGCAGCAGTAGTCGAACTCGATACCCTGCCCGATCCGGTTCGGCCCGCCGCCGAGCACCATGATCTTGGGTTTGTCGGTCGGCGCTGATTCACAGGCCTCGCCCCAGGTCGAGTAAAGATAGGCGGTCTCGGTAGCGAATTCGGCCGCGCAGGTGTCTATCCGTCGATAGACCGGGTGCAGGCCCGCCTTGCGTCGAATCTTTCTCACGCTGCCCTCGTCCAGGCCGGCCAGGGCGGCGATCCTGGCATCGGAAAAGCCGAAGCGCTTGAGTTCGAGCAGGCGTTCGGGATTGAGTTCGGCAACGCCCTGCTCGATGATCAACTGCTCCTGTTCGATGAGTTCGGCAATCTGATCGATGAACCAGGGATCGATCCGGGTCAGGCGGTGGATCTCGTCGAAATCAAGACCACGCCGAAACGCATCTGCAAGATAGAGCAGGCGGTCCGGCCCTGCCTCCTGCAGCTCGCGTCTGATCTGCAGGTCGATTTCGGACATCGTCCCTTCGTAGCTCTGCGGGTCGAGGCCATCGAGTCCGGTCTCGAGGCTTCTCAGCGCTTTCTGCAGCGATTCCTGGAACGTACGACCGAAAGCCATCGCCTCACCGACCGATTTCATCTGGGTCGTCAGTCGATCATTGGCCGCCGGAAACTTTTCGAAGGCAAAGCGCGGGATCTTGGTGACCACATAATCGATGGCCGGCTCGAACGAGGCCGGTGTGGCGCCGCCGGTCATGTCGTTGAGCAGCTCGTCGAGGGTATAACCGACGGCGAGCTTGGCGGCAACCTTGGCGATCGGAAATCCGGTCGCCTTCGATGCCAGAGCCGATGAACGTGATACGCGTGGGTTCATTTCGATGACCAGGATGCGTCCGTCCTCCGGACTGACGGCGAACTGGACGTTCGAACCGCCGGTGTCCACGCCGATCTTGCGCAGCACCGCAATCGCTGCATCGCGGAGCATCTGATACTCCTTGTCGGTCAGGGTCTGCGCTGGCGCAACAGTAATCGAGTCGCCGGTATGCACGCCCATCGGGTCGAGATTCTCGATCGAGCAGACGATGATGCAGTTATCGGCCCGATCCCTGACCACCTCGAGCTCGAACTCCTTCCAGCCAAGTACGGACTCCTCAAGCAGCACTTCGTTGGTCGGCGAGAGGTCCAGACCGTGGCTGACGATCTCGGTGAATTCCTGGCGGTTGTAGGCAATGCCGCCGCCCGACCCACCCATGGTGAAGGAGGGCCGGATGATCGTCGGAAAGCCGATCGACTTCTGGATCTCCATCGCTTCACTGAGGGTATGCGCGACCGCCGCCCGGGGAACCGCAAGTCCGATATCGCCCATGGCCAGACGGAACTGCTCGCGGTCCTCGGCCATGTCGATCGCTTTTTTCGACGCGCCGATCATTTCAACACCGAACTCGGCCAGGACACCTTCCCGGTCCAGATCGAGCGCGCAGTTCAGAGCCGTCTGGCCGCCCATGGTCGGCAGCAGCGCATCCGGGCGCTCCTTCTCGATCACATCGCGCACGACATCCCAGCGAATCGGTTCGATGTAGACCGTGTCGGCCACTTCGGGGTCGGTCATGATGGTGGCCGGGTTCGAATTGACGAGAATGACCCGGTAGCCCTCTTCGCGCAGCGCCTTGACGGCCTGAACCCCGGAGTAGTCGAACTCACAGGCCTGCCCGATCACGATCGGACCGGCGCCGATGATCAGAATGGATTCGATATCAGTTCGCTTGGGCATCTGGAGTATTCCGTCTGGTGTTCAATGGTTCGACCTGCGCCTTGAATCAGCGTGCATCGGCCATCATCCGGGCAAATCGCCGAAACAGGGGGCGCAGATCATGCGGGCCCGGGCTGGCTTCCGGATGGCCCTGGAAACCGAAGGCCGGCTGCCCTTCCAGCTCGATCCCCTGCAGGCTGCCGTCGAACAGCGAGCGATGGGTCGGCCGAACGTGCGCCGGGAGCGAGTCCTCATCGACCGCGAAACCGTGGTTCTGACTGGTGATCATGACCTGCCCTGTTGCCAGATCCTTGACCGGATGGTTGGCGCCGTGGTGGCCGAATTTCATCTTGGTCGTTCGGGCGCCGCTGGCCAGAGCGAGAAGCTGATGGCCCAGGCAGATCCCGAAGATCGGAACGCGCTTGTCGAGCAGCGAACGAATGGCCTCGATGGCGTAGCCCAATGGACCGGGGTCACCCGGCCCGTTCGAGAGCAGGACGCCGTCCGGCTCCAGGGCCATGACCGCCTCGATCGGATGACGAGCCGGCACCAGCGTCACGCGGCAGCCCGAATCGACCAGAAGCCGCAGGATATTGCGTTTGACGCCATAGTCGTAGCACACGACATGAAAGGTCTCTGCGCCTGACTGGAAGGCGTTCTTTTCAAGATCGAAGGCGCCCTCCGACCAGGCAACGGGGGCATCCACCGTCACGCCGCTGGCCAGATCCAGGCCAGTCATCGACCGGCAGTCTCGCGCCAGGTTCAGCGCTGCCTCTGCATCGATATCGTTGCCGACCGTGAGACAACCGTTGAGAGCGCCCTGGGTGCGCAGATGAATGGTGAGAGAGCGGGTGTCCAGACCGCTGATGCCGGACACGCCATGATCGCGCAGATAGTCATCCAGCGACTTCTCGGAGCGCCAGGAACTGGTCCGACGCGGACAATTACGGACCAGCAGGCCGCGACAGTGGATGCGGCCGGATTCGGCATCGAATCCGTTGACGCCTGTGTTGCCGATATGAGCCGCAGTGAGCGTGACCAGCTGACCGGCATAGCTCGGATCTGTCAGGATTTCCTGATAGCCGGTCATTGCCGTATTGAAGACCACCTCGCCGGTGGCAACGCCGGGCGCACCGATACCCAGGCCGGAAAACGATGTGCCGTCTTCCAGAACCAGTAAAGCCTTGTTTGGGGACACTCACGACCTCCGGGTCAGGCGCAGCGACAGCTCGGTGAAAGGATCGACCGGGACCGCGCAACGCTAATCAAGCAGCATGCTTGTTTTCCGGGACATCATTGTAGACCAGCCGGCCGACTTCGGCCAGCATCAGATCGACGATTCGGCGGGCTAACCGACTTCCTGACCGGCCAGATCAGTGCCGAGCTCGGGGCTTTCTTCGGCCGGACGAAGGGTCTGGGCGCTGTGGCCCTGATCCAGCAGATAGTCCAGCCATTTGAGGAGCGCCTTGTTCAATCGCCAGTTTCGAACCACCAGACTCTGCATCGGCAGTTCCGGGCCGGCAAGACGCTGAATGCCCTGCTCCGGACTGAAAGCCGTGGCCTCGGCCATGCGCGCGTCGTGATAGACCCGGATGTGCGCATTCGGGTCATGCTGCTTGCTATCGCCGATCAGATAGGTCAGGCGCAGAAAAGTGGTGTAGTCGTGCCGTTCGATGACCTGCATGTAGAGATCAGGCCCGGTGCCGACGCGCGACACCAGGCAATCGCTCCGACTCAGGCCGTCAGGCATCAGCAGGTTCAAAGCCCGAAAGACCGAGGTATGAAGCTCGGGCAGGCGGCGGGCCAGGACCTGGGTCGGTGGATGCAGGTTTCGGACAGTGGTCAGCATGAATCAGCCTCAGCGCGTGCCGTTCTGGACACGCTCAATCTCCAGGATGTTGTCAGAAGGTGGACCAGAATTCTTGTTCTAGAGTTCACTTATTGTGGTGTCAATCTGGCCGAATGACAAGCCTCTTCGCATTGTGTCCGACTCGGAAGGGGATTATTCCCGCTGCAGGCCCTGCTCCAGCAGGATCCGGCTGGCCAGCTCCTCGATCGAGGAGCCGGTCGTCGACAGCACGGGCACCTTCTCGACCCGGAACATGGCTTCTGCCGCATCGACCTCGTAGCGGCACTGCTTGACCGACGCATACCGGCTTCCGGGGCGCCGGACTTCGCGAATCCGGGCCAGTCTTTCCGGGTTGATCGTCAGACCGACCAGCTTGGAATGGTGGATGCGGAGAAACTGCGGCAGCCGGGGCTGCTCGAGGTCTTCCTCGGTCAACGGGTAGTTGGCGGCCTTGACCCCGTAGTGCAGCGCCATGTAAAGGCAGGTGGGGGTCTTGCCGGAGCGCGACACGCCGACCAGAATGACATCGGCCTGATCGAGCTTCTTGCTGATCCCGTCGTCGTGGGTCAAGGCGTAGTTGGTTGCTTCCATGCGATCTTCGTAGGCATGGCTGTTACCCATGCCGTGCGCCTGACCGACTCGCGGTGAGCTGTCGACGCCGAGCACCTGTTCGAGCGGCTCCATGAAGGTCGCGAACATGTCGAAGACATGCGCGTTGGCCGCGGTCAGCTCGCGACCGATCCCGGTGTCAACGATGGTGCTGAAGATCAGCGGTCGGGTGCCATCGGCCTCGGCGGCCCGATCGATCAGGGAGACCGCGTCCCGGGCCTTTTCCCGGGTATCGACGAACGGGAGTCGGATTTCCCGAAAATTCACCGCGGAAAACTGGGTCAGGAGGCTATGTCCGAAGGTCTCCGCGGTGATGGCGGTGCCGTCGGAGACGAAGAATACGGTCCGGCGCATGGAATCAGACTGCCGTTGATGAGGATCGGGCAGGTAGAATACCGGGTTTGATTGACGACTTGAACCATAATCCGAGGCTTCACGTGACTGATTACATTCTTTGGCTCGACCAGCTGGGCATGGCCGACCTGCACCGGGTCGGTGGAAAAAACTCCTCTCTCGGGGAGATGATCGGCAATCTGAGCCAGCTCGGCGTCAGCGTGCCCGGCGGATTTGCCACCACCGCTGATGCCTTCCGGGAATTTCTCGACCAGTCAGGGCTGGCCGACAGGATTCAGGCCGAACTCGAGCCTCTTGATTCAGAAGATACCCGGGCGCTGGCCGCCACCGGCAGCAGGATCCGTCAGTGGATCATGGAGACGCCGCTTCAATCGGGCCTGGAACAGGCCATTCGCGACGGTTATGCCCGCATGCAGGAGCGCTATGGAGACGATCTGGCGGTCGCCGTTCGCTCCTCGGCGACGGCAGAGGATCTGCCTGACGCCTCGTTTGCCGGACAGCAGGAGACCTTTCTGAACGTTCGCGGAATCGATGAGGTCCTGATCAAACTGCACGCAGTCTTTGCCAGCCTCTACAACGATCGCGCCATCGCCTATCGCGTGCACCATGGCTTCGAGCACCACGATGTGGCCTTGTCGGCCGGCATCCAGCTGATGGTCCGTTCCGGCAGCGGTTCGGCTGGCGTCCTGTTCACCCTCGATACTGAATCGGGCTATCGCAACGTGGTCTTCGTGACGTCCAGCTACGGCCTGGGCGAAAGCGTTGTCCAGGGCGCCGTCAATCCGGATGAATTCTATCTGTTCAAGCCCAATCTCGAAGCCGGCAAGCCGGCCATCCTGCGCCGTTCGCTCGGCAGCAAGGCCAGCCGGATGGTCTATGCCCAGGGATCTGGCGTGCACACAGAAGACACGCCGGACGACCTGCGCAATCGATTCTCGATCAGCGACGCTGATGTCAGGCAGCTGGCAGAAATGGCCCTGACGATCGAGAAGCACTACGGCCGGCCGATGGACATCGAATGGGCAAAGGACGGCGAATCGGGCGACCTCTTCATCCTTCAGGCTCGCCCGGAAACGGTCAAGAGCCGCTCGGGACAGGCCATGGAACGCTTTCGTCTTGAAGAAACCGGCGATGTTCTGTCGGAGGGCCGGGCGATCGGGCAACGAATCGGGGCCGGTCGGGCCAAGGTGATCGAATCACTCGAGGCCATTCATGATGTCGAAGCCGGCGACGTGCTGGTCACCGACATGACCGACCCGGATTGGGAGCCGATCATGAAGCGCGCATCGGCAATCGTGACCAATCGCGGCGGCCGCACCTGCCACGCCGCCATCATCGCCCGCGAGCTCGGTATTCCGGCCGTGGTGGGCTGTGGTGATGCCACCGCCCGGATTCCGCATGGCGCCGAGGTCACCGTTGCCTGCTCCGAGGGCGACACGGGCCGTATCTACAAGGGCAGGCTGGAATTCAGTCGGACCGAGGATACGCTCGGGGAAATGCCGCCTGCCCCGTTGAAGATCATGATGAATGTCGCCAATGCCGACCGGGCCTTCGATTTTGCTCAGATTCCCAATCATGGGATTGGCCTGGCGCGCCTGGAGTTCATCATCAACCGCATGATCGGCATTCACCCACGCGCCCTGCTCGAATA
>CAYTQT010000011.1:0-72058 GCA_964439915.1 uncultured Wenzhouxiangella sp. | reverse complement strand
CCGCGAAGGCGGACGCACCGTGGGTGCAGGCGTCGTGGCCAAGATTCACGAATAAAGTACTGGCATTTTGAATTGAGCCGCGGCATAATGGGCGGCTCAGGTTTATAGGGCCCCCTCGACCTCGGTTGGCGGGGCCCTGATCTTCGGATCACGCAGAAAAGCCGCCCGAAAGGGTGGCGACAGTTTTTTGATCTTTTACAGACTAAAGGCGTACGGCAATGGCCGAGCAGAAAATCCGTATTCGTTTGAAGGGTTTTGACCATCGTTTGATCGACAGGTCAACCCAGGAAATCGTGGATACAGCGAAGAGAACCGGCGCGCAGGTGCGTGGACCGATCCCGCTGCCCACTCGCAAGGAGCGTTACACGGTCCTGATTTCCCCGCACGTCAACAAGGACGCGCGTGACCAGTACGAGATCCGCACCCACAAGAGGTTGCTGGATATCGTGGACCCCAACGACAAGACCGTCGATGCCCTGATGAAGCTGGATCTGGCTGCCGGGGTCGATGTGCAGATCAAACTTTATTGATGAATGGCGGCCTCGGGTGAGTCTTGACGACACCATGATGGGCCGCGATCGAGAAACGAACGAAGTGAGTTCAGAACAATGACGATCGGATTGGTAGGACGCAAGCGTGGCATGACCCGCATATTCACGGAGGCAGGGAGTTCCATCCCCGTGACCGTGGTCGAGGTCAGCCCGAATCGCATCACGCAGATTCGCAGTGTTGATACCGATGGCTACTCGGCCATTCAGGTGACCTGCGGTTCTCGTCGTACGTCTTTGGTCAATCGTCCCGCAGCCGGGCATTTTGCCAAGGCCGGTGTTGAAGCCGGTGAGGGTCTGTGGGAGTTCCGCCTCGACGACAACGAGCAGGGCGACCTTGAGGTCGGTTCTGAAATCACCGTTGATCGGTTCGAGGCCGGCCAGAAAGTGGATGTGACCGGAACCAGCAAGGGCAAGGGTTTTGCGGGTGTCATCAAGCGTCACAATTTCCGCATGCAGGACGCAACCCACGGTAACTCGCTGTCGCATCGTGCGCCGGGTTCCATCGGCCAATGCCAGACCCCGGGTCGGGTGTTCAAGGGCAAGAAAATGGCCGGTCAGATGGGAGATGAGCGTGTCACCACATTGAATCTCGAAGTCGTTCGGGTCGATGCCGAGCGCAACATCATTCTGATCCGCGGCGCCGTGCCTGGCGCCCCTGGCGGTCACGTTTTCGTCCGTCCGTCGATCAAGGCCTGAAGGAGCGAATCATGGAACTCTCTATTCAAGGCGGCAGCAGCGTTGAAGTGTCCGACGCAGTTTTCGGACGCGATTTCTCGGAAAGCCTCGTCCATCAGGTCGTCACGGCTTACCTCGCTGGCGGTCGCTCCGGCACCAAGGCGCAGAAGAACCGCTCTGCGGTCTCCGGCGGCGGACGCAAGCCATGGCGTCAGAAGGGCACGGGCAACGCGCGCGCCGGCACCATTCGCAGCCCGTTGTGGCGCAGTGGTGGGGTGACGTTCGCGGCTCAGCCTCGCGACCACAGCCAGAAGGTCAATCGCAAGCAGTTCCGCGCGGCCATGATGTCGATCCTGTCCGAGCTTCTGCGTCAGGAGCGCCTGATCGTGGTCGAGTCTCTCGACATCAGCGAGCCCAGGACCAGTGTTGTCAAGGCCATGCTCGCAGACCTCGGAGTCGAGCGTGGGCTGATCGTGGATGTCGAGTTGAATAGCAATCTCTACCTCGGCAGCCGGAATATTCCCCACATCCACGCGCTGGCAGCGGATCGTATCGATCCGGTCAGTCTGGTGGGTGCAGACAAGGTGGTCATGACCCGAGCCGCCGTTGAAAGGATTCAGGAGTGGCTGGCATGAGCAACGAACGCATGTACCAGATCGTGCGTTTTCCGCACGTCTCGGAGAAGACTGCCCGTCTGCAGGCCGAATCGAACCAGTATGTGTTCGAAGTCGCCCGTGATGCCAGCAAGGACGAGATCCGGCAGGCCATCGAAGGACTTTTCAAGGTCCAGGTCGAGGGTGTCCAGGTGTTGAACCAGAAGGGTAAGCGCAAGACCTTCCGGTTCCGCCCGGGTGTGCAGAAGGGCTGGAAGAAAGCCTATGTTCGTGTGGCTGCGGGCCAGACGATTGAAGATCTACAAGCAGACTGATTCAGATTCAGGAAACGGTTATGGCAATTGTCAAAGCAAAACCGACTTCACCGGGGCGTCGCGGCGTAGTTCGCGTCAAGCACGATCACCTGTGGAAAGGCAAGCCTTTTTCTCCGCTGCTGGAGTCGCAAAGCTCGACCGGCGGACGGAACAACAACGGGCGCATCACCACGCGTCACAAGGGCGGTGGTCACAAGCACCACTACCGCGTTGTCGATTTCAAGCGCGACAAGGACGGTATTCGCGGTGTCGTCGAGCGGGTCGAATATGATCCCAATCGCAGCGCCCACATCGCGCTGATCAAGTATAGCGACGGTGAGTGGCGGTATATTCTCGCTCCGCGTAATGTCGTCGCCGGTGATGAAATCCTGAGCGGCTCGGAAGCGCCGATCAAGCCGGGCAACTCGATGCCGCTGCGATCAATCCCGGTCGGCACCCAGATCCACAACGTGGAACTGAAGCCGGGCAAGGGTGGACAGATTGCACGGACTGCGGGCGCGGTCGTTCAACTGGTTGCCCGCGACGGTCAGTACGCCACGGTCCTTCTGCGCTCCGGTGAAATGCGCAAGGTGCACACCCAGTGCCGGGCAACGATCGGGCAGGTGTCCAACACCGAGCACAATCTGGAGAAGCTGGGCAAGGCCGGCGCGAAGCGCTGGCGCGGTGTTCGCCCGACCGTTCGCGGCGTGGCCATGAACCCGGTCGATCACCCTCACGGTGGTGGTGAAGGTCGGACTTCGGGTGGCCGTCACCCGGTCACGCCCTGGGGTCAGCAGACCAAGGGCAAGCGGACTCGCAGCAACAAGCGGACAAGCAAGTTCATAACCCGTTCGCGCAAGCGCAAATAATCGTAGGAAATCGCAATGCCACGTTCGATCAAGAAAGGGCCGTTCATTGATCACCACCTTGAAACCAAGGTGCAGACGGCCGTCGAAACAAACAGCAAACGTCCGATCAAGACCTGGTCACGTCGGTCCATGGTGCTGCCCGAGATGGTGGGCCTGACCATAGCCGTGCACAACGGCCGCCAACACGTGCCCATTCTGATCAACGAGAACATGGTCGGGCACAAGCTCGGTGAATTTGCACCGACTCGGACCTTCAAGGGTCATGCGGCTGACCGCAAGACCAAGTAGGAAATCAGGACGGAATGGTGATGGAAGCTACTGCAAAACTCAAAGGCGCACGGATCTCGGCTCAAAAGGCCAGATTGGTCGCTGATCAGGTCCGCGGAATGTCGGTTGATCGGGCCGACGAGCTGCTGAATTTCAGCTCGAAAAAGGGCGCACATATCGTTCGCAAGGTGCTGCTGTCGGCAGTCGCCAATGCTGAGAACAATCTTGGCGCGGATATCGATGAACTGAAGGTCTCGAGGATCTTCGTTGACGAGGGTCCGACGCTGAAACGTGGTCGCGCAAGAGCCAAGGGTCGCTACACCCGACTCCTGAAGCGGACCAGTCACATCACCGTTGTCGTGGCAGAAGACTAAGGATTAAGCATGGGTCAGAAGGTACATCCAACTGGAATTCGCTTGGGCATCGCCAAGGATTGGCGCGCCAAGTGGTACGCCGAGGGCGAGACGTTTGCAGAGTATCTGCAGACCGATCTCAAGGCTCGTGCATTCCTGGAAAAGGAACTGGCGCACGCCGCGATCAGTCATATCCAGATCGAGCGTCCTGCCAAGTCAGCCGAAATCACGGTGCATACGGCACGTCCGGGCATCGTCATCGGCAAGAAGGGCGAGGACATCGAGAAGCTCAAGCACAAGGTCTCCAAGATCATGGGTGTCCCCACTCATATTCGCGTGGCGGAGATCCGCAAGCCCGAGCTGGATGCGCGTCTCGTGGCTGAGTCGATTGCTCAGCAGCTCGAGCGTCGTGTGATGTTCCGTCGGGCCATGAAGCGGGCTGTGGGTAACGCCATGCGTCTCGGGGCTCTTGGCATCAAGGTCCAGGTCGGTGGCCGTCTGAACGGTGCAGACATCGCTCGCAGCGAATGGTACAGAGAAGGCCGCGTGCCTCTCCATACGCTGCGTGCAGACGTGGACTACGGTACTGCCGAGGCGGCAACGACCTACGGCATCATTGGAATCAAGGTGTGGGTGTACAAGGGTGATGTCTTCGACCTGTACGCTCAGAACACCGGCGACAACGCCCAGAACAAGGGCGCACGCAAGGAGAACTGATCATGCTGCAGCCGAAGCGTACAAAGTTCAGAAAGACGCAGAAGGGCCGTAATCGCGGTCTGGCGCAGGTGGGTAACAAGGTCAGCTTTGGTGAGTTCGGCCTTCAGGCGACCACCCGTGGTTTTATCACGGCACGCCAGATCGAGTCGGCTCGTCGTGCGATCACACGTCACGTCAAGCGTGGCGGAAAGTTGTGGATCCGCGTCTTTCCCGACAAGCCGATCACCAAGAAGCCGGTCGAAGTTCGTATGGGCAAGGGAAAGGGTAACGTGGAGTACTGGGTTGCTCCGGTCCAGCCCGGCCGGATGATCTATGAAATCCAGGGCGTGAGCGAGGATATCGCACGCGAAGCATTTCGTCGTGCCGCCGCCAAGTTGAGCGTCAAGACAGCATTTGTAGTGAGGACCTTGTAATGAAGGCCAGTGAACTGCGCGGCAAGAATGCCGGCGAACTCAAGGACCTGTTGCTTGAATTGCGGAAGGAGCAGTTCAGCCTGCGTATGCAGCATGGCAATGGCAGCCTCGAAGGGCGTCATCAGTTGAAGACGGTCCGCCGTGATATTGCACGCGTCAAGACCGTGATGAATCAGATGCAGGGTGAATCCGCATGAGTACTGAAGAAAAGGTACAGCGCAGCCAGGTCGGTCGCGTTGTCAGCAACAAGATGGACAAGACGGTCACCGTGCGCCTGGAGCGCCTGGTCAAGCACCCGCTGTACGGCAAGTACATTCGCCGTTCGAGCAAGGTGCATGCGCACGATGAAACAAACGACTGCAACGAAGGCGATACCGTTCGTATTTCCCAGTGCCGTCCGCTCTCGAAGAACAAGAGCTGGCAGGTGGTGGAAATCGTCGAGCGCGCCCAGTAAGCAACAGCGGAGCGAAGCAGCATGATTCAGATGCAATCTCGACTGGCGGCGGCCGACAACAGTGGCGCTCGCGAACTGATGTGTATCAAGGTGTTGGGTGGATCCAAGCGCCGGTACGCAAATATCGGCGACGTCATCAAGGTGACCGTCAAGGATGCCATTCCTCGCGGCAAGGTCAAGAAGGGCGAGGTGTATAACGCTGTGGTCGTGCGGACGCGCAAGGGTGTGCGACGTCATGATGGATCGTTGATCCGTTTCGACGGCAACGCGGCGGTTCTGCTGAATCAGAAGCTGGAGCCGATCGGTACACGTATCTTTGGCCCGGTGACGCGCGAGCTGCGTTCTGAGCGGTTCATGAAGATCGTCTCCCTGGCCCCGGAAGTTTTGTAAGGAGCACATGATGGAACGTATTCGCAAGGGTGATGAAGTGATCGTGATCGCCGGCAGGAGCCGCGGCCAGCGCGGACATGTGCTCAAGGTGCTCGGTGACAATCGTTTTCTCGTCGAAAACGTGAACATGATCAAGAAGCACCAGAAGCCGGACCCGCAGAATCAGAAGCCGGGCGGCATCATCGAGCGCGAAGCGCCGATTCAGGCATCCAATGTGATGTTGTACAACCCCGCGACCGACAAGGGCGATCGCGTGGGATTCAAGTTTCTCGAAGACGGCCGGAAGGTGCGATTCTTTCGCTCCACCGGTGAAGTCGTAGATATCTGAGGCTAAGGAAATGGCTAGGTTGCACGATTACTATCGCGACACTGTCGTTGGTCAGCTCACCGAAAAATTCGGGTATGACAACGTCATGCAGGTGCCGCGTCTGGAAAAGATCACCATCAATATGGGCCTGGGTGAAGCAGTCGGTGACAAGAAGGTCATCGAAAAGGCCGTGGGCGATATGGCGAAGATCGCCGGCCAGCAGCCAGTGGTCACCAAGGCGCGCAAGTCGGTAGCCAGCTTCAAGATTCGCGACGACTATCCGATCGGTGCCAAGGTCACGCTTCGGCGTGAGCGGATGTACGAGTTTCTCGATCGTCTGGTGGCAATCGCTCTGCCGCGCGTTCGCGATTTTCGCGGTGTTTCTCGCAAGGCCTTTGACGGCTCGGGTAATTACAACCTGGGGGTCAAGGAGCAGATCATCTTTCCGGAGATCAATTACGACCAGATCGATGCGATTCGCGGAATGGACATTGCATTCACGACCACCGCCAAGACAGATGAAGAAGGATTGGCCCTGCTGGAAGCGTTCGGCTTCCCGTTCCGGGCTCGTTAAGGAGAATTAGAGATGGCAAAGATTTCAATGGTTCAGCGCGATGTTCGACGCGCAAAGCTGACGGCCAAATTCGCCGAAAAGCGAGCTGAGCTGAAAAAGATCATCGCCGATCCCGAGGCGGATTACGAGTCCAAGCATGCGGCAATGCATACCTTGAACAAGCTGCCTCGCGATTCAAGTCCGATTCGTCGGCGGAACCGTTGTCAGATTTCGGGTCGGCCGCGCGGTTATTACCGCAAGTTCGGGCTGGCGCGCAACAAGCTGCGTGAAGCGGCGATGCGTGGTGATGTTCCGGGTCTGCGGAAAGCGAGCTGGTAAGGAGTTTTAGATCATGAGTATGAATGACCCGATTTCAGACATGCTGGCTCGCATCAAGAATGCGCAGGCTGTCAACAAACGTACCGTCAGCATGCCTTCGTCAACGGCCAAGGTCGCAATCGTCGAAGTCCTGAAGGATGAAGGTTATGTTCGCGGCTACGAGGTTTCGACCGAGGGCAGCAAGAACACACTGACCATCGAGCTGAAATACGTCGATGGCCGTGGCGTGATCGACCGTCTGGATCGTTACAGCAAGCCAGGGCGTCGACGCTACTTCAGCAAGGACGATCTTCCGCGAGTTCTGAATGGACTCGGGGTGGCGATCATCAGCACGTCGAAAGGCGTGATGACGGACTCACGTGCCCGCAGTGAAGGGCATGGCGGCGAAGTGATCTGCCTGGTGGCTTGATCCTAAATAGGTTTGAATCATGTCAAGAATTGCAAAAAACCCAATCGAGCTGCCCAAAGGCGTTGATTTCAACGAGTCTGGCGGAAGCGTTTCGGTGAAGGGCCCGAAGGGTACCCTGTCGCTGGATGTCCATCCCAGCGTTGGCGTCACCATCGAAGATGGCGTCGTGTCTTTTGCTCCCCACCAGGAAGCAGACATGGCGATGGCTGGCACCATGCGTGCGCTGGTTGCCAATATGGTCGAGGGTGTTACCAACGGATTCGAACGCAAGCTTGCGCTGGTGGGCGTTGGATATCGCGCGGCGGTTCAAGGCAAGTCTCTGAACCTGCAGCTCGGTTTCAGCCACCCCGTCGACTTCGAGATTCCGGAAGGTGTCACCATCGAGACGCCGAGCCAGACCGAAATCGTCGTGCGCGGCAGCGACAAGCAGCTGGTTGGCCAGGTGGCCGCAAAGATTCGCGCTTATCGTCCGCCGGAGCCTTACAAGGGTAAGGGCGTTCGCTACGCAGATGAGCGCGTGGTCATGAAAGAAGCCAAGAAGGCTTAAGGAACAACGATGAGCGAGAAGAATCTTTCAAGATTGAGACGAGCACGGAAAACGCGCTCTCGAATCCAGCGCCAGGGCGTTGCACGCTTGAGCGTGCATCGTACGGGTCGGCATCTGTATGCCCAGATCATCGCGCCGGGCGGCGGCCGGACGGTCGCTGCTGCGTCAACCCTGCAGAAGGATGTGCGCGGTGACCTGAAGGCGACTGCCAATGTCGAAGCCGCCAAGGCCGTCGGCAAGGCGATCGCCGAACGTTCACTGGCCGCAGGCGTGACCGACGTGGCTTTCGATCGCTCGGGTTTCAAGTATCACGGTCGCATCAAGGCCCTCGCCGACGCCGCGCGTGAAGCCGGCCTGAAGTTTTAAGGAATACGGAATTCATCATGGCTAGAGATAACAGCTCAGACGATCTGATCGAGAAACTGGTTGCCGTCAACCGCGTCGTCAAGGTCGTCAAAGGCGGACGTCAATTCAGCTTTACCGCGCTGACCGTTGTCGGTGACGGTGAAGGAAAGGTCGGTTTTGGTTACGGCAAGGCGCGCGAAGTGCCGCTGGCGATCCAGAAGGCAATGGAACGAGCGCGTCGCGATATGGTCCGAGTCAGCCTGAATGAAGGCACTCTTTGGCATGCCGTCAAATCTCGCCACAGTGGTTCCCGTGTCTACATGCAACCGGCATCCGAGGGTACTGGTGTGATTGCGGGCGGGGCCATGCGAGCCGTGTTCGAGGCGGTCGGCGTCCATAACGTGCTGGCCAAGAGTGTCGGTTCGAACAACCCGATCAACCTGGTTCGCGCAACCATGAAGGGCTTGCAGTCGATGGCGTCTCCGGAGTCGGTGGCGATCAAGCGTGGCAAGCCTATCGAGGAGATTCTTGAACATCATGGCTAAGAAAACACCGGCAAGGATTCGGGTCACGCTCGTGCGCAGCATGAATGGGACCATCGGAAAGCATCGGGAAACCGTTCGCGGACTCGGCCTGCGTCGTATGCACCATACGGTCGAGCTGGAAGACACGCCGTCTATCCGCGGAATGATCAGCAAGGTGCACTACCTGGTTCAGGTCGAAGAGGCCTGAGCGTCACAGATTGGCAAGGATTCTGACGATGAAACTCAATACCATTCAACCCGCAGAAGGCAGCCGCAAGACTCGCAAGCGCGTCGGGCGGGGTATCGGATCCGGTCTGGGCAAGACCGGAGGCCGGGGTCACAAGGGCCAGAAGTCGCGTTCCGGCGGCTATCACAAGGTCGGGTTCGAGGGTGGTCAGATGCCGCTGCAACGGCGTCTGCCGAAAGTCGGTTTTCACTCCGCGGTCAATTCCAAGACGCGCGAATTACGGCTGTATCAGCTCAACAGCTTCAAGGGTGACACCGTTGACCTGCTGGCGCTGAAAGAGGCTGGCATGGTGCCCGGTGATACCCAGCGCGTTCGGATCATCGCCACCGGCGATATCGATCGTGCCCTGACCGTTCGCGGCGTTCACGTCACTGCGGGTGCGGCCAAGGCAATCGAAGCGGCCGGAGGGAAGGTCGAATAATGGCTCGCAGCGCCTCAGAAATGGCCGGTGCCCTGGGCGGAATCGGGCGACTGAAAGAACTCCGGCAGCGTTTGCTGCTGGTGGTGATCGCCCTGATGGTGTTCCGTTTCGGAACCTTCATTCCTGTTCCGGGCATCAACCCGATCACGCTGGTTTCCCTGATGGATCAGACCAGCGGAACGATTGTCGACATGTTCAACATGTTTTCTGGCGGCGCGCTGGGGCGTTTCTCGATCTTCGCACTCGGCGTGATGCCGTATATTTCGGCGGCGATCATCATGCAGCTGATGAGCCATGCGGTTCCTCAGCTTCAGGCGCTGCGCAAGGAAGGTGAGTCGGGTCGTCGCAAGATTACCCAGTACACGCGCTATTTCACCGTAGTTCTGGCGGCATTCCAGTCTTTTGGCGTGGCTATTGCACTGCAGTCGCAGAGTGCGGGTGCGGATCTGCCGGTGGTAATCAATCCGGGTCCGGGCTTCCTGCTGTCGGCGGTTGTCACTCTGACTGCGGGTACCGTGTTCCTGATGTGGCTGGGTGAGCAGATCACCGAGCGGGGCATCGGTAACGGTATCTCTATTCTGATCTTTGCCGGGATTGTGGCCGAGCTGCCGCGAGCAATCGGCTCTACGCTTGAGCTGGTCAATACCGGGCAGCTGGGTATTCCTACCGCTCTGTTCCTGCTGATCATGGCGCTGGCTGTTACCGCTTTCGTGGTGTTCGTCGAGCGTGGCCAGCGGCGCATTACCGTCAACTACGCGCAGCGACAGGGGCGCAAGGCCTATCAGGCACAGTCCAGCCACTTGCCACTCAAGGTCAACATGGCTGGCGTGATTCCTGCCATCTTTGCATCGTCCCTGGTGCTGTTTCCGGCGACGATCTCATCCTGGTTCGGGGCGTCGGCCGAGGGTGGCGTGACCTGGCTGCAGACCATTTCCGAACAGCTGCGCCCGGGTCAGCCGGTGTACATCGCACTGTTTGGCTCGATGATCGTGTTTTTCTGCTTTTTCTACACCGCGATCGTGTTCAATTCGCGTGAGACCGCGGACAATCTCAAGAAATCAGGCGCATTCATCCCGGGGATTCGTCCGGGTCGCCAGACCTCCGAATACATCGACCATGTGTTGACGCGACTGACCACGGTCGGTGCAATCTACCTGTTGGCTGTGTGTCTGATGCCTGAATTCCTGATCATGCACTGGAATGTGCCGTTCTACCTGGGCGGAACGTCGCTGCTGATCATCGTGGTGGTCACCATGGACTTCATGGCCCAGCTGCAGGCTCATCTGATGTCGCATCAGTATGACAGCCTGCTGAAGAAATCGAATTTGAAGAATTACGGTCGCTCTGGCGTTGTCCGGCGCTAGCGATCAGACCCATCAGCGAATGAACGGACTCGGAGAAGGATTATGAAAGTTCAGGCATCAGTCAAGAAGATCTGCCGCAACTGCAAGGTGGTTCGTCGCCAGGGCGTCGTGTTCGTCATTTGTACGGATCCGAAGCACAAGCAGCGGCAAGGGTAAGGCTGGAAAACAGCCTTGATCAAGAGCGCAAAACTCGATACACTAGCGGGTTTGCGCTGATTAGACGTTAGAAGGTTTACGGAGAGAACACATGGCTCGTATTGCAGGCGTTAACCTGCCGGTTCAGAAGCACACCTGGGTGGCGCTGACTCAAATTTATGGTATCGGGCGAACCCGCTCATATCAAATCTGCGAATCTGCGGGCGTGGCTCCGGAGACCAAGGTTCGTGATCTGACTGAAGGTGAGCAAGAGAAGCTGCGTCAGGAAGTCGGAAAGTTCACCGTCGAGGGCGACCTGCGTCGCGAAGTCGGGATGAACATCAAACGACTGATGGACCTCGGGTGTTTCCGGGGGCTTCGTCATCGCAGAGGATTGCCCGTCCGTGGGCAGCGCACCCGCACCAACGCACGCACCCGAAAGGGTCCGCGTCGACCGATTCGTTGAGGTTTTAGTTCATGGCCAAGCAGACCGCTAAAGGCAAGAAGAAGGCAAAGAAGGTCGTTGTTGACGGAATCGCTCACGTGCATGCGTCTTTCAACAACACCATCATCACGATCACTGACCGGCAGGGCAATGCCCTGTCGTGGGCAACCAGCGGTGGCTCCGGTTTTCGCGGCTCCCGCAAGTCGACTCCGTTCGCGGCGCAGGTTGCTGCCGAGAACGCGGGTCGCGCAGCTCAGGAGCATGGTCTGAAGAACCTTGAAGTCCGAGTGAACGGGCCTGGTCCTGGTCGTGAGTCGTCGGTCCGCTCGCTGAATGCGGTCGGCTTCAAGATTACGAACATCATCGACGTGACGCCGATTCCGCATAACGGCTGTCGGCCTCCGAAAAAGCGTCGCGTCTGACAATCAGTGGAATAGCAAACGATTATGGCTAGATATACCGGACCCACCTGTAAGCTCGCTCGCCGCGAGGGCATGGACCTTAATCTGAAGAGCCCGGCCCGTGGCCTGGACTCGAAGTGCAAGTTGAACCAGCCGCCGGGGCAGCATGGCGACAGCCGCCGTCAGCGCCTTTCGGACTACGCGCTGCAGCTTCGCGAAAAGCAAAAGGTCCGCCGGATGTACGGCGTGCTGGAAAAGCAGTTTCGTAACTACTACAAGACCGCCGCGCGCCAGAAGGGTGCCACCGGTGAAAACCTGCTGAAGCTTCTGGAGGGCCGTCTCGACAACGTGGTGTTCCGTATGGGCTTTGGAGTGACTCGCGCGCAGGCGCGCCAGCTCGTGACGCATCGGTCGATCGAGGTCAACGGCAAGATTCTCAACATCCCGTCGGCCCAGATCAGCGCAGGTGACAAGGTGGCAGTGCGAGAGAAAGCGAGAAAGCAGCTTCGTATTCAGGAAGCAATCAGTCTTTCACGCGAGCTGGATCTCATCCCGGATTGGGTTGATGTCGACTCCGAAAAGATGGAGGGAGTCTTCAAGGGGGCACCTGATCGTGACGATCTGCCGCCAGATATCAACGAGAACCTGATCGTCGAGCTCTACTCCAAGTAATCGATTGAAGCCGGCAGATGCCGGCTTCTTGAATCAAGCGAAATTTCCGAAGAGGTACACCATGTCAGGCCAGATTACCGAACTTGTCGGCAAAATGCTCAAGCCGAAAGGCCTTTTGGTTGATGAAATCACCCCCCGCCGCGCTCGCATCACGCTTGAGCCGCTGGAGCGTGGTTTCGGCCATACCTTGGGTAATGCACTTCGACGGGTGCTCCTGTCGTCCATTCCAGGTAGCGCCATTACCGAAGTCGAGATCGATGGCGTACTGCATGAATATACTGCGGTTGACGGGCTTCAGGAAGATATCGTCGAGGTTCTGCTGAACCTCAAGGACGTAGCTGTTCGCATGCATTCCCGTGAAGAAGCCGTGCTGACCTTGTCCAAGGACAAGGCGGGTCCTGTCACGGCTGGTGACATCCAGCTGGGCCATGACGTCGAGATCGTCAACCCGGAGCATGTCATCTGCACCCTGACCAAGAACTCGAAGCTGAACATGCAGCTGAAAGTGACCCGGGGTGTCGGTTACCAGCCGGCTTCTGTCTACAAGTTCAACGAGGAAGAGACCCGGTCTATCGGTCGGCTGCAGCTGGATGCTTCCTATTGCCCGGTGCACCGCGTCGCCTACAGCGTCGAAAGTGCTCGAGTAGCGCAAAGAACCGACCTGGACAAGCTGGTGCTCGACATCGACACCAACGGAACCATGAGCTGCGAAGATGCAGTGAAGCTCGCCGCAGGCATCCTTGTCGACCAGATGTCGGTCTTTGTCGACTTCGTGGCGCGTGAGAAGGATCAGGCCGAGGTGTCGACCGAAACTTTCGATCCGGTGCTCATGCGCCCGATCGATGATCTAGAGCTGACGGTCAGATCGGCGAACTGTCTGAAGGCCGAGCATATCCAGTATGTTGGAGACCTCGTTCAGCGGACCGAGACCGAGCTGTTGAAGACGCCCAACCTGGGCAAGAAATCACTGACTGAAATCAAGACGGTGCTGGCCTCGCACGACCTGACTCTGGGCACCCGCCTGGAGAACTGGCCGCCTGCCAGCCTGGCACGTACCGAGCGTTAAGGAGAATCACCATGCGTCATCGCAAAGCCGGGCGTAAGCTCAATCGCAACTCGTCGCACCGTCGAGCCATGTTCAAGAACATGACGGTCAGTCTGATCCAGCACGAATTGATCAAGACCACCCTGCCGAAGGCCAAGGAACTGCGTCGGGTCGCCGAACCGCTGATCACACTGGCCAAGGAGGACAGCGTTGCCAAGCGTCGTCTGGCGTTCAGTCGCCTGCGTGACAAGGAGGCGGTCGGAAAGCTCTTTACCGAGCTGGCGCCACGCTATGCGCAGCGTCCTGGAGGCTATCTTCGTATTCTGAAATGCGGCTACCGAGCCGGCGACAATGCGCCAATGGCCTATGTCGAGCTGGTCGACCGGCCGGACGCTCCAGGCGCAGAGATGGCCGATTGAGCAGGCCCGGTTCAGATCAGTAGTTCCGAAAAGCCCGGCCCTGACGCCGGGCTTTTCTTTTCTGGAATCCCGAAGCTCCAGATCAATCGTCCGTCGCAGGGAGCCACTAGTCAGTAGAATAGCGACAGCGTTGATATTTCCGGACGGACCGAGCAATGCGCAACTGGATCATGATTTCGGCAGCTCTGATGATCATCGTCATCGGGCTGTATGGGAGCAGCGCTCTGGTATTGAACGAAGACCGTCTCAAGGGCCTGCTTGCGCTTCATGTGGAGCGAGATACCGGACGCCGCATCGACATTCGAGGCGACTTGAGGGTTCGGCTGTTTCCGGGCCTGCGGCTGGAAGCCGAGCAGATCGAGATTTCCGGTCCTCCTGACTATTCGGGGCCGTCCTTGCTGAAGGCCGAGTTTCTGGAGATGAATCTCCGTCTCGTTCCGATGATTCGCGGTGAATTACAGGCCAGTCAGGTCCGCCTGCGAGGAGCCAGCGTCAATCTGCATTCGGATGCAGCCGGTCTGAGCAGTCTCGAGGGTCTGCTCCAGGACCAGGAAGCCACTGAGGAAGACCCTGCCTGGCTGGATGGGCCGGTTCAGGTCGATGATGTGCTGATCAATCTGAGTGACAGTATCGGTATGCGGCAGGAGCAGTTTGCCGTTGATCAGATTGAACTGGAGGGTTTTGCCTTTGGTGAACCCCTGCAGTTCCGGTTTCGGGGGAATGTCGGCAACCCGGCGCTGTTCGACTGGCTGGAGATTGATGCATTGATGGTTCCCCAGCCGGAAGGAAATTTCCGTCTCACCAATATGCAGCTGACCGGAACCCTGGAGCAGGGGCATTTCGATATCGAGCTGCTCGGCAATCTCGATGTCCGCCCAGGGCCCCCGCTAGCTGTTGCGCTGGATTCTGGCCGGCTGCGGATCAATGAGCATCAATTCCAGGCTCAGCTGACCTATTCAGCCTTCGACAGGCCCTATGTCAATCTCGGATTGACCTCGGAACTGATCGATCTGAACGTAGCGGCACTGCCGTCTCTTCTCGGCGAACACCTTGGCTCAGGCAGCTCATCACGTGTGGTGTCGGGTTTGCAGGCAATGGATTTCGATCTCGATCTTGCCGTTGATCAGGTCGCTCGAGAGGGCCTGGTTCTGAACGGTCTGGAGCTGCAGGCCCAGTCACGCGACCGTCGTATGCGTGTCGATCGCCTGGTCGCAGCTGTACCCGGCGGCCACCTCAGCGCGCTTGGAGTGGTCGAGATGGCGCAAGGCGGTTGGTCTTCGGAGATGGGACTTCGTGTCGATGCGGATGATTTTGCGGCCCTTGGGCGGTCGATTCCCTGGCCCTGGATGCCGGGAGGATCGGGGGCTTTTTCACTGGCCCTGGTCCTGGGCTCGGCCGAGACCGGCTTGACGGTCAACGGCGAAGGCGCGATTGAAATCTGGAATGGGCAGTGGTCGGTGTTAACGGGATTGACCCCTGATGCCTGGGCGGAGACCGGTGCCGGGCGTTTTGAATACCTCAGCTCGCCGATTCAAGTGCGACAGGACCGGATCGAATTGGTCGCCCTGCAGGTTGTCAGTGAGCTGCTGGTTGCTCAGGGCCAACTGACTCTGGATCGGCCGCTCGGGCCGATCGCTGGCGTTCTCGACATGACCCACGAAGATGACTATCTGAAGGTGTCGGTCGGTGGCAGTCTGGCTGCTCCGTCGGTTGAATGGACGCGGCCGGAGCGCCAGGCCGGAGCTGATCGTTGAGCGACGACGCCGAGTCCCGTATCGGCCTGATCTCAGCGCTCACGGCCTTTCTTTTCTGGGGTCTGGCGCCGATCTATTTCAAGTGGTTGGGGCACGTCCGCGCCGATGAGATCATTGCTCACCGAATCCTCTGGTCAGTGGTCTTCCTTGGCCTGGTGCTGCTGCTTCGACATCGCTCGAGGCTCTTCGAGCGCCTGCGAGTGTCCAGGCGCGTACTGGTCACGCTGGCGGTCTCCAGTGTCCTGATCCTGAGCAACTGGCTCATCTTTGTTCATGCGGTCAATTCCGATCGTGTGTTGTCGACCAGCCTGGGCTACTTCATCAATCCGCTGGTCAGCGTGCTTCTGGGCATGCTGGTCTTTCGCGAGCGTCTGTCCGGGCTCCAGGTCATCGCCGTATGTATCGCGGCGGCCGGCACTCTATACATGGCGATACGCGTCGGTGTGATTCCCTGGATGGCCTTCGGGCTGGCGTTCTCCTTCGGACTCTATTCTGTCGCCCGAAAACTCACCGACGTCGGGCCGATGGTGGGCCTGTTCTGGGAAACGCTTCTGGCGGTACCCCTGGCTCTGGGCTGGCTGATCTGGTTGCGCACCACCGGAGTCATGGTGTTCGACCCTGTCGAGGTTCCCTCCGCACTGCTGCTGGTTGGCACGGGCCTGGTCACCGTCTTTCCTCTGTTGCTGTTTGCAGCTGCCGTGCGTCGACTTCCATTGAGTACCATGGGACTGCTCCAGTATCTGGCACCGAGCATGACCTTCATCCTGGCGGTGTTCGTTTACAACGAGCCGTTCACCCGCGATCACGCCATCACCTTTGGTTGCATCTGGCTGGCGCTGGTCCTTTACAGCTTTTCGAGTATCGAACAACGCCGCCGTTCCCGCATCCCCGTCTGACATGGTCTGAATGAATACCGAACCGCAAAAACGTCCCCCGAGCAAGCGGGTATCCTCACTTGTGGCGCTCAAGCCTTTTGTCCTGCGCTATCGCCTGCAGATTTCCCTGGCCGCGATCTTTCTGTTGATCTCGGCTGCCGGTGCGCTTGCGATTCCAGCGGCGGTCGGGCAGGTCATCGATCGCGGTTTCGTCGCCGACGATATCAGCCGAATCGATCGCTGGTTCTGGCTGCTGTTCGCGGCTGCCGTGGTCATGGCAGTCGGCGGCGGACTGCGCTTCTACTGGGTGAGCTGGCTGGGTCAGCGCGTCGTCTCCGATGTTCGATCGGCCGTCTTTTCGCGCGTGCTGGTCATGGATCCGGCCTTCTTTGCCCGCACCCGAACCGGCGAAGTCCTGTCACGAATCAACACCGATACCACCCTGATCGAGACCCTGGTGGGCTCCACGGTGTCTATGGGGCTGAGGAATCTGCTCATGCTGGTGGCCAGCGCCATCGCTCTTGCGCTCACGGCGCCGTCACTGGCCGGCATCATCGGCGGACTCATTGTGTTGATCTTTGTTCCGGTGCTGTTGCTCGGGCGGTGGGTCCGTCGCCTGTCGCGCGATTCCCAGGACCGGATCGCCGATATCAGCGCTCGGGGCGATGAAGCCATCAATGCGATACAGACCGTGCAGGCCTTTGCCCGGGAGCCGAACGAGATCAAGCGATTCACCTCGACGGTCGAGAGTGCCCTGTCGGCCAATCAGAAGCGGATCGCGGCCAGCACGATCCTGATCGTGGCGGTGATCCTTCTGACCTTTTCCTCGATCACCTTCGTTCTCTGGCTGGGCGCCAGAGCGGTTGTCGGTGAGACGATGAGTCCGGGTCAACTGGGCCAGTTCGTACTCTATGCCGCCATTGCAGCCGGATCTACCGCGAGTCTGTCCGAGATCTGGGGACAGGTTCAGCGGGCAGCCGGTGCCATGGAGCGTCTGGCCGAGCTGCTGGATCTCAAGCCGGCGATCAGCAGCCCATCTGATCCGTCCCCGCTGCCCGAGCCGCCGCTGGGGTTGACGGTCGAGCATCTGGCGTTTTCCTACCCGGACCGGCCCGACAATCAAGTACTGACAGACCTGAGCTTCGAGGTGCCGGCCGGTGAGACGGTTGCCCTGGTCGGGCCCTCGGGGGCGGGTAAATCAACACTGTTCCAGCTGCTCCTCAGATTCCACGATCCCCAGCAGGGGCGGATCGCGATCAACGGCATCGACCTCCGGCAGCTCGACCTGGCCGAAATGCGTCGGGCGATCGGGTTGGTTCCGCAGGATGTCGTGCTGTTCTCCGGTACCGCTGCCGACAATATTGCCTACGGTGTCGATGAGTCCACGCAGGAAATGTTGGAACGAGTCGCCGCGGCCGCCCATGTCAGCGAGTTCGTCGATCGGCTGCCGGACCGCTACAACACCTTCCTGGGTGAGCGGGGCCTGAGCCTGTCAGGCGGCCAGCGTCAGCGTCTGGCGATTGCCAGGGCCCTGGCCAAGGATCCGCCTATCCTGCTGCTTGATGAGGCGACGGCAAGCCTTGATGCCGAAAGCGAGCGATGGGTGCAGGATGCGCTGGATGCGATCAGCCGTGATCGAACCGTTCTGGTGATCGCACACCGCCTGGCCACGGTTCGTCGCGCCGACCGCATTCTGGTGCTGGAGGAGGGGCGGCTGGTGGCGCAGGGACAGCATGATGAGCTGATGACCAGCAGTGAACTCTACGCCCGCCTGGCGCGTTTGCAGTTTCTCGAGTAGAGCAGCCCCCCCCCCCAACTCGCGGCAGTGAATCGTTCTGCGTATCCGGCCTACAGCGGCTGGTAGCGGAATTTCTGACCGCCGACCGTCGCCTCGGCCATCAGACCGCCACGTACCAGGATGAAAACCGCCACGCCGCGTTCATAGCTGGTCGTGGCGGCGGCGCCGGAGGTGGCCGCAACGGCGGTCGCCTGAGCCGAGAATTCGAAATTCTCGCGTTTGAAAGAACTCAGGGCCGCGTCGTTTTCGAAGAAGATGACCTGCGAGTAGGCCTGCGCGCCGAACTGAGCGCCAATGGTGGCCTGAGAGACAGAGGTTCGACCGATCGGCCGGCCCTGCTCGAAGACGATGCCGCGGCCGAAGCCGCCGCCGACCCACAGGCCGGCCTTGCCGATATCGGGAAAGACCGCGTAGCCCTGGGCGTGATCGATCCAGCGCTGCAGATCGGGGTCCCGGTCAACGAAACTCTCCAGCGTCGTGCGTGATTCGCGGATCAGGCTGTCGTCGGAGGGGGTGGAAGCGCAGCCGCCAAGCATCAGGACGGAACAGACAAGAGTAGCCAACACAATACGATTGATCATTTCAGGTCCTTGAGACAGCTTTGCCGGGTTCAGACGACGTAGACAGCCACTTGATGGTGAAGGTTCATGAAGGCTGACTCAGGACCTGAGCGGTCACGGCTGCAAAGTGAGAGATGCTGCCGGCGAGCACGAACAGATGCCAGATGGCGTGACTGAACGGGATCCGTTCGAAATGATAGAACACTGTGCCGATGGTAAAGAACAGGCCGCCGATGATCAGGAGCGCCAGAGCCGCAGGTGTCAGCGCCTGACTGAGCGGCGCGAAGGCGACCACGACCAGCCAGCCCATGCCGATGTAGGTCATTGTGGATAGGGCCTTGAATCGACCGGTGAAGAACAGTTTGAACACGATGCCGAACACCGCAAGGCCCCAGATGATTCCGAACAGCGACCAGCCCCAGCCGCCGCGGATCGCCGCGATGGTAAACGGTGTGTAGGTCGCGGCAATCATCAGGAAAATGGCGCAGTGATCCAGGATCTTCAGTCTTGATTTGATTTCCGGGTGGCGGGCCGCGTGATACAGGGTAGACGCCGTGTAGAGCAGAACCAGCGCGACCGAAAAGACGGTGACGCTGATGACCTCGCGAGCGTCGGCAAAGACACTCGTCAGCGTGATCAGCACCGCACCCCCACCGATAGAGAGAATCACCCCGATGCCGTGGGTCACGGCATTGGCGATTTCTTCGCTATGGCTCTGTGGTCTGGTCATGGGTCCGAATATAGCACCTCGATGGCTCTCTCCCATGAAGCGGGCAGAAATGCCATTTTCTAGTAGGATGAACGATTCACGCCAACAGATTACGGAACGAATGCCCATGCTGCGCCCTGTCTTGATTGTTCTTCTGTCGATCGGATTGATCGCCTGCTCCGACACCCCGGCCCCAGCCGAGCCTGCGCCCGATTCCGTGCCCGAGGCCACCATGTCTGTCGAGCCCGTCGAGCCGGTCGAGCTGGCGCTGCCGCCGTTTTCCGAATTCACCGCCGAACTGATCGAGCGCATGCTGGCCCACAGCCCGGAATGGGCGGTCTACCAGGGGCGCTATGAGCAGGCCGATGTGGTGACCATCCCCGATGAAGCGCAGCGCGCGCGGACCCTGGACATGATCGACACCGCCCTGGCCGAACTGCAGCGCTATCAGGAAATCGACCTGTCCCCGGCCGAGCAGGCCGATTACGCGCTGCTCGACAATCGCCTGCGCTCGTTGCGCTGGTATCAGACCGACCTGAAGCGCTGGCAGTGGAACCCGGCCAGCTACAACGTGGCCGGTGTGATCAACCTCATTCTGAACACCGATTTTGCCCCGTTGGCCGATCGCATCGAGATCGTTCGCGCACGCCTTGGCCAGGTTCCCGCCTATTACGCCGCAGCGCGCGCCAATATCGAGCGACCGACCCTGGAGCATCTGGAGCTGGCCATCTTGCAGAATCAGGGAGGCCTGCGCAGTCTGGGCGAAGCGCTGGAGGCACATCTGGACGAGGCCGGGCTGGACGAGGAGCAGCGTGCCGTGTTCATGGCGGCGCTGACCCCGGCCCGGGCGGCGATCGAGGGCTGGATCGCTCATCTCGAGGCCCTCCAGTCCGAGCTGACCGAGTCCGGCGACGTTCGCCCGTTCCGGCTCGGGGGCGCGCTCTATGAGCCGAAGTTCGCCTTCGACATCCAGGCAGGCTTCACCGCCCGAGCCCTTTACGAACGCGCGCTGGAGGAAAAAGAGCGCTTGCTCGCCGACATGGACGAAATTGCCGTCTCGCTCTGGCCGCAGTATTTCCCCGACAGGGGAATGCCGGATGCCCGCCTTGCCCGCATCGGCGAGTTGATCGACCATCTCTCGGATCGGCACGTCAGCGTCGAGGAATTCATCCCCGAGATCAGACGCCAGATTCCCGAGCTTGAGGCCTTCGTGCGCGACAACAATCTGCTCGAGCAGGACCCCGACAAGCCCTTGATCGTGCGCGAAACTCCGGAGTACATGCGCGGCGGTGGCGCGATTGCCTCGGTCAGTGCTCCCGGTCCGTTCAACCCGGGCGCCGAGACCTACTACAACGTCACGCCGCTCGAAACCTACGGCGAGGCCCAGGCGGCCAGCTATCTGCGCGAGTACAACCACTGGATCCTGCAGATTCTCAACATCCACGAAGCCGTCCCCGGGCATTACACGCAGCTGCTGCACGCCAACCTCTCGCCCAGTCTGGTCAAGAGCCTGTTCGGCAATGGCGCGATGATCGAGGGTTGGGCCGTGTATGCCGAGCGGATGATGCTCGAGGCCGGATGGGGTGAGAACGAGCCCGAAATGTGGCTGATGTACGGCAAATGGGCACTGCGCGTCGTCCACAATGCCATTCTCGACTATGCCGTGCACGTCGAGGGTATGGAGCGTGACGAGGCCATCGGTCTGCTGCGCGAAGAGGCGTTTCAGGAAGAGAGCGAAGCGATTCAGAAGTGGCGCCGTCTGACCCTGTCCCAGGTCCAGCTGACCTCCTACTTTTCAGGCTATGCCGAGATCTACGACTACCGCGAGCGGGTCAAGGCCGAGCTGGGCGAGGAGTTCGATCTCGAGGCCTTCCACAACGAGTTCCTCAGCTACGGTTCGGCACCTGTCGCCGTGATTGCCGAGCTGATGGACCAGGCCCGCGCCGCTCGAAACTGAGCGTTGGCCTGATCTCTCGGTAGATTGTCCCCGGTTTCGACTAACCGCGCTGATCAGTGCAGGGAAATCGAGTCTGGATGCCGGGCCTGCGCTGATCGCCCCTACCGATCCAGAAAGAGGCGCATCTCGGTTGAGCAGTAGCACTCGACCGCGGCGTCACTCGTGCCGGGCCGTCCGGTTCAGCCAAACAGGCGTCGCCACCATTGATTGCGCGGCGGGGGCAGGGCTTCGAGCAGCCGATTCAGATTGGGCTTTTGTCCCTCGACCAGTTGATGCGGGAACTCGATGCAGATCAATCGGGCGAGCGTCGGGTTGGTCCAGCGCTCGATCTGGGTCTGTGCTTCCGAGAGCCTGGGAATGCGGCGGCGATCACGGTGAGCATCCGAGGCGACCACGTGGATCAGGCCCCGGTGGATCAAGTCACGGGCAGACTCCTGAATCTGGGGCCCGAACTGGCCGGTGCAGGATTGCGCCGTGATCTGACCGAGACAGCCCATTTCGACCCACTCCTCGAGCATGTCGGGATTCAACCTGAGCTGACTGTTGCGCTCGGGATGCGCAATGATCGGCTGCAGGCCCAGTGCAAGGATCTGTTCGAGCAGGTGCTCGGAGCCGAAGGGTACGGTGTGCACGGGTAGCTCGACCAGCACGGCTTTTTTCTGATTGGCGACCGTCAGGGCGCGTCCGGCGCTCAGCTCCTCGGGAAGCTCAGGAACCAGATGAAGTTCGGTCCCGGGCAGGATCTTCAGCGGAATTCCTTCGGCCAGCAGGGACTCGCGCAGCTCGGTCACGGCGCGCATGACTTCGCTGGCCGGATTCGAGTAGACGCCGTTGAGGTGGTGCGGTGTGACCACGACGGTTCGAATGCCGTCTTCAACGGCTATTCTTGCCATGGCGAGCGACTGCTCGAGATCCTTGGAGCCGTCGTCGATGCCGGGCAGCAGGTGGCAGTGAAGATCTGCGTACATGATCAGGACCAGAGTCTGATGAACTCAGAGCTTATCAGAGTCTCCCTAAAGGCGACCATCGACCCAGGATCTGTTCAGGGTCGAGCGCACATCGTAGAGTACGCCCCCGTCGATCAGGTGGTCACGCAGATGCTCCTGCATCTCACTGAATTGCCGGTGCGCTACGGCATGAATGACGGCAGCGTACTGGCCCACCCCGGGATCGTCTGTCAGTTCGATACCATAGGCACTGCGAGCCTCCTGTGGATCGCTCCAGGGATCGTGGACATCCACCTCGAGCTGAAAATCCTCGAGCGACCCGATCAGGTCGATGACGCGCGTATTGCGCAGATCCGGGCAGTTTTCCTTGAAGGTCAACCCGAGGACAAGCACCTTGGCGCCGGGTCGGTAGACCCGCTTGCGCGCCATCAGCTGCAGAATCTCGCCGGCGACGAACTCACCCATGGCATCGTTGACGCGGCGCCCCGCCAGGATGACTTCCGGGTGATGACCGACGCTCTGCGCCTTGTGGGTCAGATAGTAGGGGTCGACGCCGATGCAGTGGCCGCCGACCAGGCCCGGCCGGAAGGGCAGAAAGTTCCATTTGCTGCCGGCCGCGGCCAGGACACTGGCGGTGTCCAGTCCGAGACGGGCAAACAGGATGGCCAGTTCATTGACCAGCGCGATGTTCAGATCGCGCTGGGTGTTTTCGATGACCTTGGCGGCTTCGGCGACGCGAATGCTTTCAGCCGGGAAGGTGCCAGCGCGAATGATGGTCTGGTAGAGCGCATCGACGACTGTGGCGGCCAGCGGTGTCGAGCCGGAGGTCACCTTGACGATGTCCGACAGGCGGTGGGCCTGATCACCGGGATTGATGCGCTCGGGGCTGTAGCCGCAATAGAATCCTGTTCCGACGTCCTGCGCGTCCTCACTCAGATATTTCAGGCCGGAGTGCTGTTCCAGGATGGGAACGCAATCCTCCTCGGTGGCACCCGGGTAAACGGTCGATTCATAGATCACCAGATCGCCGGCTTGAAGAAGGCCACCGACCAGCTCACTGGCCGACTGGAGCGGGCCGAGGTCGGGGCGCTTGAAGGCATCGATCGGCGTCGGCACGGTAATGATGTAGACCCGGGCATCGGCCAGATCGGCGGTCTGGTCGGTGTAGACCAGTCGGTCAGCGGCCGCAAGTTCCTCGCGCGAGACCTCACGGGTATGGTCGACGCCGTCGCGCAATTCATCGATCCTCTCCTGCTTGATGTCGAATCCGATGGTCCTGAAGCGCTGGCCGAAATTCACCGCCAACGGCAGACCGACATAGCCCAGCCCGATCACGGCAATGGCGGCTTCGCCCTGTTCGAGATCGTGAATCAATTCATCGAGCATGCAAGGGGGTCCTCAAGGTCGAGCGGCGGGTCGGCCCAGCGCCTGGCAGCGGCCAGGCGATCCATTCAGCGGTAGTAGTCAAGATACCATTCAACGAAACGGGCCACGCCGGTCTCGACGGCCACCGACGGGCGATAGTCCACGGCCTCGATCAATTCGTCGATGTCGGCTTCGGTGTCGGGCACATCACCCGGCTGGAGTGGGCGCATTTCCATGGTCGCCTTCCTGCCCAGACAGTCCTCAAGGACCTCGATATAGCGCAGCAGATCGACCGGATTCTCGTTGCCGATGTTGAACAGCCGATAGGGGGCATTGCTGCGCGCCGGGTCCGGTCGCAGGCTCGACCAGTCCGGATCGGCGACGGCGGTCTGGTCCAGGACCCGCACAACCCCTTCAACGATATCGTCGATGTAGGTAAAACTGCGCTTGTGCCGGCCATGATTGAAGACCTGGATCGGCTCGTCAGCGAGGATCGCGCGGGTAAACAGAAACAGCGCCATGTCGGGCCGGCCCCAGGGGCCGTAGACGGTGAAGAAACGAAGACCGGTGCAGGGAATGCCGTAGAGATGGGCATAGCTGTGCGCCATCATTTCATTGGCCTTCTTGGTCGCGGCATACAGCGTCAGGGGGTGTTCGGTCGAATGGTGCTCGGAAAACGGCATACGGGTGTTGGCCCCGTAGACCGAACTGGTCGAAGCGAACACCAGATGCTCGACCTCATGGTGCCGGCAGCCCTCGAGGATGTGCAGAAAACCGGTCACGTTGCTGTCGGTGTAGGCGTGCGGATTACTGGCGGCATAGCGCACGCCGGCCTGGGCCGCCAGGTGGACGATGCGGCGCGGCGCATGTTCCGCAAACACCTGCTCGATCGCCCCTCGATCCACCAGATCGGCGTGCACATGACGGTAATTCGGATCGCGCATCAAGCGCTCGAGACGCGCTTTCTTCAGATTGACGTCGTAATACTCGTTCATGTTGTCCAGGCCGACAACGCGCTCACCGCGCGAGAGCAGGACCTGGGCGACGTGTGAACCGATGAACCCGGCAGAACCGGTGACCAGAATCGGTCGGTGGGCGTGGTGATCAGACATGCTTGACCTGTGTTATTGGGCGCTGCGACCGAAGGGCATGTAGTCGAATCCGAGGCGCTGCATCTGCCTGGGGTCGAACAGATTGCGGCCATCGAAAATCGTGGGCGTATGCAGCTTCGCCTGGATGTCCTCGAAATCAGGGCTGCGGAATTCGTTCCACTCGGTGACGATGATCAGGGCGTCTGCGCCGTTCAGGGCGTCCTGGGCGCTGTCGGCATAGCGCAGTTCGGGCCGCTCGCCGATTTCCTGGCGCGCGGTGTCCATGGCCTCGGGGTCATAGGCCGCCAGCGTGGCGCCCAGGGAAACGAGCTCGTCGATCAGGACCAGGCTGGAGGCTTCGCGCATATCGTCGGTGCGCGGCTTGAAGGCCAGGCCCCAGAGCGCGAAGTGGCGGCCGCTCAGATCCTCGCCGAAGTGGGCTCGAATCTTTTCGGCCAGACGCCGCTTCTGGCGATGATTCACCGACTCGACCGCTTCGAGAATTTCGAGACCCTTGCTGGGGGTGCTGCGGGCGGTATGAATCAGTGCCTTGACGTCCTTCGGAAAGCACGAACCGCCGTAGCCACAGCCCGGATAAAGAAAATCGAAGCCGATGCGTGGATCCGAGCCGATGCCCTGGCGCACATGCTCGATATCTGCACCGAGGTGCTCGGCCAGATTGGCCAGTTCGTTCATGAAACTGATGCGCGTGGCGAGCATGGCATTGGCCGCATATTTGGTCAGTTCGGCCGAGCGCACGTCCATGCACAGGATGCGGTCGTGATTCCGGTTGAAGGGGGCATAGAGTCGCCGCATGATGTCCAGCGCCCGCTCATCGTCCCCGCCGATGATGACCCGGTCAGGCTTCTGGAAATCGGCGATCGCCGCGCCTTCTTTCAGGAACTCGGGGTTGGAGATCACGGCAAATTCGAGCGCCTTCCCGCGCGAGGCCAGTTCTTTGCTTACCGTTTCCCGCACTCGATCAGCCGTACCAACGGGCACCGTGGATTTGTCGACGATCACCTTGTATTCGGTCATATGCCGGGCAATATTGCCAGCCGCGGCCAGGGCATAGCTCAGATCGGCCGACCCGTCCTCGCCCGGCGGCGTCCCGACCGCGATGAACTGGACCTGCCCGTGCGCGGTGGCCTGTTCGATATCGGTCGTGAAGTGCAGGCGACCGGCTTCGCGATTGGCCCTGACCAGATCCTCGAGGCCCGGCTCGTGGATGGGAATGCCGCCCTTGTTGAGGATGTCGATCTTGCCCGCGTCGGTATCCAGGCAGACCACATCGTTGCCGACCTGAGCCAGGCAGGTGCCGGTGACCAGTCCGACATAGCCGGTGCCGATGATTGTTATACGCATGGTTGAATGATCTCGGTCCTTGAATCCTTGAGTTCAATGCGGAGTCTGACAGCTTTCGGCGACAGTCCTGCTACGCATTCAGCCCTTCTCGACGAGTCTGCTGAGCTCGCCAACCCGATCCTCGAGTAACTGCGGATTGGCCCGGGTTTCCACGTTGAGCCGGATCACCGGTTCGGTGTTGGAGGCGCGCAGATTGAAGCGCCAGTCGTCGAACTCGAGGCTGATGCCGTCGGTGCGGTCGATCGCAGGGCTTTGAGTGTGAAAATGGTCGAGCACCCGAGAGATGGTGTCAGCGGTATCGGCGACCGAGAAATTGATTTCCCCGCTGCAGGGATAAGCGCGGATACGTTCGTCGAGCAGCTCGCCAAGGGTCTGGTCCTGTCCGGACAGGGTCTGGGCCAGGAGCAGCCAGGGCAACATGCCGCTGTCGCAGAAAGCGAAGTCCCTGAAATAGTGATGGGCCGACATTTCGCCGCCATACAGGGCGTTCTCCTTGCGCATCCGCTCCTTGATGAAGGCATGGCCGCTTTTGTTGATCAGGGCGATGCCGCCCGCCTCGGCGACCTGATCGAGGGTGTTCCAGGTCAGGCGCGGGTCAAGCACGATCTTTTCGCCCGGATGGTCCTTGAGCAGCGTGGAGGCAAACAGCCCGACCAGATAATAACCTTCGATGAATCGACCCGCCTCATCGAAGAAGAAGCAGCGATCGTAGTCTCCATCCCAGGCCACGCCGAAGTCGGCGCCGTGTTCCACAACGGCCCGGGCGGTTTCGGATCGGTTTTCCGGCAGCAGGGGATTGGGAACGCCATTCGGGAACCGCCCGTCCGGCGCGTGGTGCAGCCGCAGGACGTCCAGGGGCAGGGCGCGCGACAGGGCGTCGAAGGCCGGGCCGGCGCAGCCATTGCCAGCGTTGACTACCAGCTTCAGCGGCTTGATCGCGGCTGCATCGACATGCCCCAGCAGTCGCTCCACGTAGTCATCCAGAACATCTTCCTGCCGACCCGGGCCGTGCACGGATCCGGGCAGGATCCTGTCGTCGCGGGCAACCACGGCTTCGATGTCCTTGAGGCCGGTATCGCCGCTGATCGGAATCGCCCGTTCACGGACCAGCTTCATGCCGTTGTAGTCGGCCGGATTGTGGCTGGCCGTGACCATGATGCCCCCGCCCATGCCTTCGCGAGAGGCGGCGTGATAGACCATCTCGGTGCCCACCAGGCCGATATCGATGGTCTCGGCACCGGCCGACTGCAGGCCGTCGATCAGTGCTTTTGCCAGTCCGGGGCTGGACAGGCGCATGTCGCGTCCTACCGCGACCGGTCCGCGGGGCCGTATCACCTCGACATAGGCACATCCGATGGCAAAGGCCCGGCTTTCGTTGAGGGCGTCGGGCACTCGCCCGCGCAGATCGTAGGCCTTGAAGGGAGTGTTTTCGAGGGTGGTCATGGGCTTGAGTCCAGAGGTCAGGTCGAGATCGGTCAGGCGCGGCGAATGCTGTTTTCGTCCATTTCGATGGCACGTTCATGGGAGAGCAATTTGAGAAGAACGATCACCCGTTCCTGCCCGGAACGCGCCTTGAACAGCGCCTGATAGCCGGCGCAGGGGCCCTCGGTGATCTCGACCGGATCATTGGGCCGATAGTCGATCGCCCCGGCCAGGTTGACGACATCCTCGCTGCTGCAGCGAATACGCAGACTCTCGATCACCGAATCGGGCACGATCGGCGTTTCCTGTCCGACCCGGACCAGTCCGACTGCACCCCGGGTGGAGCGGATAGTGCTCCAGTCATCGAGGCCCCGACCAAGCCGTACGAAGAGATAGCGCGGAAACATCGACTCGGTCATCATCTGATAGCGGCCGGAGCGGCGTTGTCGCGTGCGAACCTTCGGCCGGAAGACCTCCAGATCCTGGTTTCTCAGGTGATGCTCGGCGCGGCTGTCCTGGCGCGGTTTGCAGAATACAGCGTGCCAGTTGCGCACCGGATTGTTCATTTCGGAATCCATTGGGCCAAGACTGTCCGGGGAGATGATGAGTGTTCAGGCAATGAACATTGTGCCGAGAATTGCATCGATTGGGCAAGTCTCAATCGAGAATCGAGCCATTGCCGCGCCGTTTCATCGGCCTTGTCGGACAATCGATCAGCGGTTGCGCACCGGCCGAACCCGGTAGCTTGAAGCGCGCGAGTAATCGAAGGCCAGACCGCTGTAGAAACCGACGAACCAGGCGGTGTTCGGGTCTCCCGTATCCAGACTGCTGGTCCAGAATCCCGCCCAGGGCGTGTTCGGAAAGATGTTTTCGTTGATCGCTGGCGCTTCCCGGCAGGTCTCGACGATTGTTTCCAGGTCGCTGCGGTTGGGCAGGCGCCAGTCGGTATATCCGGCGAGCTCGCCACTGCGATTCAGGGCCGCCACGGCCGCGCTTGCCTGGTCCCAGTTCATCGAGGTGGCCTGACCTGTGCAGAAGTCGCGGCTCCAGCTCTGCCCGAGCGCACACTGAGCCCACTGAAGCCCGGTCCGGGAGTGGATGACCGTGCCGTCCCGGGGCAGCTCGAACGCATCGTCCGGCGTTGCTGCTTCGTCTTCACCCACGTCCTCCTGACAGTGCCGATCAACGCCAAGGGCAGGGGTGGCGGTGAGTATCAGCAGTGCCAGAACGACCATGGCTCGAGAAATGAATGCAGTCATCGATTCGCCCTCCTGGTGACGGCCCTATACAGTGCTCATGGGATTGAAGAGTGACTTGCCGCCACAGGTCCGTCGCATTCATCCAGCGGCTTCGATCAGGACACATCGATTATCGGTCGAGCCCTGTGGACATGCAAGCGCGAGACCGATTCAGGCGAATCCCATCTCGCCACGCCCGTCGGTGTTGCGAAAGGATCCCGGGCTGCGTCCCGACCAGCGACGGAACGCGCGATTGAAATTTGCCGGATCGGCATAACCCAGACGAGTGGCGATATCGGCGACCGGAACCGCCGAGTGAGACAGCAGCTCCCGGGCCAGTCGATAGCGCGTCCGGTCGAGCAGCTGCCGGTAGGAGGTCTGCTCGCCTGCCAGGTATCGGCTCAGGCTCCGTTCCGATACGCCCAGTTGCCGGGCGACTCCGGCCAGGCCCGGATTGCGGCCCTGGTGCTCGGCAAGGCAGGCCATGACGCGCGCTGTGATGCCACCATCGGCAGGCTGGCGAAGCAGACGCTGACAACGATGCACCATCAGTTCATACAGTTCCCGATCGGCCAGGAGGCAGCGGTTCGACAGACGTTCGACCGGGAGTCGCATCGACGAACGAGCACGACCGGTTGCCAGCGTACAGCCGAGTCGATGCCGGATGCGATCGTGCCAGGCTTGTTCGGGACCGGACCATTCCAGGCACAGCTCGGAGCGGAAGCGACCGAGCAGGGCGGCGGCCAGGCCGGCGAGCGCCAGCAGGTTCATTTCCATCAGCAGCGCAGCGTCCCCTGGCAAGGCCTGTCGCTGCTGGATTTCCAGCACCTGCTGATTGCCCTCCCGATAGAGGCTCGCCCGGGTCCAGGGCGCGCGCAGGCGCTCGAATCGCTGAAGCGTGACCAACGCCTCTCCGACCGTCTCGGCACTGATGGCCGCCAGTCCGATCGGCCCGTGCTGGGCCGGCTCGAGCTGGAGACAGGGCTCGATGTGCCAACCGGCCGGCAGCGCCTGATCGAGCGCGTGGATCAGGGCAATGACCCGGTTCAGTGGCAGGTGCCGCTGTTCGAGTTCATCGGCCCGAATCCCGGCCGATGCCAGTACACGCTCGCGACTGCCGGCTTCGGGCACCAACTGCTCCAGAAACAGGTTCAGATAGCTGCTGGGCAGCGACAGATCCCGGCTCGAGTCCAGGGCGAAGGGGGCTGTTTGGCGGGAAATGACCATTACCCGACCTGTTTTAACCTAGCCGGCCCCGGTAGGGCAAGCGCATCCTATGAATCAATCGCCTTTTCGAACGGGAGTCGCGCAATGAATCCATCGGCAATGCTCGGGAGCTCATCATCCGATCCAGGCACGCGGACAGGCGACGCCAAACGCCATGCCTGGATGCTGTCGGTGGTGTATCCGCTCTTTCCGGTCTATGCCATCGTGCTGCATGCCTGGACGGGCAGGGAGGTCTGGCTTGTCGTCCCGATCCTGTTTACCTATGGCCTGGTTCCACTGCTCGATGCGATTCTTGGCGAAGACCGCAGCAATCCCCCGGACAGCGAGGTGTCGCGACTGCAGAATGATCGGTATTACCGCGTGCTGACCTGGCTCACCGTACCGCTGCATGTCATCGCGCTGATTGCGGCCTGCAGCTATTTCGTCCTGGCCGATCTGACTCCGTTCGGCGCCGCTGTGCTGGCCATCACCACCGGGCTGTTTTCCGGTCTCTCGGTCAACACCGGGCATGAAATGGGACATCATCGCCACCCGGTAGATCAGGCGCTGACCCGTGTCGCTCTGGCCGTTCCCTGCTACGGGCATTTCACGGTCGAGCACAATTTCGGCCATCACAAGGCCGTGGCCACGCCGGAAGACCACGCCAGCGCGCGCCTGAACGAATCGATCTACCGCTTCGCCCTGCGCGAGATCCCCGGCGGCCTGCGTCGTTCCTGGCGGATCGAGACCGAGCGTCTGGCCCGCCGGGGGCGCCCCTGGTACAGCTGGCACAACACCATTCTTCAGAGTCATTCGATCGCGCTCCTTCTCCAGGGCGGCCTGGTTCTGGCGCTGGGCTGGCCGGCAGTGCTGTTCCTGCTGCTGCACAATGCCATTGCCTGGTTCCAGCTGACCAGCGCCAACTATGTCGAGCATTACGGCCTGCTGCGTGAGCGCCGGAATGATGGCGACTATGAGCGTTGCCAGCCGCATCATTCCTGGAACAGCAACCATCTGATGTCCAATCTGCTGCTGTTCCATCTGGAGCGCCATTCAGACCACCACGCCCATCCGGGTCGGCGCTATCAATGTCTGCGCGATTTCGACGATGTCCCGCGCCTGCCCAGCGGCTATTTCGGCATGTTTCTCCTGGCCTATGTGCCGCCGCTGTGGTTCCGGGTGATGAACCCGCGATTGATGAACCTGCCGCACGTGCAGGGTGATCTGTCCCGAATCAACCGCCAGGGTTGATCTCCCATCATGGCGAGCTGGAGAGGAACAGCGTCCTCGGATCCACGTCGTGGGTTTGTCGGATCCGTGGCGTTGCGGTGATAGAATTATGACCTGTCTCCCTCCCCGTGCATGTCCATGTTTGATCGCAGATTCACGATCGCCGGCTACGACGAAGAGCTGGCTCGGGCCATTCAGTCAGAACAGGTCCGCCAGGAAGACCATATCGAACTGATCGCCTCGGAGAACTACGCCAGCCCGCGCGTCCTCGAAGCGCAGGGCTCGGTGCTGACCAACAAGTATGCCGAGGGCTATCCGGGTCGTCGCTATTACGGCGGCTGCGAGTTCGTCGACCAGGCCGAGGTCCTGGCCATCGAACGCGCCAAGGCGCTGTATGACGCCGGCTATGCCAACGTGCAGCCGCATTCGGGCTCGCAGGCCAATCAGGCCGTGTTCCTGGCCCTGCTCAAGCCGGGCGACACCATTCTGGGCATGGATCTGTCCGAGGGCGGCCATCTGACCCATGGCGCGAAGGTCAATTTTTCCGGCAAGATCTTCAACGCCGTTCACTACGGTCTGGATCGCTCGACCGGCGAGATCGACTACGAGCGCATGGCCGAACTGGCCCAGGAACATCGGCCGCAGATGCTGATCGGTGGATTTTCCGCCTACTCCCGAGTCGTCGACTGGGCCCGGATGCGAGACATCGCCGATTCGGTCGATGCCTATTTCCTCGTCGACATGGCCCATGTCTCCGGTCTGATTGCCGCCGGTGTCTATCCGAATCCGGTGCCGCATGCCCATGTCGTGACCTCCACTACCCACAAGACCCTGCGCGGCCCGCGCGGCGGCATCATCGTAGCCAGTGGCGACGACGAGGCGCTCAACAAGAAATTCAACTCCCTGGTCTTCCCCGGCTGTCAGGGTGGGCCGCTGATGCATGTCATCGCCGCCAAGGCGGTGGCCTTCAAGGAGGCACTCGAGCCGGAGTTCAGGGACTACCAGCTGCGCGTGATCGACAATGCCCGGGCCATGGCCGGCGTGGTTATGGAGCGCGGCTACAACGTTGTTTCCGGTGGCACCGACAACCACCTGTTCCTGGTCGACCTGATCGAGGCCGACATCACCGGCAAGGACGCCGAAGAGGCTCTGGGTCGGGCCAATATCACGGTCAACAAGAACACCGTGCCGGGCGAGCCACGCTCGCCCTTCGTGACCTCCGGCCTGCGAATCGGGACACCAGCCGTGACCACGCGCGGCTTTGTCGTTGACGACTGCATCGAGCTGGCCGGGCTGATCTGCGATGTGCTTGATCATCTCGGCGATGATTCGGTCGAGGCACGGGTCAGGGAAGCGGCAGTGGCGCTGTGCCGGAAGTATCCAGTGTATGGATAGGTTCGGTTTCCGGTTGCCGGTTTCCGTTTTCCGGGGTGCTGGGTCTTTTGCCTTGTGCCTTGAGCCTTGTACCTTGCTCCTTTGAAATGTGGTGTCCGTTCTGTAATCACACCGATACGCGCGTGGTCGATTCCCGTCTGACCTCCGACGGCTTCCAGATTCGCCGGCGCCGGGAGTGTGCCGAATGCGGCGCCCGCTTCAATACCTATGAAACGCCGGCCCTGAAGGCCCCGAACCTGATCAAGTCGGATGGTTCGCGTGAGCTGTTCAGCGAGGAGAAGCTCAGAGGCGGCATGCTCAAGGCGTTGGAGAAACGGCCGGTCGAGACCCAGGAAGTGGAGCGCTCGATCCGCAAGCTGGTGCGCCAGATCCGCACCCTTGAAGAGCCCGAGATCTCCAGCCAGCAGATCGGCGACTGGGTCGCCAATGAACTGGCCATGCTGGATCAGGTCGCCTATGTGCGCTTCGCCTCGGTGTATCGCCGCTTCGAGGACGTGCAGGCATTTCGCGAAGAGATCGAGCGCCTGGAACGCGAGCATCCCGGCACCATCGATCGCCGTCAGATTTCCCTCCTCGAAGACGGGGACGACCCGGCGTCGGACTCGTGAGCATGGAGCAGCAACTGCAAGGGGCTGTTTCGACCCCGTGAGCTTCTCCGTATTTGATCATCGCTGCATGGCCGAAGCCCTGCGCCTGGCCAAGAAGGGCCGATTCACCGCCGATCCCAATCCGGCCGTCGGTTGCGTGATTGCCCGGAACGGCGAGATCGTCGGGCGTGGATTTCACCGGGCCGCCGGTGAGGCGCATGCGGAAGTTCACGCTCTGCGCGAGGCGGGCGCCCAGGCTCGGGGGGCGAGTGTCTATGTCACCCTTGAACCCTGCGCCCATCACGGTCGCACGCCGCCCTGTGCGCAGGCACTGATCGAGGCCGGTGTCTCGAGCGTCATCGCTGCCATGGTCGACCCCTACCCGGCCAATGCGGGACAGGGCCTCGATGTGCTCGTCAAGACCGGCATCCAGGTTCGTTCCGGCCTGATGGAGGCGGCGGCAAGAGCGCTCAATCCGGGGTTCATCAGTCGCTTCGAACGGGGTCGTCCATGGGTCCGGGTGAAGCTGGCCGCCAGCCTGGACGGGCGCAGCGCCGGCCCGGACGGGCAATCCCGGTGGATCACCAGTGCCGCTGCGCGCGAAGACGGACAGCGCTGGAGGGCCCGTGCATCCTGCATCCTGACCGGAATCGAGACGGTGCTGGCCGACGATCCGCAGATGACGCTTCGGCTGCCGGGAGTGGACAGGGCCCCGCTGCGAGTCGTACTGGACTCGCGGGCGAGAATCCCCCGGGACGCGCGCATGCTGGCATTGAGCGGGCCGGTGCTGATTGCCAGCACGCAGCCTGCCGCCTGGCAACGCGATGGTGTCGAATGGCTGAAATTGCCGTCCGGTGCGAGCGGCGGGGTCGACCTGACTTCACTGTTCGATGCGCTGGTCGAGCGCGATATCAACGAAGTACACGTCGAAGCAGGTCCGACCCTGTCGGGCGCCCTGTTTGAGGCCGGCTGGGTCGACGAGCTGCTGCTCTATCAGGCTCCCGTGCTGCTCGGGCAGGGTGCGCCGATGCTCGGCCTGCCGGGGATGGAAAGATTCGAGCAGCGCTATCATCTGAAGACGATCGATTCACGCCGGATCGGCGACGACTGGCGCCATCGATTCACCCGTTTGCCATAGACCCTGCCCGTGCGCAGTGAGATCAGGATTCGAACATGTTTACCGGAATCATTCAGGCCCTTGGAAAGATCACATCGCTGGAGTCGCGCAGCGACGGCGCGTGTCTGCGTATCGAGTGTCCCGGCCTCCAGCCCGACCGCTGGAAAGAGGGAGACAGTATTGCCGTAGCCGGCTGCTGTCTGACCGCACTCGATATCGACGCCGGAGGCTTCAGTGCCGATCTGTCCGGAGAGACTCTGGACTGCACCAGCCTGGGTGCTCTGGAGCAAGGCAGCGAAGTCAACCTCGAACCTGCGCTGGCCATGGGTGATCGGCTCGGAGGGCACTGGGTGACCGGTCACGTCGACGGTCTGGCTGAGCTGATCTCGCTCACGGACCTGGGCGACAATACCCGGCTGGAGTTCCAGGTGCCGGACGATCTGGCCTGCTACATTGCACCGAAGGGCTCGGTCACGCTTGACGGGGTCAGCCTCACGGTCAATCGGGTCGAGGGTTCGCGCTTCGAGGTCAATATCATCCCGCATACCTGGAAGGTGACCACGCTGGGAAGGCTCAAAGAGGGTGACCGCGTCAATCTGGAAGTGGACCTGCTCGCCCGCTACATGGGCCGACTGCTGGAGCAACAACAGGCATGAAATTCGATTCCATCCCCGACATTCTCGACGACATTCGCCAGGGCAGGATGGTCGTCATGCTCGACGACGAAGACCGTGAAAACGAGGGCGATCTGATCATGGCCGCCAGCCTGACCCGGCCGGAGGACGTCAACTTCATGGCCCGCTACGGTCGCGGTCTGATCTGCCTCTCCCTGACCCGCGAGCGCTGCAGCCAGCTTGGCCTGCAGCTGATGGTGCGCGATACCGACCGGCATCACCAGACCAATTTCACAGTCTCGATCGAGGCCGCCGAGGGGGTGACCACCGGTATCTCGGCCTACGATCGCGCCCACACGATTCGCACCGCTGTTGCCCCCGATGCACGCCCGCTGGATCTCAACCAGCCTGGCCACGTGTTTCCACTGATGTCCCAGCCCGGTGGCGTGCTGGCTCGGGCCGGACATACCGAGGCCAGTCTGGATCTGGCCCTGCTGGCGGGTCTGGAGCCAGCCGGCGTTCTGGTCGAGATCCTCAACGAAGACGGCACCATGGCGCGCCGTCCGGAGCTGGAATCCTTTGTCGCCGAACACGGACTCAGGATGGGGACGGTGGCCGATCTGATCCGCTATCGTCTTGGCACGGAGAAGAACGTCGAATGCGTGCATGCCCAGCAGGTCGGCACGGCGCACGGTCCGTTCGAGCTGCGGGTCTTCCGTGACCGCATCAATCGTCGCCTGCACTGGGCCCTGCTACGCGGCGAGATTCAGGCCGATCGGCCGTTTCCGGTGCGGGTGCACGTTCCTGAGCTACTGGGTGATGTCATCGGCCTGACCAATCCTGGCTTCGGCATGCCTCTGGATGCCGCCCTGGCCGACATCGACCGGCGCGGCGAGGGTCTCGCTCTGGTGCTGGGCTATGATGAGAGCGACGACAGTCGACTGCAGGGCCTTCTGCGCGTCGCCCAGCCATCGGCGGTCCCCGATCAGCAGGATGATCGTTCCAATGAGCTGCGCAGCTATGGAATCGCCGCCCAGATCATTGCCGAGCTGGGGGTTCGACGGATGCAGGTGTTCGGCGCACCGAAGCGTCTGCATGCGCTGGACGGCTTCGGCCTTGAAATTACCGACTATGTCGTACCGGAAGGAGAGGGTGAGGCCCCATGAATAATCGAGAACAGTCCATCCGTCTGCCGTCAGGGACTCGCGTGGCCATGGTCGTGGCGCAGTTCAACCTGCCGGTGACCGGCATGATGGCCGAGGGCTGCCTGGCGACCCTGGCCGAACATGGCCTGCGCAGTGAAGCGGTGGATGAATTCGAGGTTCCAGGTGCCTGGGAACTGCCCCTGGCCTGCGCCCAGCTGGTCGAGAGCGGCAAGTATTCGGCGGTCATCGCGCTCGGTGCCGTGATTCGTGGTGAAACGCCGCATTTCGATTTCATCAGCGCCGAGTGCGCGCGCGGCCTGATGCAGATCAACCTCGACAGCGGAATTCCCGTGGCCTTCGGTGTGCTGACCACCGAGAACGGCGAGCAGGCGCTGGAGCGCGCTGACCCGAAGCGCAAGAACAAAGGCCGGGAAGCGGCCCTGGCCGCGCTGGAAATGATCGCATTCGCTGAGGGGCTCGCTGATGCCGAGTAAGCGTTCAAAGCGGGACCAGAACCCGTTCGAGCGGCGCTCCCGCGCTCGCCGACGTGCCCTGCAGGCGCTGTATCAATGGCAGCTTAACGATGACTCGGCGACATCGATCATCCGCCAGTTCGACGAGGAGCAGAATTTCGACGGAGTCGATCAGGCGTACTTCGAAACCCTGGTCCGCGAAGTGGTCAACCATCGGGATGCACTCGACGCCGCGCTTGCGCCGTTCATCACTCGAGCCGATGCTGGAGTCGACCACATGGAACGCGCGGTCCTGAGAATCGGCGCCTGTGAATTGATCCATCATCTTGAAACGCCCTACCGCGTCGTGATCGATGAATCCGTAGAGCTCGCCCATCGCTTCGGGGCCGAGCAGGCACATACCTTCGTCAACGGCGTGCTCGACAAGCTGGCTGGCGAGGTACGGACCATGGAACGCCAGGTCGATCGCGGGAGCGATTCTCAGAATGATTCTGGAGACGATCGAAAAGATCACCCCAAAGACAAGCGCGACCTCAAGCGCGACACCGGGCGTGACGGCGACGGAGTTTGATCTGATCGAGCGCATTCGTGCGCGCACGCCTGCTGATCGGTCCGTGGTCGTCGGCATCGGCGATGATGCTGCCTTGCTCCTGCCCGATCCCGAACGTCTTCTGGTCACCACGACCGACAGCCTGATTCCAGAGCGCCACTTTCTTCCCGACTGGCCGGCCGCCGCGATCGGGCATCTGGCGCTTGCCGTCAACCTGAGCGATCTGGCCGCAATGGGTGCCAGGCCGCGCTGGGCGCTGCTGGCGCTGACCCTGCCGGCGTCGGATGCAGACTGGCTGGACGCCTTTCTTGACGGTTTTCTGGCCCTTTCGGCCGAGCATGGAGTGACCCTGGTCGGGGGCAATCTGGCCCGTGGGCCACTCAATATCGGGGTCCAGCTCATCGGCGATATCGCCCCCGGAACCGAACCGCTGCGATCTGCGGCCCGCATCGGCGATCTGATTGCAGTCACCGGCAGTCTGGGTGACGCTGCCGCAGCCTGGCGGCTTGGCGCTGACGCAGATCCTGCGCTGCTCGAGCGCTGGCAGCGACCTGCACCGCGCATCGAGGCCGGCCGGATCCTCGCGCCGAAGGTGCATGCGATGATGGACATCTCCGACGGTCTGTTGGCCGATCTTGGCAAGCTGATCGCAGCCTCCGGCTGCGCGGCGCGCATCAATCTGCCCAGGCTTCCGTCCAGCCCTGCATTGCTGAATGTCATCCCTGCGCCCCAGGAGCGGCATCGCATCCAGGCCGAGGGTGGCAGTGATTATGAGCTGCTGGTCACGCTGGACGGGAACCAGCTCGAAGCCCTGCGCACGCAGTTGGCCGAAGCGGGACAGAGACTGACCGTGATCGGTGAGATCATTGCAGGTGACGAGCTGGAAATTGTCGACGAAGCCGGACAACGGGTAGAGATGAGGAGCGATGGCTGGGACCATTTCAAGAACTGAACGAGCCCGCGGCGTTGCCCTGTCCACGCCGACGGGGTTTCTGGCGTTCGGCTTCGGCACCGGCCTGAGTCCCTGGGCGCCAGGGACCGTCGGGACTCTGGCTGCTGTCCTTCCGGCACTCTTTCTGGTCCAGCTGCCCCCGGGTTCGGCACTGCTGATCATCCTGCTGGCCTTTGCGCTCGGCATTCATCTGTGCTCTGTCACCGGCAGGGCCCTGGGCGAACACGATCATGGCGGCATGGTCTGGGACGAATTCGTCGGCTTCTGGCTGGTGCTTGTCTATGTACCGTTCGACTGGGCGTGGTGGTTGGCCGCTTTCGTGGTTTTCCGAGTGTTCGATATCCTCAAGCCCTGGCCGATCCGCTGGCTGGACCGTCGGGTTCAGGGAGGCTTCGGCGTCATGCTCGATGATCTGATTGCCGGCGTCTATTCGCTCATGGTCCTTCTGACCGCTGAATGGTTCATGACCGGGTCAGTTCAAGCAATCGGGATCTGATGTCCTGTTGCGGTATGTCCAGGTCTGCCGGATCGCTGGCCTCCAGCCAGGCCAGGGTCCTGGAGCGCCATTGCTCTGCGGCGTCCTGTTCGCCGGCCATGATCAGGGCCTGATAGAGCTCGACGGCCTGCGACAGGGATTCATTCGAGCGCGGTGATTGTTCGAAGCTGCGCTCGGCATGGGGTCTGAGCACCGTCAGCGCCTCATCGACCCTGCCGCTGTCGCGCTGCAGGAGCGCCCTGAGCCAGTATGATTTCTCGACGATCGGATGGTCCGGGCCGAAGGCTGTGATCCGCCCCTCGATCACCGGTTCGATCAGCATCAGCGCTTCTTCAAAGCGCTCCTGTTTGCGCAGATTGCTCACCCGCACTTCCATCGCGGTCAGAGTTTCCGGGTGACCGTTGCCGAGCACGGTAGAGCGATCCTCGATGACTCCATCGAGAATCTCGAGTCCTTCTGCGGTCTGGTCGAGGTGCGTCAGCAGACTGCCCAGATTCAGCCGGATTCGCATCGTCACGGGGCTCATCGGCCCGAGAAGGGAATGACCGATCTCCCGGGCCTCGCGCAACAGTTCCAGCGCTTCGGTTTCCCGACCGACTCGGCGCAGGTTATTGGCCCGGTTGCTCATCACGCGCAGCGTGCTGATATGGCGCCGGCCGATGGTACTGCTCAATCGTTCAAGCAGTTCGGTATCGTTCTCCAGCGCTTCGGTAAAGCGCCCCAGGGCGCCGAGCGCGGCGCCGACGTTGATCATGGCGCGCAGGGTCGAGGGATGATCGGGCCCTTTGAGGTCACGCGATTGATCGAGCACCTTGCGGAATTCGACCAGTGCTTCCTCGAGCCGGCCGGCGCGCGCCAGGACGTAGCCTGCGTTGGCGTTGCTTTCGATCTGCAGGGCAGGGTCAGCAGCAAATGCGATGGTGAGAACATCCGGCTGTATCTCGACCAGCTCGAGTGCCTCGTCGATGCGGCCCTGATCGACCAGGACCATGGCCAGATCCTGGCGGGCAACGGCATAAACGCCCAGGGCGTCCGGGTTTCCGATGTCGATCTCGTCGAGCAGTGACTGCAGTTCCTGTTCTGCACGATCGAGCTGATCGTTGTCGTAATAGGCATTGGCGTAGGAGTTGCGTGCCTTGAGGATGTCGATGTGGTCAGCAGGTAGCCGGGTCCGGCGAAGCTCGAGCACCTGGCGCTTGAGCGTCAGTCCCGGCGCCGGTCGCCCGATCGCCAGGTAGACCGTGGCGATCGAATCGAGCAGGTCGGCCTGGACCAGCGGCTGATCGCTGAACTGTTCATTGATGGATTCCCGGGCCTGCATCAGCAACTGCTCGTCGATGACCCGCCGGGCAATGTCGGTGGCGTTGAGCCGGGAGAGGATCTGTTCAAGCACGTCGAGCGCGTCTTCCTGGCGAGCGTCATCGAGGCTGGACGCATACTGTTCCCGCAGGCTGTTGAGAAGGGTCAGGCCGATGTCCTGTGGATCGAGATCGGCCAGCATGGCCTGCTGGAACCGGGTGACCTGCTCGAGTTCGATCTGGCGCTGTTCGGCGATCTGGAACTGACGCTGGGCTTCGAGCATGCCCAGGGTCGCGGCAGTCAGTCCGGCGACCAGCGCCAGAACGATGGCGCTGGCACTGCCGACCGCCAGCTTGTTGCGCCGGATGAAACGCCGCATTCGATAGGTCGCGGTGTCTGGCATGGCCGAGACCGGGTAGTGGCCGAGTGCTCGTTCGATGTCATCGGCGAGGTCTTTCGGTGAGTGATAGCGGTCATCGCGTGCCTGTGCCAGCGCTTTGAGGGTGATGGCGTCGAGGTCGTTCCTGAGTCGCTGGCGCAGGCGGCGGATGCTGGTCTTACGCTGCTCCGCCACGGCTCGGTCGGTGTTCGAATCCCGGCCAATCCGGGTCGACGGAGCCTGCAGCGGATCGTGCTCAGCAAACACCTGGCTGAGCGTCTGGCTGTCGACCCGGGACAGCCGATCGCCTTCGATCGGCGGGCAGCCGACCAGCAGTTCATGCAGGATCACCCCGAGCGAGTAAACATCGCTTCTCGGGTCGAGCACGACCTCGTCGAGGTTGAACTGCTCCGGGCTCATGTACTGCGGCGTGCCGACCACGTCGCGGGCTGCCGCATCGGGCGTCTCCTTTTCCGTGGCGCGGGCAATGCCGAAGTCGATGATCTTGGGCCGTGGAATGCCGTCGACGGTGGTCACCAGGATATTGCCTGGCTTCAGGTCTCGATGAATGATGCCGCGCTGGTGGGCATGCTGCACGCCGAGGCAGATTCGAACCATCAGCTGCAGACGATCGGACAGGGACAGACGGTGGCGATGGCAGTAGTGGCCCAGTGGCTCGCCGTCGACGAACTCCATCGCGAAATAGGGGTAACCGGACGGTGTGGTGCCGGCATCGAAGACCTGGGCGATGGCCGGGTGACTCATCTGGGCCAGGGCCTGCTGTTCGATCTCGAAACGGGCCAGTGCGCGCGGGTCCTTGACCCTGCGCAGGATCAGCTTGAGCGCCACATGGCGCTCGACCGGGTGCAGCTGCCGAGCCAGGTAGACCTGCCCCATGCCGCCTTCGCCGAGCTTCCTGAGAATCCTGAACTGCCCGAGATCAAGCTCGATCGAGTCAGGGTCCTCGCCGCCGTCCTCGTTTCCGGGGGAATGGATCAGGGTGTCGAGGCGGGTCGGCAGGTCGTCATCCGGGCTCGAGCTCATTCGACGACCTCGGCGTCCGGCAGTTCATCGATGTACTGGAAGATCGACACCACGCGCTCGACGCCGCGCACCCGACGCGCCTCCTCGACCGCGGCGCTGCCTTCCTCCCGGCTGACCAGTCCCATCAAATAGACTACGCCGCGCGTGGTCAGGACCTTGACTCGGGTCACGTCGAAGCCCGGCAGATCGACTCCGCCCAGGCTGGTCTTGACGCGGGTCGACATCCAGCGGTCGGAGTTACGTCGACCGAGACCTGCTTTCGGCTCCGGGCTGAGTTCGTTGAACAGTCGGATTACGCCGTCGACCTCGCGGACCATCTCGGTCGCCAGCTCGACGCGCTGCGGTGCCTGCACCTCGCCTGCCAGCAGCACCCAACCGTTGTAGGCCACCACGCGTATCCGGCTGGATCGGTCAAAAGCCGCATCGCCAAACAGCGCATCGCTGACCCGGATCTCCAGGACGTTGTCGTCGATGACCGTCCCGAAGCTGCGGCGATCGTGCACGGCCAGACCCGTTGCGGCGACCGAGCCGACGACCATCGTTGCACAGCCACTCAGACCCAGCAGGATCAGGCAGATCAGGCCCGTTCGAATCATGATCTTGATCAGCATGTCAGAAATCTCCTCGGCGATGCACGGTCAGGCTCGTTGATGTGGGTCGGTCGGAATGGTACTCCCTCTTTTTCGCGGGCTTCAGGTCTCGAAGGCAGCGGGTACCCAGATCAGTCGATCGCGCGCGGGGTCCAGAGCGACTACGTCGAAGCGGCAGGGATGTTCCGACCACTGGGGATTGTCCATCAGGAAGTGGCGAGCTGCAGTGATCAGCTTGCGCTGCTTGTTTCTGTCCACGCTGTCCAGGGCATTCACATGGGCGCCATCGCCGCGCAGCCGAACCTCGACGAAGACCAGCAGCTTGACCGCCTGCTCTTCGGCCTGCATGACCAGATCGATTTCTCCTGCGCGGCAGCGGTAGTTGCGCTGTACCAGGGTCAGGCCATTGCGGCACAGAAAGGTTTCGGCTTCGCGTTCACCCGACTCCCCAAGGCGCGCACGCAGGGTGCTCATTGCAGCGGTCTGGCCTCGCCATCCACGATCCTGATGAAGGGCAGATCGCGTTCGACCAGTCGACCGTCGGGCAGTCGAAGACGTCCGGTGCGCCCGGCCAGGTAAAGCGATTCATCCTGCTGCATCCGGCTCGACCAGCGGACCAGATCGAAGGCATCGGCTCCGAGCGCATGGAGGCCGGAGAGCACCGGGCTGGACAGGTTGTCGAAACGTCGCTCGGCTGAGCGACGCTCGGCACCGAAGGAAGAGTCATCGATGAACCAGGGTGCAAGCGGGAGCGTGATACCGCTGAGATCGCCGTCGCGCTCGGCGACCGGCGTGCCCTCGACCACCGCAGAGCTGGCAAATACCGGCAGATCACCGACCCTCTGGAAGCGCAGCTGGGGTCGGATCGCACGGGCATCGTCGCTCCGGGCGGCAAGAAAGATCAGGTCGATGTCGGTGCGCGGCTGCGGCTCGAATTCGATGTCCTGCCCGACGATCCGGCGGATGTCATTGGCGCGCTGCCCCGATCGATCCAGATTCAGCAGGACTTCGAGCAGCGCGCTGTGATCCGGTTGGACCGCAGAGTATTCGGCCCGGTCCATGATCTGCCCGCCGCCCAGCTCGAAGGTGGCCTGAAAGGCATCCGCCACGCGGCGCCCCCAGTCGCTCGACTGGGCCAGAACCAACGCCCGCTGATGGCCGAGAACCAGGGCCTGAACGGCGGCCAGTTCGGCCTCTTCTTCCGGAATCAGTCCGACAGCGATGATGTCTCCGGACATGGCTTCGAGTTGCTGCGGGTCGCTGGGGTGATTGAGCAGGAGAATCGGCAGGCCGGCGTCCGGCAGGGCAACCAGACTATCGACCTGATCGCGCTCCAGCGGGCCGACCAGATAGTCGACGCCGAGCTCCCTTGCCTCGAACCAGAGCCCGAGGATCGCATCTTCCTGTGCGTCGACCTGACGAAAGATCAGTTCCGGCCGGTCCTCGGGACGCATTCCCAGCCAGGCGCTCATCATCCCGTTGCGCAATGCCTGACTGGCTGCCTGCATTCTCGATCGACCCGGCAGGGCGACCATGATCGTTCCGGGCATCGGACGGGTCTGGCGCCACGCCGCCAGCCAGGCCGACGCGGCCTCGGCCGGATAGCCGACAGCGCGATGACGGCCCTGCCAGGCACGCAGCGCATCATCGAGACGCGGCGGGTCAAGCAGGGCTTCCCTCGAGGTGACGACCAGGTCCAGCCAGGGGGCCAGCTCCGGACGATGCTGGTTCTGGATCTGCAGTGCCCGCAGACTTTCCAGCGGATGGTCGATGAGCAGGGCCAGGGCCAGATCAGGGCTGAAGCGATCCGAGTAGATCGCGGTTTCCAGCTCATTGAACGCCTCACGGGCAGGATTGGATTCGGCCCGCTGGATCAGATCGTCGAGCAGGTCGAATCGATCGATCTGGCCGGCTGGAAGGTCATTGGCTGCCTGGGCCAGGCGCAGTCGGGCCGCGACGAGATCTCCGTCCATGTAAGCGATTTCGGCCAAGGCCAGATCGAAGCGTGACCTGGCGCCGTCGCTCAATCGATCGGTGTCGAGGGATTGGAGCAGCGCTCGCGCGGCATCGGCGGATCCTGCTCTCAGCCAGGCCTCGGTGGCTCGCAGACGGAAGGTATCGGCCCGCATCGGTGACTCGAGTTCGACGGCGTCGGCCAGTTCGCTCCAGGCCACGGCCGCCTCGGCATGGGCGCCGGATCGGTCCAGGCGTTCGGCCTGCTCGAAGTCCTGATCGGAGCGCCCGTTGTCGCGAACGACCGGCGACGACGGCGCGCAGGCACCGAGCAGGGTTGCGGCCATCAGCACGGCAAGAATACGGGTCATCGGGATCGCTGCCATAAGCACGGATGATAAACGATGACCCGCGTACAATCCTGATCTTATGACTGCCGAATCCCGAGTCGACCCGATCGCCGATGCATCCTGCCTGCCAGAGGCGGGCGTGCTGTATGTGGTGGCCACACCGATCGGCCATCGAGCCGACCTGTCTTCTCGCGCTGCCAGTATTCTGGCCCATGTCGATCTGATTGCCGCCGAAGACACTCGAATGACCCAGCGACTTCTCGATATCGATCGGATCAGGGGCCGCCTGATCAGCCTCAATGAGCACAACGAGGCGGATCGAGTCGAATCGTTGATCCGCGCTCTGAATCAGGATCAGAGCGTGGCCCTGGTCAGCGATGCAGGCACGCCGCTGATCTCGGATCCGGGTTTCCGGCTCGTCGATGCAGTCCACGCAGCCGGGCTCAGAGTGTCGACCGTTCCCGGGCCCTGTGCCGCCGTGGCCGCGCTGTCGGCTTCCGGTCTGCCGACGGACCGGTTCTGGTTCGAGGGTTTCCTCCCGGCGAAATCCGCGGCCCGCAGGAAGCGCCTGTCCGACCTGTCCGGGCAGGCGGCCACGCTGATTTTCTACGTTCCAGCGCGCGATCTGGAGGTGATTGTAAGCGACATGGCAGACACGCTCGGGTCCGACCGAATGGCCTGCCTGAACCGCGAATTGACCAAACGCCATGAGACCATTCATCGCGCCGGTCTGGGTCGGCTTGCGGAATTCATCAAGGGCAGCCCGGATCAAAAGCGCGGCGAGGCGGTTGTGGTCGTGGCCGGCAACGAATCGCCGGAAAAGGCGGTCAGCATTGACGCCCTGGTGCTGGAGCTGGCCGAGGCGCTGCCGCCGTCGCGAGCGGCAGCGATGCTCGCCCGCCTGAGCGGAATCCGGCGCCAGGATGCCTGGAGACGGATCGAGGCGGCCCGGGGTGGCTCCGGCGGCCGGGTCTCGAAGGCCGGAGACGGATCGTGATTCTGATTGTTCTTCTGGTCGCCGCGGCCCTGATTTTCGGTCCCCAATGGTGGGTCAAACGGGTGATGCGTCGCTATTCCCGGCCTCAGGACCGCTATCCGGGCACGGGCGGCGAGCTGGCGCGGCACCTGCTCGACAAGATGGGGCTCGATGAAGTCCGCGTCGAGCGCACCGAGGATCAGGGCGATCACTATGACCCGCGCGATCGCGTGGTCCGGCTCAGCCCGGACAACTTCGATCAACGCTCGCTGACGGCGGTGACCGTCGCCGCCCATGAGGTCGGCCATGCCATCCAGCATGCCGATGGCTACGAACCCCTGATCTGGCGAACGCGGCTGGTCGAGTGGATGACGCGCTGGCAGCGCATCGGGGTGATCCTGATCGGGCTGGTGCCGGTCGTTCTCCTGCTGCTTCGCCTGCCGGCCGCCGGGCTTGGCCTGCTTCTGATCGGCCTGGCGACCCTGGCCTCGGGGATCCTGATTCATTTCGTCACCCTGCCGACCGAATTCGATGCAAGCTTCAAGCGCGCTCTGCCGATCCTGGTCAAGGGCGGTTACCTCAAGCAAGAAGATCGCTGGCCGGCGCGACGGATCCTGACCGCCGCCGCCCTGACCTATGTTTCTGCCTCGCTGATGGGGCTGGTCAACTTCTGGTGGTGGCTGCGAATTCTGCGACCGGGCTGAAAACCAGCGGAATCGCTTGTCGGGCTGTCCCTGCCGGGTTTAGACTGAATGGCCGGTGACCAGTGATCCTGCTGGCAGTTGCGCTCAAGGGAGATACCATCTTGTCGTTCAATACAGAAGCCATCCAGGGTAGCTACGGCCGCTGCCTTCGCAGCAAAGGGTTCATCACCCGGTTCTACGAGCTGCTTCAGAGTCGCGATGGCCGGATCCCCGATCTGTTCGCAGAGACCGACTGGGCCAAGCAGAACAAGGCGCTCAGACGGGGGATCAGCATCGCCCTGACCTTTGCCGGCGGCTCGAACATCGTTCAGGGCTCGATGGACCAGATGGCCAATGTGCATAGTCGCGCGGGGAGGGCGCCGGTCGATCCGGTTCTCTATCAGCATTGGCGCAACAGCCTGCTTCAGGCTGTCGAGGAAAATGATCCGCGCGCCACGCCGGAGCTGATGGCCGAATGGCAGCAGGCGCTCAAGATCACCACAGACTACTTTACCCAGCGATACTGATCAGCGGCTCCTCAATCGAGCATTCCGGGCATAATGTCGGTCGAGAGTCGGCCAGACAGTCGCTGCGCAATCGATCGCGTGGAGGAAAGTCCGGGCTTCACAGGGCAGGGTGCCAGGTAACGCCTGGGGGGCTTTCTCGCGAGGGAAGGTCTACGGCCAGTGCCACAGAAAACAGACCGCCGATGGTGTTGCTTCGGCAGCTCACAGGCAAGGGTGAAAAGGTGCGGTAAGAGCGCACCGCGTGGCTGGTAACAGGCACGGCACGGTAAACCCCACTCGAAGCAAGGCCAAATAGGGATGCGATGGCGTGGCCCGCGCTGCATCCGGGTAGGCTGCTAGAGGCGGCTGGCGACAGTCGTCCCAGATGAATGACTGTCCAACGACAGAACCCGGCTTATCGGCCGGCTCTCACTTTTTCCGGACGCCCTGCCGACCCTCCCGGGTCAGGGCCTGGTTGCCGATGATCTGTTCCCGGAATATCTCCAGCGGAATACCGCGGGTATAGCGCAGTGCCGTTCCCCCGGCCTCTTCCATGGCGTAGTCTCGCATCAGGGCCTCTTTTCTCAGCGAGGTCAGCTCAGCTCCCTCGATTGTGGCGCCCGGACCAATGAATTCCAGGGCCTCGACCAGCTCGAGTTCGTCGTCGTTGAGAGTGAGTCCATTCTGCGGCCAGCGGACGGCGTAGCGATGCTCGGCGGTTACCAGTACGTCGAGCATGCAGCCACCACGGTGGCCGGTGAAATCCCCGCGCCCGGCACGATGGAGGAAAACCAGATAGCGCGGCAGTTCCTGCCACAGCGGGACGTCGGGGAAGTAGCAGCGATCCGGCCCCAGACCCGTTTCCTCGATCCGAAGCCGATCGATCGGCTGGTCTGTCTTGTAGCGGATCAGCACGTCGACCCAGGCGTGGCCACCGACCGGGAAGCCGCGTCGACGTTCATAGTTCAGTCGCTCGAGCTGGATCAGCGCCACCAGGTCCGATTCCGATGCCAGCCGCGAGGGATGGAGCGGTCGGTCGGACGCGGCCTGCGAGCCCGCTTCCTGCGCAAGGGCCGGCGTCGGCAGAAAAAACGTGAGGATCAGCGCAATTGTGGGCCAGTATTTCATTCAGGCTGAGATCCGCTGTGCGCGGCCTGGGTTCCTTTCGATTGAGGAATCGCTTGCATGCTTCAGCCTGGGGATGGGGCGGTGAGCGCCTGCCCGAGGCGAATGCGGCGGCCGGCACTCAGCGATTCACGCCAGTCCGGCGCACCAGAGGGCGTCAGGACGATGACCGTCGAGCCCCAGTGAAAGCGACCGAGCTCGCCGCCCTGGGCCAGCGCGACGCCGGACGGTATACGGGTTTCGATGCCCGATCCGGGCCGACGCTCTTCGGGTCCGCCCCAGACCGTCTCGATCCCGGCGACCAGCAGGGCCGCGACCATCACCACTGCCACCGGCCCCTGTGCGGTCTCGAGCATGGCGACCATGCGCTCGTTGCGGGTAAACAGATTCGGAACGGCTCGCGTGGTGGCATCCGACACGCTGAACAGCGTGCCGGGGATCCGGCGTTCGCCGATGAGGCGTCCGGCGATGGGCGAATGGACGCGGTGGTAGTCGTTCGGCGCCAGATAGATCGTGACGAAGTGGCCGTCGGCAAAGGTCTCGGCCCAGTCCTCTCCGCCGAGCAGGGCGGCCGCCGAGTAGCTGTGGCCCTTGGCTTGAATCAGAGTGCCGTTGCTGATCGATCCGAGCTGGCTGATGGTCCCGTCGCAGGGGCTGATCAGGGTGCTCTCGGCCAACGGGCGGGCATCGGGCTTCAGCGCTCGGGTGAAGAAATCGTTGAAGCATTCGTAGTCCGAGGGATCGCTCTTCTCGGCCTCATCGAGCCGGACCTGGAACAGCTGAACGAAGACCCGCATGAAGGGCTGATTCAGCCAGCGCCAGCGACAGGTCGACAATGCCCAGGCCAGCCGGGTCAGGAGCTGTTTGGGCAGGACATACTGCGGCCAGCTCAGCAGCCGGACAGCAAGACTGGCCTGGGCGTTCACGAGCCGGTCAGCTGGAACAGATCTGCGGTCACCAGTGCGGGGTCCAGGGGGTGTGCGAAGCGTCCGAACAGCCGGCCCTCCGGATCGACCAGGATCACCGCCGCAGAGTGATCGACATTGTAGAACCCGGTGTCCTCATCCGGTGTTTCGCGAAAATAGGCGACGCCGAGCTGGCGAGTCAGGGCGACGAGCTGGGGTTCCGGGCCCGTCACCCCGACGAAATCGCTGTTGAACCAGCTGACATACTCTGCCAGGGACTCGCCCTGATCGCGCTCGGGGTCGACCGAGACGAAGACGACCTGCGGCAGCTTCTCGCGTCGCATCAGGGTCAGCTGCTGCATCGACTGATCCAGCATGGCCAGCGTATCCGGGCAGACGTCGGGGCAGTTGGTGAAGCCGAAGAACAGGAGATTCCAGCGACCATCCATATCCTCGAGGCTGAAAGGCTCGCCAGCGGCGGTTTCCAGCGCGAAGTCGGCGACGACTCGCGGCGTGGGAAAAGCCTGCAGCGCCTGATAGTCACTTGTGCTCTGCATCCAGCGGTTGGCGGCGATCAGTCCGGAGGCGACCGCAACGACGGCAACCAGGATGACCAGAAAAATGCGTCCGCGCTGACGGCACGGCAGGTTCGGAGTTCTCATAGCGCTATTATATTCCGTTCGATGACAGTACCGTGGGTGTGATGGCGTCTCTCAATCCGACTCTCGAAGACTGGGTCCGATCCGCGGCCGCGGCGATGGAACAAGCCGGTCTGTGGTTCGGACACGGGACCGACAATGCCGTCGATGAAGCCTGCTGGCTGGCTTCCTCGGTCCTCGGCTGGCCGCCGGACTTCGACGCCGGTCGTTTCACCCACGAACTCGACCCATTGCAACGAACCGCACTGGATCGGGTCCTGGAGGAAAGGCTTCGGACCCGCCGGCCGCTGGCCTACCTGCTTGGCGAGGCCTGGCTGGCCGGTCTGTCTTTCGAGGTCAATGATCAGGTGCTGGTGCCGCGCTCGCCGCTGGCTGAACTGATTGTCGATGGCTTCGAACCCTGGCTGGCGCGGGGGCAGCTCAGGCGGGCTGTCGATGTCGGCACCGGCTCGGGCTGCCTGGCGATCGCGCTGGCCCATCATCATCCGGACACCGAAGTCGATGCGCTGGACATCAGTCCGCCCGCACTGGCCCTGGCCCGCCGCAACGTGGCGCGACACCGACTGACTGATCGGGTGAGCGTGCTCGAATCCGATCTTCTCTCGGCTGTGCCAGACCGTCGCTACGATCTGATCCTGAGTAACCCGCCCTACGTACCGAGCGCCTCGATGGTGGAGCTGCCGGCAGAGTTTGCCCATGAACCCCGTCTCGGACTGGAGGCCGGCGCTGACGGGTTGGACCTGGTTCGGCGACTCCTGGTTCAGGCGCCCGAGCACCTGACCGAGCACGGCATCCTGATCTGCGAAGTCGGTGAGGCCGCCGAGGCGCTGCAGGCACTGCTCGCCCCGCAGGTCGAGCTGATCTGGCTGGAGTTCACCCACGGCGGTGACGGGGTCTTTCTGCTCGACTCCCGCGCCTGTCAGGCGGCGGCCGGCCTGTTGAAGGCTTGAATTCCAGGGCGCAGAATCTTCGCCATCATCTGCATGGCGAATAAATCAACACCCTGAAACCGGAAGCCTGGAACGCAACAACGCAAAGCGTTCATCAGGTGATTGGGCGTGTTTTTCGTTTCCAAAGCTGGGTTCTCTTCATCCGAGCGTCTTCGCGACCTGCGGCTTGTCGACTGGCGCGCCCTTTCCATTTCCGTCCCTTCGGCACGTTACAATATCAAGCCTGATAAGACGTTCCAACGACTGCAAGGAATCTCCATGAAAATACTGGTCGCGATCAAGCGCGTGGTTGACTACAACGTCCGGGTGCGAGTCAAATCCGACGGCAGTGGCGTCGAGACCGACGGGGTCAAGATGTCGATCAACCCCTTTGATGAGATTGCCCTGGAAGAAGCGCTGCGGATTCGAGAAAAAGGACAGGCCGATGAAGTCATTGCCGTGTCCATTGGCGGTGATGAAGTACAGCAGCAGCTTCGGACTGCCCTGGCCATGGGTGCGGATCGAGCCATTCAGGTCAGCGCGGCATCCGTCGTCCAGCCCTTGACTGCGGCTCGTGTCTTTCGGGCCCTGGTCGACAAGGAGGAGCCGGGCATCTTCTTTCTCGGCAAGCAGGCCATCGACGATGACTGCAACCAGACCGGGCAGATGCTGGCCGCGCTCTGGGACCGGCCCCAGGCCACATTTGCATCCAGAGTCGAGATCGAAGGGTCGAAAGCGACGATCGCCCGGGAAGTCGATGCGGGGTTGGAAACGCTTGAAATCGACCTGCCCGCCGTCATGACCTCCGATCTTCGCCTGAACGAGCCGCGATTCGTCAAGCTGCCCGACATCATGAAAGCCAAACGCAAGCCTCTTGATGTCATCGCGATCGACGATCTGGGTATCGAAGACGCAGTCGATCTCGAAACCGTCGCCTGGGAGCCGCCGCCCAAACGCGGCGGCGGTATCAAGGTTGACTCCGTTCCTGAACTGGTAACCGAACTGAAAAACCGGGGATTGCTCTGATGTCCAGAATTCTGATCATTGCCGAACACGACGGCCAGACGCTCGATCCGGCCACGGCCAAGACCGTCACCGGCGCGCGTCCCATGGGTGCCGATGGGATCGACGTAGTGGTATTTGCTGAATCCGCCTCGGCGGTGGCTGAACAGGTCGCAGCAATCGAAGGCGTGGATCGTGTGCTGACCATCGAGGATGAGGGTTTTACTCACCCGACTGCAGCCCGTCTGGCGCCGGAGATCGTCGCGCTTGCAGGCGACTACTCGCATGTCCTGGCACCCTCGACCACCTTCGGCAAGGATCTGCTGCCGCGAGCAGCCGCGCTGCTCGGCGTCAACCAGGTCTCCGACATCATGGAAGTGATCGATGCGCGCACCTTCAAGCGACCGATCTATGCCGGGAATGCGATCGTGACGGTCAAGGTGCCAGAGCAATCCAGGGTGGTCGCGACCATTCGTACCGCCTCCTTTGCCGCTGCCGGGGACGGCGGTTCGGCAACCGTCGAGTCACGCGCCGCACAATCCGAAGACCCGGGCCATACCCGCTTCGTCAAGGTCGAGGGCTCGGACGGTGAAGGCCCCGATCTGGCCTCTGCACCACGCGTGGTTTCGGGCGGAAGGGCGCTGGGCTCGTCGGAGAATTTTGCCATCATCTTCTCGCTCGCCAGATCCATGGGCGCGGCGGTGGGGGCGTCGCGGGCGGCCGTTGACGCAGGCTATGTGCCGAACGAACTGCAGGTCGGCCAGACCGGCAAGATCATTGCGCCGGACCTGTATTTCGCGATCGGCATTTCGGGTGCCATCCAGCACCTGACCGGGATCAAGGATGCGGGAACGATCGTTGCCATCAACAAGGATGGCGAAGCTCCGATCTTCGAGATTGCCGATATCGGCCTGGTCGGCGATCTGTTCGAGATCGTGCCCGAGCTAGAGCAAGCGATCGGCTGATATCATCCATCATCCCGCCCGGGGATCATGCCCGGGCGGGGCTTCGATTGCGATTTTCAATTAAACTCTGTGGCCCTACCCTCTACAGGCGGCTGTCAGAGTGATGCGTTCTCCTTGCCTTTTTCTTGCCCTGCTCGGTCTGGCAGCTGTCTCTTCTACTGTCCCGGCGCAGGAAGGCCCTCTCGAATGGGAAGGGTTCATCGGTGTGCGAGCCGGGGTCGCTGATGGCCCGGTGGGTTGGCCGGAAGGTGGATTCGGTCGCCTGTATGCCGGCGGCGACAATGATGATGATTTTCAGGGATTTGTTCGCCCGGAGGCCCAGATCGGCCTGAACTGGCAGTCCGGCGGCAGCTGGAGCGGACGTCTGCATGCGGCCACGCGCCTCGAAGATGCCGACGTGCCCGGCCCCGGAATCGGTGTCACCGAGGCCTGGCTTGGGTATCAGCGTGCCGTGGGCTCGAGCAGCGAGCTTCGCGCTCGGGCCGGCCTGTTCTTCTTTCCCAGCTCGCAGGAAAACGTTGACCCCCTGTGGGGATCGCCCTACACCCTGAGTTATTCTGCGATCAACTCGTGGTTTGCCGAGGAATTCCGCCCGATCGGGCTCGATCTGGAGCAGAGCTTCTTCACCCCGACCGGCTCGATCTGGCGCCTGGGTGGGACGGTCTTCGGCGGCAATGACCAGCTTGGAACGCTGGTCGCCTGGCGCGGCTGGACGATGCATGATCGTCTGAGCCTGGTCGATGAATCTCTGGCGCTGCCGCCCGTATTCTCGCTCGAATCAGAGGGCGCATTCGGGCAGTTCCAGCGCCCTTTCCGCACGACCGCCTTCGGCCGCGACCTCGATGGTCAGCCCGGCTATGCGCTGCGCGCTGCCTTCGACCACGACAGCCGGGTCAATGTCCAGCTGGCCTGGGTCGATAATCGTGGTGACCGCGAACTGCACGACGACGAGTATGCCTGGCGAACCGGCTTCTGGCTGCTGGGTGGATTCTGGGGCGTCAGTGAACGGCTCGAGCTGATCTTTGAAGCGACCCGTGGCAACACCCGGATGAACTTTCCCGGTTCACCCTGGGTGGACGTCGATTTTCATGCGGCCTATCTGATGGCCTCTTATTCGAGCGATCACGGGCGCTGGTCGATCCGACACGATCGCTTTGGTGCCGCGGACAGGATCGGCAATCCGGCCTGGGGCGTGTTCGACGATCGCGGCAAGGCCTGGACCCTGGCCTGGATCCGCCAGTTCAGCGATCGCCATCGACTGGCGGCCGAGTTGCTCTGGCTCGACAGCCGGCGCCCGGTCGCTCAGGCCTCGGGCGGGCCGCTCGATACCAGCGGCCAGACCCTCACCCTGGAGTGGCGCTGGCTGTTCTGATCGCCCAAAGGTAAGCTAGCCTTGCGTAACGATCGTCGCCGCAGCCGACTGGCGTCGTATCTGCACAAGCTGATTCAACAGCACTTCCGCGCTGGCGTAGCGCCGGGCAGGGTGCTTGTCCATGCAGGTCAGGATGATCCGCTCCAGCGCGTGCGGAATCTCCTCCCAGCTTTCGGATGGCGATGGAGGCGGCTGCTTGACATGCGCCGTGCAGACCTCCATCGCAGTGTCACCGCGATAGGGCAGGCTGCCGGTAAAGATTTCGAACATCATCACGCCCATGGCGTAGAGGTCGCTGCGCTCATCGACTTCTCCGCCGGTCACGATCTCGGGGGCCATGTAGTTGGCTGTTCCGACGATCTTGGCCGGTCCTTCGGAACCCGTGTTCGATCCGGTCCGGATCGGATGGGAGATACCGAAGTCCATCAGACGGGCATTGCCGCTCTGGTCGAGAATGATATTGGCCGGTTTGATGTCACGATGGAGAACGCCGGCCTGATGCGCCGCTGCCAGGCCTTTGAGAACCTGCGAGCAGACCCGTAGCCCGGCCGCCAGCTTGAGCCGGCCCGATCGCTCGAGCAGCTGACTCAGGGCGATTCCGCGGACGTATTCCATCGCGATCATCGGCTGGCCATCCTGTTCCCAGAGGTCATGGGTGCGAAGCACATTCGGATGGGTGATCTTTCTGGCAATCCGGATTTCGGTTTTCATCCGCTCCAGGTTATCTGGATCGGCCAGTACCGCCGGTGACAGCATCTTCAGGGCAATGACGTCATCGAGCTTGCGGTCGCGTGCTTTGAAGACCATGCCCATGGCGCCGGAGCCCAGGGGCTCGAGAATCTCGTAGCGGTCGCCGAGCACGCTGCCTGGCCGCACTGCCATCGGCCGGTCCGGGGCGCCGGATGCCTCGCTTTGCACGGGCAGTGTTTTCGCTGCCTCATCGTTCTGCGGCCAAGGGTCGAGCTGGTAGAAGCGCTTCTGGCTGCGCAAGCCCTCAACGATTCCGGCACCGCCGCCGGATCTCTTCAAGACCGGGAGCAGCTGCTTGTGAGCTGTCGGTGAGATCAGAAGGCGATGGGGTCCTGCCTCGGCGAGCAGCCGCTCGCAGTGGAATATCGGTCGGCCGGTAATGACCGGGGACCGGGTCGGCCCAAGGTTCAGGGCGGAGCTGACGATCTCCCCGCTGGCCAGCGCCAGGGCTGGTGGGTCACTGCGCTGATCAAGCAGAACTTTCAATTCGCCGAGTGCATCCGGCAGCCCGGCCTGTTCGCCTGCACTGAAGATCAGATACAGCTTAGCCCCTCCACCGGGTGCGATTCTCGCCCCACTCTTGCGTGCGATGGCCTCGAGCGCCGGCAGCCAACTCTGCAGCGACTCGAGCGTCGAACCCGCGCCCCCCTTTTCGCCAGCGACCCATTCCAGAGCCAGGATCACGGCCGGGCCCGAGGGCGGGGCCTCGACCAGGGACGAATCCTCCGGTGCCTGCTGAGGACCCTGGCTGTCACTGCTTTCCAGGTGGCGCGACAGATCCGACACGTAGCCTGCAATCTCCTTCTGCTCGCGAAGATCGGCCAGCAGGCGGCTGATGGCCCGGCTCAGGGTGCCGACCTCGTCACGGCCGCCCGTGTCGATCGCCTGTTCATAGTCGCCCTGCGCGGCCTGGTCGGCGACCCTGGCCAGCGCGCTGACCGGCCTTGCGATGCGGCGGGCCACGACGATAGAGAGCAGGAGAGCAATGAGAATCGCGGCAATTCCGGCGCCGATCAGAGCGTTGCGAATGCTGCGATGCCCAGCCAGCTTGGCGTCCAGCGAGTCCACGGTGATGACCGCTCCGAGGACGGATCCACCTCGATCCAGAATCGGCTCGACGCGACCGACCCAGTTTTCGCCGTCGATGTTGACATCCAGCCTTTCGATTGCTCGCCCGTCGAGAAGCGCTTCTCGAGCAGGCCCTGCCAGGGCGGCCAGAAGTTCGACGTTGTGGTCATTGTCCAGCGTGCTCGCAATGACTTCGCTGCCCTGATCGATGGCGCTGACGAAGGCGATGTCGACGCCCGTGACCTGCTTGATCTGATTGGCGACGGTGCTGTCGATCAGCATTCCCGTCACCAGAAAACCGACCAGTTCGAAGGCGGTGGTCACCGGCACCACGGCCGCGCTGTAGAGCCGATTGCCTTCGCGCCACGGGCCGTAATCCGGTATCAGCTCCTCCATCACCGAGGCCACCATCGGGTGGTCCGCCCGCGATTCCTCACCACGGACAGGACGATCTGTTCGAACCAGCACCTGGCCATCCTGATCGAGCATCATGGCGAAGTCGAAGCCCATCTCGGCGCGGCGTGCATCGACCTGATCAAGGATCGAGCGGGTGTCGATGCCGGCGTCGGCGTTCAGACCGCCGCGAATGGCTTCGACCAGATAGGCGGTGAAATGCGGGTCAGCAGCCAGCAGGTCGGTCGTCAGAGCGACTTCGCGCGCCGTCGTTTCCTGCAGGTAGCGTTGGGTCGACTGGCTGGTGGACAGCGAGCCGGTGACCGCGGTATCGGCAACGCGTTGTCCGATCAGCGTGGCGCCGCCGACCGCAAGGACCACCGCCAGGGTGACAAGACCGACTGAAACCAGTGCGATGCGTGAAGCGAGAGAGCGCATGACGAGCCCCTATCCTGTATTCAGCCCAGAGTGTAGCGCACAGGCCTCTCGGTGCCGTAGCCTCAGTATCGGCGCCGTCGACGAAGCCGTTCGCGCTGAGGAGCGATCTGTCGCACGGTCGCCTGCAGTTCGATCGGTGCCAGAGTGAGACTGGAGGCGCCGATTTCGACGGCAATCTGGAGTGGATCGGACCGCTCGTGCCAGGCGGTCAGGGTGCCTGGCCCGGCGGGCAGAGCGTCAAAGCGAAAGCGACCGTCGCCATCGGGCCGGATATGGAAGGGCGTGTCGACGACGACAATGTGGGCCGACATTCGAGAATGGACGTTGCAGAACACGCGGACCAGACCCGGCTCGCCGAAGCGATGGGTCAGGCCCTCGCTTCGGCTGTACAGGCCGAGATCGAAACGGTTGCCGGGTGAGGAGGAAAACACGTTGTGCAGAATGGGGTCCTCGTTCGGAAAGCGGACGATCGATCCGGCCTCGACCACGACCACTCGCGGGACAAACTGGCGACGCGCGGTGGTCAGCAGCACTTCCTCATCCTGCGGCTCGACCGCGACAGGGCGCTCGGGATTGAAATACACCACCGCTTCCCTGAGATCGACCTCGCCGGCCATGGAATCCCCGTTCTCATCGATCAGACGGAGCTGGCCGGTCAGCGCGCTCATCGCCGCAGCAGGTTCCTCAGCAGGCGCAGCTTCTACAGACGGCTTCTGGTCGGACGCTGGCCGAGCGGTTTGCACACTCGATTCCGGCACCTGTGCAAACACCATTCCTGAGCCGACCAGATACAGAAACGCCACCGGCAGAGGAAGACGATTGCGCTTTCGGGTGAGGGCGGGCATTTCGGTGGTCGGTGGCATCGTCAAATCGTCCAGAAACACGAATCCTACCAGCCCCTGTCGATGGCATCATCAAGATCGGGCAGGGACCGATGTGCTGGTGCGTGTAGCATGCTGTGCCGAAGCGTGTGTATTCCGGATCAGGAGAGGGCCAAGATGACAGACTGGATCATTCGAGAAGCGCAACGCGGGGACGAGGAGCGCATCCTGGCCCTGATTCACGATCTTGCGCGCTATGAGAAAGCGCCGGATGAGGTTGCCGCGAGATCCTCGGATCTGACCCGGGCGCTGTTTTCCGAGGCGCCGAGCGCCGAATGCGTGCTGGCCGAAGGAGACGGCCAGGCCCTGGGTTTTGCTCTGTTCTTCACCAATTTCTCGACCTGGACCGGTCGTCCGGGTCTGTATCTGGAGGATCTCTTCGTGCGCGAGGCGGCTCGTGGGTCAGGCATCGGCAAGGCCCTGCTGCTGCATCTGGCAGCAATCGCTCGCCAGCGCGACTACGGGCGCATGGAGTGGAGCGTGCTGGACTGGAATCAGCCCGCGATCGATTTCTATCAATCCCTGGGCGCAAAGCCCATGGACGGCTGGACGGTCTATCGGCTCGACCGGGCGGCTCTTGAAGCGCTCGATTCATGACTTTACTCACCTCCCCGACTACGCCTGCGGGCGTAAAATAGACGCTCGATTCTCAATCGGCCGGATTGCCATGCGTTTCCCCATCATCCTTGTCATGCTCGCCATCGCGACCGGGCTCAGCCCGCCTGTCGCGGCACAGCAGCCCGAGGCCGTCACGGTCATCCGCTTCGAAAACCTGGCCCAGACCCAGCCGCGAGATGCCAGCGCCCGGGTCGAGAGCCTCGATCAGGCCGTTGTCGCCGCCGAAGTGGCGGCGCGAGTCCTGGAAGTTTCAGTACATGTCGGGGAGGTCGTTACCGCGGGCCAGGTGCTGGTCGAGCTGGACCCGGCCGACTACGAGCTGGCCCGGCAGGCCAGCGAGGCTCAGCTGGAAGCGGCCCGCGCCGGCGAGGACATGGCGCGGCTGCGCGCCGAGCGGGCGCGGCGTCTGGCGCCGGACCAGTTCGTGTCGGAGGATCAGCTGCTGGAGGCCGAAACCCGGCTGCGCCAGGCCCGCGCCGAAAGCGCCGCGGCCGGGGTCGAGCTGCAGCGCGCCGAACTGATGTTGTCGCGCACGACCGTCGTGAGTCCGTACGAGGCCGTCGTGCAGTCCCGTTTGATCAGCGCGGGCACCCTGGCCGCACCCGGAACGCCGCTGGTCGAGCTGGTCGCGACCGAACGTCTGGAGGTCAGCAGCGGGATCGGCAATGCCCTGATCGACGGTCTGGTCCAGAGCGAGCGCGTCGACTTCATCGACGGTGCGACCCGCTATCCGGTGCGGTTGCTGCGCGTCTCGCCCCTGATCTCTCCCGGAGCCCGGCAGCGCGAAGTGCGCTTCGAGTTCATCGACGCCAGGCCGCCACCGGGCAGTCAGGGCACCGTGGTCTGGACCGATCCGCGACCGGTCCTGCCGGCCGATTACGTGGTCATGCGCGGCAATGAACTGGGCGTGCTGCTGGTCGACTCGGATCAGACCGTCGGCTCGACCACGACGGTGCGCTGGCAGGCCCTGCCACAGGCCGATGCTGGCCGACTAGTGCAGGTCGACCTGCCGATGGATGCACTACTGATCGATGTGGGTCGGCGCCGGGTTCAGCCCGGCGATGCGGTACGCATCGACGCCGAAGCGCTCTGACGCGGATCGATCGAGTCCCCATGTTCGAGCGCATCTACGCCAACCATCCGCTGGCCAACGTCACCATGGCCGTGGCCATCGTCATGGGCCTGGCGGCCTTCATGCTGATGCCGCGCGAGCGCGATCCGGAGATCAACTTCAACTGGATCAACATGACCACGATCCTGCCGGGTGCCTCGGCCGAAGACGTCGAGCGTCTGGTCACCGATCCCCTTGAAGAGGCGATCGGGCGGATTCGCGACGTACGCTTCGTGGTCTCGTCCAGCCGCGAGAACGCCTCGAACATCCTGATCCGCTTTCAGGAAATCTCCGAGCGCGATTTCGACAAGCGCGTCTCGGATCTCAGGCGCGAAGTCCAGGCTATCGTCAACGACGAGCTGCCGCCGGAAGCGCGCGATCCGAACATTCTCGAAGTGACCTCCTCGAACGGATTTCCGACTGCCATCGTGCTGGTGGTTGGCCAGGCCCAGGACGAATCCCTGCGAGAGTTGGCCCGACGAACGCGGCAGGATCTCGAGCGCCTGCCGGCCACCGACTCGATCCTGGCCCAGGGTCTTGATGACCCCGAGCTGCAGGTGCTGTTCGATCCGGTCGGACTGGCCAATCGCGGCCTCAACGCCATGGATATTGCCGATGCCAGTGCGGCCAACTACCAGGACACCTTCGCCGGTCGCCTGCGTACCGACCGCGGCCAGTGGCTGGTTCGCTCCGAGGGTCGCTTCATCGATCCGGCCCGTCTGGCCCAGATGAATCTGAGCACGCCCGACGGCGGGGTGGTCGGCTTCGATGAGGTCGCCCGCCTGCAGATCGGCACCAGCATCCCCGAAGAGCGAGTCAGCTGGCTGGGCCGGCCGGCGATCATGCTGTCAATCAACAAGCGCGCCGGGGCCAACACGCTTGATCTGATCGCCGATCTCAACGACTACATCGGCGAGGTCAACCCCGTGCTGGCCGATACCGGGCAGCAGCTGGTGCTGGCTGATGATCAGACGATTGCCACCCGCGAGGCGATCGATGTGATGCGCAACAACGCGGTCGTCGGTCTGCTGCTGGTGCTGGTCGTCTGCTGGCTGTTTCTGGCCACCCGCGTGGCCCTGCTGGTCGCCGGCGGTCTGCTGGTCTCGGTTGCCGGCACCTTCGCCGTCCTCGCCGCCTTCGGATTTACCCTGAATATCACCGTACTGCTCGGCGTGGTGATCGTGCTGGGCATGCTCGTCGATGTCTCGGTGGTGATGGTCGAGGCTCTGGTCCATCGCCTGCGCCAGCGCGAGGAACCCATGACCGCGGCGATCAGCGCCCTGCGCGAAGTCGGCATTCCTCTGACTGCCTCGGTCCTGACGACCATCGCCGCTTTCCTGCCGCTGATGCTGTTGCCCGGCATCGTCGGAAAATTCATGTTCGTCGTCCCCTTCGTGGTCACGGTCGGCCTGTTGATTTCTCTCCTGCAGGCCTTCTGGATTCTGCCGACCCAGATGATCCACAGCCAGGCTCGGCCGATGGCCGAGGATCCGAAGCACTGGCGGGTCCGTTTCAATCGCGGCGTGCGCCGGGGCTACGTGCGTGCACTGGTCCAGGTGCTTCGGCGACCGCTCCCGTATCTGGCCGGGGCCGCCGTCGCTTTCCTGATCGCTCTCGGCGCGGTCCTGAGCGGTCAGGTCCGCACCGAATTCTTCGCCCAGGACCCGATCCGCCTGTTCTATGTTCAGGTCGACATGCCCGGCAATGTGGCTCTGGGGGACACGCTGACCCAGGTCGAGCGGGTCGAGGCGCGCGTGCGCGAGCGCCTTGAGGAGGGCGAAGCGAGGGCCGTGGTCAGCCTGGCCGGCGTGCAGTTCACCGATATCGAGCCGCTCTTCGGCGATCAGTTCGGACAGGTACTGGTGTCGCTGAATTCCGGCAGAAACGGGCGACGCGTCGATGAAATCGTCGAGGGCATGCGCGAGCATGTAATGGCGACTCCGGGTGCGGCCTCGATCTCCTTCCTGCAGCTTTCGGGGGGGCCGCCGGTGCAGCTGCCGGTCAACGTCAAGGTCCGCGCCGATGACTTCGGCGAGCTCAACCGAGCCGTCGAGCGAGTGCGCGAGATCGTTGCCGGCATCGACGGCACGCGCGATATCAGCGACGATCGCACGCCGGGCCGCTCCGAGCTGGTCCTGACTCCGGACCATGAAGCCCTGGCGCGCCTGGGTCTGCCGCCGACCATGCTGGCACGGCTGCTGCGCCTGCACGTCGACGGCGAGGTCGTTGGCTTTACCCGTGAGGCCGGTGATCGCTTCGAACTCAGAGTCAAGGCCGACCGTGAGCCGCTGGTCGACCCGGCTCGTCTGCTCGACGATCCGATTCGCCTGCCGAATGGGCAGGAGACGAATCTGGGTGCCCTGGTCACCATGGAAACGGGAAGCGCCCCGGGCAATATCCGCCATTGGAACCTGCGTCGCGCGGTCACCGTCGAGGCCGACATCGATCCCGAGATCACCAACACCGTCCAGGTCAACCGCGATATCCAGGCGGCCTGGGAAGAGATCCGCGCCGACTACCCTGGCACCGATCTGGATTTCACCGGCGAGCTCGACGACATCAACGAATCGCTCGATTCCATGGCCGTGCTGTTCCTTCTCGGTCTGGGTTTGATTTACCTGATCCTGGCGACCCAGTTCCGCAGCTACTTCCAGCCCATGCTGATCCTGCTGACCGTGCCGATGGCCTTCACCGGCGTGGTCTTCGGGCTGCTTGTCTCGAATAATCCGCTGAGCCTCTACACCCTCTACGGCATCATCGCCCTGGCCGGCATCGCGGTGAACGCAGCCATCGTCCTGATCGACGCGGCCAACCAGCGACTGGCCATTGGCATGCGCCCCCTGCACGCCACGATCTACGCCGCCCGCCGCCGCGTCATTCCCATCCTGATGACCACCGCGACCACCATCGCCGGCCTGATGTCACTGGCCGTCGGCCTCGGCGGCCGCTCCCTGCTCTGGGGCCCGGTCGCCATCACCCTGGTCTGGGGCCTGGCGGTGTCGGCCCTGCTGACCCTGTTCGTGGTACCCGTGCTGTACCGCCTGTTCATGCGCAACTCCGACCGGGTAATCGCCGAGAGTTGACCGTTGCCGCTCTGAGCCTGGATTCAAAGGGCCATTGCTTGTGGTCAAGGGGCCGACAGATCGCACTTAGGTACAGGTGACGAAGGCGCCTCGATTGGTTACCCTTCCTGGCTGTTCAAACCCATCTGGCCCAACTGTATCTGTATGACCGAACCCCTCTGGCAACCGTCCCCCGAACGCGCGGTGGCGACGCATATGGCGCGCTTTATCCAGGTCGTCGGGCAGCAGCTCGACCCGTGTGTGCGCGACTGGGACTCGCTCTATCAGTTTTCTATCGACCAGCCCGAGGCCTTCTGGAAAGCGGTCTGGGAATTCGGCTCGGTGGTGGCCGAGACGCGGGGCGAGCGCTTTGTCGAGGACTGGCCGGCCATGCCCGGCACGCGATTCTTTCCCGACGCCCGTTTGAGCTTTGCCGAGAACCTTCTCAAGCACAGAGATGACCGCCCGGCGATCATTCATGCCGGCGAGGACGGCGTCCACGGCGAGATCAGCCACGCCGAGCTCTACCGGCGCGTGGCCGGCGTTGCGGCCTCGCTGCGGGCGATGGGCGTAGGGGAGGGCGACCGCGTGGCGGGCTATCTGCCCAATATTCCCGAGACCGTGATCGCCATGCTGGCGGCCAATTCGATCGGGGCCGTGTGGTCGTCCTGCTCGCCGGACTTCGGCGTCCAGGGGGTGCTCGATCGTTTCGGCCAGATCGAGCCCAGGGTCCTGTTCTGCGCCGCCGCCTACCGCTACAACGGCAAGGTCTTCGACTGCCTCGATCGGGTCCGGGAACTGGCCGAAAAGATCCCCTCGATCGAGCGCATCGTGGTCACGCCCTACGTGGCCGAGCAGGTGAACCCGAGCGGACTCCCGAAGGCGGTGATGTGGGACGATTTCGCTGACGCCTCGGCGACCGAGATCGACTTCGCCCAGCTGCCCTTCGATCACCCGCTCTACATCCTGTATTCCTCCGGCACCACAGGCGTGCCGAAGTGCATCGTCCACGGGCAGGGCGGCACGCTCCTGCAGCATCTGAAAGAGCTGATGCTGCACACCGACCTGCACCGCGACGACCGCCTGTTTTACTTCACCACCTGCGGCTGGATGATGTGGAACTGGCTGGTCTCAGGGCTCTCGGTCGGCTCGACGATCGTGCTGTTCGACGGCTCGCCCTTCCATCCTGATGGGAACGTGCTCTGGGACCTGGCCGACGAGGCCGGGGTGTCGGTCTTCGGCACCAGCGCCAAGTGGATCGCGGCCTGCGACAAGGCGGGCATCAAGCCGCGCGAGACCCACAAGCTCGATGCGCTCAAAGTCATCCTGTCGACCGGCTCGCCACTTCTGCCCGAATCCTTCGACTACGTCTACCGCGACATCAAGGCCGACGTCCAGCTGAGCTCGATTTCCGGCGGCACGGACATTGTCTCCTGCTTTGCCCTGGGCAATCCGCTGCTGCCGGTCTACAAGGGTGAGCTGCAGTGCCGGGGCCTGGGCCTGAAGGTCGAGATCCGCAACGACGACGGCGAGGTCGTGGTCAACGAGACCGGCGAGCTGACCTGCTCCCAGCCCTTTCCGTGCATGCCGGTTGCCTTCTGGAACGACGACGACGGCGCGCGCTACCGCTCGGCCTACTTCGAGACCCATCCGGGGATCTGGAGCCACGGCGATTTCGCCCGCCTGACCGAACGGGGCGGCGTGATCATCTACGGCCGCTCGGACGCGACGCTCAATCCGGGCGGCGTGCGCATCGGTACGGCCGAAATCTACCGCCAGGTCGAAAAGCTCGATGAGGTGATCGAGTCGATCTGCGTCGGCCAGGACCACGACGGCGACGTACGCGTGGTCCTGTTTGTTCGCTTGAGAGACGGCGTCGACCTGGACGACGAACTCCGCGACCGCATCCGCAAGACCATCCGTGCCAACGCCACCCCGCGCCACGTGCCGGCCGTAATCCTGGCCGTGCCCGACATCCCGCGCACCGTCTCCGGCAAGATCACCGAACTGGCCGTGCGCGACGTCATCCACGGCCGAGCGGTCAAGAACACCTCGGCCCTGGCCAACCCCGAGGCCCTGGAGCATTTCAGGGATCGAGAGGAGTTGGGATGAAAAAAGGATCGGTTTACGGTTTACGGTTCCGGTGGATGGTGCAGTATCCTATCGCCCTTAGTCCTTAGTCCTTAGCCCTTAGCCCTTCCGCCCTGTTGCCTTGAACCTTGAACCTTTCCCATGCGCGTGATTTTTTCCCACGGCCATCTGTCCAGCCCGCAGAGCCGCAAGATTCAGGTGCTTGCCCCGGTGGTCGAGGCGCTGGGGCTGGGGGTCGCGGCGGTTGACTACACCGATCTGCGGGACGATCCACACGGTCGGGTGGAGCGGCTGCGGGCCCGCATCGAACAGGAAGCCGAGCCGCCGGTGCTGGTGGGTTCGTCACTGGGCGGTCTGGTGTCACTGGCCGCGGCCGAGACTCATCCGGTGGCCGGTCTGTTCCTGATGGCCCCGGCGCTGTACATGGAAGATCGGATCCCCGATGGCGTGATTCGCGAACGCTATGACCCGAGGTGCTCGTCGATCACTATCGTGCACGGCTGGGGCGACGATATCTGTCCCTGGGAGGGCAGCGTGAAGTTCGCCCGCGATCACCGGGCCACGTTGCATCTGATCGATGCCGATCACCGCCTGGAGGGTGCGCTGCCGCGGATCGCTGTCTGGCTGAAGGCTTTTCTGGCCTCGAGGATCTGACCGGAAGGCTCTTCGCACTGCAGGTCATGCCGGTTAGGATGAAAGCTCTCTCGGCTCGTCAGGATCTGCTCGGGTCAGCACACATCAATTTGCGGAGTCCAGTCTCATGCGAAGCCAATCGCTCGATTTCACCAACGCCGAAGGCGAGCAGCTCTCGGCCCAATTGGCGCTACCTGCCGATCGCAAGCCCAGGGCCTGCGCCCTGTTCGCGCACTGCTTTACCTGCAACAAGAATCTGACCGCCATCTACAACATCAGCCGGTCTCTGACCTCGGCCGGCTTTGCCGTCATGCGCTTCGACTTCACCGGCTTAGGCGAGAGCGAAGGCGAGTTTGCCGACACCAATTTCTCGTCCAATGTCGAGGACCTGATCGCGGCCGCCGACAAGCTGGCCGAAATGATCGAGGCGCCGAGGGTCCTGATTGGCCATTCCCTGGGAGGCGCGGCCGTGCTGATGGCGGCCGGGCGGATCGACAGCGTCACCGCGGTGGTCACCATCGGCACGCCGTCCGAACCCGTCCACGTGGCGCGGCACTTCGATGAGCATATCGAAACCCTGGAGAGCGAGGGCGTGAGCGAGGTCTCCATCGGCGGACGCCCGTTTACGGTCAAGAAGCAGTTTCTCGATGATGTGCGTACGGTCAAACTCCAGGACCGCCTGCGGGAACTGCGCAAGGCGATTCTGATCATGCATTCACCCGTCGATGAGGTGGTCGGTATCGACAATGCAAGAGCGCTCTATGAAGCGGCGCGCCATCCGAAGAGCTTCATTTCCCTCGATCATGCCGACCACCTCCTCAGCCGCAGCGAGGACTCGCGCTATGCCGGCACCGTCATCGGGGCCTGGGCGAGTCGCTACATCGACGAGCAGGAGGAGCCGTCGCTCGAGCGCCGCAAGCAGGTTGCGGTTCGCACGGGCCGAGAGAAATACACCACCGAAATCCAGACTGCCCGCCATTCCCTGATTGCCGATGAGCCTGCGAAGGTGGGCGGCAACGACTTCGGGCCCACGCCCTATGACCTGCTGCTGGCCTCGCTTGGGGCGTGCACCAGCATGACGCTTCGAATGTACGCCGACCGCAAGGGCTGGGACCTGGAAGCCGTGACCGTCCACCTGCGGCACCAGCGCGAACACGGCGAGGACCTGGAGGGCAAGAAATACATCGACGTGATCGAACGGGAGCTGGAGCTTGACGGTACCCTGGACGAGGAGCAGCGCGCCCGGCTGATGGAGATTGCCGACCGCTGCCCGGTGCACAAGACCCTGCACAACCAGATCGAGGTTCGCACGACGCTGCAATGATGCAGCCCGTGTGACGCGTTGGTCAGGGCTCGCTCCTTACTCGCTCTCGAACCGATCGCTGAACACGGCATCGCCGCGTCCGAACACGACATAGCTGCGGCCGGAGCCAGCGCCGTTCGGGTCGGCACCGTAGGCGCCGATGATCAGGTCGTCGATGCCGTCGCCGTTGATATCGCCGGCCGCGCTGACCGAGCGACCCGATAGGTCATCTTCCGCTTCGCCGTTGAGCACGAAGCCGTTGCTGCCGTTCAGGCTGCTGAGCTCAAAGGGGTTGGGCAACCCGGCGTCCGAGCCGAACACCACGTAGCTGCGGCCGGAGGAATTGCCGTTCGGGTCGGCACCATCGGCCCCGATGATCAGATCATCGATGCCGTCGCCGTTGATATCGCCGGCCGCGCTGACCGAGCGACCCGATAGGTCATCTTCCGCTTCTCCGTTGAGGACAATGCCGTTGCTGTCGTTCAGGGAGGACAGTTCGAAGGGGTTGGGAAAGCCGTTGTTCGAGCCGAACACCACGTAGCTGCGGCCTGAACTTGGGCCATTCGGGTCGGCAGTAAAAGCCCCGATGATCAGATCATCGATGCCGTCGCCGTTGATATCCCCGGCCGCGCTGATCGATCGACCCGATTGGTCACCGGCCGCTTCTCCGTCGAGCACGAAGCCATTCGTGCCGTTGATGGAGGACAGCTCGAAGGGGTTGGGCAGGTCGGTGTCCGAGCCGAACACCACGTAACTGCGGCCGGAGTAACTCCCGTTCGGATCGGCACTCGAAGCCCCGATGATCAGGTCATCGATGCCGTCGCCGTTGATATCCCCGGCCGCACTGACCGAACGACCCGAGCCGTCATCCGCTGCTTCGCCATTGAGCACAAAGCCGTTGCTGCCGTTCAGGGTGGCCAGGTCGAACGGGTTGGGCAGCTCGGAAGCCGAGCCGAACACCACGTAGCTGCGACCGGAGTAATTGCCATTCGGGTCGGCACCATCGGCTCCGATGATCAGATCATCGACGCCGTCGCCGTTGATATCGCCGGCCGCGCTGACCGAGCGACCAGAGCGGTCAAAGGCCCCTTCGCCGTTGAGCACGAAGCCATTGCTGCCGTTGAGCGTAGAAAGGTTGAACGGATTGGCGAGCCCGGCATCCGAGCCGAACACGACGTAGCTGCGGCCGGAGCGATTGCCGTTCGGATCGGCATAAGGAGCCCCGATAATCAGATCATCGATGCCGTCGCCATTGATGTCGCCTGCGGCGCTGACCGAGCTGCCGGAGCGATCATCCACCGCTTCTCCGTTGAGCCAGAAGCCATTCAAGCTGTTCAGCGTGGACAGGTCGAACGGATTGGGCAGCGCGCCATCCGAGCCGAACACGACGTAGCTGCGTCCGGAACCCGAGCCGTTCGGATCGGCACCACGGGCGGCGATAAGAAGATCACCGATGCCGTCGCCGTTGATATCCCCAGCCGCGCTGACCGCTACTCCGGAAAAGTCATACTGCGCTTCCCCGTTGAGCACGAAGCCGTTGCTGCCGTCCAGGCTCGACAGATCGACCTCGGCCGGAAATGACGCCTGCGCGGCCATCGGTATACCCAGCGCGATGCCGATTGCAAGCGGCAGGGCGGCGAGCTTTCTATTCGACGGACGACGGTGCGAAGTCGTCGTCCAGATCTTCGGCCACGCCACGATGTGGACGGGACGTTGCACGCAATGATCTCGCATCAAGCCTCCGAGGACTGCAGCCGAGGTGACTGCGGTAGATCGATCAGAATTGCCAATGTAGCTGTCACCCAGATTCGATACAAGCCATTCCGGCGCGAATCTCCTGTCAAGCAGGGAAGATCAATGGTCACCGTCCTGGAGGTCGGGCCGATGAGGCCTTGCGATGGATTACTGCTTCAAGAACCCCTCGCATGCCGTCCCACTTGAACCGAGTCATTCATGTACCCTGAGCAACAAATTGATCATTGAATGGAACTGCAACCCATGAGCATCAAGAATCTCGCCCTGTTCTGCGACTTCGAAAACGTGGCGCTGGGCGTGCGCGATGCGCGCTACGACGCCTTCGATATCCAGAAGGTCCTCGAGCGGCTGTTGCTGAAGGGCAATATCGTCGTGCGCAAGGCCTACTGCGACTGGGGTCGCTATCGCGAGTTCAAGGGCCCGATGCACGAAGCGGCGTTCGAACTGATCGATATTCCTCATGTTCGCATGTCGGGCAAGAATTCGGCCGATATCCGATTGGTCGTTGATGCCCTGGACCTGTGCTACACCAAGGGCCATGTCGACACCTTCGTGGTGATTTCCGGCGATTCTGACTTTTCGCCGCTGGTGTCCAAGTTGCGCGAGAATGACAAGACCGTCATAGGAGTGGGCGTCAAGAGTTCGACCTCGGACCTGCTGATGGCCAACTGCGACGAATTCATCTTCTACGACGACCTGATCCGCAAGAAAGCCAAATCGAGTCCGCCGCGAAGCAAGAAGGCCGGGAAGAAGAAGACTCGCAAGTCGGCTCCTGACGACAAGACCCAGAGCAAGGCGCCGGAAGTTGATGACAAGGCCCAGGAAGGTTTCGATCTGGTGCTGGAAACTACCGAGGCGCTGTTCGGCGATCGTGATGCCGAAGAGAAGGTCTGGGGTTCGATGGTCAAGCAGGCGCTCAAGCGTCGCAAGCCGGGTTTCAGCGAGTCCTACCACGGCTTCAAGAGCTTCAATCATCTGCTGCAGGAAATGCAGAAAGCCGGCCTGCTCGAACTGCAGCACGACGAAAAATCCGGCGGCTACATCATCAAGACCTATCGCGGCGAGGACCAGGAGTAGCTCGCTGATCGTCGCCGCGCGTCGCTATCGAGCAGTGCCGGGTTGCAGCCACCAGTCAGCAGACGTCTTCCGCAGCTGGCGGAGGACGTCACTCTGACCCTGATCGCAGTCATTCCCTGACGAAGCGCGTCCAGTTCTCCTGGCCGATCCGTGGGTCCATACGCGGGTCGAACAGCGGATTGTCCGTTGCGATGTAGCGCGCGTCGGCGTTCACCCAGTAGTGGCGGTGGCCGTCCTCGACCCGGTAGTGCTCACCGGTTTCATGGTTGCCGATGATGGCGTGACCGGAGATCTGATTGATGGTCGAGTGGTGACCACCTGATTGAATCGCATCGCGATCGAGATAGCCGGCGTGGCTGATGTCGAGAATCTCGCTGTAGGTGTTGCCGACGTTGCGTGCGGTCTGTCCGGCGCTGTTGATCGCCGCCATGCGCTGATGGTGGGCGGCGCGGCTGTTCGCCGAGGCTTCGGCCCAGAATCTGTCGTTACGACGCTGGAAGTCGACATGCTGGTTGTTCATGACCGCCTGCCAGTTCGGATTGATCTGACCATTGCCGATGGCATAGAGATAGTCGGACAAGGCACGCTCGAACTGTGCCTCCGGCGCGGTCAGGCTCTGGGTCACCAGATGCCAGCCGATCGACTGCCGATCGCTGGAGAGCACCTTGACAATGGCAACGAATGTGCGTTGTCCGCGGCCATCGGTCCACTCGGTGCCCAGCGCCTCGACCTGACGCTGTCTTCCGTCCTGCGGCATGCCGGCAACGAAGCGCTGCCAGAAGCTACTGATCGCAGGTATCGGAAACTGCCTGACCAGACGATTTCCCTGGCTCTGTGCCGACGGCACAATCAACTGCTGAAGCACCTGATTCATCGGCAAGGGTGCCATCACCTGCTTGCCCATCTGCCAGGCCGTCTGGCGCATCATCGGATCATTGGACCAGAGAAATATCTGAGTGTCCGATGGATACAGCGTGATCCCGCCTGGTGCTGAGCCATAGACTGTCGCGTTTTCGCCGTGAAAGCGCCAGTCGGCGGGGTAGGGGAAAACGGACTGCACCATGCCGTGCTGTCTGTCCATGACCTGGTGGTACTGCATCCTGCTTTCGGTACCTGGGCCGTTCGAAGCCTGCATCGTGCCGGCGGCCAGGATCAGTAGCAGGGTCGAGATGGTTCGGATCTTGCTGAACATAGGAAAAACCCTCGCTGATGAATTGTGGTTTCAATCCTTTCAGCGTGGAGCGTCGATGAATTGGTTCAGCAATTCTCTCGGCATTCCTTGCCAGCGGTGGGCGAAGGCGTGTTCTGGCAGTCAGGGCGGACGAGCAGAAACTGCAGGACGACTGTGGCAAAGAAGGTGGCTGGCGATCCGGCCACCGACACAGGACCGGCCGCGGGCGTCCTGCCCGCGGCCATGAGAAATCAATCGTCGCTGGTCTTGAACAGGTGCACGTCGCGCTGCGGATAGGGGATGGAGCAGCCGGCGGCTTCCAGTTCGCTCTTCAGTGATTCCAGCAGTTCGCTGCGAACACCCCAGTAGTCTTCAGTCTTGACCCAGGGGCGAACGGCGAAGTTCACGCTGGAATCGGCCAGTTCCATCATCATGACCACCGGTGCCGGGTCTTCGAGCACCTTTTCGTGGTCCTCGATCACCTTTTTCATCACCGCCTGGGCGGACTTGAGGTCGTCGTCGTAGGCCACGCCGATCATCAGGTCGATGCGGCGGGTGTCGAAGGCAGAGTAATTCGTGATCGGCTGGGATGTGATTTCACTGTTGGGAACGATCACATGACGATTGTCCGGCGTGGTCAGCTGGGTCTGGAAAATACCGACCGAACTGACCGTGCCGGAAACCCCGCCGGCTTCGACGAAGTTGCCCTTGCTGAAGGGTCGGAACCCGACCAGCATCAGCCCTGATGCGAAGTTGCTCAGCGAGCTCTGCAGCGCCAGGCCGACGGCCAGCGCGGCACCACCGAGAACGGCGATCAGCGGCGTGACGGCAATGCCCAGATAGCTGACCGCGATCAGAACGACCGAAAGCAGCAGAAAGACATAAATGATGTTGGCCAGGAAGTTGATCAGGATCTCGTCGAGCTGCTTTCTGGTCATCGCCTTGCGCATCATGCTGATGATCGCTTTGGCGATCCAGCGGCCGATGACGAAGATCAGCAGCGCGGCGACGAACTGCCAGACGAAGGCGAGGATCTCGCTCATGCTCAGATTGGTGAACCAGTCTTGCAGTGCTTGCATCGTTCTTCTCCTATATCAAGGTCGAATTCAGAACCAGTCGCCGCCCTTGTTGAGCGTGACCTCCATCTTGTCACCCAGATCGGCGACGTGTTCGATCATGTAGTCAAGCTGTTCCGACAGGGTCGGGCTGTAGAGCATGTTCTCACACAGCTTGATGAAGGGCACCCCCTCCAGGTCACCGACCGCAAGGTAGCCGGTGCGCAGCATCAGATTGACGCGCAGACATTTTTCGGGACTGTGTTCGGCCAGCGGGGCCACCGGTGTTTCGATGCGCAGGAAACGCCGGCCATCCTGATTCTTGAGCTCGGCCAGGAACACGCTCTGCCGTCGGCCAGAATCACCGACCGGTACTTCAAGACCCAGCATGAAGGGTTCTTCCAATACGACATCCCAGTGATCACGGACGAATTCTTCGATCGCAGCAAAGGTTTCCATTTCCAATAATCCTATTTGGGCTCCAGGCGAACGGCGCCGTCCAGGCGAATGGTCGTGCCGTTGAAATAGCGGTTTTCGACAATATGCGCGGCCAGGTCGGCGAATTCCGAGCTCTGACCCAGACGTTTCGGGAATGGTATCGATTCGCCCAGGGACTGCTGGACCTGTTCGGGCATGATATCGACCATGGGTGTGTGGAAAACGCCCGGGGCGATAGTCATCACGCGCACCCCGATGCGGGTGAATTCGCGCGCCATCGGCAGGGTCATTCCGACCACACCGCCCTTGGAGGCAGCATAGGCCGCCTGACCGATCTGGCCCTCGAAGGCCGCGATCGACGCGGTGTTGATGATGACCCCACGCTCGCCGTCTTCGCCCGGCTCGTTTTCGGCCATGACCGCCGCTGCGGCCTTGGCGATATTGAAGCTGCCGACCAGATTGACCATCACCGTGCTGGCAAAGGTATCCAGCGGCATTGGTGTCTCGCGTCCGAGTACCCGACCAGCACCAAGAATGCCGGCGCAGTTCATGGCGACGTTCAGTCCGCCCAGCCAGTCCCGGGCCTGCCCGATGACCTCGACGGCCTGGGCTTCCTGGGTGACATCGATCTTGAAAAACCGGGCCTTGTCCTCGCCGAGCGCCTCGACGGCGGCGGCCGCCTTGTCTTCGTTGACGTCGAGCAGAGCCACCCTGCCGCCCTCGGCCACGAACTTCTCGGCCACGGCAAAGCCCAGGCCCGAAACGCCGCCGGTAATTACCGCTTTGATTGTGTTCAGTTTCATGAAAGATTGAATTCTGGGGATTTCGCTGATTTTAAAGCTTTGAGCCGCTCAGGGGCAGA
>CAYTQT010000010.1:31847-76116 GCA_964439915.1 uncultured Wenzhouxiangella sp. | reverse complement strand
CCGACCGACGAAGAAGGTCGGCCGCGGACTGGCGTCATCGACCCGAATGGTCACCGATGGGCTGCTTTCGGTTTGCCTTTGTCGGTCTTCGTGAGTCTTCGACTCATGAATTGATCATGAATTGATGACATGCATGGGTGCTCTACCCAGTATTTCCGGCAGACGATTGGGTCCGGGGACATTGTCATTTCTGAGCAGTTCCCAATGGCCGAAGGAAAACGGACTGAAGTGGAACAGATCACAGAGATGTGCGCCAAGACGCGCCAGCAGTCCCGGTATCGGAATTGCGAGTGCCGGTCTGCGGGTGTAGCGTCGGCGCAAGCCAAGTACATAGTCCTTGAATGGAAAGGCTTCCAGACCGCCGAATTCAAAGGTTCTGGCCTGATTCGTTTGGCGATCTTCCGGTGGCGTCAGGCAGAGTGTCGCCAGGGCTTCGCCGAGGTCAGTGGCGGTCAATGCAGCGATTCGGCCGCCGGCGTCCATCGGTACCGCAAACAAGGGCAGACGAGAAACGCCGCGCAGCCAGGTGGCACCAAACCCGCCCTCTCCGTCGAGTAATGAAGGCCGAACGATCATCCACTGGCAGCCGGATCCCGAGATCGCGGCCTCACCGGCTTGTTTGGAGGTCAGGAATCGACTTTTGTACTTCGACTGCAAGGCGAGGGCCGAGACATGAATGAATGTCGCTCCGGATTGTTTGCAGGCTCCGGCGATCGCTTTCGGAGCCAGATGATGAACTCGATCATAGGTGGCCTGGCCGACGGGTCGAAGAATGCCCACACAGTTGACAATGACATCGAATTCTTCGGCGGTTTGGCGCCAGTCCGCGATGCGCAAGCGCTGATGAAGGTTGATCGTGGTCTCTTCAAGGCCGTCAGCTCTTGGTGCGCTTGCGCGCGTTCCAATGACCAGGCGGGCGGGTTTGCGAGCGAGCAGGGCAGCCACCGCGTGACGACCGACAAATCCGTTTCCCCCCAGGATCAGTACGCGCTTGCTCATGGCGTGAGGTCCGGTAACCAAGGGAAGGGTGATGCTGATAGAAGAGCAGTTGGCGCGTGATGCAAGAAATCACCCTGCTGGTCATGACCAGGATCCAGGAAAGTGCTGAGCTTAACAGCTCCATGATCTCCCCGATCATCCTGAGCCAGCGATTGTGGCCCACTAGCGACGCTTCTGGCGGGTCAGAAGCCGAGTGCGAACAGCCCCAGGCACAGCAGGAGTCCGACCAGCGGTACGACCACGGTCAGGGCACCCATCGGCGCATAGGCGGCGGCATGGGTTTCCTTGCAGATGGCCCGAATCGTGGTCACGACATAGCCGTTGTGGGGCAGGGAGTCCAGAGCGCCGGAGGAAATCGCGACCACTCGATGAAGCTGGTCGGGATCGACGCCCTGGTCGAGATAATGCGGACCCAGGATCGGCAGGGCGATTGCCTGGCCGCCCGAGGCGGAGCCAGTCATCGCTGCTATGGCCGAGACCGCGACGGCGGCCGAAGCCAGGCCCGAGCCGGGCATCGATGTGACCCAGGCGACGGCCGAATCGAAGGCCGGTGAGACCTTGGCAACCGTTCCGAAGCCGACGACTGCTGCCGTGTTGCCGATGGCGACCAGTGCGCCGGTGCCGCCCTCGCTCAGGGCCAGGCCGGGAGCATGCAGGTGCCTCGGGTTGATCAGGACCGCACCGATGCAGCCGGCCAGGAGTGCCACGATCAGGGCGGAGGTGCCGAGCTGGTCATGGGTGGTGAATGAAATGCCGAGGACCAGAAGCAGCGGAATCATCGACACCCAGGGGTTGGGCAGATCACCACGGCCGCCCTCGGGGTCATCGGCCCGTTCTTCGAACAGCTCGCCGCGGGCCACCGCGCGGTCGAGCATCCAGCGCAGCCATAAATACCCGCTGGTGGCCATGAATATCGCGACGATCAGGCTGGCCTGCCAGGCGGCCAGCGGCGAGGTGCCCAGGAACTCGATCGGGATCCAGTTCTGGATCTCGGGCGATCCGGCCGAGGTCATGGTGAAAGTCACTGAGCCGAACGCCATGGTCGCGGGAATGAAGCGGCGGGGCAGATTGGCCTCTCGAAACAATGCCAGCGCCATCGGATAAACGGAGAAGGCGACCACGAACAGGGAGACACCGCCGTAGGTCAGGATGGCGCAGGCGATGACCACGGCCAGTGCTGCGCGATTTGTGCCGAGACGGGTAATGATCCAGTGCGACACGCTGTCGGCGCCGCCGGAGGATTCCATCAGCTTGCCGAACAGCGATCCGAACAGAAAGATGAAGAACCACGAGGCGATGAAACCGGTGAAGCCATTCATATACTGGGTCACCAGATTGACGCCGTCGGCGTCCGCCAGAGGGGGCAGCAGCGGAACTCCGGCAGTGAGCGCGACCACAAGTGCACACAGGGGCGTTGCCACGAACAGGCTCATACCCCGCATGGTCAGCATGATCAGCAGGGCAAGTCCGATCACAAGCCCGATGACACTCAGCATGACGACTCCTTAGGGGTTGTGGTGAGAGGGTGGGCGAATGTCACGCGTCCAAGGCCCTGGTTTGGAGCGAATCTTCAGCTCGGGCGACCGGTTTGATAACTGTACCAAGGTCCAGTGTCGTCATCTGCCGTGCCTGGGCTACTCTGCCGCCAACATCAGACCTTATTCCAACGAACACCCCATCTTGGAGGGCGAAGTCCCATGAAACACGCAGGATTGAAACTGTCGACCTTGACGCTTGCCATGGCGGTAGCCCTGGGCGCTTCGGCGCAGCAGCCCGACCAGGACCGCAGCGATGAGGACGGCAACGAGGAGGTCACCGACACGATCACCGTCACCGCCCGTCGCCGCGAAGAGAACCAGCTCAATGTTCCGATTGCACTGACTGCCGTCAGCGGCGAGGCCTTGCAGGATGTCGGCGCGCAGGACATTACCTACCTGCAGCAGATCGCGCCCAATACCACGCTGGAAATTTCACGCGGCACGAACAATACGCTGACTGCCTTCATTCGCGGCATCGGCCAGCAGGATCCGGTAGCCGGCTTCGAGGCCGGCGTGGGCATCTACATCGATGATGTGTATCTGAATCGTCCGCAGGCCGCCGTCCTCGATATCTACGATGTCGAACGGATCGAGGTGCTCAGAGGCCCGCAAGGTACCCTCTACGGTAGAAACACCATCGGTGGTGCGGTCAAATATGTAACCCGGCGCATCGACAATGAGGCCACAGCGCAGATTCGGGCCTCGGTGGGCAGTTTTTCCCAGCGCGATTTCATTCTCAGTGGGTCGACCCCGGTCTCCGACACGTTCAGGGTGGGCGCGGCTCTGGCCAGCATCAACCGGGATGGTTTCGGAACCAATCTGACCACAGGTGCCGATAACTACAACAAGGACGTCATGGCATGGCGCTTCAGTGCGGAGTGGGAGCCCAGCGACAACTGGTTCTTCCGGCTGGCCGTCGACGGGTATGAGGATGACTCCAATCCCCTGGGTGGGCATCGTCTGATTCCCGGCCTGTTCAGCGGCGCTCCCGTCCTCGACGATGTCTACGACTCTCGCGGCGGCATGACCGGCAAGAACGAAACCAGTGCGATGGGTGGATCCCTGCTGGCCGAGTACTACATCTCGCCCAACTGGACCTTCAAGTCGATCACCGCCTATCGCGAAGACGACACCACCACCCAGATCGACTTCGACGCGCTTCCTCCAGTCGACCTGGATGTTGCCGCGATCTATGACAACGAACAGTTCAGCCAGGAATTCCAGCTCAACTTCACCACCGACCGCATGGCGGGTGTCATGGGATTCTATTATCTGGACGCCAACGCCTTCGGCCCCTTCGATGTGCGTCTGTTCACCACCGGTGACCTGCTGGGACTGCCGGGCCTGAACGCCTTTACTTCGGGTGATGTCGACACGGAGACCTGGTCGGTTTTTGCCGATGTCAGCTTCGATCTGGGTCGCAACTTCGAGCTGTCACTCGGTGGTCGCTATACCAGCGACGAGCGCAGTTCACGCGTACTGCGCCAGACCCTGCTGGGCGCGTCGAGCTTCTTCGGCGGCGATCCGGTGGTGGTTGCTACGACCTCGGATTTCAACGGCTCGGAGAAATTCACCGAGTTCACACCCCGGGCCAGCCTGTCGTTTCAGCCCAATGATGACCACAATGTTTATGTGTCATACAGCCAGGGCTTCAAGGGCGGCAGCTTCGATCCGCGCGGTCTGACGACCGCTGCACCCGACCTCAACGGCGATGGCGTGGTCGATGAGAGCGAGGTCTTTGACTTCATGCGTTTCGAACCGGAAACGGTCGACAGCTACGAAATCGGCCTCAAGTCGCGCTTTGCAGGCGGTCGCATCAACACCTCGCTGGCCGCGTTCTATTCCGACTACACCGACATCCAGGTGCCAGGCTCGATCGGCGTCGATACCGATGGTGATGGCGTGTTCGACACCTTTGCCGGTGTCACGACCAATGCAGGCAAGGCGACGGTCCAGGGGATCGAGTTCGAGTTGAACGGAATGATCGCCTATGACATGGCCACCGATGGTGATGCGCTGTTTGCCAATATCGCCCTGGGCTACATCGACGCAGAATACGATGAGTTCGTGACTGCAGTCAGCGATCCGGCAACGGGCTCGACCGCGCTGGAGGATGTCGCCGATCAGCGTCGCATCCAGAACACCCCGGAGCGCACGGCGCATGTCAGCCTGAACTACGGCCTCCCGGTCAATCTGTTCGGTGCCGATGGTGAGCTGTCCTTCATCGGTGCCTGGTCGTATCGCTCGAAGACAAATCAGTTCGAGATTCCGTCCCAGTTTCTTGATCAGTCAGCCTACTCGCTGTATGACGCCCACATCGTCTGGAAGCCGGACAGTGGTCGTTACGAGATCGGGCTGCACGGCAGAAACCTCTCGGACAAGCAGTACAAGACGGCGGGTTATGTGTTCGCCACCCCCGACGGCAGTACCTCGACTCTGGGGCTGGAGGGTGTGATGAACGCCTTCTACGGTCCGCCCCGGACAGTCACCCTGACGGCGACAGTCAATTTCTGAAGTGCTCTCCCCTCCGATCAGATCGCATTGAGATGATCGATTCCCCACCCAGCTTTGGGTGGGGATTTTTTTGTTGACTCCCTATACTGCATTCATGCAATCCCGCCATCGGAAAGAATGACCGGCCTGAGCACCAGCGCTGTGGCCCTGGCCGGCGTGGCATGGCTGGGCCTGCTGTTTCTGGTAGCGGTCCTGGGCGAACGTTTTCATTCTCGCCTGACCCGCGTCTGGCCGGTCATCTACGCGCTTTCCCTGGCGGTCTACTGCACGGCCTGGACCTTCTACGGTGTGACCACCCAGACGATCCAGTACGGCTGGCCCATTCCTCCGACCTTCGTCGGTACGATCCTGATCTTCGTCTTCGGGTTCGGTTTTCTCCGCCGCCTGGTCGAATTGAGCAAGGCGGAAAACTCGACCAGCATCGCCGACTTCGTTGCCTCACGCTTCGGCAAGTCATCAAGCCTGGCCGCGGTGATTACCGGAGTTGCCGTGATCGGCATCGTTCCCTATATCTCGCTGCAGCTCAAGGCGGTGGCGATGAGCGTCGAGGCGCTGACAGCCCGCCAGAGCGGGGTGGAAACAGCGTCGGCCATCACCGACTCGGTGTTCTATGTCGCGATCTTCATGGCGATCTTTGCGGTACTTTTCGGCACGCGAAGTGCCTCGGTCAAGGACCACAATCCCGGGCTGGTCGCGGCGATGGGCTTCGAGTCGCTGCTCAAGCTCGGAGCCATGCTGGCCCTGGGGGGATTCGTTCTCTGGGGGCTGTATGACCGACCGGCGGCGCTGTTTGCCGAAACCGAGCCGCTGCAATTCTCCGGAATGGACAGCTTCACGGTCCTGATGCTGCTCGGCGTGCTGGCCATGTTCACCCTGCCGCATCAGTTCCATATCACCCTGGTCGAATGTCGCGAGCGACGTCAGCTGAATGTCGCGCGCTGGCTCTTCCCGCTGTTTCTTGTGCTCATTGCCCTGCCGATCGTTCCGCTGGCCCGGGCCGGACGCGAGCTGTTCGCCAATCAGGCCATCGCCCCGGACCTGTATGTTCTGATGCTGCCGCTGGCCGATGGACAGACCGGGCTGGCGCTCTTTGCTTTCCTCGGTGGTTTGAGCGCCGCCACCGGCATGGTGATCCTGGCCAGCCTGACGCTGTCGATCATGATGGGCAACCACTGGCTGACGCCTGTCGCCCTGCAGCTGACGCGCGTCGAAGGAAGACCTCTGGGCTGGGTGCGCCTGCAACGCCGTCTGGGAATCGTGGCGGTGATGATCCTGGCCTACATCTACCATCGCCAGGTCGGTTCATCCGAAGCCCTGGCCGATCTCGGGGCATTGTCGTTCTCGGGGCTGGCGCAGCTTGGGCCAGCGGTGGTTCTGGCCGTCTATTGGCCCGGCCTGCGGGCCGGTGCCGTTATGACCGGTCTGTTGGCCGGTGTTGCGGTCTGGGCCTATGTCCTGGTCCTGCCCTTGCTGTTCACCGATACCTCGCCGCTGTGGCTGAGCGAAGGGCCATGGGGCTGGGCGTGGTTGTCTCCCCGGGGACTGCTTGGCTTGAGCGACTGGGACCCCTTGGCCAGAGGGGTCTGGATTTCGCTGGCAATCAATATCGTTGTGACCGCACTGGCCGGGACACGCCAGCCCGAGCGAGGGGCGGGTGGTTCGAGGGCCGATTCAGGCGACCCGCTCGAGCGTGCCGTGCTGGCACGGCTTGCCAATCGCTTCCTGCCGCCCGACCGGGCCAGTCAATTGCTCCAAGGCAAGGATGACCCACTCGTTCTGGAGCAGGCCCTTGAACAGGAACTGGCCGCGGTCGTGGGGTCAGCTTCGGCGCGATTGTTGCTGGAGGCAGCGCGACGGCGAACTCCTGCGCCGCTGGAAGAAGTGGCCGATATGGTCGGTGCCGCGACCCGCCAGGCGCGTTTTTCCAGTGGCGTGCTCTCGGGCGCTCTGGAAAACATGAGCCAGGGTGTGTGTGTGGTCGACCAGGACATGCGGCTGGTCGCCTGGAATTCAGCTTATCTGGAGCTGTTCGACTATCCGCCCGAGCTGATCCGTGTCGGGCGCCCGGTGGCCGATCTTCTGCGCCACAACGCAGACCAGGGCCTGATGGAGACGAGAGGTGATACGGCGCATGAGATCGAACGACGGCTGAGCTTCAAGCGCCAGGGGTCTCGCCATCTGGTCGAGCGGCGCTGGCCGGACGGTCGGATCATCGAGATCCGGGGCAACCCCATGCCGGGCGGGGGATTCGTGGCAACCTTTACCGACGTGACCGAGTTCCGCACTACCGCTGAGGAATTGCGTCGCATCAATGAGACCCTCGAGCAGCGGGTCATTGATCGGACCCGCGAACTGGAGAACGCCAAGCTTGACGCGGAGACAGCCTCCGAGGCCAAGACTCGATTTCTGGCGGCGGTCAGCCACGACCTGGTTCAGCCCCTGAATGCCGCCCAGCTACTGACCCATTCGGTCAGCGCCAGGCTCGGGGAACATCCGAGCCGGCAGGCTCTGGCCCAGATTTCGGGCGCTCTCAGCGCCACCGAGGGGCTGATCGAGAGTCTGCTTGATATCTCCCGCCTTGACGCCGGCGGCCTGCAGCCAAGGGTGACGCGATTTCCATTGTCCGAAGTATTCGACCAGCTCGACGGAGAATTCCGGCTGCTGGCGGCCGAAAGAAAACTGACGCTCAGGACCATCCCGACCACGGTCTGGGTTGAAACCGATCCGCAGCTCCTGCGTCGCATCCTGCAGAATTTCCTCTCCAACGCCGTGCGCTATACCGGGACCGGTCGCATCGTGATGGGCGTCAGACGAAAGGGGGGGCAGGTGCTGATCGGCGTCTGGGATACGGGGCCGGGCATCACGCTCGAGGATCGCGCGGTGATCTTCGAGGAGTTCCGGCGCCTGGAGTCCGATCACGGCTCGCCCGGACTGGGTCTGGGCCTGGCGATTGCCGAACGCATGGCCCGACTGCTCGATCATCCGCTGAGGTTGGAGTCCAAAGCCGGTGGTCCGACCCTGTTCGGTGTGACCGTGCCCCGGGTCCCGGCACAACAGCGCACGCCAACCGAATCGAACCCGGCCGATGTCGTACAGCGAGGACATGTCCTGGTTGTCGACAACGATGCCGGAATGCGGGAGTCGCTGTCTGCCCTGATCACCGGATGGGGCTTCGAGGTGCGGTTGGCTTGCGATCTCGAGGATGCCCGGTGCTGCGTCGATTCATGCGAATTCGATCTACTCATCCTCGACTATCACCTGAACCAGGGGATGACCGGACTGGATCTGTATCAGACTCTGTCCGAGGAAGGGCATGTCATACCCGCGATCATGATCAGTGCCGATCATGCCTCCGAAGTCCGCCAGGCCGCCCAGGCCGCCCGCTGTCAGTTCCTGCACAAGCCGATCCGGCCGCTGGCGCTTCGTTCAGTGATCAACGGCATCCTGCGCTGAGCTGTCCGATTTTCTCGCCGGCTACTGGCCGGATCCTTCCTGTTGCAGCGCCGACCAGGCCCGATCCAGCGCCGCCCATCCGTGCGGAAGGATCGGAACCCAGTCGTGTTCCCCCGGCAGAACGTTCAGAAAGGCATCGAAATGCTGGCCACCGGCGATCTCCCGATAGTCGACCGTCATCCCGTTGGCCCGAGCCCGGTCGACATAGGGCCGCGACGAGAAGACCGCGGGGATCAGTCCATCGTGCTGGCCATGCACGATGAAGACGGGAATGTCGTGAGGCCAGCGGGCCTCGGCCCGGGTCGCCGCCAGGGATGTCTGCAGCCGCTCGTCATTCGTCAGGGCGTGGAGGCAGCGAAGACCCGAGAAGTGCGGGTCTGTCGGATGTTCGTCGAGCAGGGTGTCGACCAGTACCACGCCATTGCCCGGCGGGGATCCCGAAGCGGTCGCCCACCAGGCCTGCTTCTGGGCCGGGCTGGCAGCGGGTGCTTCGAAGCGGAAGCCGCAGGGCATCGCATCGGCCGGGGCCTTCAGGTAGGCCGAGGCGTAGTTGGCCAGCACGACTCGCCAGATATCCAGGGCGACCGTGGCGGCTGAAAACGTCAGGCTGTCCTGATCGAAGCCGAATTCTCTCAGTACCCGCCCTGCCTCGGCCGGGCTGGGCTCGTTCAGCATGCCGGCCTCGAACAGGCTCTGGCAGCGGCTGCGGCCGGCGCCGATGAGAAGCGGGTTGGCAAAGGGCAGGCCGACCGCGAACTCGGCATCACCCAGCAGGCAGGGCTGATAGAGTGCTGCCATGGCGGCATACTCGTACAGATGAGCTGTATCGGGCGGGCTGATGTTGGGCATGACCGAAACCACCGCATCGATCAGTCCTGCCTCGTCGGCTTCGAGTGCCCGCAGTACGGCATGGCCGCCATTCGACAGGCCGGTCGCGATCACGGTCACCTGATCAGGCCTCAGGCTCTCGAAGCGGCTGCCGAGCTGACCCAGCGCCCAGCGGATTGCATCCAGAGTGACCTCGCCCCAGAACGCTTCGACGTTGATCTGGCTGTGCGCATGTGCTGCGGCGATGAGTGGACCGGTGATGGCCGTGTCGGTGGGTTCGAAAGCCAGCTCGCTGTCACCGGACCTGACCCGCTGGCCGTTCAGCTGCACACCGGTCCCGGTCGCATGGTCGAAATAGTCGGTGCCGGCGCCCTTGTCGCTATAGACCACGGCGCAGCCCCTCGGTAGGGCCCAGGGCGCGGCCAGCGGGGCTGCGCCGTAGACGCCGCGGGATCCGGAGGCGGGCGCGACCACGAGGCAGGGCCGGCTGGCATCGAAGCCTTCGGGGATCTGCAGCAGGGCGCGGGCGGAATGGTCGTGTCCGGGCAGTGATCGCAGGGTCATGATCTCGACGCCGGCGATTTTCGGCAGCCCCTGGCGAGTCAGCTCGCCCAGCCCATTGGCCGTCCTGATTGCCGACAGGCTGCTGAACTGGGTATGCAGAGACATTGCCCGGAGTTCAGCGACACTGGGCGCTTCGAGGTCGTCCGGCACCGGAATCGTGCCCCTCAGTCCTTCCAGCGCCAGACCTGCGCTGACCAGATCGGGATATTCTGCGATATGCATCGCGGACGCTGTCGGATCCGAATCTCTCTGCGGGCCGTCTTCCATGGTCGGCGGGCTGCAGGCGATGAGCATCAGTGAGGCCGCCAGGCTTGTCAGCAGCAAACGGTAGGGTCTGGGGGCGCGCGCCATGGGGATCTCCCGATCAAATAGTCGACAAGGCTAGCAGCTTCATGAACCGACTTGAATGGACTTTGGTACATGCTGTGGTTCATCGCCGAGCTGCTAGACTGATCGACCATGAGCACTCGGGTTCTGATCGCCGACGACCATCCGCTGTTCCGGGCCGCCCTGGTCCAGACCCTGTCGGACTGTATCAAGGATGTCGAGGTCTTCCAGGCGCGCGACCTGCCTGAAGTCTTCGATCAACTCAATGGCATGGACGGCGTGGATCTGGTCCTGCTCGATCTGCACATGCCGGGCAACAAGGGCCTGACCGGCCTGGCTCAGATACGCAGCCAGTTTCCGGCAGTGGCGGTGGTTGTGGTCTCGGCCAACGAGGACCCGATCGTGATCCGTCGGGCACTCGATCACGGCGCGGCCGGTTTCATTCCCAAGAGTGTCGATCTTTCCGAGCTGTCCGAGGCTCTGGAGGCTGTCTTCGACTGCCGCGAGTGGGTGCCTGCTCGGCTGAGGCGAGCCGTCTCTGAGGCAAGCGCAAGTACAACGGAGGAGGATGTGGCGCAGCGCATTGCCAGTCTGACCCCGCAGCAGCTCCGGGTTCTGGAAATGGTTGCCCAAGGACAGCTCAACAAGCAGATCGCCGATGCCCTCGGCATTCAGCTTCGAACGGTCAAGGCACATATGAGCGAGATATTTCACAAGCTCGATGTAAGAAACCGCACCCAGGCTGGTATCGCGTTTCGATCGCTGGACGTCAAACCCAGCGACCGGCTCGAGGCCCACCCCTGAGGTTTTCTCGCTGTCGCGAGCAGTCCCTTGCGGCGGCCATTCGGGAGCCACTGTTCCGGCGCGTCTCGGCGTTGCGTTTCTTGGAACGGGAGTGACCATTCCCGGCGAAACGCGCCTTGATTCGCGCCGGCACAAAGGCTCTGAGAGTAACCTGACTTTCCGCGCGGCCCACTAGTATGACGTCGGCTGAAGCTCGCGAATCAAGGTTTCTGCATGCTCGGCTGGCTGAGGTATTCCGAGGAAAAAGCCCTGCAGCATGTCACAGCCCAAGGCCCGCGCGGCCCGCTCCTGCCCTTCGCTGTCCACGCCTTCGGCAACGGTTTCCAGCCCGTATTCCCGAGCGAGTACCTGGATGGCGGCGACGATGCTCTGGTCCGAGCTGGTGCCCTCTATTCGCTGCATGAAGCTTCGATCGATCTTGAGTTTGTTCACCGGCAGGTCGCGGAGATAGGCGAGCGAGGAGTGGCCCGTCCCGAAGTCGTCGATTGCCAGCTGAACGCCGATCTGATTAAGGCTCCGAAGCGTCTCGATGCTGCGCTCGCGCTGGTCCATCAGGGCCGTTTCGGCCACCTCCAGGCAAAGGCTGGCTGGGTTCAGCTTCCAACGGTCGAGCGTTGACCGGACCAGGGCAGGAAAGGACGGATCAAGCAGCTGGACGGGCGAGAGATTGACCGACATGTACAAAGTCACATCGGGGTGTCGATCGGTCCAGCTCCGCAGCTGCCCCAAAGCCTCTTCAAGAACCCAGGCGCCGAACTCGACGATCATCCCCGACTGCTCGGATGCTGGAATGAACAGATCGGGCATGACCAGGCCGCGCTCGGGATGCTCCCAGCGCAGCAGGGCCTCGAACCCCTGCAGTTGCCGTGTTGCAGCCTCGAAGATGGGCTGATAGTGGAGCAGGAGTTCATTGCGCTTGCAGGCACCGCTCAATTCATTCTCCAGCTCGATCCGATCCATGAGCTTCTCGCGCAGCGGCTCGTCGAAAAAGCGCAGGCATGAGCGGCCGCTCTCCTTGGCCAGATACATCGCTGCGTCTGCATTCCCGATGACTTCCTCGGCTGTTGTGGCCTCGCTGCCGATCGCCAGTCCCGCGCTCGCTGTGATGGTTCGTTTGATGCCCACGATATCGAAGGGCTCGTCGAAGACCCTCAGCAGCCGCTCGGCAGCCTGAGCCAGGGCCGCATCCTGGCCCGGGCTTTCGTTGAGGATGGCAACGAATTCATCGCCTCCGAAACGTGCAACCGTGTCTTCCTGGCGGAGCTGACGTCGAAGTCGTTGTGCCACGTCGATCAACAGTTCATCTCCGACGCGATGTCCCTGGGCATCATTGATCAGCTTGAAGTGATCAAGGTCGATAAACATGACTCCGATCAGATCACCGTTTCGGCGACTGCGACCGATCGCGTGATCGAGAAGCTCTCCCAGGAGCGATCGATTGGGTAGTCCGGTCAGGGCATCATGCGTGGCCTGAAGTTGCAGTGCCTGCTCGGCTTTCTTGCGTTCATTGATTTCCTTGGCGTTCAGCACGATGCCTCCGACCACAGGGTCGTCACTGAGATCACGCGCCGTTCCCAAGAGCCAGGTCCAGTCGCCGGTGCTTTCCCTGAGTCGGAAATCCGGCAGCGCCTCGACACCGCCGTGACGCGTCGCGGCCAACGCCGAGCTGAGTGCACTCCGGTCCGACGGGTGACAGCAGTCCAGCAGCGAGCGGCCGACCCCGGCCTCCCTTGGCAGGCCCAACAATCGGGCGGCCGTCGGGCTCAGGTAGGTCAAGCAGCTGCGGCGATCGAGCACCATGAGCACATCGGTAGAATGCTGAACGAGCGCCGAAAAATGCTGCTCCCTGGCCAGAAGTCTGGCAAGCACGTCCTGACGGGCCATCGCGCCGACAAAAATGTCGGCAACCGCTCTGAGCAGAAGCTGGGCTTCATCCGACCACTCCCGTTGATGGCGGACCGAGTCGAAGCCCAGAAATCCGCGTATCCGGTCTGGCCCCATCAAGGGCACGACCAGCAGGGATTGAATCGACTGAGCGTCAAGGAGATCGCGTTCGGCCTGTCGGGAACCCGGCAGATCCTGGACGCAGGGAATGTAGATCGAATTGCCGGCAATAAGTCGCGGTCTCCACCATTCAATCGTCTCGAAGGGCAGGTTCTGAAGGTTGCCGATCTCCGCCTCGATCCCCTCAGCGCACCATTCATGGGTGTTGCTGACGAAGCAACCATCCTCGCTGACGATGAACAGGTAGCAGCGATCCACTTCGGCGTGATCGCCGATCGCCGCCAGGGTATCGCTGATGCCCTGGTCCAGATCTCGGTCTTCCAGGCCAGCAAAGCGCCTGAGAATTCCGGTCATGATCCGGAGAAGATCCAGGGTTTCTGCGGCACTCTGGTCAGCGATTCCCTTCTTCAGTTCGCCGTGCATTCGACAACCCTTCCTTTCAATGCACGGAATTTAACACTTCTGGACAAGCTGCACCGCATCGAGCACAGGCGGACGCCCAGCTGGAAAGCGCCTCGAGGAGTGGTGAACCCCGCAAGAAGGTCGCAACCAGCAGTTTGGCGTTTACTGCGTGCGGGTCACACAGGCTTGTCGAAAACGAAGATGCCCCAGGCCAGATCGCCCCGGCGGCCGCCATCGACCCAGTGCTGCAGCCCGGTCTGCATGCGCTCGATGTAGTCCTGGCTGACGTCACGTTCGCGTAGCGCTTCCGCGTTATCGATGAGGGCGGATCGCACCCGTGCATAGTGCCGGGACAACTGTTCGATATGGTTGCAGAACTCGCGCTCGACCAGGCCGAGTCCGCTCAGCGTCTTTCTGTAGAAGCGCGGTGACCCGAGGGAATCGAGGTGGAGTCGGTCGTAGATTGGCTGCAGACGATCGGCCGGTGCGTGATCGGCCTGCATCGGGTCAGTGAACAGCAGACGGCCGCCGGGCTTCAGAACGCGCACCGCTTCGCGGCAGACCTGTGCCCGATCGCCGGAATGCAGAAAAGCATCCTGTGACCAGATCAGGTCGAACGAATCGTCGGGGTAATCGAGTGAGGTGAAGTCACCGTCGACCACATCGACCCTGTCTGACAGACCGGCCTTGCGATTCATTTCCCGATCGCGTTCGTTTTCGACCTCACTGAGATTGAGCGCCACGCAACGACAGCCGAACTGTTCGGCCAGATAGCGCATCGAGCCGCCATAACCCGCGCCCAGATCCAGAACGCGATGATCGGGGCCGAGTTCACCGGCCAATTCGGCCATTCGACGAACGGTTCTACGACTTGCTTGTGCAATTGGCTCGTCGTCGGAGTAGTACAGGCCGATGTGGATGTCCTCGCCGCCCCAGATATGGAAGTAGAAGTTGTCAGCATCTGAACTGTTGTAATAGTCACGGGCCGTTTCCACGGCTTCCGAATACGCATGCTCGCTCATCGCTCTTGCCCCTGCCGTGTTTGGAGCTCCGGGTCTTCATCGATATCGTCGTTGCTGAGATACTTCTTCTCGGCAACATGGATATGGAAATCAGGGGTCCCGGTACTTTCCTCGTCCTCGAAATCGGCATAGGTCTCGATCCTCTGAAAGCCGACGTCCTGCATCAGGCCGCGGACATAATCGCGGCGGATCGGGCACATGTTGAGGTAGTAGACCGAATCATCGGGGAAGGTATAGCGAAAGCGCGCCAGCCCCTCGTCGATATATTCGGGCTCGGCACTGACCTGGTGGCCGCAATAATAGTATTTATGCTGGGTCGAGAATCCGTCGTCGAGAATGGCGTCGTAGTTGCGCTGATCCAGAATCAGACATCCATCGTGCTTGAGTACCGCATAGAACTCCGCCAGCGTCTTGCGGCGGTCACGCTCGTCGAACAGGTGATTGAAGGAATTGCCCAGACAGATCACAGCATCATAGGCTGCATGGACATCGCGATTCAGCCAGCGCCAGTCGGCCTGGATCGTGCGCAGGATATGACCGCGCTTCTTGCCGTTCTCGAACGCCTTGGCCAGCATGGCTGCTGATCCATCGACGCTGCAGACCTCGAATCCTGCTTCGATCAGTCGCACCGAATGAAAGCCTGTTCCGGTTGCAACGTCGAGCACTCTCTTGGCACCGCGTTCCTTGAGCAGCTTGATGAAGAAATCACCTTCGCTCTCATAGCGTGCGTCCCAGTCGATCAATTCGTCCCATTTGTTGACGAATCCCTCGACATATTCCTGTTGGTAGTGATCTGTATCGCGCACCTTGACCGGGTCTCGCCCGAATTCCTGCTCTGTTGCTGTCTCTGCGTTTCCGATAACCGCTGCTCCTTGGCTGAAAACAATCAAGATCAATCTGCTTCAGATGGTCAAGAGCATTCCTCCAGATGAGCGTCAATGAACCGGCAACTGACTCGATTGCCCAAAATTGACCATCAGGTGCTTTCAACCATAACAAGGTTCACTCACATTTTCATGACATGTCACGGAATTCCGCCACATCGTCATGATCTGATAGCTATAAACGTTAATATAGATATAAAGAAATCAATATAAGACTATATATTCCCGATTGTGGCCTGGCCGGATTCTCGACACATAGGTTCCCCTGCTTTATTGTTCGCAGCCGTGAAGTAGGGCGGGGTGTCGGGGCAAGCGTCGAGTTCGCCTCAGAAGACTCAGCCCGCAGCGACCCGGTGACGTGCCCATGCTCCGATCAGGATGAGCAGGGCCAGCGCCAGCAGCGGGGCACCTGCGCTCCAGCCAAGTGCCCGTTCGTCCTCGACCACCTCGACCAGTTGATACAGTGCTGTCGCATACACGCCCCATTTGACCGTCAGACCAAGCAGGGCCGCAGCGAGGAAACGCAGGACCGGCAGCCCCAGGATGCCGGCACAGAAGTTGAGCACGGAATGCGGAAACCCGGGCAGGATGCGCAGGGCTGTCTGGCTGAGGACGCCGCCATGGCGGGACAGCAGGTCAAGCATGCGCCCAGCAAACCCGACCGGCAGCGCGTCTTCTCGGAAGCGGGTGCTGAACAGATAGGCGCCGAGCGCGCCGCCCATGCTGCCGACCAGCAGCAGACCTGTCGCGATCAGCGGTGGCTGAAAAGGCGCAATCAACCACAGGCCCAGGCTGCCCGGCAGGCCGAAGGTGAACAACACGACCATTCCGAAAACCACAAGCACCAGATAGACCGGCTCCTCGGCCAGATGGTGACCCAGGATCAGGAGCTCGCCGATCCCGTAGGGCTGGACGGCGCCAACCACCAGACCGGCCATAGCGACCAAGAACAGAATCCGGAGACGGCGACCGCCTGTTGGAGTGCTTGCTGTCGGCAATTTCACGCGGAAGGTTATAGCACGGGGCAAGCTGCCTGGTTCGGCGTGGAAGATCGAGCTGTCGCCGAATTTGACTCGAAGCGGGTGTTCACGGCCCGATCGTCGCGACACGCCAGACGAAGGCTTCGAGACCGGGATATAGCGCTGATCTCCGCAGTGAGCCAACGACGCAAGCTTGCCGACGACGTGCCGCCGACGCGACATCCCTTAGAGTTGCGATCCTGTCTCGTTGGCGCAATCTTCCAACGCCTCCTGTCCCCCAAAGAGAGTCCTGACCCGTATGTCCGAGCATAACGAGAGTCTCCGCAACACCATCATTCAGCTGATCATCTGGAGCATTGCAGCACCGATCCTGGCCGTCTGGGCCCTGATATCCCTGCTGCCGATCGTCAGCGTGATCCGCGCCTGGGGCGATTTCGGTGAAGTGCTCATCGCTCTGGCATTTCTGGCAACCGGTGCCCTGGGGCTGGTCGCGGCTGCCATCGGTTACCGTCTGCTGCTTTGGGAAAGGACAACAGTGCCGTCCGCAACCACAGCATTTCGCACCCTGCGGGCTGCAGCGCTGGCGCTTTATGCCCTGGTGTGGATGGCGCTTTACGCCGTGTAGTGTCGGGGAGAAGGTCTCGATATCTACGAAAGCGCATGGCCCACCTCCGACGTCCTGCAGCCTCCGAATTCATTTCGAGAGCATCTCCACCAGGTCTTCGGGTTGCTGCACACCCCTCAGAAGTGTGCCGTCTGCCAGCAGCATCATGGGGGTCGCGTTGATCTGCAGAGCTCGGGCAATTTCCATGTGCCCATCGATAGGATGATCACACTGGCGTGGGGTTGGTGTTTCGCCTGTCATGGCCTCCGTGATCGCCTGTTCCGGGTTGTCTGAACAGGCCGCATGGACCGCTTTGTCGTAGGACGCAGAGCCCACCCCTGCCCGCGGTAGCATGATATAGCGAAGGCTCAAACCCGCCTCGTGATATTGGTCGATACTGGCGTGCAGTCTCCGGCAGTATCCACAGTCGATATCGGTAAAGACAAGGATTTCATGCTTCGGATCAGGGGCTGGAAAATTGAAAAGTTGCGTGGACCCGATTCGGTCGCTGACGATGTCGATGCGTGAATCGTTCAGCGCGATTTCCGTCAGATTGGTAGCCGACCTCGTGTCGACCAGCGGCCCGCCGAGGAGGTAATGGCCGTCATCAGTGACATAGAGAACCTGCAGCCCTGCTGTTACCGCCGTGATGCCCGGAAGCGGCGTAGCGGCAATCCGGAGTTCCTGGGTATTGCCCAGATAGGGGAGGACGGCCTGACGAATCAGCGCCTCATCGGCTTGGGCTGTCAAAGCCGTGAGAGAAAGTACCAGCATGTTCAGTTTTTTCAGCATTGTGCGTTCCAGTGGGTAAGCTGGAGCCAATGCTGTCGACACGAAGCCGTTCAGGCAACATAAAAAATCTTAAAACTGCCCGATTCGATGAAATTCAGACCGACAGTGGCATCCACATTCCAGCGACAGGCATCAATGGCGCTGGATTTCAACCTGGCTGGCATGTGGCCGCACAATTCTGGCAACGGTGCTGCTTCAACCACCCAATCCGACTCAGCGATGGGGCCTTCACCACCTCCAAGCAACCTTTCCACATCAGTCATGCGCGATTCGAGATCTGCGACGGCACAGATGTAGCCTGAGCGTTGGGCGTTCTCGAAGGCTCGCTTTGTCCATTCCAGTGTCGGGCCGATGGCTCCGGCCCGCTGGTTGATCTGTCCCATCAGATCCATGGCCGCCATTTCTGCGTAGGGATCCTTGCCGGCATGATCTGCATGCAACAACCGGCCAAGTACGCGTCGCGCCTGATCCAGCTTGTGGGTCCGAATCAGTGATTGCGCCAACAGCAGATAGGCCTCACTGAAGTCGGGATTTTCCGTAATGGCCAGCTCGAAATGTGCTGCTGCCTGGTCAGGCTGGCTGTTGTCCAGATCATCCAGGCCGGCAAAAAATGCGCGATAGGCCGGGGGCAGGTTGGAAGTGGAAGATTCCTGCGATGGTGCGATCAGGGTCATCGAGGCAGCGAGGGCCAGAATCAGACAGGCGGCTGCCGCCGCGGGTATCCAGCGTCGATCCCGCTGCAGTGGTTCGCACCATGCGTAACCCAGGTTCGGCAGGGTTCTGATCGGATTGAGTGGGTTGAATGCAGATCGCAGTTCGCTGATCGCTTGAAAGAGATTGTTGGTGCCTGCCCGTGTGGTTGGCCAGACACGGTCCAGGAGCTCCTGATGTTTCAAGGGTTGCTCGGGATGAGCTAACAGTACTCCCAGCAGAATCTTCGTTTTCGGTCGAAGCCCGACCAACTCGCCATTCTTGCGAAGTTCATCTCGGCTGGTGTCGAAACTGAACGGACCGAAGCGGTGAGTCGTCATCGTTTTTTCCGTATTCAAAGCGCGACGCTTAGAGTGCGATCGGCCTGGATCGTTCCGTACGGCTGGGCAGGTGCTGTACCTGATGGACAGAGAGCTCTGGATCGACAAGCGCGATGGCACTGCCCCGAGATTCTCCGGATATCTGTGCCCCGAGTGCCTATACTGCAATCCTTCACATCGCTGAATGCAGGCCATGAGAGCCATCGCTGGTTTATTGATCCTGGTTTCAGGTCCTCTTATGGGAGCTGAGAGCCACACCTATCGGGCCTTGATGGCCGGTGATGATGTTGGCTATCTCGAAGTCGATCGATCTGATGAGAGGATCAGCATCGAGTTCGACTACAAGCAGAACGGACGCGGACCAACGATCAGTGAGAGCATGTTGCTTGACGATCGCGGTTATCCGGTCGATTGGGTGATCACGGGTACGACGACCTTCGGCAGCCCCGTGGAGGAAAGCTTTCGGGTCACAGGCGATACCGCCCGCTGGCAGGATGCGACTGGGTCGGCTGCCGTCGATTTTGCAGGCAGTCCCCGCTTTTACATCGATCAGAACGCAAGCCCTTATGCCCTGGCCCTGCTGGCCCGCGCTTTGCTTGCCGACGATGATCAGCTGCTCGAGGTCTACCCCGGTGGCGAAGCCCGCATCGAGACTCGATCGACCCGCGCCTTCGACGGACCGACCGGCATCCTGCAGGTGACCGCCTATGAGATTTTCGGACTGTCCTACAACCCGCAGCTAGTCATGCTCGATCAGCACCGCCGGTTCTTCGCCGTGGCCAGCCCCAGCTTCAGTCTCGTTCGAGAAGGCTATACGGGCGCGGATCAGGAACTGCGGGAATGGGCCGAGTCCCTGTCAACCAATCGCTTCGTTGAGCTTCAGGCGCAGGTGGGACATCAATATGAACAGCCGGTGCGCATTCGCGATGTTCGCCTGTTCGACCCGGAAAGTCTGAGTCTGACCCAGCCGAAGGATGTGGTCATTTACCGCGACCGCATTGCCAGCGTTCAGCCCGCCGGAAGCCCGTCATCCGGTGGCGAGGTCATTATCGAAGGCGACGAGGGTACCCTGGTGCCGGGCCTGTATGAAATGCATGGCCATATGGGCCAGGGCAGTGCGCTGCTCAATATCGCTGCGGGCGTGACCTCCGTGCGGGATATGGGCAATGAGAATGCCGTGCTCGAGGACCTGATGGATCGAATCGAGGCGGGTGTCATTGCCGGGCCGCGAATTAACCGGTCCTGCTTCATCGAAGGGAGAAGCGATTTTTCGGCAAGCAGCGGCGAGATCGTCGAATCGCTGGATGAAGCGCTGGACATGGTGCGTTGGTGCGCCTCCCGCGACTTCCACCAGATCAAACTCTACAATTCGATGAAGCCGGAATGGGCGGAGCGGGTCGTGGCGGAGGCCCATCGACTCGGCCTGCGCGTGTCGGGCCATGTGCCGGCCTTTTCCTCGGCCAACGCGATGATAGAAGCCGGTTTCGATGAAATTACCCACGTCAATCAATTGATGCTGGGCTGGGTGCTGGCCGATGATGAGGACACGCGCACTCTGTTTCGTTTCACGGCGATGAAGCGTTTTCCGACGTTGGATCTCGAGGGTGAAGAGATCGGCCACACGATCGCCATGATGCTCGAGGGCGATGTCGCCCACGACCCTACCATCGTTATCCACGAATACGGGATGACCGGCGTCAACGGTGAGCCTGCGCCTTACGTGCGTGAGATCATCGATCATCTGCCGACCAACTCTCAGCGCAGCCTGAGACAGGAGCTGCTGGGGACCTCATCATCTGACGAGCGGGCGGAATACGTGGCAGGATTCGAAGTCATTGTGCAATTCCTCCGCAAGATTCATTCCGCAGGCGTGCTGTTGCTTCCCGGGACGGACCTGGGTGGGTCCTTTGCCTACCATCGCGAGCTGGAGCTGTTCGAAATGATCGGAATGACGCCCGCCGAGGTCCTGCGCCGCGCCTCTTACGACATGGCGACTTACCTCGGTCAGGTTGAAGACCTGGGCAGCATTGAAAAGGGGAAGTACGCCGACTTTTTCCTGGTGCCGGGCGACCCGACGACTGACCTGGCACAACTGCGACAGATCCGGATGGTCGTCTCCGATGGCGTTGTCTATTTCCCGAGCGAGATCTATCCCGCCTTCGGCATCCGGCCGTTCGTCGAGCCACCGACCCTGCACTTAATCGAGGACAGGGTTTCCGTCGCGGACCGATGAGCCGGATCGCTGGCCGCAGAGCTGACCGTGAGATCTTGTTGGCCTATCGCGCCTGTATCAACGATTATCGGGGTCCTTGTTTGCCCTCAATCAACTCGAAACGATCGCCGAACAGCTCGTCGGGGCGGTCGACCACGAACTCCACTTCGGTCAGAGCAACGCCGGCCTGGCCATTTTCGAGGCGAAAGTAGTAAGCGGCCTCGCCATTGTTGTTGAAGCCGGTGTGGGCGTTTTGGCTATAGCGCATTGTGTTGGTGGCGCGTGGCAGTGCTATTTGAATTTCGGCCAGAACATTATTGGCAAAGGGCTGCCCAGAGCGCGCCACCAGTGCCAGACCGTGTTCGGGATCAAACAGGAACAGGGCTTGTCGACTGAGTCCTTCGGCAATGACGAATGCTGAAAACAGGACCTGGTCTTCCTCGTTCAAGGCAAAAGTAAACGGATCCCGGATCTCTAGTCCGATAGGTTCCGGCAGCGTATCGAAGGCCGTTGCAATCTCCAGAGTCACGCCGGCATGGCGCATCAAGAGCTGATTTCGATTTCCCTCCGGGGTCGCCACGATGGCACCGTAAACCAGGGTGTCATTGTCGTTGATGCGGATGTCGCCGGTAAAGTTGAACACCGATCCCGTGGGGATCGATGCACCGGTTCGAGTCACTTCTATCAGGCCTGAGCTGCTGCTGGTGAACAGACCAAGATAGTCTTGAGTGATATCGTCAACAGAGAACAGGGTGAGCATTTTGCCGTTGTTGTTGATTTGCGGCGAAAGAAGCGCGCCGGCGATCAGAGTCCCCAGCCCGTCCGGCGCCGGTTCGCCGCTATGCAGCATCTTGTCGAGGGTTGTGCCGTCGCTGGAATAAACGCCGAAATCGAAAGGCGTGCCAACCGTATTGAATATCGCTGCAGCCTGACCAGCATTGTTGAAGGCTGATCCTTGAAACCCGAGATTGGCCACAGTTCGGCTATCCGGCAGGCTCTGGCCGGAGAAAATCAGTGGATCGATTGCAGTTGTGTCCGTCCTGAACACCCCGGTCCGGGACGGTTGATCGTCAAGGGTCACAAAACCCGAGAAGATTGCCTGTCCCATATCATTGGCCGAGAAAGTCAGAGGTATTGTCGCGGCCACGTCAGTGAGTGCCCCGATCGGAGTCAAGTCTCCCTCCTGAACCAGCACCTCGCTGCTGCCGGCCTCACTGCGATAGATCGCGAATGCCGCCGAAGTATCCGGTGCAACCACAAGGGCTCGTCCAGAGGCATCCAGTGCATACGGGCGTGATAGCGCGGGGGTATTTGGTGCCAGTGACTGCGGGTCCATGCGCAGCGCATTGCCCTGCGCAGAAGGGTCGCCGCCACGAAATACCTTGGCCGCACCCTGTCGATCCGCCAGGAAGAAGCCCCAGTCATCCAATAGACCTGGGTCGGAAGTCGCCAGCAGTCTGGCCCAGATCAGAACCTGGCTCTGATCATTGAGTACCGGAAACAGAAGAGTGTCGGAAAACACTCCATTGCCGTCCGGTGCCGGCTGTCCGGTCTGAACGACAAGATCGGTAGTGACGTTGAACTCGACAGCTAAAACGCTGGTGGAATAAAGCAGCAGCGCCACCAAGATGGCGGAACTCTTCGCATCGTACTCAAACATGCTTACAACCCTCTGTGGCGGATCTGTCTGACCCAACCCAGTCTGTCAGCACAAACGCTCGCTTGCAGTTCCTGTTTGCAGGGTTTTGTCCGGTTTAGGGCCGGCTAGGACGTGGATACAACGTCTGGTGAAATCGCCAACCCCGGGCATACCCGGGAGCCCGATTCGAGGAGATCACGGGCTTGTTCGTCCAGGCCCTGAGCGTCGTGGACGATGGCCAGATATATCTTGTAAATCGCATCCAGTCGATCGCTCTGTGAGCGCAGGGAGGCAAGTTGTTCGCTATCCAGTTCGGGCGCGTTCGGGTCGATGGTTCGGAGCATTGTCAGGTTGTAGGCCGCAGCCACTGCATGCATGGGATGAGCGTCACCGTTGTGGACATGCCGCTCGGCAAGGGCAGTGGCCCTAGCATAGGCCAGGCGTGCCTCGTCCAGCCTGTCAGCATGGCGAAGCGCATCGGCGTAGTTTCCCCAGAGTCGATGATCTTCGGCCGCACCAGATTGCCTGTGCTTTTCTAGTGCCGCCGCGAAGCCTTCGACAGCCTCGTCGAATCGGCCCAGGAAGTAGTCGATCACGGCGACCTGGCCCACGCCAATAAAGGTTTCAGGGTCGATGTTGCCGGCAATCTGATAGCTGATCTTGGCGGCAGAAAAATCTCCTGCGCAGAACTGAAGCGTCCCGAGATTGTTGAGCGCCAGCGGATTCGCATCGAGCTCAACGGCCCGATCTGCCCGTGAAAGTGCGGTGCCTAGATCACCGGCCATGTAGCTGAATCTGGCCTGCTGGTAGGGAATCTTCCAGAAGCTGGGCTCGAGTCGCGAGGCTCGCTCCAGCAGATCGAGCGCAGCAATGAGTCCCTCGGGGTTTTCTCCGCGCGCGTAAGTGCCGAGGAGCAGTTCGGCCTTTCCCAAGGCTGCGTCCACATGATCCGGTGACCGCTGAAGCGCGTGCTGAATATGGTGCATGGCCTGCCCGGGGCGGCCTGACTTTCGATCCAACATGGCCTGGGCCATTAGTGCCTCAGGCAAATCAGGCTCCAACTCCAGGGCTTGCCGACAAGGCTCTCCTGCCTCGTCCAGCCGTGACATCTCTCCGGTTCTGATGTGCTCAACGACCAGAGCTTCGCACAAGCCCGCGTAGGCCGGACCATAGTTCTGATCAAGACGGATCGCGCTTTCGAATTCGGTCAGGGCTCGGTGTACATTGCCCGGGGTTCGGGCTCGATCCAGATATTCTCGCCCAGCCAAATATTTGCGCTGTGCCTCACGGCTATGGGCCGAGATCATAAGGTCCGGCGCATTGTTGGCCACGGTCGCTGCTGCGTCCTCCATCAACCAGACCAAGCGATGCGACGAAGTTTGCAGGGGAAAAACTTCCTGCCAGAGCGCTTGCATGGACCCAGGTCGATGGGCGTTGATCAGCAGTTCCTGCCAGCGGCCGCGCGTTGCGTGCCGCAATTCAATGACATAGTCCACGCCGGGCTGTTCGGCGATCTGTTGAGCATCGATTGAACCAGTGTCACCCGCGATTGCTGCTGGCAGCTGGCGCCAGCGCTTCTGGAGCGCGGCTCCCAATATGGCGTCGAAGCCGATCGAGTCGCTGTCGATCGGAAGCACGACAAAGCTGGAGGGGGCCTGTGGCTCAACAGCATCCATGATCGCTGCTGTGCGAGGATAAGCGCCCGGATCCTGGTTCAGCTGATTACGGAGCATCAGGCCGGCAGCAAGCAGCAAGCTCAGGGTGGCCAGCAGGACCACCCAAGCAGGTCGGCGGCCTGCTTCGTCGGGCGGCGACGCCGGGCGCTGGTCCGGCGACGAAGAGTTGTGGTGCTCGGTTTCTGTGCTGTCTGGGTAAAGGGTCCATGCTTCGACTCCCAGAACGGCTGCGATTCGTTCGATGCTGCGTGGGTCGATGGATTCGCCCCGAAAGGCCTTATTGACGAGCCCGCGGGGTGGATTTTGCAGACCTTCGAAATCGGCAATTCGCTCGGCTAATGCGGTCTGGGTTTTCAGCCCGGATGCCGCCAACGCTTGCTGCAGTTTGCGCACGGACGCCCGGATGCCACGTTGACGCTGTCGGGTCATGAGTGCTTTCCTTGCATTTGGCTTTGTTCGCCCATGATCCGAGCGCTCGGGAAAAACGCCGGGATGACAGAAGATAATTCCGTCGACGATAATTCCGCAGCTGAATTATATACCGGGTGGTCAGTACCGCCAGATGATACCGACCGCAATCAATGGCGTTGAGATGGGGCGCTGGATCCATTTGTGGATTGTCCTCAGCTTTCAGTCAGGAAGCCCCCCGGTCAGAACAACTCTTTGTCTTTCAGTCTTGAAAAACCTCGTCACCATCAGGAAGTCGAGCGAAATACACCAGCGATAAAGCGAGGGATTCCGGCAGGACCCGGGTATCGGCACCGAACAGAAAGAAGATCAGCAGATTCGACTTGACCACGCTCCTGTATGCCGCGCCTCTGTCGGCTGAGTCGCTCTCTGATGGGCCATAGGGACAATTAGGTAACAGCTCAGAGTCGCTGTGCTGGCGCAAATGAAGCCAGGCGAGCGTAGCCGTCGCCCGTGTTCCGCTCGCTTGAATTAGCGACGGCTGGCGGTCACTTCAAACCGCATGGCCCTCTAGAGACGAGCGGCATCAAAAAGGGAAGATAAGCGGCTTTTTTCCTGGTTCCGGGCGACCCCACACCGGACCCGCGGCAATTGACCCGGATCCGGAGGGTGGTCTGCCTTGTGTCTCACCAGCGAACGAAGTGAGAACTTGCGTTTCATCTTCTTCGCAGGCACCGCGCGATGCTTTACTTCTTTTCCGCTAGCAGCAAGGGGGCACCGGTCTGGCACGATGGGTAGAGACGAGGCATGACCTGTCGTGCTCTACTTGGATATTCTTGACTAAATATTAGAAAAAACTTATATTCTGGTCTGATCAACCCCGAGGAGTAACGAGATGAATATCGATCGACTGGTTTTCGCATTTGCCGGCACGATGATTCTGCTCAGCCTTGTGCTAGCCCAGATTCACAGCGCCTACTGGCTCTTGCTGACCGCCTTCGTCGGGCTGAATATGTTGCAGGCCGCCTTTACCGGATTCTGCCCTCTGGCCAGGATCCTCAAATCGATGGGGCGGCAACCTGGACAGGCTTTTCACTGATGAACGGAGGACCCGTTCCCGAAGATCCCGCCCCAATCCAGAAAATACACCAGATACACCACTGAAAAGGCCAGGAACTCCGGCAGCCCCAGCGTATCCGCGCCGAACAGAAAGAAGATCAGCAGATGGAGCTTCACCACGCCCTTGTAGGCCGCGCCCATGTCGGGAGAGTCTGCGTTTTTCGACCGATGCTTCCGAGGCTCTGGCCGAGTCGAATCGGTTTTGCTGAGTTGGGCATCGATCTCGCGTTGTGTCTGTGACTTGAACAGACCCCGCTGGGCCAGAAAAGCCAGCGGCAGGAACCAGCCATAGGTCTTGACCACGTGCCAGTAGTCGGCCGGGGTCGGGCTGAAGTCGCCGCCCGGCGCCAGCGGCGAGATCGGGTAGAAGCTGTTGACAAAGATCGAATGGCCCCAGTGGAATCCGCCGAAGTGGACGGTGAAGAAGGCCAGCAGGAACAGCTTGCCGAACAGCATAGCGCCCAGCCCGGCACTGGTCCTGCCCGGCGCCGTCCGAAAGTGGGCGCTGATCTCGCCGCCCTGGCGGAGGATCGGGAGCATCGGGCTGAACAGGTTCCAGACAATCAGGCTGTAGCCGATGACCAGGCTGGCCAGCCACATCGACCAGATCAGATCACCGGTGCGCCAGCCCATGAACCAGGCCAGCAGGAGGGCGATGAGGCAGCCGAGCAGGTCGGGCAGCAGGCGCTGCCAGCCCGGAGGCTCCGAGGTCGTGATCGTAGGTTCCGTGCTTGTCATCCGGGTTTCTGGGTGTAGCTTGCCAAGACATCTGTATGCCCTAGTATGCTGGGTTCTGGATTTCAATCGGTAGTCGATTCATGCCTCAGTGTCCTCGAGTGACTCCGGCCGCGTCTGCACTCAGCGGCGATGTCTATTCAAACGTCAGATCGACCGTCTCGCCGGCCGATCGCATCCCCCTGCACGTGGGCGATACCTGGATGGAGCCGGCTCCAGGCTGCCGGATGCAGGATCTGACGGTCGAGGACCATCCCGGCCTGCATCGCTACAGCCCGGTCCCCGGTCTGCCGGAACTGCGCCGGGCGATCGCGGCCCATCACAGTGCCAGGGCCGGCGTCGAGACCGATGTCTCGCAGGTGATCGTCACCGCAGGCGCGACCGCGGGACTGGCCGCCGCCGTGGGTGCGCTGGTCTCGCCGGGCGAGTCGGTGCTGCTGGCCGCACCCTACTGGCCGCTGATTGCCGGCAGCCTGAGAGCGTTCGGCGCCGGTCCGGTCGATGTGCCCCTGATGACCGATGTGCAGAGCGCCGATCAGGCGGTGGCTCGCTTCGAGGCCGCGCGGACCGCGTCCACAGTGGCGGTGTACTGGAACACCCCGCACAATCCGACCGGGCGATTGATCCCGCGCGACTGGCTGGAGGCGCTGGTGGCCTGGGCGCGCGAGCATGATCTGTGGATCCTTGCCGATGATGTGTATGAGGACTATGTCTATGCCGGCGAACACGTCTACACCCGCGCGCTGGCCCCGGAACGGACGATCTCGGTGCATTCCTTTTCCAAATCCTACGGCATGGCGGGCAATCGCTGTGGCTATCTGGTCGGGCCGGCAGACGCGATTGCGGCCATCCGTCGGATCATGACCAATATCAACTACTCGGCCTGTACGGCCTCGCAGGTGGCCGCGATGAAGGCGCTGGGCGAAGCCGGCCAGGCCTGGGTGGCCGAGGCGCGGGAGAAGTACGCGGAGATCGGCCTCTGGGCGGCCGAGCGCCTGGGTGTCGTTGCACCGGCAGGCAGCACCTTTCTCTTTGTCGATGTGTCCGATGCCTTGTCGGGCGAAGGGCCAGATGGTGGATTGTCGGCGCTGCTGCAGGCCCTGGCCGACGAGGGCGTGATCGTCGCACCCGGGCCGAGCTTCGGGCCGTATCCGCAGCACATCCGGGTCTGCTTTACCGCCACCGATCCAGAGCGGACGAGGACCGGCATCGAACGCCTGGCCGCACGTCTGGGGCGATGATCCGAGACGTATCGGTGGGTGCTCAGCGACCCCCGCCACCCCCGCCGCCGCCACCACCACCGGAGGAACCGCCCCCGCCGCCGCCCGAGCTGCTGCCAGGCGGGGTGGCGGCAGACGAAATGCTCGACGACAGGCCTTTACTCAGTGAGCTGCTCATTGCCGACAGGCTGTCGGTCGGTGCGCCGGAGCCCGAGTACCAGCCCATGCGCCGGGTCGCCTCGGCGACCGCGGCAGCACCGACTGCGGCTGTGAACTTGCCGGTCCAGGCATCCTCGACCTGCAGGGCCATGGCGTAGGGCAGAAGCTGCTCGTAGCGTTCGGGGTTCATGACCGGCTCGCTCGGGTCGCGGGGCTTCAGGCGGCCGATATCGTCCTTTTCGGCCACGGTCAGGTAGCGCTGCAGGCCCTCGACCTCGTCGCGCAGCGCACGGCCCTTTTGGGTTGGCGCTGACATGATCGTGGAGAACAGGGCGTTGATACCTGCAAGGGCGATCGAGCCCACCACCAGCGCCGCCAGGCCGGCGCCGCCAGCCAGAACAAAGGCCAGGATGGTGACCGCGATCGAGACCAGCCAGCCTTTCCAGAGAATGCCGTAGTTGGGTTTGACGTACTCGCCCTTGTAACGTCTTTCAACGGTCGATTTGTGGGCCTTCATCGCTGACTGCATGCGACTGGCAGTGGTGCTGCTTTTCTTGAGTTCGAACACTGCGCCATCGGCAAACAGGGCGTTGATCAGGGCCCGCTGGCTGCGGTCCAGATCCTCGGAGGGCGGCTGTTCGCTGCGCTTCAGTGTCCAGGTGTCGCCAAGCAGCTTGTCCTTGCGCTCGATGGTCAGCAGGCCGTTGATCGCCAGGCCGACCAGGTCGGCCATGAAGGCCCGCTGATCGTGGCCTTCCTTGAGCACATAGCGCAGACCCGAAGGCGCGTGATCGGATGGCGGCTCGTAGCGGGTGACGATGACGCCTGCAGCCGGGCCACGACCGTGCTGCAGCCAGGCCCGGAAGTAATAGATTGTTATGCCGACCAGGCCGAGCAGCAGCACGATCAGGCCGCGGTTGTCGCGCAGCAGCCAGGCAATGCGATCAGCCCGGGTCGGTGCCTCGACGACTCCCTTTGGAAACCCGACGACAATGGTCAGACCCTCGCGCACTGCCAGGGGATCAGTAGTCTGGAAACGGGCCTGGCCGGGCGCGCGACTGGTCATCCGGGCCTGACGGGCAGTGGAACCGGCTGGGCCGGTGTAGGCATCGAGCTCGAGCTGTTCGGAGGGCACGGCATCGGGCAGTATGACCTGTGCGCTGGCCTGGTCGATCGGGAAGTCCCAGCCCAGGCCGGTGACGTTCCAGTACAGCTCATCGTGGTTTTCGAAAAAGCCGAGCTGACGCTGGGTCCGGTATCGGATGGTAAAGGTGTAGGTGCCTGAGCCGGGCAGGAAGTCATCGTCGCCGGTATTGATGCGCACCCCGTTGGCAACTCGCTCGGTGAACCAGGGCTCGGGTTGGCCGTCGCGCAGGACTTCCAGCGGCTCGAAGTCGATGACGACGCGGTTGCCGAATCGGTCGCGGTAGCGTGTCGGGAAGTCACGGTAGATGCCGCGCCGGATGCGCTGCTGGTTGGAGCGCACCTTGATGGTCTCGGTGACCAGCAGGCTAGCGTCGGCCTGGATTCCGATCTGACTATGGTAGCTGAGGATGCGCTCGGACCCGTCCTGTGCTGCCAGCGGAAATCCGGCAAGTAGAAGACAGACGACAGCGATCAGGCGCCTCATGCGTCCAGCCCCACGGCCACCGCGCTGCAGTGGCTGTTGTCGGCCTGGTAGAACTCGGCTTCTAGAAAGCCGAAGCTCCTGGCCACGATCAGATCGGGAAAGGTGCCGATCTGGGTGTTCAGGTCGCGTACCGCACCGTTGTAGTAGCGGCGGGCCGACTGCAGGTGATCCTCGACCTCGACCAGCTTGTCGCTGAGCTGGGCGAAGTTGCGGTCGGCCTTGAGATCGGGGTAGTCCTCCTTGAGGATCAGCAGGCGTGAGAGCAGCTGCTCGAGATCGCCCTCGATCTGACCCAGCCGGGCCGGGCTCTCGGTGGCGATCGCATCACTGCGCAGCCGGGTGACCTCGGTCAGGGTGCTGGACTCGTGCTCGGCATAGCTTCGCACCACCTTGACCAGATTGGGGATCAGATCGTGACGGCGGGTGAGCTGGACGTCGATATCCGCCCAGGCGGTGGAAACGCGATTGCGGCGCATGACCAGGCGGTTGTAGGTCCAGATGGCCCAGCCGATGCCGAGCCCCAGCAGCAGTGCAGCGATCCATTCCATGGTCGGTGCGATTCCTGATCTTGTGCGATGGCGACAACTATACCGAAGGTTTGGGTTTTGAGACGGGGGAGTGCTGTTGGAGAAGCGCAACACGACCCCCCGCACCCGGCACAACAGCAACAGTTCGGACAGGGCAAAAAGAAAACGCCCCGGCAGACCGGGGCGTTCTCGTCGGGCTTCAAGCCCGTGGGGTCAGCGCTTTTTCGCCGGCCCGATTACGGCCTCTGCAGGTAGAAGTCGTAGCTACCGCTGCCTGAATAGGACCGGACTCTCCAGTAATAGAAGCCGGAGGCACCGTTGTACTCGATGAACTCTTCGCTGTTGGCGCTGGTCGACTGAGCCACCAGGGTCCAGCTACCCGTCCAGCGATACAGTTCGAGATCGAAGTCGGCGTTGGTCGGGCCGACCAGCCAGCCGCGGTGAGTGCCGGAGCCGGTCTGATACCAGGTGCCGTTCGGCTGAGCCTGGGTCGAACCGGTGCCGCTGAGCGAACCGGAGAACTGTTCGCAGTTCGTGCACGGTGCGCCCGAGCTCTCTTCGAAGCTGGCAACGATGGTCACGCCCGAGTAACTGCTGTAGCCACGCACCATGATGTGATGGGTTCCAGCGCTCGGAGTGGCTTCCGTACAGGTCTCGTTGTTGCCGTTCAGCCATGGGCGGCAGGCGTAGCTCGAGGTGGTCGGTGCCGTGCCGAAGCGGGTGTAGAGATCCGCGTCGCCACTGCCGCCGGAGATCTGCACGACAAAGTTCGTGGCGCCGGCCGGTACATCGATCGTGAAGAAGGTCTCGGAGCCGGTCGCCCCTGACAGGCCGGTGACCGCAACGCCGTTCTGCAGTTCGGTCGGTCCTGGTGGGGGCGGTGGGTTGCCACCGCCGCCGCCGAAGCGCGAGTAGGCCAGCAGATTGGGTGCACCATTCAGACCGCTGAGCTTGTTGACGCTGGCGTTGCTGATGACGGCATTTTCGACCTGCGCCGGTGTCGCGCTCGGATTATCGGCCAGATACAGGGCTGCGATGCCGGCAACGTGCGGTGAGGCCATCGAGGTGCCGCTGATGGTGTTGGTGGCCGTGTTGCTGGTGTACCAGGGTGCGGTGATGCTGCTGCCCGGGGCCATGATGTCGACACAGCTGCCCCAGTTGGAGAAGCTGGAACGAGCGTCCGAGCTGGTGGTGGAACCGACGGTGATGGCCGATGATGAGCGCGCCGGGGACACGTTACAGGCGTTCTGGTTTTCGTTACCGGCTGCGACCACCACGGTCACACCGGCATTGCGCATGCGGGTCACCGCGCTGTCGGTGGTGGTGCTGGCACCGCCCCCCAAGCTCATGTTGGCCACGGCTGGTTTGACGTGATTGGCAGTCACCCAATCCATCCCGGCAATCACCCCGGCGTTGGTACCAGAGCCGTTGCAGCCGAGCACACGGATCGGGACGATGACAGCCGACTTGGCAACCCCCCAGGTGGCGCCGGCGACCGTGCCCGCGACGTGTGTGCCGTGGCCGTTGCAGTCATTCGAGCCTCGTCCGTCGCTGATCGCCGTGAAGCCGCTGATGACGCGACCTCCGAAATCGTTGTGTGTCGGGCGGACACCGGTGTCGATGACATAGGTGTAGACATTGGAGGCGTTGGTGTCGTAGACGTAGGTGCCGTTGAGCGGTCGATCGCGCTGATCGACGCGATCCAGTCCCCAGGTCGCGTTGTTCTGCGTTGTCTGGGAAATACTGACCACACCGTTTTCCTCGACATAGGCCACGCGGCTGTCCATCAGCAGTTCGACGAGCGCTTTCTCGTCGGCCTTGGCGACGAAGCCTCGCAGGACGTGTGAATAGGTGTAACTGACATCAAGGCCGTAGCTCCGAGCCATCGTGTTTGCAACGCTGGCTGTCGACGGCGCGCCGGAGCGTTCATAGCTGAGACTCGCCGCACTGTCTTTGAGCACGACGATGTATTCACCGTAGACGGGGCGCTCCGCTTCGCGGAACTCTGCTTCAGTGGGTCGGTCGGAAAACTTCGCGAAGGTCAACGATGAGGCAGCCAGAAGCGCCGCACCGGTCAGGGTGAAGGAAAGGGTTTTCCAGGACATCAATTGTTTCTCCCGTTGGATCGTGGATCAATCTATGGTCCCCTTGATCTCTTGGAGCACGAGAAATTAACCGTTGAAGGTTATAGCGCCTCGTGTCGCGCATTCATTTGGTCAATTACAGACGATAAGCTATTGAATATCCGAATAAAAAATTCAGATTTTCAGAGCCATTCCCCTCGGATCTGTGGTCGACCGTCTTGACGCGACCCGATGGTTATACACAAAGCCTTCATCTAATTTCTACACTCTGATGACAAAAATTTCCGAATTTGTGATGCGATTCACATAAAAAAGCCATACGACGAAAGTCGTATTGCAATCGGATCGGGAAGTTGGTAGTGAATAACGTCGGGAGTGGTTTTCGAACGCAGAGAATCTGGACGAGCCGGCCAGGGCCAGCCGATAGGTGGAGGTTCATTCCAGAGTAAAGATAAAGAGGCAGCCCTCGCCAGCCCGACCCCAGCACCCGCCCGTTTCGCTGCCGCTGCTCCCTTCCGGGCCTGACGGGGTTCACGAAAAAAGCAGTGTGGGAAGACCGACGAAGACCGCCAGCACACATTATCCCAGACCTTGCCCCCGACTGGCAACCATGACTCGATGGCTGACCGGGGATTCTGCATGTTCCGGCACGGGAGTGAGAGGGGTGATCGTGTACACTTTTGGGCTCGAATCGCCGATCGATCGATGTGCCCCTGATGAGATCAGGATGCGATTCCGGTTCATCACTCAACCCAGGCAGGAGTGTCGCAAATTCCGTGAGTTATCAGGTTCTCGCTCGCAAGTGGCGGCCACGCCAGTTCTCCGAACTGGTGGGTCAGTCCCATGTGGTCCAGGTGTTGAGCAATTCGCTCGATCAGGACCGCGTGCATCATGCCTTTCTTTTTACCGGCACGCGCGGTGTCGGCAAGACCACGATTGCTCGGATTCTGGCCAAGTCATTGAATTGTCTGGAAGGCGTCAGCGCAAACCCTTGCGGCGAGTGCGAACACTGCGTGGCAATCGATGAGGGCCGATTCGTCGATCTGCTTGAAATCGATGCGGCATCGCGAACAAAGGTCGATGACACCCGCGAGATTCTGGACAACGTGCAGTACGCGCCGGCCCGAGGACGCTACAAGGTCTACCTCATCGATGAGGTACACATGCTTTCGACGCACAGCTTCAACGCGCTGCTCAAGACGCTCGAGGAGCCGCCGGATCACGTCAAGTTCGTCCTGGCCACGACTGACCCGCAGAAGATTCCGGTCACCATCCTGTCGCGCTGTCTGCAGTTCAACCTCCGCCGTCTCTCGCCTGGACAGATCGGGGCCCAGATGCAGGCGATCCTGAATTCCGAATCGATCGAGGCCGACCCCGAAGCACTGGTACTGCTGGCCCGCGCCGCCGATGGCAGCATGCGCGATGGGCTGAGCCTGCTCGACCAGGCCCTGGCCGGCGGCGGCCCGCTCAAGGAGGGCGCGGTGCGCGACATGCTCGGCAGCGTCGAGCAGCGTCATGTACATGAACTGCTGGCTGCCATCGGCGCTCGAGATGGTGCCGCGGCCATGGATGTGATTGCGGAAGTCTTTTCCCAGGCGCGGGATTTCAGCGCCCTGCTGCACGATCTGGCCGAAGCGTTGCATCGCATCGCCCTGATCCAGCAGCTCCCGGACTATCGCGACGACAGTCGGACGGACTGGGAGACCCTGATCGAACTGGCCGCCGGCCTCGATCCGGAAGATGTTCAGCTCTTCTATCAGATCGCGATTAGCGGGCGGCGTGATCTGGTGCTGGCACCCAACGAGCGCAGCGGCTGTGAAATGACGGTGTTGCGGATGCTCGCATTCCAACCCGCATCGGTGCCGGGTGGCAGCACTGATGCGTCGGCTGCAGGCACACGCGCCGCGTCAGCAACGGGAGGCGCAGACAGGCCCCCTCGACCGGCGGCGTCGGCCCGGGCCATGGAGCCGATGGGCGATCAACCAGGATACCCTACCGGCCAGCGGGTAGCCGAGGCACCGGTGCGCGAGGCGACAGCCGAGCCTGCGCACTCTGGCGATCGCTCGGTCACTGCCGACAGCTGGGCCGAGGTGCTCGGCCGCCTGAAGGTCAACGGGTCGGTCCGGATGGTGGCGGGTCTTCTGGTCGTGCATCAGGTCAGCCTGCCCAGCATCCACTTCCATGTCGCAGCAGACGATATGCTGCTGATCACCGATCGATTCCGGGCGACGCTGGCACGTGCGCTCGAGGCATGGCTTCAGGGGCCGGTTCGTCTGACCATCACGCCGGCTGAAGATCCATTGACCGATACTCCGGCCCAGATCGAGCAGTCTGCGGCCGATCAGGTGCAGGCAGAGGCCGAGGCAGCGATCGATGGCGATCCACTGGTCCGGCGTCTGTGTGAACGCTTCGATGCAGAGATCCTGCGCGAGTCCATCCGTCCCAAACAAACGCGGAGCCATTAGATGATCAAAGGCAATATCGCGCAGCTGATGCAGCAGGCGCAGAAAGTCCAGGAGGACATGAAAAAGGCCCAGGCCGAGCTGGCCGATCTGGAAGTGACCGGCCAGGCTGGCGGTGGTCTGGTCCGCGTGACCATGACGGGTCAGCACGAAGTCAAGCGAGTCGTGATCGACCCCGAGGTCGCCGATGATCGGGAAATGGTCGAGGACCTGGTGGCCGCTGCCGTCAATGATGCGGTCAACCGGGTTCAGCAGACCACCCAGGAAAAGATGAAAGGTCTGGCTGGCGGCCTGCCTCTGCCGCCAGGGTTCAGCCTGCCCTGATCACAGGGACGCTTCTCCTTGGCGCTTGATCCCTTCGATGAGCTCCTCGAAGCGCTGCGCTGTCTTCCGGGCGTCGGTGCCCGGTCTGCCCAGCGCATGGCGCTCGAGCTCCTCGAGCGTGATCGTGACGGTGGATCGAGACTGGCGCGGGCGCTCGAACAGGCCATGCAGCAGATCCGCCGCTGCCGGCAGTGTCGCAATTTCACCGCCGAAACCGACTGTCGAATCTGTCGTGACGATCGACGTGATTCATCGGTGATCTGCGCCGTCGAAAGTCCTGCCGATGTCCTGGCGATCGAGCAGGCCACCGAGTTCAGCGGACGCTATTTCGTGCTCCTCGGAAAGCTGTCGCCGCTGGATGGGATCGGGCCGGATGATCTGGGGCTCGATCTGCTGGAGGACCGACTGGCCAGGCCCGGGGTCAAGGAGTTGATCATCGCGACCAACACCACCGTCGAAGGGGAGGCTACAGCCTACTATCTGAGCGAAATGGCTGATCGTCATGGGGTTCAGGTCACCCGGCTGGCCCAGGGCGTGCCGCTGGGTGGTGAGCTGGAATTCACCGACCGCTCGACCCTCGCGCATGCCTTTGCCTCACGGCGGCCGCTGTCGGGCTGAATGGGACGGCCCGATCCGGCGGGTTTCATCGGGCGCAAGCCGGGACCTGCGGAGTGCGCAGATCCCGGCAGCCTGCGGGTCATTCGCCGGCATCTTCCGAGCTTGCGGCCGCCAGCGTGATTCGATCACGGTTGCGATCCACGGTCCGCATTCCGATGCCTCGAACATTGATCAGTTCATCGATATGTTCGAAATCACCGTGTGCGTCCCGATAGCTCACGATCGCTTCGGCCTTCGAGGGGCCGATCCCGACCAGGGTGTCAGCCAGCTGTTCGGCGTTCGCAGTGTTGACGTTGACGACCGAATCCTGGGCCAGGGTGATGCCGCTGATGCTGATGGCCAGGACCAGGGCGATGATCAGGTTGCGAATTGCTTTCATGGTGGTGCTCCTTGTATCCAAGTTCAGATGAAAGGATCGATCGGGGGCTGGAGGTGCCCTGTTTCGACCCCGCTGCCAACCGCGGCAACGTGGGAACCAGTCTAGAAAGCCGGGGCTCGGCGGGCATCAGTCCATCGCCTCGCCGCGGCCTAGGAAAATCACCCGACGGGGGGTCGGAAAAAATCGCTTGCAGGCCGATCCGTGGCTTCTCAGGTTTTGAGAGAGGCCGATGTTTGAATGGCACTCAGACATTCAAGCAGCGGAGTACTCAAGAATGAACGGGACCGATATCAGCAGCCGTGAATTTCGTGATCGCATCGTCGGCAAGACGATCAGCAGCGTGGTGGCAAGACCCGGCAGGAACGGCCAGCCGCCGGTGGTATTGATGATGCAATTCGAGGATGGTTCGGTGGTCGAGTTCGTCTCGCCACGCAGTGATCGCCTGCTCAGGAAAAGCCTGAATGAACGTCTGACGGACGGGGGCGTTCTGTCGGCGGACCCGGCCAATGACGCCAACAGCTTCGAGCTGGCGCAATTGACCCTGCCGGGGTGTGGCGCAGGGGGCCTGAACTGACAACAGGCCCTTGTTCAGGGGTCTCGGGTGGCTTATCCACAAAATCTGTGGATAAGTTTGTGGGCAGTGTGTCGCCCGGGGCGCTAGTGTTGGCGGCGGACCAGATTGATCAAAAATCGACCAGCATCAAAAATCCTTAAGAAACAATAAGATGCAAAAGTCAATGACTAAAAATAACCCGAAGTTCACTGTCAAGAAACTGTCAAATCGATAATCAGTGAGTTGTGCATAACAATCATAAGCAGTGGTTCAAGAAGGTGGTCTAAGTCCTTGTTTTGAGGGGTCAGCTCAAATCGGCCAATTTGAGGTCCTGATGCCATTGAGCCAGCGCTTCTAGGATCCCGGACGCGTCCCCTTCGGACTGCATTCGGGCGGCGAGCTCTGCCTCGAAGCCTGCACTCTGGATCGAGCCCAGGTCGGGATCGTCGAGCAGGCGCCGGCGACGATAGTCATTCCAGCGACCGCGCTCATTCTCGTTCAGGCTGTCCGGGAAACGCCGGGCCCGATAGCGAAACAGCAGGCGATTCAGACGCTCATCCTTGAAGGGCGAGCCCAGGCGCCCGAGTTCATCGCCATCGGCCTGGCGAATGCGTGGATAGATGGCACTGTCAGGGCGCGGCACGAAGCCATCGTAGAGTGCGAGCTCGGGGTCATGCGAAGGCTCGATTCCCTTGCCCATGGCGGGTTCGAACAATTCGGTCAGGCGCTGCACCAGGTCGCGTTTTTTTGCCAGTTCAGAGGCGTGTTGCTGGACTGTTGCCTGATCCAGCGACAGTCTTCGAGCGGCCTCGGCATCGAGCACGGCGAGTGGTGAAAGCATCGGGCAGCGATTGGTCCGGATCAGTTTGACCGGCAGTCGGCTCAGGCCCTCGGGCAGATCGTCTTTCGAGACCCACAGACGATCGGCCAGATCGTCCACGCTGAGATCCTCGAACTCCTCCGGGCCATGGCGCAGGTCCCAGACAATCCACTGACCGGAATAGCTCGGGTGGGGCGCGATCGGCAGTACGACCGAGGTCGAACAGTGGACGGCCGGAAAGCGCGCCGAGCTGTGGATCAGCGGCTGGCGGGGCTCGAGTAGCTGGGCGACAGCATGTTTCCGGCGCAGGCTCAGAGCCCAGCCCCAGAGCCGCGGCTGGTGTCTGAGGAGCAGGCGTGCCATGCCCAGCGTGGCTTCCACATCGGCCAGGGCATCGTGGGCCTGCGAGATGTCCATGCCGTTGGCCTGTGCCAGGTCCTCGAGTCGGAAGCTGGGTGTGCCGTCGTCCCGGTCGGGCCATTCCAGACCCTCGGGGCGTAGTGCCCGGGTCATGCGCATGACATCGATCAGGTCGAAGCGCGAGTTTCCGTTGCTGTATTCGCGGGCGTAGGGGTCGTAGAAGTTGCGCCAGAACAGAAAGCGGGTGACTTCATCGTCGAAGCGGAAGTTGTTGTAGCCCACGCTGCAGGTACCCGCGCGGCTCATCGCCTGATGAACTCGCTCGGCGAATTCGTGTTCCGGCATGCCCTTTGTCAACGCCAACTGCGGGGTGATCCCGGTGATCAGGCAGGCCGCCGGTTGCGGAAGTACATCGTTGCCGGGCTGGCAGTAGAAGACGATGGGTTCTTCGATCCGCTCCAACTGCTCGTCGGTGCGCAGGGCGGCAAACTGAGCGGGTCGGTCGCGCCGCGGGTCGGCGCCAAAGGTTTCGAAGTCGTGCCAAAGAAAGCTGGATTCACTCATGACACTATTGTAGGAAACTCCGGGGATCGCAGCGGGACAGATCTGGTGCAAGGGTTCTGTTCGTGTATTCACTCTGTCTGCGCCGACCGGAACGTATTCTTGGCGCCGGCTTTGATCGGCAATCCATGGGAAAGCGATGATTCAGCCAAGCACCCGACAGCAGGCATCGGCTCGCCTGATCCTTCTGCGTCACGGCCAGGCTTCATTGGGTACAGCCGACTATGACCGTCTGTCACCGCTGGGCAGGCAACAGGCTGAGGCCCTGCGAGCGCGACTCGAAGCCGCCCGGATGCTCGACAGCGCGGTCGTCGCCGGCTCGTTGCGCCGGCAGCGCCAGACCCAGGCGCTGTTGGGGATTAAAGGGGCGGCAAGTATCGATGAGTCGCTCAATGAATACATCGTCGATCAGCTGATCCGCAGCACCGTCGAGCAGGCGGCATCCCTGGGTATCGAAGTCCCGGACGATCGCGCCTTTGCCGACCCCGCGTCCTATCTGACTACCTTCCTCGAATGGTTTCCGACGGTTCTGGACTTGTGGCAGTCGGAGCGGCTGACCTGCGCGCAAAACGGCCTGTGGTCCGACTTCCATCGACGCGTCACCTCGCCGATACCGCATTGGAGCGCCCGGCTGGCGGCCGGACAATCCCTGGTGGTGGTGAGCTCGGCCGGGGTGATTTCCACCGCAGTGGCCCACATGCTGGGTGAGGATCTGGCCTGGCAGCGCGCGCTCAACGTTCGGCTATATAATGCGTCGCTGACCGAACTGAGTCTGGAAGAGGATGGGCGCTGGTCCGCGCTGCGGATCAATTGCGTCGACCATCTCGATTCCGCGGCGATCACCCTGGCCTGAGCGGCGATCGGAACCCAATCGACCAGACCAGCCCGCACTGCCGAACTGTCGAGGAGTCCGCAACTAATCATGATTGATGCCCCCGTCACCATCATTACCGGTTCCAGTCGTGGAATCGGCCGAACCACCGCCGAGCTGCTCGCTTCGCGTGGACACGCCGTGGTTGTTTCCAGCCGCAACCAGGACAGCTGCGAGGCGGTGGCCGAGGGTATCCGCAGCACCGGCGGTCAGGCGCAGGCGATTGCCTGCCATATCGGTCGCGAGGACGACCTTGCGGTCCTGGTCGAGAAGACCGCCGAGCAATTCGGACGCATCGACAGCGTCATCATGAATGCAGCCAGCAACCCGGTTTATGGACCGTCCAGCCAGGTTGACCGGAAAGCGTTTGATGTCATCATGCACAACAACGTCTTCGGCGCGATGCGCCTGGCGCATCTGGCCCGACCGCATCTCGAGAAGACCGCCCGCCCGGCAATCGCCCTGGTCTCCTCCATCGCCGGACAGTTCGGCAACAAGCTGATCGGTGTCTATGGGATGTCGAAGGCGGCCGAGGAGCAGCTGGTGCGCAATCTGGCGCTGGAGCTGGGTCCGGCAGGGATCCGCGTCAACGCCGTCGCGCCCGGTCTGGTCAAGACCGACTTTGCCCAGGCGCTTCTGGACGACGAGCGCATGGTGCGCTATTTTGAGTCCACGACGCCGCTCAGGCGTCTGGCCGAGCCCGATGATATCGCCGGAGTACTGGCGTTTCTGGTCGGTCCGGACTCTGCCTGGTTGTCGGGTCAGGTCATTACCGCCGACGGCGGCTTGTCGGTGACCGGCGGGTTCTGAAGATGATACGTTTTCTGCCTGGGGAAATCATGCGCACTGCAGCTTTTGTCAGCGTCATTCTGGTCGGGTTCGTCTGCCTTTCAGCGTCCGTGTACGCGCAGGTCTACACCTATGTCGACGAGAACGGGGTCACGGTCTTCACCGATCGCAAGCCGGACACCGTCCGTTATCGCGTGCGCAATCTGGGCTGTTACGGCACCTGCCGCACCGGGGTGAACTGGGATCGGACCCCCCTGAAGATCCAGCCTTTTGCCGCCGAGGTCCAGGCGGCTGCCGAAATCTTCGGGGTCGACCAGGCGCTGATCCGGGCCATCATGCATGCTGAATCCTGGTTCGAGCCGCAGGCGGTGTCCCGCGCCGGTGCCCAGGGTCTGATGCAGCTCATGCCTGCGACGCAGCAGCGCTTCGGCGTCATTGATCCCTTCGATCCGCTGCAGAACATCACGGCGGGTGTAGAGTATCTGGCCTGGTTGATACAGGAATTCGATTCCGACCTGCATCGGGTCATTGCGGCCTACAATGCCGGCGAAAATGCGGTCAAGCGACACGGCGGCGTACCGCCTTATGATGAGACCCGTGAGTATCTACGCCGCGTCAATATTCTCTATCAACGCTATCGCCGTTCAGGCTGATCGGCTGCCGGTCCGACGTCCGCCCGGCTATCGCACCACCGTGACGGTGCAGCGCGCGAAGTCCACCACGCGTTTGGCCACCGAACCCATGAGCAGCTGCTCGAAGAGTCCCTTGCGGCGATGGCCGAGCACGATGTGGGAGCAGTTGATGCGATGGGCCAGACCGAGCAGTTCCTCTGCCGGCTGGCCGGTCAGGACGTGTGCCTCAGGCGCATACTCCTGTTCCTGACAGATGGCTCTGGCTTGTTCGATCCAGGCATGGCAGCGTTTCTGCGCGCGTTCGATCAATCTTTCACGCTCGTCCGGCTCGGCCATTTCGATATCCGGACCGGCCGCGACGGAGACCAGGTGCAGTGCATCGCCTGCCTTGCAGAGATCCAGGGCGTGCTGAAGGGCTTTGCGTGACGACGTGGAGCCATCAAGGCCGACAAGAAGGGTCGAGCTCATTGGAGGAGGCCTGTGTTCGAATCAGACCACAAGCTTATTCAAAATCGAGCCTCAATGCACCCATCTCGACGCTGATTGCGTCGGCTTCGGGTATCGCATTGGCCGGGGTTCAATCGGGCACCAGACCCGCAAGCGCGAGTCTGGTCATTCAGCCCCTGGCATCCGCGCCTGAATCAGGCGCTCAGGCCCCGGACGTGTTGATTCAGGCGGGACTTGTGCCGAGCAGCCTTGTTGGCATGCATAATGCCCTTCGAGACCGAGCGGTCGATCGCCGGCACAGCCGCCTTGAAGGCCGCTTCGGCTGCCGCCTTGTCGCCTGCTTCGATGGCATTCACCACGGCCTTGATTTTGGTACGAACATGGGAACGCAGCGACGAATTGTGCTGACGATGCCGTTCGGCCTGGCGGGCCCGTTTACGGGCAGATACGCTGTTGGCCACGTGTTACTCCTGGATTCTGGTGTGAAGAAAATAGCCGAGCATTGTCCTCCGAATCCTGACCTGAGTCAAGATCCTTCACCCCGCGTTCTTCGGTGGCTGGCGTGAGTCTGATCCGCTCGGTGTTCAGTTTTGGCTCGATGACGCTGGTCTCGCGGCTGCTCGGCCTGGTCCGGGATATCGTGATTGCCCGCTGGTTCGGTGCCGGTGCCGCGACCGACGCCTTCGTGGCGGCGTTCAAGATTCCGAATTTCCTCCGCCGGCTGTTTGCCGAGGGCTCGTTTTCCCTGGCCTTCGTGCCGGTGCTGTCCGAGTACAAGTCCCAGGGCGATCATCAGGCGCTGCGTTCGCTGATCGATGCAACCACCGGTGTCCTGCTGGCCGTGCTGTTGATGATCACGGCGGTCGGGGTGCTGGCGTCACCCTGGATCATCAGCCTGTTCGCGCCAGGGTTTCGCGACGATCCGGCGCAGTTTGCGCTGGCCTCGGACATGCTCCGGATCACCTTCCCCTATCTGCTGTTCATCGCCCTGACCGCGCTGGCTGGCGGCATCCTCAACACCCTGGGTCGATTTGCTTTGCCGGCCCTGACTCCGGCGCTGCTCAATATTGCGCTGATTGTGGCGGCGGTGGCTTTCAGTGGGCAGTTCGACGAGCCGATCAAGGCCCTGGCCTGGGGTGTGTTTGCGGCCGGCATCCTGCAGCTTGGATTCCTGCTGCCGTCGCTGGCCCGGCACGGCGTACTGCCGCGGCCCAGGCCTTCGCTCAGGCACCCGGGCGTGCGCCGGATCTTCAAGCTGATGGTGCCGACCCTGTTCGGCTCATCGGTGGCCCAGATCAGTCTGTTGCTGGATGTGCTGATCGCTTCACTGCTGTTCACCGGTTCGATCAGCTGGCTCTACTACGCCGACCGCATGATGGAATTTCCTCTCGGCCTGTTCGGCGTGGCGCTCTCGACCGTGATCCTGCCGACCCTGTCGGGCCTGCACGCCGAACGCCAGTCCGCCCGGTTCAGACGCACGCTCGACTGGGCGCTGTTGCTGGGTGTTGTGGTCGGCCTGCCGGCGGCCGTCGGTCTCGCCGTTCTGGCCGAGCCGGTGATCATCACCCTGTTCCAGTACGGCGCCTTCGACGCCGACAGCGCGCGGATGTCGGCCCTGGCGCTGATGGTCTATTGCCTCGGCCTGCCGGCTTTCATGGGCGTCAAGATTCTGGCACCGGGCTATTTTTCCCGTCAGAACACGGCCACGCCGGTCAAGATCGCGATCATTGCCCTGGCCGTGAATATGGTGCTGAATCTGGTCTATGTTCTGGCCCTGGCCTACTGGATGGCCGGCGGTGATTTCGGTCAGGGGCTGTTGGCCACGCTGGCCGCGCATCCCGGTCTGCATGTCGCGCTGGCGCTGGCCTCGGCGAGTTCGGCCTGGCTGAATGCCACGCTGTTGTGGCGCGGCCTGCGCCCGGACGGGCTGGCGCCGACCCTCCCCCTCGCTCAGCTGCTGCGCGTGCTACTGGCTTGTCTGGCCATGGCGCTGGCCGTGATCCTGATCGTCCCGCCAGTCGATGTCCTTCTTGCCGCTGATCTGAGCGGTCGCCTGATCTGGCTGGCGCTGTCGGTGATCGCCGGCGGTGGCGTCTATGCCGCGGTCATGCTGGCACTGGGCGTGCGCTGGCAGAGCCTGCTCCGCCCGATTGAGGTCGACGGTGAAGATCGGCGTTGAGGCCAGCCTGATCGCGGTGGAAGGATCAGACGGTAGTCCATGCCCGCCCCACCAGAAGGATCACCGCATCCCAGACCAGCTGGCAAGCAGTTCGGACCAGCGTGGTCGCAGCGCCGGTGACAGCCAGGCACTGATATCGGGTGCATCGGGTCCGGGCGCCTCGATCGCCAGGGCCAGCCGATCGATCAGATCAGTGGCCGAATCGGGATCGTAGCGGCAGGCAGCAGGATACTGTTCGGGATAGCAGAGACGGTCCGGGACCAGTGGCCAGGCGCCGGCGCTGACTGCTTCCAGCAGGCTGATGCCCTGGAATTCATGGGCGGCGGTGCTGACTACGATGTCGGTCCGTTGTAGCCATTTCTCATAGTCCGATCGCGTCAGGAAGCCGTTGACGGCAATGCGCGGACCGACGGTGTTGCGAAGCTGCTCGAGGGCCGGGTGACCGGAGCGTGCGCGCGGGCCGAGCAGGGCCAGCCTGAAGGTCTTTCCCCGTCGGTCAAGCTCGATGATGGCCTGGGCGAATCGCTCCGGTTGCTTGTCATGCTCCCAACGATGATTCCAGAGGATCAGGGGCGGGGGAGAATCAGGCCCGAGCCGTTGTTCTTGATCAATCGCGAAGGGTCGATCAACGGCAATGGGATCGACGGCCACGGGCAGGACGCTGCTGTTGTCTTTCAGGCGTGCTGTCAGGTTGGCCGGGAACCCGTCCGGCAGGCGCCGGGCAAGGCCCTTGAGGCCGCTCAGGAAGCTGTCCCGATTGAAGCATGAATTGAACAGCAGTCGATCGGCAGCGAGTGCAGCATAGATCTGGACCATGGCCGGCTCGATACTTTGGACCTGGCCCGGGATCACGGGGTAGGCGAGCTGGTTTTCATGAAAATAGACCAGGCTGGGAATGCCCGCAAGCGCCGGATGCAGGCCCTTGAGCGTGGCCAGGTCGACCATCGATGAGGCCAGAATCAGTTCGGGGCTGCGCTGCTGCAGGTTCTCGATCATCGGGTCGAGCCAGCTCAGAGGGTTGGAGCGGATGCGCCAGGCAAAATGGCGACCGGGTAGTTCGAAGACCTGCCAGTCGTACTCGCCGTGGTTGCGTGGCAGGCGATCGGCCCAGTAGGCGTG
>CAYTQT010000010.1:0-31747 GCA_964439915.1 uncultured Wenzhouxiangella sp. | reverse complement strand
GCGAAACATCAGGAACTCGCGCAGTCGCTCCGCACGGGGTTCACCCTGGTGGTGGCCGACCAGCAGCCAGTCATCGGAGATGACTTGCGCTCCTTGCTCGAGGGCGGCAAGGATCAGGGATGATTTACCCGCGCCCTGGTCTCCGAGGACCAGCAGGCCCAGACCCTGCCAGCGCAGGGCAGCAGCGTGCAGCGGAAACAGGCTCTGGCGTGCCCATTGCTGTGCCAGCACCAGGTTGAGCGGGCCCGGCAGGAGACGGTCGTCGCAGCGAAGGTCGGCTTGGAGACGCAGCTGCCCCGGCTGTCCGCTGGCAAGCCAGGCCTCGCCACCGGTCAATCGCTCCAGCCGGTAGTCCAGGGGATCGGCGTTCGCCGTCGCTGCGGGGTCGTCATCGCAGCGGATCCGAATCAAGCCGCGTGCGGCAATGGCCGGCCAGTCGGGCCGACCGCGATCTGCCCGAAACAGACCACCGAGCTCATCGGCACGCAATCCGTTGATGTGCAGCGAGCGCGCGAAGGCCTGCGAATGGATGAGACAGGAGTCAGGCTCGGGTTGGGGCAGGATCTGCACGGCTCTCGGATGGCGGTTCCAGGTTGGACCATGATACGCAGTCCGCCCACTGCCGACAGTCCTCTCATCTTCTCGCCTGCGCTGTCACGCCCGTGTAGACTTGTGCGGAGGAATTCCGGCCATTGTCCATGTCGATCAAGACCATTGAAGATCATCTGAATGCAGGGCGATTGAGCGTGACCGTCATGGACGACGGCAGCGGCATATTGCTCGACAGCGAGCAAGAGGCGCTGTTCAATCTCAATGCGACCGGTCTGTTCATCATCGAACGGATTCGCGAGGGCTGCGGGTCGGTCAAGGCGCTGGCAGACGCGCTGGCCGGGGCTTTCGAGGTGGATCAGAAGCGCGCCCGAGTCGATGCCGAGAAATTCGTCACCGACCTGAGCGCTTCCCTTTGAATTCCAGGCCTTTTTCTACAGCACCCGGTCGATCTGCAGTTCCGCGCCCGCAGTTTCGAGGATGGACAGGGGCCCCACCTCGCCCTCGAGGTCGCCGGCCTGGGGCTCGGCCTGACCACTCAGCGACACCCGTGCCGTGATCGTGATTTCGGGGAAGGCGGATAGCATCAGTCCGTCCATCATCGCGTCCTGGTCGGACAAACGCGCCTGGTAGGGCAGGTCATCGACGGTAAAGCGCCTGACTGCCAGCGGCGCCGGAGGGCCGTTGGCAGCGCGTGCGATGAGAAACACCGTTTCCGAACCATCGAGCCGGTCGGCTAGCGCCTCACTGATGCTGACCTGAACCGGAAAGACCGGGCCGCTGGCCTCATCCACTTCATCCGTGGTCGAAGCGATGGTTGGGTGGTCGGGCGGCAGGCCCTGCGGGCCGCCAGCGGGGCGGGCCATGGGGGTCTGGCCCAGCGCCAATCGGGCGCGGTCGATCTGGTCGCGGATCGAATTGCGAACCGAACCTTCGGGGAGCAGGCCATCGAGCCGTTCCCAGTGCGCCAGCGCCAGCGCGTAGTCGCTGTTCTGGAAGGCATCGATGCCGAGCAGCCACAGGGCCTTCTGGTTATCCGGCTGGCCGGCCAGTGAAGCCTGGAGCAGTTCCACAGCTTCATTGGGCAGTTCACTGGTGCCGGAGGCAAACAGCAGGGTTTCGGCCAGCTCCGCCAGGATGAAGGGATTGTCGTTTTCGATATAAAGTGCGCGGCGCAGGGCATGCTCGGCCGACGAGAATTTCTGCAGATCCTTGTACGCCATCCCCAGCTGCGCCCACAGTTCGGGCTGGTCGGGATCGCGTGCCAGATCGCGAGCGATCCCGCTGAGCGCGTCGCGAATGATATACACCTGGCTGTCATCACGGCTCAGACCGGCCGGCTCGCCGACCGCTCGATACAGCAGCAGCGTGGCGGCAGGAATCACGATCAGCAGGCCGACCAGCAGGCCGACTCCTCCGGACTGGCCGGATGTTTCACTCAGACTGGCCTGGAGCCGTTCTCGTCGCGCCTTGAGATCCTCCGGCTCCAGCTCGTCGGCCAGATCATCGAGGGCGGCCAGGCGGCGTTTGAGACGACGCTGCTCGGGATTGCCGATCAGCAGGGGAAGGGACGCGAACACCAGCGCGCCGAGGATGGCGATTGCGCTGGCGACCATGAACGTCGGGGTTATCACAGCGCTTTGCGCCTCCTTTTGATGGTGATCAGGCCGATTGCGATGCCGATCAGAAGCATGATGAAGGGCCCGGCCCAGAGCAACAGGGTATGGCTGGCAATCGGCGGACGGTAGAGGACGAATTCACCGTAGCGATCGACCATGAACTGGCGAATTTCCATATCGGCGCGTCCATCCTTGATCATGGCATAGAGCTCGCGCCGGAGGTCCTGGGCCAGGGGGGCGTCGGAGTCGGCCAGAGACTGATTCTGGCAGACGGTGCATCGCAGTTCACGCGAGAGCGCCTGGAAGCGTGCTTCCTCGACCTTGTTGGCAAACTCGTAGGGCTCGATGGCCGAGGCCCAGCTCAAGCTGCAGAGCAGGCTCAGGACCAGAAAGGTGATCAGCGCTGCCATGCCACCGTAGCGCCGAGGATTCGATCGGGGGATGGGTTGAGTCATGATGCTTCGGCCTCCGAGCGCAGGGTCATGATGCGGCGCATGAGATCATCGAACACGGTCTGGTCGATCGGTCCGATATGCTTATGGCGAATGATGCCGCGATGATCGATGAGAAAGGTCTCCGGGGCGCCATAGACGCCCAGGTCGATCGCGCTACGGCCTTCGAAGTCGACCACGTGCGTGGTCCAGGCATCGCCGTAGCGGTCAATCCATTCCAGCGCGTCATCGCGCTCGTCCTTCCAGTTGAACCCGACCAGGGGAATGCCGGCCTCGCTCCCCAGGCGTTCAACGAAGGGATGCTCGACCCGGCAGGCCCAGCACCAGCTGCCCCAGACGTTCAGGATCCAGGGCGCGCCGAGAAACTCCTCCGTACTGCGCACGATCTCGGGCTCATAGAGGCCAGGCAGGCTGAAGGGCGGAACCGGTTTGTCGATCAACGGCGAGGCGACCAGTTTGCGCTCTTCGGCGGTGTCGAGGCCAGCCACCAGCATGATGACCAGGCCAAGAAAGATCGCCAGCGGGACCAGCATACGAATCATGCCGGCACCTCATCCCCCGCTCCGGTGGCGGCACTGCCGACTTCGGGGCGGCGAGCTTCGACCCGCCGTTCTCGCCAATAGCGCCGATCACTGGCCGACACCAGGCCGCCGAGGGCCAGCAGCAGCGCGCCGGCCCAGATCCAGCGCACGAAGGGCTTGATGTGGATCCGGATACTCCAGGCGTTGGTGCTGTCGTCGAGGCGCTCACCCATCGCGATATAGAGATCGCGGGTGAAGCCGGGACGCAGCGCGACCTGGGTCATGACCTGGCCGCTGCGATGGTAGCGCCGCTTCTGCGGGCTCATGGCATAGAGCTGCTTGTCGCCGCGATAGACGATGAACCGAGCCTCGTCCGCGATCCAGTTGGAGCCCTTGACCGAGGCGACCTCGGTCAACTCGAAGCGATAGCCCTCGATCTCGACGGTCTGGCCGGGTTCAACCCGAACGTCGCGCTGCAGCGTACTCGAGCTGACCATGGCCACACCGATGACGAAAACGCCGATACCGGCGTGCGCCATGATCATGCCGATCTGGTGGCGCGGCAGACCGCGCCGCCGACCGCGCAGGGCGGTTCTGACGTAGCTGAAGGTGCCGAAGATCAGCCACAGGCCGCCGATCCAGCCGGTGATGGCGCGCGCGCTCCAGGCACCCAGCCACGCCGAGATGGCGATGCCGAGCACAATGGCCGCCGCGGCGCTGAAGGCGAGCGGTTTCAGGATCCGCCCCAGGCCATCCTGCTTCCAGCGGCTCATCGGACCGAGCGGGATCAGCATCACCACCGGTGTCATCAGCAGAATGAACATGGCGCTGAAATACGGCGGTCCCACCGACACCTGGGCCCAGCCCATGAAGTCCGAGACCAATGGATAAAGCGTCCCCAGCAGAACCATGCCGGCCGACACCGCGAAAAACATGTTGTTGAGCATCAGGGCGGTTTCGCGCGAGACGAAGTCGAAGCCCTCGCCCGCCATGATCCGAGGGGCTCTGAGGGCATAGAGCAGCAGTGCGCCACCGGTGATCACGGTCATGAAAGCGAGAATGAACATCCCGCGCTCCGGGTCGTTGGCGAAGGCATGCACCGAAGTCAGAACGCCTGAACGGACCAGGAAGGTCCCGAGCAGCGACATCGAGAAGGCCGCGATGGCCAGAAGAACGGTCCAGGCCGGGAACGCTCCGCGCTTTTCGGTGACCGCCTGGGAATGGATCAGCGCCGTGCCGATCAGCCAGGGAATGAACGAGGCGTTTTCGACCGGATCCCAGAACCACCAGCCACCCCAGCCGAGCTCGTAGTAAGCCCACCAGGAGCCCAGCGTGATCCCGGCGGTCAGGAAGGCCCAGGCAGTCAGGGTCCAGGGCCGCGACCAGCGCACCCAGTCACGCTCGACCTTGCCGCCGAGCAGGCCGGCGATGGCAAAGCCGAAGGCGACGGCGAAACCGACATAGCCCATGTAGAGCAGCGGCGGGTGGAAGATCATGCCCGGGTCCTGCAATAACGGATTGAGGTCCTGACCGTCGGGCGGTCCGGGAAGAATCCGTTCGAACGGGTTGGAGGTCAGCAGCGTGAACAGCAGGAAGCCGATCGAAACCATGCCCATGACCGAAAGCACGCGGGTGCGATAGGCCGTTGGCAGGGCACGCGAGAACATCAGTACGGCCAGCATCCAGCCGGCCAGCATCAGGATCCAGAGCAGCAGAGAGCCTTCATGGCCGCCCCAGACTGCCGAGACGCGATAGAACAGTGGGAGCAGAAGATTGGAGTTCATCGCCACATAGGTGACGGTGAAGTCATGATTGATGAAGGCCACGGTCAGAACCAGATAGGCCATCAGCGCAAACACGAAGTGGCCGATCACCAGCGAGGGGGCGAGGGCCATCAGGCGACTATCGTTCTTCCAAGCGCCATACAGGGGGATCGTGGCCAGCAGGGTGGCCAGGACCAGGGCGAGAATCAGCGAGATCTGTCCGAGTTCAGGGATCATTCCATGGATGCCTCTATCGTGTGGCCGGCCTCTTCAAGCGCTCTCATGACTTCGGGCGGCATGTAGGTTTCGTCGTGTCGGGCCAGGATTTCGTCGGCCTGAAAGACGCCATACTGGTCGAAACGGCCGTGCGCGATCACGCCTTGGCCTTCGCGAAACAGATCGGGCAGGATGCCGGTGAAGGCGACCGCGACGTCGTGATTGCCGTCGGTCACGGCGAACTGCACCATCAGACTGTCGCTGGCGCGCTGCACGCTGTCATCGGCGACCAGGCCACCGAGGCGGATGCGGCGATCGTCCGGAAAGGTCTGGGCGGCCACATCGCTGGGGCTGACAAAGAACAGAATGCTGTCGTTCATGGTGGTCACGGCGATCGCGGTTGCCGTGCCCACACCGATCAGGATGAGCATAACGATTGCCAGTCGTTTCTTGCGGGTCGGTGTCATGATTGACCTCCATAGCTACCGGACCTGAAGGCGCGTTCCTCGCGCAATTCTGCCATCAGGCGACGGCGACGCAGGAACGGGACGGCCGCCTGCCAGGCGATCACCACGGCAAAGATGGCGTAGCTGGACCAGACGTAGGCTGCATACTCGAATTCGGGAATCATGCGTTCTGTTCTCCTATCACATCTTCAACCCAGCGTTTCCGTCGATCCTGGTCGATCAGATCAAGACTGGCGCGCTGCATCATCACGGCGGTAAACATCAGCTTGACCGCAATCGTCATCCAGATCAGCGGCGGCATCATCGACGGATCCATGGTGGACTCGCCGAAGAGATTGATGGTCGATCCCTGGTGCAGGGTGGTCCACCACTCCACGGAGAACTGGATGATCGGGATATTGACCACCCCTACCAGGACAAGGATACAGGCAACCCGTGCGCCTTTGCGTCGATCCTCGAAGGCAGCGTAAAGACCCATGATGCCCAAGTAGATGAACAGCAGAACCAGCATGGAGGTCAGGCGTGCATCCCAGACCCACCAGGTACCCCACATCGGCTTGCCCCAGATGGCCCCGGTGGCCAGACAGATCAGAGTGAATGCCGCGCCAACGGGCGCGCAGGCCATGGCCAGGATCTCGGTGGTCCGGATACGCCAGATCAGTGCGATCGCGGCCAGCACCGCCATGATGGCGTAGCCGGCCAGGGCTTGCCAGGCCGAGGGCACATGAATGAACAGGATCCGATAGCTGTCGCTCTGTTGATAATCCGGCGGCACGACATAGAGCGCCTGGTACAGACCAATGGCTGCGGTGATGACGAACCCGGCCCAGAACCACGGCGCCAGGCGGGTGCAGAGCCGGTAGAAATTCGGCGGTGAGCCGAGCCGGTGGAAGCCGACCTTGAGGGTGTGAAAAGCGCTCATTCGATCATCAGTCTCGTTCGGAGTCGGTGTCTTATTCGATGTTCAGTCTGAGGGCGGAGGCAACCGCCAGCGGCACCAGCGTCAGGGCAAGCACCAGCATGGCAGCCAGCAGGCCAAGATGCGTTTGCGGTGAAATCCCCTCGGCTGCCACGCTGACCGCTCCGGTTGCAAATACTAGAACAGGAACGATCAACGGAAACACAAGGATAGACAACAGAACGCTGCCGCGGTTCGTGCTCAGGGTCAGGGCGGCGGCGAGACCGCCGACCAGGGACAGAATGGGGGTACCCAGCATCAGGCTGATCATCAGCGTGCCGAGAGCGTCCGGGTGCAAAAACAGCATTTCGGCGGCGATCGGCGCGAACAGGATGATCGGCAGGCCGGTGATCAACCAGTGCGAGAACAGACGCACCACGACCAGGCCATAGACCGGGAGATGCCCAAGCCACCATTGCTCGAGACTGCCATCCTCGAAGTCCGGGCGGAACAGGCGCTCGAGCGCCAGCAGGCTGGACAACAGTGCTGCCACCCAGATCATGCCGGGCGCGATTGCCGAGAGCAGGTTGGGCCCTGGACCCACGCCAAGCGGCACCAGAATGATGACAGAGAACAGGAACATCAGCGGCATCAGGGATTCGCCGCCGTGGCGAATCGCCAGGCGCAGGTCCTGACTCAACAGCGCCCACAGGGGTCCGAACATCTTAGTGGTTCTCCGGGCGATTGGCGCAGAGGTGCAGCCTGATCGGCTCGGCACCGATATCGGGCATGCGTTGATGTGTGGACAGGGCGACCGTGCCGCCGCCCTCGAGATGGTCCACGATCAGTGTATCGACCAGTGCGCCGCCTTCATCGTCCAGGCTGGCGTAGGGCTCATCGAGCAGCCAGATCCTGCGCTCGCTGACCAGCAGGCTGGCCAGTCCCAGGCGCCGGGTCTGACCGGCCGACAGCGTCGAGGCCAGGCGCAGGCCGAATCCGGCCAGTCCAACGCGCGCCAGCGCCTGATCGGGTCGGACTCTGCTCCGGCCGTGGAAGGACTGGATGAACCCGAGGTTCTCGCGGCAGCTCAAGGCGGCCTTGAGGCCGGTTCGATGGCCAAGGAAGGCGCGGCGCTCAGCGCAGGTCAACTCGCCCTTGATGGGCCGTATCACCCCGGCCAGGCAGCGAAGCAGGGTGGTCTTGCCGCTGCCGTTCGGACCGAGAATCAACAGCAGCCGTCCTGCGTCAAGACGAAGACTGATGTCATCGAACACCGGCTCTCCCCGTCGATCGAAGCGCAGCGCATGGGCTTCCAGAAGACTGGGATCGGTGCTGGGAAGCGGTGAGGGCATCAAGCGAAAGAATTTTGATTCATTGTCTGTATTATTCTACCGTTATCGACGTGCTTGCCGTGAGCTGCCAAAACCTTCAGTGCCGGTCCTCGAGGGGATCGATTGCCGGGTCTGTCGCAGCTGGCTGATCCGGTCGGGCGTCCAGCCTGTCCGGGGGCGGGAGCACGTGCTTCACACATCGCATCGTCGGTCGGCAGCGGCCCGATGCGCAGGCACTAAGGATAAAGGCACTTTTGATGAGCCAGTACGACTACGACCTGTTTGTCATCGGCGCCGGGTCCGGTGGTGTTCGCGCATCCCGGATTGCCGCCAGTCACGGCGCCCGCGTTGCGATCTGCGAGGAATCCCGTGTCGGCGGAACCTGTGTCATCCGTGGCTGCGTGCCGAAGAAACTGCTGGTCTATGCCTCTCAGTTCTCGGAAGCCTTTGCCGATGCCAGAGGCTTCGGCTGGTCCGTGGGCGAGCCCTCATTTTCCTGGCCCGACCTGATCGCTGCCAAGGATCAGGAAATCGACCGTTTGAACGAGGTCTATCACCGACTGCTCGATCAGGCCGGTGTTGAATTACACCGCGGCCGGGGGCGACTCCTCGATCGGCATACCGTCGAGGTCGATGGAAAGCGCTTTACCGCCGAAAAAATTCTGATTGCCGTGGGCGGCAGGCCCTGGGTGCCCGATATTCCCGGAGTGGAGCTGGCGATCACCTCCGACGAGGCCTTTCATCTGGAGGCCCTGCCCGAACGCGTGCTGATCGTCGGTGCCGGCTATATCGCCGTGGAGTTCGCCGGCATCTTCAACGGCCTGGGGTCCCGGGTTTCGCTCTCCTATCGACGTGATCTGATTCTGCGTGGTTTCGACGAGGACATCCGACGAGCGGTCTCGGACGGGCTCGAGGGGCGCGGGATCGAGATTCTCTACGAGTCCGAGCCCGGCCGGATCGAAGAGATCGAGCACGGATTTCGAGTGGTCTTCAGCGACGGCAGTGAGCGTGAATATGATTGCGTCATGTTTGCCACCGGGCGGACGCCTTACGTCTGGGATCTGGGCCTGGAAGCGGTCGGCGTTGCGATCGAGGACGGATCCCGGATCCGCGTCGACGACTACAGTCGCACGAGTATCGACAATATCTTTGCTGTCGGGGACGTGACCGACCGGATCGCGCTGACGCCGGTCGCGCTGATGGAAGGGCACCGCTTTGCCGATACCCAGTTCGGCGGCCTCGATCGCCCGGTCGACCACGCCGATACCCCGGCTGCAGTGTTTTCCCAGCCGCCGGTCGGGACGGTCGGGCTGACCGAACAACAAGCCCGGGATGCCGGCCATGCGGTCGCAATCTTCCGGACCTCGTTCACGCCGATGAAATACACCCTGGCGGGCCGACAGGAAAAAGGCATCATGAAGCTCGTGGTGGATGCCGACAGCGATCGTGTGCTCGGAGTGCATGTGGCCGGCCTGGATGCCCCGGAAATCGTTCAGGGCTTTGCAGTGGCGGTGCGCGCCGGTCTGAGCAAGGCTGATTTCGACCGTACCATCGGCATTCATCCGACCGCGGCCGAAGAGCTGGTCACGCTGCGCCAGAGCGTCTGACCCGATACTGATGGCGTAAGGACATTCCGTGAACGCAATCAAGAAGCAATACGAGAGTGGGGCTGATCGAACGATGATCCTGGCCACCCTGGCCATGGTGATCGTGCTGTTGCCAATCGAAGCTGTCGCGTTCAAGACGCGCGTGGTTCCCGGTCACTACATCGTCGAGCTGGAGGATCCCCCCAGCATGCGATTTACCGGTGGGCCGGTGATGCAGCTCAGCGGCGTCGGCGAGCGGGCCAGCAAGCCCATGGCCGCAACCGCTCCGGCACTCAGACCCGGTCACGATTTCGACGTCAGCGATGCCGCCGTTCAGGTCTACTCCAGATACCTGGACCGCGAGCGGAGTGCCGTTCTCGACTGGGCCGGGTTCGATCTGGGCCGGACCCTGGAGCCGGCCCACGTCTATCGTCATGTGCTCAACGGTTTTTCGGTCCGGCTGACTTCTGAAGAGGCCCGCGTGCTGGCCACTCAGCCGGGGGTGAAATCCGTCGAGCCGGTGATTATGTACCAGCTGCTCGACGATAACGGGCCGCAATGGATCGGCGCTAATCGGGTCTGGTCTGGGCAGTTCGGGACGCCGGCACCCAATCTCGGCGAAGACATGGTTCTGGGCCTGATTGATTCCGGCATCAACTGGGAATCACCCTTTTTCAGCGATACGCCCGACGGATTCGTGATGACCAATCCGCGCGGGGAATTCTTCGGTCTGTGCGGCGACCCGGAAGTCGAGTGCAACAACAAGATCATCGGCGTCTACGATTTCACCCAAGGCAATACCAAGGGAAGGGACGAGGATGGGCACGGGTCGCACGTCGGGTCGACAGCCGTCGGCTCGCCGTTGAGCTTTTCGGCGGGGTTCGGCCTGGTCACGCCCCTGACCTTTTCGACCAGCGGTGTGGCACCTCGGGCAAGCGTGATCTCCTACAAGGTCTGCGAGGGCGGCGACCCCAACGATCCGGATGACCAGGGCGGCTGCCCCGGCGATGCCCTGGTGGCCGCGCTCGAGCAGGCGGTGATCGATCAGGTCGACGTGATCAACTTCTCGATCGGTTCGGTCGGCGGAACGGCGCCGCCGCCCTGGGCCGGCTTCGGCCAGGCCAGCTCGGATCGCGAAGCGCTGCTGAATCTGCGCTCGGCCGGCATCGTGCCGGTAGTGGCTGCGGGCAACAGCGGTCCGGCCGATGGCACAGTCAGTGCGCCGGGCAATGTGCCCTGGGTGATGGCGGTGGCCAATGCAACGCACAATCGACTGATCGGCGGCAGCCTGGTGGATATGGCAGGGGGGCTGGGTTCTCCGCCTGCGGTAGTCGGTGCCGGCCTGAACGATGCCGGCCAGCTTCGCCGGATCGTTCATGCCTCCGATTTCGGTCATGCCCTGTGCGGCACGGGCCAGCCCGAGCTGGGGCCCTCCTGCGAGTCCAACACAGGTGCCTCCAATCCGTTCCCGCCGGGTACGTTCAACGGCGAGATCGTGGTCTGTGACCGCGGTCTCTATGGCCGGGTCGAGAAGGGGCGGAACCTGCTGGATGCAGGCGCGAGCGGGATGATCCTGGCCAACACCGCAGAGCAGGGCACCGATACTTCCCTGGAAAATCATTGCCTGCCCACCCTGCATGTGGATAGCTCGACAGGCGATGACTTGCGCCAGTGGCTGGCGGCCGGAAGCGATCACCAGGGCCGGTTTTCGGCCACATCCAGATTGATCGATCCAGACTTCGGCGGCGTGCTGGCCAACTCCAGCGGTCGCGGCCCGGTCAGTGGGGCACCCAACCTTCTCAAGCCCAACCTCACCGCGCCGGGCAGCAACATCATCGGCGCCGGTGCCGAAGGACCGAACTCGGTGGTCTTCCTGACGGGCACCTCGATGGCCAGTCCGCACGTGGCCGGCGCGGCGCTGCTGCTGCGGCGGGCTTTTCCCGACTGGTCGGTCTCGGCGATCATCAGCGCGCTCGAAACCACCGCCGACGCTGCCGTGGTGAGCAATAGCGATGGCTCGCCGGCTCGCGTCATCGACGGCGGCGCGGGCGGGGCCCGGGTCGATCGGGCTGCCCGCGCCGGTCTGTATCTGCCGGTGACCGAAGCCGAGTTCCTGGCCGCTGACCCAAGCGCCGGCGGCGATCCGGGCACTTTGAATCTGCCCGGCGTGGTCAGCACGGCCTGCCCCCAGGGATGCCGTTTCGAGCGTCGGCTGAAAGCCCTGTCCTCAGGCTCCTGGACGGTGGCATCCGAGGGCCAGATGGGGCTCTCGGTCTCACCTTCGAGTTTCAGTCTGCAGGCCGGTGAAGAAGTGACCCTGATCATCGATCTGGCGGCCGGCGGCGTACCCAGTGGTGCCTGGGGCCGTGGCGCCATCGTCCTGCAGCCGTCTTCGGCCGAGCTGGAAACCCAGCGTTTGACCGTCGGTGCCCGTTTCGGCGCCGCCGAGCTGCCCGAGAGGATTGCCCTGACCAGCGACGCCGAGCGCGGACGGCTGACGATCGATCTCGGTGTCCTGCCGGAGCTTTCCGAAGCGCAGTTTCCCGGCTCCGCCCTGGTTCGGCCGATCCGCGAAGACTTGACCCTGCCGACCGATCCCAGCAATGACGACCCCTTCGATGATTCCGATGGCCTGGCGCTGCTGCTGCTCGATGTCGATGAGGACGCGCTGATGCTGCGCGCTGAAACGCGCTCGGACCAGGCGCCCGACGTCGACCTTTTCCTCGGACAGGACCTGAATGGCAATGGCCGGGCCGAAGAGGACGAGATCGTCTGCTCTTCGGCCTCTTTCGATGCAGACGAGACCTGTCAGGTTCCCGTGCCTGAAGCGGGGCGCTGGTGGATTCTGGTGCAGAACTGGGCTGGCTCGGGCAGCGTCGGCGGGGATGCCATCGAGCTGGACTGGGCGCTGCTCCAGACCGAGGATGACCCGAGCTTCGGCATCAATGGTCCCGGCCGGCACCCCGGCGGGCCGCTGGCAGTCCAGCTGTTCGCCGACCAGCCGGCCCTGCGGCTGGGCGAGACCTGGTGGGCCGCATTCGGAGTCGGCTCGCAGCCCGAGCAGCCTGCGGATATCGGCGTGATTGCCGTCTCGCTGACCCGCGAAGATGATGTCGTGATGCTGCCGACTGCCCTGTTCAACGGCGAGACCCGAGCGGTGACACTGCCGCCCTCGGGACGACATCGCGGCGTGTATGTCGATGTGCCCGTCGGTGTCGACCGTCTCGATATCGCGGTTGAGGGTGATGCCGATGTCAGCGCCGACCTGCGTCTGACCGACTACGCCGAACTCAGCGAGGCCTTTCCCAGCACTCCGCCGGCTGGCGGTGCCAGCCTGGACAACGGCAGCGGTTCGCAAGCAGGCTTCACCCTGTCTGCCGTGGATCCTGCGCCGGGTCGCTATTTCATCGATCTCGTCAATGCCGCAAACAGCGAGCGCCAGGTCGAGCTGACCGTATCGATGGCTGAAAGCGGCCGAGTGGAGCCGCGCTATGGCCTGTGGAGTCCGCTCTATCGCGGCATCAGCCAGGGTATCGAATGGCAGCGGGCCGGCCTGGGGTTTCTGATCTGGTACAGCTATGACCCCGACGGACTGCCGATCTTCTATGTCGCGACCAATGCCGTCGACCCGGGCTCGTCGACCTGGACCAGTGACCTGATCCGCCTGACCGGCGGCAGCAACAATCGCCAGCACGTGCAGACCGTCGGCAGGGTATCCCTGACCACCATCAGTCGTGATCAGCTGATGTTCGCCTGGCGCCTGAACGGCGCGCATGGGGCCGAGATCTACAACCCGGATGCACCCGAAACCTGTCCCGAACAGAACGGTACGGCGCTCAGCTACACTGGCCACTGGTTTTCGCCGGGGCTGAGCCAGGGCGGGACCACCGTGATTGTCTACGACGACGGCCAGTTCTATGTTCGCTACTACTATGACGGGGACGGCGTCGGTCGCTGGGTCGCGGTGGTGTCGACCGGACCAGGACCCTTTGCCGAGGGGTTCGAGGTCTGGAGTTTCCGGGGCTTCTGCCCGAACTGCCCGGACGATGTCGCGCCGGACTTCGAGGTGGTGGGCAGCTATCAGCGCAGTTTCAGTGATGAAAACACCGGCACCGAGGTACTGGAATTCGTCTCGCCTGCGCCCCTCAATGCGGACATCCTGCTTGAAGTGCCGATCGAGAAGCTGTCCGAACCGATCCCCTGCACGTCCTGAGATCGAGGTCACCGAGTCGATGCGCCATGAAAAGTCCTGCATGAGCACTGCCGCCACTTGCGTCGCTGTCCGGCCCCGGGGGCTTGACTGGTGATCGCGGACAAGAAAGTCGTTGTGGTGCTGCCGGCCTACAACGCCGCGCTGACGCTCGAGCGCACGCTTGAGGAAATCGATCGTGACCTGGTCGATGACATCGTCCTGGTCGACGATGCCAGCCAGGACGACACTGCCGCGCTGGCCCGGCGGCTCGGCATCGAGCATGTGATCCGACACGAAACCAACCGAGGCTACGGCGGCAATCAGAAGACCTGCTATGCCAGGGCGCTCGAGCTGGGGGCCGACGTCGTGGTCATGCTGCACCCCGATTATCAGTACACCCCGAAGCTCCTGCCGGCGATGGCCGGTCTGGTCGCCAGCGATCTGTTTCCTGCCGTGCTCGGCTCGCGCATTCTCGGCGGTGGTGCCCTGTCCGGCGGCATGCCTCTGTACAAGTACATCGCCAATCGCGCCCTGACCGCCTTCCAGAATCTCTGCACCGGTGCCAAGCTGTCGGAGTATCACACGGGCTACCGGGCCTTTTCCGCCGGGCTGCTGCGCGAGCTCCACCTGGAAGCCAATTCCGAGGACTTCATCTTCGACAACCAGATGCTCGGCCAGATCATTGCCGCGGGCCACCGGATCGGCGAGGTCACCTGTCCGACCCGTTACTTCGAGGAAGCCTCGTCGATCAATTTCCGCCGGAGTGTGGTCTATGGGCTCGGCGTCATCGGCGTGTCCCTGGCCGTGCTGGCCGCGCGCGCCGGCCTGGGTCGTGCGGCCTTCCTGCGATGAGCGCGTTGTCGCCATGATGCTGCCCGATCACCGGCACAGGGGCTGCCGCCCGTGAGTTCGATCGTTCGCTGGGGCTGGTTGCTGGCCTGGGCCGCGGTCATTGCTGTGGGTCTCTGGCTGCGCTTCTGGCAGATCGATCTCCAGATCCTGATCGATGATGAGTGGCATGCTGTGCATCGTCTGATGCAGGCCAGCTATCGCGAGATCTTCCTGTCCTTCGGCCATGCCGACTACACCATTCCCCTGACCCTGTGGTTCAAGTTTCTGGCTGAAACCATCGGCCTGAGCGAGTGGCGCATGCGCGCCCTGCCACTGCTGTTCGGCAGCGCCACGATCGTTCTTCTGCCCTGGATCATGCGGCCCTGGCTGAATCGGGAGGCCCGCTGGCTGTTCGCCGCCCTGATCGCGATCTCACCCCTGCTGATCCATTTCACCCGCTATGTCCGGCCCTATGCACTGACCGTCCCGCTGGGCTTCATGGCCATGGTCGCGCTGTGGCGCTGGTGGCACGAAGGCGGACGCGGCTGGCTGGCCCTGTTCATCGCCGCGGCGGTAGCCTGTGCCTGGCTGCACCCGTTGACGCTGTTGTTCACCGGCTCGGCACTGCTGTGGTTTCTGGGTCAGGCCCTGCTGCAGATCCGCCTGCGCGGCGAGTGGCGCGGTCTTTATCGCATCATTCCGGTCGGCATCGCCGTCAGCGTGCTGGCTGGCTTGCTGGTGCTGCCGCCGCTCCTTGCCGACCCGTCGGCGATGGAGAGCAAATCCGGAATCCACCAGATCCAGTGGGCGACTTTTCTGCGGGCCTGGGAGCTGATTGCCGGCACAGGGAGCGCGATCGTGGCGCTCGCGGTTCTGGCCCTGGCCGGACTGGGCGCCTGGCGACTGATCCGACGAGATCCGGCGTTTGCCGGCTACTGGGCCTTCATGAGTGCGACTGCCGTGGTCGTGATCGTGGCCCTGGATCCGGCCTGGATCCATCACGCGCTGGTTCTGGTCCGCTATTCGGCGGTGTTCCAGCCGATGATCCTGATCTGTATCGCGCTCGGTGCGCTGATGTTGGTCGAACGCCTGGTCGAGCGCCTGCCGAATCGTCGGCCAGCGCAGCCGCGAGCGGGCTTACATGCTTCGCTGGCAGTCGTGCTTCCCCTGGGGCTGGTTCTGGCCGGCCCCCTGCCTGAGGTCTATCGCGGTCTGAACCAGTTCACCAGCCACATGCGCTATCACTTCGACTACCACTTCGAGCGCAGCATCTACACCCAGGTGATGGCAGAGGCGGAACTGCCCGAAGTCTATCGTCAAATGATGGCTGAGCCTGGCGATTGGACACTGGTCGAGACCCCCTGGCATTTCGAGTCGCATTTCAGCCCCTTGTCGGAGTACCAGCGTGGCCACCAGATGCCGATCCGGATCGGCATGATGAGCGGTCTTTGCGTCGACTGGACCTTCGGTGAGCTGGAGCCCGACGACGATCAGACCATCCGCTTCGATCGCTTCGTCTTTCTCGACAGCCTGCTCCACTGGCGCCCCGAGGAGGATCGCTTCGTGGTCTTCCACCGCGGCACACCCTTCGGTCAGGTCCGCGAGCTGCCCGATATCGAGCCCTGCATCGATCGCTTCCGCGAGCGCTTCGGCCAGCCCTGGTTCGAGGACGAATCCCGGGTCGTGTTTCAGCTAGTGGGCCACGAGGCTAATTAGGTAACGTTCAGCCGTCGCACAAGGGCGGTGGGCAAGGCGCGCGATTGCAGGACTGGCCGTCGCCAATTCAAGCGAGCGGAACACGGGCGACGGCTACGCTCGCCAGGCTTCTTTCGCTCCGCGAAAATTGCCATGCGGCTACGCCTGCCCTGTCCATGGCGCTTGTGCGGTGGCTCTGAACGTTACCTAATTAGCCGCGTGGCCCACTAGAGGGTCGCTCGACCTCGGTCGACTGAGCCCGACGCAGGCGGCGGCTGAGACGGCGCTTGACCCACCATGACACCACGATCAGAACGGCAAGGGCCACGATCGGAAGCCCCACTTCCGGACGCAGGAGGAGTTCGGGGCCGAGCATCCCGGGTGCGTCGAGAATCGAACCGATGCCGCTGCCCAGCGAGGCGTAGATCAGGGTTGTTGGCAGCAATCCAGCCAGGGTCGCGAGGTGAAAGTGCCGGGCACTGATGCGGGTAATGGCCGCGGCGGCATTGATCAGAAAGAATGGTGCGATCGGCACCACGCGCAGCAGCACCAGATACCAGTTGGCGTCGCGCTCCAGGATCACCAGCAGCCCGGCCAGGCGGCCTGCTTCGAGTCGCTGTCGGAGACCCTGATCGGAAAAGTGACGCACGCCAATGAAGATCAGGCCCGCCGAGATCACGCTGCAAACCAGCGCCGCGGCGGCGCCGACCGGAATGCCGAACAGGTAGCCGGCGGTCAGACAGTAGAGCGAGCCGATCGGTACGGCCAGGGTGGCGAACAAGATGAACGAAATCATGTAGATGGCCAGCGCCGACCAGAAGTGGGCCTGGATCAGGCCATCGACGTTCAGCAGCAGTCGCGTGACCGGCTCCAGGCCCCAAAGGCCGAAGCCCAGCACGACCAGGGCGGTGGCCAGCATCAGGACCAGTCCTGAGGTCAGGGGCCAGCGCCGGAAGGGTGACTTCACGCGGCCTCCAGCCTGCGAAAGGCCGTGCAGGCTGCGTCCAGGTCGATGTCTTCCAGGCGCTCCTTGTCTTCGACGAGTTTCTCGAGCAGCGCCTGCTGCTGCTGGCCGCGCCGCATCGCCTCGGCATAGGGGATATCGGCCCGGAACATGACCATCTGGTAGCGCGGGATGAAGTCGTCGCCGAGACGTGACTGCAGCGCCCAGGCCAGCGATTTCATCAGCTGGAAGCGCGGGTCACGGACCCGATCGCGCATCTCGAGGTAGTTGTCGAGGGCCATCGCTGCGATGGCGTCGGCGTTCGGCTTGCGGCTGCGGGCAAAGCGCGCCAGGGAGGCCTCGTTCTGGCCGAAATGCTCGAGATGATCGACCAGTTCGCTGACGTCCTCGAAAGCTGAATTCATGCCCTGCCCGTGGAAGGGCACGATGGCATGCGAGGCATCCCCGATCAGCAGCGCCTTGTCACGCAGATGCCAGCGATCCACGTAGAGCGTTGCCAGATAGCCGACCGGTCGACTGCGCAGCTCCTGATCCAGATCGTCGATCAGCTCGACCGCGTCGGGGAAATCCGCGCTCAGAAACTCGATCATGGCGGCCGGGTCCGCGAGGGACTCGAAGCTCGGTTGATCCGGGTCGTCGCTGCTGAGCGCCAGAAACAGGGTGCAGGTAAAGCTGCCGTCCGGGTTGGGCAGGGCGATCATCATGTAGCCGCCGCGCGGCCAGATGTGCAGGGCATCGGGCGTCAGCTGAAATCGACCCTCCGCATCAGGCGGAATGGTGAGTTCACGATAGCCGTGCCCAAGGGGCTTCTCGACGGCATTCAGATCCTCGACCCGTTCCATGGCCTGTCTGACCGCCGAGCCCGCCCCGTCAGCGCCGATGGCGAGTCTGAAGGGAATCTCCTGGGCCGGGTCGTCCGATCCCTGGTCGATGGCAAGCAGGCTTCGATCGAAGTCGATGCCGGCCAGCGCATGCCTGAAGCAGACCTCAGCGCCCGATGATTCGGCAGCATCGAGGAGCGCCTTGTTCAGCTCGCAGCGATGCACCGACCAGATCACCTCATCATCGTGCTGCCCGTAGCGCTGGAACTGGGTCTGGCCCGATGGGTCATGGAGCATTCGACCGGCCATCGGCAGGGAAAAGGACTCGACGCGTTCGAGCAGGCCGGCCCGCTGCAGGGCCGCACGGCCTCTGGCGGCCAGGGCCAGATTGATCGATCGGCCTGCCGGAACATCGCCACGCCGGGGGTCGGCGTTGCGTTCATAGACGGCTGGAGGCTGCCCTCGCCTGGCCAGTTCGACGGCCAGCAGGCTGCCGGCCAGACCGGCGCCAACGATCGTGATGTCGGGGGTGTTTGAATGAATCGTTCGTCCCTTCTCCCGGCTCACGGGAACAGTTTGATCATATCGGCAACCAGGCGATCGCAGTCGGCGATGCTGTTGTAGAGCGGTGCGGGGGCCACGCGAATGATATCGGGTTCGCGCCAGTCGCCGATGATGCCGTGGGCCTCCATTCGCTCGAACAGGGCTCGGCCCTGCTTGCGTCCCGCGCGTACTCGAATCGAAAGCTGGCAGCCCCGACGATGGGGCTCGAGCGGGGTCACGATATCGAGGCGATCGCCCAGTTCATCGGTGATCCTGCTCGCCAGATGGCCGGTCATTGCCGTCGAGGCCGAGCGCAGGCGGTCGATGCCGGCCTCGGCGAACAGATCCAGCGACGGGCGCAGGGTAGCCAGGGTCAGGATCGGTGGATTGGATATCTGCCAGCCCTCGGCCCCGCGAGCGGGAATGAATTCAGGCGCCATCTTCATGCGCGTGGACTGCTCGTGGCCCCACCAGCCGGCCAGGCGCGGCAGATCGCTTTCGATATGGCGCTTGTGAACAAAGCAGCCGGCGACCGCACCCGGTCCACCGTTGAGGTATTTGTAGCTGCACCACACGGCGAAATCCGTGCCCCAGTCGTGTAGCTGCATCGGAATGTTGCCGACCGCATGGGCCAGGTCGAGTCCCAGCGTCACCCCGGCCCGGCGGCAGGCCCGGCTGATCCGCTCCATATCGAAGACCTGGCCCGTCGCGTACTGCACCCCCGGCCAGAGCACCATGGCCGTCTGGTCGCCGTAGCGCTCGAGATAATCCTCGAGGTCCTCCTCGTGCAGCAGGCCATCACGACGCGGCGCCAGCTCGACCAGGTCCTCATGGCTGTTGTAGCCATGCAGCTCGATCTGCGAGACCACCGCATGCCGATCCGAGGGAAACGCACCCCTCTCGATCAGAATCCGTCGCCGGCCGGGCGTCGGGCGATAGAAGCTGGCCATCATCAGATGAATGTTGACGGTCAGGGCATTCATGGCCACGACTTCCGAGGGATCGGCGCCGACCAGCGGCGCCATGCCCTCGGCGACCGGTCGATGGCTGTCCATCCAGCCGACCGGCCCGTCGAAATGGCCGGCCACGCCCAGCCTGGCCCAGCGCTCGAGTTCGGCGTTGACGGCATCGGAGGTTGCCAGCGGCTGCAGGCCGAGCGAATTGCCGCACAGGTAGAGGCAGTCTTCGCCGTCCGGGCCAGGAGGAATCCGGAAACGATCGCGAAGATCGCCAGGCTCGAAATCGGTTCGTGTCGAGTATTCGGTCATGTCAGTTCGAACAGGGTAGGGCAGGAAGGAGTGGCGTCGCTGACCAGTGTACTCAGGCCGAGATGGATCAGGAAGTCGCCGTCGGATACCCGATCCGGAACAAAGATCATTTCGGTCAGGGTCGCTCGGCGCCGCGACGGCGGCGGGAGCGGCTGGTCGGCGCTCATCTGCCAGAACAGGCGATGCAGGCGCAGACTCGGGTCATCGGCCGCGTCGATCGACGGCGTGTCGATAAGCAGATGTTCGACCCCGGCTTCGGCGATCTGGCGCATGGCCTCCTCGCTGAGGATCGGGTAGCAGGGGACCCGGCTGTAGTCCCGCCAGCATTTGGATTCATCATTGGGCAGGGTGCGGATGATCAGGGCCTCGCGGCCCAGGTGGTCGGCGAGATTCGCTGATGACAACACGGGCGAACCGTGCTGATCGATTCGATCGGGGGTGACGCTGACCAGGCGGGCGGTATAGAAGGCGTTGTTGATCGTTGCATCGACCGGATCATGGGCCTCGGAGACGTGTCCGAAGCCCTCCGTGTGCGTGCCGTGGCAGTGCGGGATGAATTCGACGATATCGGCGTTGCAGCTGCCACCCTGGCAGACCCGGCCGGTGAAGTCACCCGCTTTCAGGGGGCTGAAGCGCGCCCCTTGATCGACGAAGAAGCGCGGATGACGACCGTCTTCGGCGATCGCAATGCCGAGTGAAATGCCGGCAGTCAGGTCGGCTCGGACGGGCTGCCCGTCAAGAGTCAGGTTGGCGATCATCAATGGCCTGGTCGGGGAAGTGGATGGATGATAAACCGAGACGATGATCCTACCCGCCGCGGACGCCCAACAGTTTACACTTCCAGCACGCCAATCCCTGCGCTCGAACAGCGCCCGCCCATGAAGGTCTCGGACTTTACTTTCGACCTGCCGGAACACTTGATTGCCCAGGCGCCCCTGCCCGCGCGCTCGGCGTCGCGTCTCTTGCATCTCAAGCGCTCGCCCGCGGAGCTGATCGACCGTCAGTTCGCCGATCTGCCCGGACTTCTCGAGAGCGGCGATCTGCTGGTTTTCAACAACACCCGCGTCATTCCCGCGCGACTGTTCGCCAACAAGGCCAGCGGGGGCCGGGTCGAGGTCATGATCGAACGACTGACCGGGCCCCGAACCGCTCGGGTTCAGCTGCGCGCCAACCGCAAGCCGGCCCCCGGCACCGAGCTTGTGATCGGCGAGCGCATTCGTCTCAGACTGCTCGAGCGTGACGATGCCTTCTGGTCGATCGAGATCGATGCCGGCCCGGACTGGCCGGAGCTGCTCGACCGGGCCGGCCATATGCCCCTGCCGCCCTACATTCAGCGCGAGGACACGCAAGCCGATCGCGAGCGTTATCAGACCGTCTATGGCCAGGTGCCCGGTGCCGTGGCGGCCCCGACAGCGGGTCTGCATTTCGATGAAGACCTGCTTGCCGAGTTCGATCGGCGCGGCATCCAGCGCGGATGGTGCACCCTGCACGTGGGCGCCGGCACCTTCCAGCCGGTCCGCGTAGATGACATCAAGGACCACGAAATGCACGCCGAATGGCTGCAGGTCGGCGAGGAGCTGGTCGATCAGATTCAGCGCACCAGGGCCGCGGGTCATCGGGTGATTGCCGTAGGCACCACCGCCGTTCGCAGCCTGGAGACCGCGGCCGCCGACGGTGTCCTGGCACCCTACACCGGAGACAGCCGGTTATTCATTTACCCTGGCTTCGAGTTCCGGGTTGTCGACGGGCTGATAACCAACTTCCATCTGCCCGGCTCCACCCTGATGATGCTGGTCAGCGCCCTGGCCGGCCGCGACCGCATCATGGCCGCCTACCAGCACGCCATCGACCAGGAATACCGCTTCTTCAGCTACGGCGACGCCATGTTCATTGATTGATCAAGAACCGAAACCCCAACCGCGGAACCCTGAACCCTGAACCCTGAATCCCCCACCACAATGCAATTCTCCCTCCTCCACACCGACAAGACCGCCCGGCGCGGTCGCCTGACCTTCGACCGCGGCACGGTCGAAACACCGGCCTTCATGCCGGTCGGCACCTACGGCACGGTCAAGGCGATGACCCCGGAGGAGCTGCGCGCCCTGGGTGCCCAGATCATCCTGGGCAATACCTTTCATCTGATGCTGCGGCCCGGGACCGACGTCATCCAGGCCCACGGCGACCTGCATGACTTCATGGGCTGGTCGGGGCCGATCCTGACCGATTCGGGCGGTTTCCAGGTCTGGAGCCTGGCCGAACTGCGCAAGATGACCGAGGAGGGCGTGACCTTTGCCTCGCCGGTCGATGGCTCCCGGGTCTTTCTCGGCCCCGAGGAGTCGATGGCCGTCCAGCGGGCGCTGGGCTCGGACATCGTGATGATCTTCGATGAATGCACGCCCTGGCCGGCCAGCCATGAGCAGGCGGGGGAATCGATGCGGCGCTCGCTGCGCTGGGCGCAGCGCTCCAGGAATGCCCACGCTGACAGCCCCTCGGCGCTGTTCGGCATCGTGCAGGGCGGGATGTATGCCGATCTGCGCGCCGAATCCGCTCACGGCCTGACCGAGATCGGCTTCGACGGCTACGCCATCGGCGGGCTTTCGGTCGGCGAGCCGGAAGAAGAGCGTAATCAGGTGCTGGAGGCGACCTGTCCGGTGCTGCCCAGCGATCGACCGCGCTATCTGATGGGCGTCGGGAGGCCGGAGGATCTGATCGAGGCCGTAGCGCGCGGCGTCGACATGTTCGACTGCGTCATGCCGACCCGCAATGCCCGCAACGGCCATCTGTTCACCAGCCGCGGCGTGCTCAAGATCCGCAACGCCCGGTATGAAAGAGACACCCGGCCGATCGACGAGGACTGCGCGTGCTATACCTGTCGGAATTACTCCAGGGCTTATGTCAAGCATCTGCAGAAGTGCAACGAGATCCTCGGTCATCGCCTCGCCACACTGCACAATCTGCACTACTACCAGACCCTGATGAGACAGATTCGCGAGGCCATCGAGGCCGGCAACTTCGAGGCCCTGGCAGCTGATCGCAGGGCAGCCTGGGAGGGTGGCATTCCCTGAGCTCGAAAATGGCACGCGCAGCACCTCGAATGGCCAGTGCTGGCCGCTGCGGCCCGTCCTGTGCGATAATTTCGGGTTTGTATTCTGCCCGGACGACCCCACTATCAATCGGTGGGACGCAAAAAAGCGTTCGCGCATCCACTTGAAACGATTTCGAGGTTAAAAAAGCATGGATTTCTTGATCGCCAGCGCAATGGCCCAGGATGGTGCAGCTCCGGCCGGTAACGCCTTGGTCCAATTCATTCCACTGATCCTGATCGTCGTCATCTTCTGGTTCCTGCTGATTCGCCCGCAGATGAAGCGCAACAAGCAGCATCGGGAAATGGTGTCATCGCTTTCGACCAATGACGAAGTGATCACCTCCGGCGGTATTCTGGGCAAGATCACCAACGTCGGCGAAAGCTTCATTTCGGTCAAACTGGCCGACGGCCTTGAAATCAAGGTTCAGAAGCATGCAGTTGCCCAGGTCGTACCGAAGGGCACGATCGATTCCACTGACTGAGGAATCGCATCTGATGAGCCCTCGTTTCTGGGGGCTCCATTGTTATCCACCCTATCGAGCTGAGCTTTCTCCATGAATCAATTCCCGCCCTGGAAATATGGCCTTCTGATCCTTGTCCTGATTTTCGGCATGATCTATGCGGCTCCGAACCTGTTCGGCGATGACGAAGCCGTTCAGGTGTCATCGATTCGCGGCTTCGAGCTGGATGCGACCATGCAGGGTCGAGTCGAAACCATTCTCCAGACGGCCGGCGTTGAATTCGATCAGATCGAGTTCACCCCGCAGCGCCTGCTGGTACGCCTCGACAATCCCGATCTCCAGGCCCGTGCCGGTGACGCGCTGCGCGATGCCCTGGACGAGGACTACGTGGTGGCGCTCAATATGGCGCCGGCCACGCCGGACTGGCTGCAGGCCCTTGGTGCCGCGCCCATGGTGCTCGGCCTGGATCTTCAGGGCGGTATCCACTTCCTGATGCAGGTCGATATGGATCAGGCCCGGACCGCCCAGCTCGATCGCTATGTGGCCGATATCCGCAATATCCTGCGCGATGAGGACATCCGCTATCGCTCTGTGCGGCGGGATGGCGACGAGGTCGTCGTCGAGCTGCGCACGCCAGAGAATCGCGATTCTGCCTTCACCCTGATCAGCAGCGAGTTCGAGGATCTGGTGCCCGAGGTGATCGACGCGGGAGAGACGTTCAACATTCGAGCCACCGTCAATGAACAGGCGCTGGTCGAACTGCAGCAGACCGCGCTGTCGCAGAACATCACCACGCTGCGCAATCGCGTCAACGAGCTCGGCGTCTCCGAGCCGGTCATCCAACAGCAGGGTGCCGATCGCATCGTGGTTCAGCTTCCCGGCGTTCAGGACTCGGCCCGCGCCAAGCAGGTCCTCGGATCCACAGCAACCGTGGAATACCGCGGCGTGGACGAGCAGAACGACCCCTTTGAAGCGCAGCGTACCGGACGGATCCCGGCTCAGTCGCTGCTCTACTTCGAGCGTAACGGCAACCCCATCCTGCTGTCGCGTGATGTGATCGCGACCGGCGACAACCTGATCAATGCTCAGGCCGGCTTCGACCAGCAGTCCGGCCAGCCGAACGTGGTGGTCTCGCTGGATCCGGTCGGCGCCCGACGCATGCTGCAGCACACCAGCGAGAATGTCGGCAACCGCATGGCCGTGGTGTTCATCGAATACCGGCCGGACACGCGCATCAACGAAGACGGTGAGGAGGTCCCGACCACGCGCCGTGTCGAGGAAGTGATTTCAGCCGCGGTGACTCGCGAGCCCTTCGGCGGTCGGTTCCAGACCACCGGCCTGGGCTCGGCTCAGGAAGCCGGCCAGCTGTCGATGCTGCTGCGTGCCGGTGCCCTGGCAGCACCCATGCAGATCATCGAGGAACGCACGGTCGGGCCCAGCCTGGGTCAGGACAACATCGATCAGGGCTTCAATTCGGTGATCATCGGCTTCGCCCTGGTGCTGGTGCTGATGGCGGTCTACTACAAGTTGTTCGGTCTGGTCGCCAATATCGCCCTGACCGTCAACCTGGTGCTGGTCGTGGCCCTGCTGTCGCTGCTCGGCGCGACCCTGACCCTGCCGGGCATTGCCGGAATCGTGCTGACGGTCGGTATGGCGGTCGATGCCAACGTGCTGATCTACGAACGTATCCGCGAGGAACTCAACAACGGCAATTCGCCGCAGGCCGCAATCCGGTCCGGCTACGAGAAGGCCTTCTCGACCATTGCCGATGCCAACGTCACGACCTTGATCGCAGCGGTGGTCCTGTTCCTGTTCGGTACTGGGCCGATCAAGGGCTTTGCGGTCACCCTCAGCCTGGGCATCGTCACCTCGATGTTCACCGCCATCGTGGGGACGCGCGGCGTGGTCTATCTCATTTATGGCCGCAAGAAGCGCGTCAAGTCACTGGCAATCTGATCGAGGAGTCGACATGGAAATCATCAAGCAGACCAAGATCGACTTCATGGGCAAGAGAAACATCGCCCTGATCCTGTCGGCCATTCTGATCGTTATCGCGATCGGCTCGATGGTCAGCCGCGGGCTGAATTTCGGTCTCGACTTCACCGGCGGTACCCTGGTCGAGGTCGGTTATCCCGAGGCCCCCGATCTGAACGATGTGCGCGGTCGCCTCGATTCGGCAGGCTTCGAGAACTTCACCGTACAGACCTTCGGCAGCGCCCGCGACATCGTCATCCGGGTGCCGGCCGAAACCGAGGACTCGGAAGCGGGCCTGAGCGATCGCGTGCTCGAAACTCTGCAGGGCGATGGCTCCGGAGCCGAGCTGCGACGGGTCGAATTCGTCGGGCCGCAGGTCGGCCAGGAACTGGCCAATCAGGGCGGCCTTGCGCTGATCTACGCGCTGTTCGGCATCCTGATCTACATCTCGATCCGCTTCCAGTGGCGTTTCGCCGTCGGTGCCGTCGCGGCGCTGGTTCACGACGTCCTGATCGTGGTCGGTGTGCTGTCTCTGCTGCAGATCAGCTTCGACCTGACCGTGGTCGCGGCCCTGCTGGCGGTGATCGGTTATTCGCTCAACGACACCATCGTGGTCTACGATCGCCTGCGTGAGAATTTCACGATCAAGCGCAAGGGTACGCCGACCGAGCTGTGCAATCTGTCGGTCAATCAGATGCTTGGCCGGACCTTGATGACCTCCATCACCACCATGCTGGTGCTGATCGCCCTGTTCTATTTCGGCGGCGAGATCATCCACGCCTTTGCCTTCACCCTGATTGTCGGCGTGCTGGTCGGAACCTACTCATCGATCTATGTCGCGGGCAGTGCCGCCATCCTGCTCGGCGTGTCCAAGCAGGACCTGATGCCGGCGCCCAAGCCTTCCGATGACGAGCCGACGGTCGAGGTCCTGCCCGAAAGATTTCGTAACCGCTGAGTCTGCATCGGGTCGATATGACTGCCCTGCGTCTCTGGGTCCTGCTCGCCGGCCTACTGCTGGCCGGCCTGGCGGGCGCCCAGGCTTCCGAGCGCTACCGGATCGAGGCAGAGCTCTGGCTCGACGGCGAAGCGCAGGAAGTTGCGCCGATGATCATCGGCGTCGACGAGCCCGGATTTCTCCTGAGGACCAACGAGGAAGGCCGTGCCGAAGAGGGTGGCTGGCGGCTGGAGCTCCGGGCCAGCCCGACCGATGATCCGCTCGGGCTGAGCCAGTCGCTGTGGGTGGAGGTCCGCCTGAGCCTGTTCCAGGGCGGCTTCTGGGAGTCGGTATTCGACTCTATGCTCGGCGTTCCCGAGGGCGAGGTCTCTACCCTGAGCGTGACACCCGAGGGCCAGGATCCCGCGCCCGAGACCGCCGAGGTGTATCTGCGCCTGCGGACAGAACGCGTGCCGCCTGCGAGCAATCCGGCCACCACTGACGAGACCTGATGAGGGCACCGACGCGCAGCCGGATCGGGTGGGCCGTCGGACTGATCGGTGTGCTGCTGACCGGCGGCCTGTGGTGGTCGATGAGCGAGCCGCCCGATCAATCCCGCTACATTCTTGCCACGGCCACCACCGGCGGCACCTTCTACCCGGTCGGTGTCGCGATCGCGACCCTGACCAAGCAGACCCTGGAGCCGGCCCACGGCGTCTCGCTGGCGGCCATCAGCAGCGCCGGTTCGGAGGAGAACCTGCGCCTGATGCAGAGCCGTGAGGCGCATTTCGCGATCCTGCAGGGCCTGTACGGGGCCTGGGCAATCGAGGGCCGCGGGCGGATGGCCGGTCGGCCACCCTTCATGGCGCTGCGCAGCGTCACAGCACTCTGGCCCAACGTCGAGCATTTCCTGATTCGCAGCGACGGCATCAACAACGGCACGCTGGAAGATCTGCGCGGCCTGGCCGGTCGGCGTTTTTCCATCGGCGCGCGCTTTTCCGGCACCGAGGGCTCGAACCGGCATATTCTCAGCGCCCTGGGCCTGGATCCCGACGGCCATTTCGATCTGGTACACCAGGGCTACGGGGCCAGCGCCGATGCCTTTCAGAACCAGCGCATCGACGGCATGAACACCCCTGCCGGCATTCCGGTCGGTGCCGTGACCCGAGCCCTGGCCGCCGCCGGGGATCAGGCCCGCTTGCTCGAGGTCACCGAGGCCGAGCGTGCCCGGATCAATTCAGGCCTGGTCGAGCTGTGGCAGCCCTTCGAGATTCCCGCCGACACCTATCCGGGCCAGACCGCGGCGGTTCGGACCATCGCCCAGGCCAATCTTCTGGCGGTCCGCGCGGACGTGCCGGACGAACACGTCTACCGGCTGTTGGAGACGATCTACGACAATCTGGGGTTTCTGCACGCATTTCATGCCGCGACCCGGGCGATGACCCTGGAGTCTGCCCTCAATGGGCTGCCTGTCCCGCTGCACCCCGGGGCGGTCCGCTTCTATCGCGAACGCGGCCTGTCGATTCCGGCGGCTCTGTTGCCGCAGGATGATTCGGAGAGCAGCGATGCGCTGGGCACAGACGCTCGCTGAATCGGCCGAAGGCGCCGACCCCCGGGCCTGGCGCGCGCCCGCTGCTCGCCTGAGCGTGACCCTGTGGGCGGCACTGGTCGCCCTGCTGCACATCCTGGTCAATACGGTCCTGCTGCTGCCTGATCTCTGGGTCGGCGTCTTTCATTTCGCCAGTCTCGGCGTGCTGGCCCTGTGCGGTTCGAGATCGCGCTGGCCCGGCCTGAGCCTGCCGGCCAGCGCCCTGCTGATCGGCCTCTGCGTGGCGGTGGTGGTGCTCGAGGCTCCGCTGTATCAGCGCGGGCTGAACTTCTCCCCGGCCGACTGGCTGGTCTGCGGCTTGCTTGTCCTGTTTGCCATCGAGCTGAGCCGACGCTCGGCCGGCTGGCTGATTCCGGGTCTGATCCTGCTGTTGCTCAGCTATGCCGCGTTCTGGGGTGCGCGACTGAGCGGGGTGTTCGCGTTTCCGGGCCTGAGCCTGGAAACCCTGCTTTTTCGGGCCGTGTTCACCTCCGAGGGTCTGTTCGGGAGTATTGCCCGGATCTCCTGGAGCGTGGTGTTCATGTTCGTGCTCTTCGGCGCCTTTCTGCTCCGCTCCGGAGCCGGGGAAGTCATCCTCGAGCTGGCCCGGCGCGCTGCCGGTCGGCTGGTCGGCGGCCCCGGCATCGTGGCCGTGGTCTCGTCGGGTCTGATGGGCTCGATCACCGGTTCGGCGGTGGCCAACACGGCCTCGACCGGCGTGATCACCATTCCGCTGATGAAGCGCGCCGGCTTCTCGCCGCGTTTTGCCGGCGGGGTCGAGGCCGCTGCTTCGACCGGCGGCCAGCTGATGCCGCCGGTGATGGGGGCAGGGGCCTTTCTGATGGCCAACTTCACCGGCCTGTCCTATCTCAGCATCGTCGCAGCGGCCTTTCTGCCGGCCCTGCTGTATTTCCTTTCGCTGGCGTTTTTCGTGCGTCTGCGCGCCGCACGCCTCGGGCTGGATTCCATCGAACCGGAGGACGGATCGGAGGGCCGGCCCTCAGCGCTGGCCCGCCGCTGGCCGCTGCTGCTGCCCCTGCTGGTCCTGATCGGCCTGCTGATTGCTGGCTACACGCCGGTTTATGCAGCCGGATTCTCCATTGTCTCGGTGGTGCTGGCCTCCTGGCTCACCCCGGACCGAATGGGTCCGGTGGCGATCATCGAGGCGCTGGCCATGGGTTCGCGAAACATGGTCAAGACCGCCATGCTGCTGATCGCCGTCGGGCTGATCGTCAACGTGATGACCACCACCGGTGTTGGCAATACGCTCTCGATCATGATCGGGCAATGGGCCGGGTCCAGCCTGCTGCTGGCGCTGCTGCTCGTCGCGCTGGCCTCCCTGGTGCTGGGCATGGGTCTGCCGGTCACGGCAGCCTACATCGTGCTGGCCGCGGTCTCGGCCCCGACCCTGCAGGGACTGATGGTCCAGAACGAGCTGATTCAGGTACTGGCCGCGGGCCAGATCAACGCGTTGGCCCGCGAGGCCATCCTGCTGGCCAATCCGGCGGCTCAGGGCCTGGGCCAGGCGATGTCGATCGAGGCGGCTCAGGCCCTGGTCATGGCGATGACGCCCGAGCTTCAGCGCGTGGCCGCCGAGACAGTGCTCACACCGGAGGTGTTGACCGGCACGCTGCTGGCCGCTCATCTGATCATCTTCTGGTTCAGCCAGGACTCCAACGTCACCCCGCCGGTGGCCCTGGCCGCCTTCACCGCAGCCGGTATTGCCGGTGAGCGACCCATGGCCACGGGCCTGACCGCCTGGAAGCTGGCCAAGGGCCTCTACATCATCCCGCTGCTGTTCGCCTACACCCCGCTGGTCAGCGGCAGCTGGGCAGAAGCGCTGGAAGTGGCACTGTTCGCCCTGATCGGCCTGTACGCCCTCTGCGCGGTGCTCGAAGGCTGGCTGGAGGGGCCGCTGGACTGGATTCAGCGTCTTGTTCTGGCCGCCTGTTCGCTGCTGCTGCTCTTCCCCGGCCTGGGCCTGTGGACCTCGATACCGGCCGGTGCGTTGGTGCTTGGCCTGGTGTTCTGGTCACGCCGCGCCGCGCTTCGGCGTCAGGCGGGGATATCGCCGTAGATGAACTCACCGCGCTTGACCGTCGCCAGGCAGGCGTTGGGGCGGAAGTGGTAGAGCCAGTGGTCGATGTGGGGGGCGTCGAGCAGGGCGAAGTCGGCCTGGTAGCCGGGCAGCAGACTGCCGTGCGTGGCCTCCAGGCCGATGGCGCGGGCGGCGTACTGGGTCGCGCCCTTGAGTGCTTCGGCCGGGCTCATCTGCTGGTTCAGGCAGGCCAGCAGCAGGGCCAGGGGCAGATGACAGGACGGCGCTGATCCGGGATTGAAATCCGTCGCCACCGCGACCGGGACATCCGCATTGATCCAGTCGCGCGCAGGAAAATAGCGCTCGCGCAGGTAGAGTGAGGCCAGCGGCAGGCTCACCGCCACCGTGCCGGAAGCAGCCATAGCCTCGCGGTCTGCATCGCTTGCATATTCCAGATGCTCGGCCGAGACCGCGCCCAGTTCGGCCGCCAGTCCGGCGCCACCGCCGGCCGAGAGCTGGTCGGCGTGGACCTTCAGGCCCAGGCCGTGATCGCGCGCGGTCTGAAGGATGCGGCGGGCCTCCTCGAGTGAGAACGCGCCGTCCTCGATGAAAACATCGAAGAATTGGGCCAGCGCCCGTTCAGCCACCGTCGGAATCAGTCGTGAGCAGAGCAGGTCGATGTACTCTTCTCGGCGCCCGGCAAAGTCGGGCGGCACCAGGTGGGCGCCCAGGCAGGTCGGGATCAGCTCCACGGCCTGACTTCGATTCAGCGCTCGGTAGACCTCGAGCTGCTTGATTTCATCCTCGAAGTTCAAGCCATAGCCGGACTTCGCCTCGACCGTGGTCACGCCAAGAGACGCCATTTCCCGCAGTGCGCGGCCGGCCTTGTCGATAAGCTCATCGGCACCGGCCTGCCGGGTCGCCTTGACGGTACTCGCGATGCCGCCGCCGGCGGCCTGAATGGCCTGGTAACTCTCACCGGCCAGACGCTGGGCGAATTCCCGGCCACGCCATCCCCCGAAGCACAGATGGGTATGGCAGTCGATCAGGCCGGGGATCACGCAGCGCCCGCCAGCGTCGAGCGCGCCGGTCCGGTCGATCGTTGCGGGCAGGTCATCCTCGGGACCGGCAAAGACGATGCGGGCGTCTTCCCAGACCAGCGCGGCCCCCTGCACGGGGTCGACCCGGGCCTGGCCACCGATCGCGGGCACGCGATAGAGCGTACCGATATTGCCCAGCAGTTTCACGCGAAAGGCTCCAGGTTATCGACGCGGATCACCGTGCGCAGCCGCTCGACCCATTCACCGCTGCGCAGCAGCCGGGTGCAGGCATCGATGTCGGCCCCGACCTCGTAATCCTCGTCGGCATGGACAACGTTGTCCCGGATCATGCGGTGGGCCAGATGCACTCCACGCCCCGGTCTGAGTGGTTCGCGGAAGTCCAGGGCCTGGGCCGCGGTCAACATTTCCACGGCCAGCACGTGCTCGACGTTGTGCAGCACGCTGAGCAACTTCAGTGCACTGATCGAGCCCATCGAGACATGGTCTTCCTGACCGAGTGAGGTCGGGATCGAGTCGACGCAGGCCGGGTGGCACAGCACCTTGTTCTCGCTGACCAGGGCGGCTGCCGTGTACTGGGGAATCATGAAGCCCGAGTTGATGCCGGTGTCTTTCATCAGCAGCTTGGGCAGGCCGTCGTGGCCTTCCAGCAGCAGATAGGTTCGGCGTTCGGAAATGCTGGCCAGTTCGGCCAGAGCCATGGCGGCGAAGTCCAGGCTCAGGGCCAGAGGCTGGCCGTGGAAATTGCCGCCGGAGATGATGTCGCCATCATCGAACACCAGCGGGTTGTCCGTGACCGAATTCAGTTCCCGCTCTATCACCGCGTTGCAGTGGGCCAGCGCGTCGCGGCTGGCCCCGTGGACCTGGGGAATGCAGCGCAGGCAGTAGGGGTC
>CAYTQT010000009.1:42069-77730 GCA_964439915.1 uncultured Wenzhouxiangella sp. | reverse complement strand
GGCCAGCGTCAGTTCAATCCGTCCAACAGCGCTTGGGCCTTTCTGGTGTCGGGATGCTCGGCGCTGGTCTGGGTGGTGTAGGCCTCGATCAGGTCCCGAATCTCTACTTCAGGCACCGAGCCCGGAGCCAGGCGCTCCCGGCTCTCCATGGCCTGACGTCGCACGGTCAGACTGTAATGATGATCGGGTCCCATTGCATCGATGACGGCCCTCGACGCCTCGTCGTGCAGCGCAAGCGCCTCGTCGGCTCGACCCAAGCCGGCCAGGCTCTGGGCGCGGTTGGCTTCACTCATCCAGACAAACGGATGGCCCTCTCCGAGCACTTCTTGCATGGCTTGCGTCGTGCTCGCAGCCAGGGGCAAGGCCTCGTCAAACCGGGCGCGGATATTGAGCAGCTCGGTCAAGTTGTAGCTGAGCATCAGGTAATGGGTATTTCGATCACCAAATCGCTCCTTTACCGTCTTCATTAATTGGCGAATCAGCGCTTCGCCTTCATCGTATTGCCCACGCGCATTGAGCAGATTGGCACGATTGCCCTGCAGAGACAGCAACTCCCGTCGCTCGGCCAGTGCCGCGTTGTTATCGATCAAAGCGAAGGCCCTGTCCTGCGTGGCCATCGCGTGGTCAAGTTGGCCAAGGTCGTGGTAGAACGCTGCCAAAGAATTCAGAGAATCAAAGACCGGCGCAGAGTTGGCACCGAACAGCTGCTCGTTGAGCGCCACCACTGAATTTTGAACGGGCAGTGCCTCGCGCTTGCGATTTGCAAAGTATAAGTTTGTCGCCAGAACCGTCTCGGCATTGACGCGATTCATAAGCCGGTCGCGAGGATGGCGCGCCAGCCAGTCAAGCATGTCTTGGGCCACCGCGACAGCTTCATCATAGCGGCCCAGTTCGCGATACACATTGGCACGAGCGTGAAGTATCAGGAAGCCCAGGTTGTTGGTCGCTTGCTCGGGTTCAGGCACGGTTTGAAAATAACGATCCAACAAGCGCTCAGCCTCACTGAAACGATTGAGCGAGAGCAGATTAGAGATCTGAAGTCTTCGGGCAAGCTTGAAAAGATCGGAGTTGGGCGGCAGCTGATTGCGGAAGGTAACTTCAAACTGTTTAGCTCGCGCCAGGCTCTGCTCGTTCTCTTCGGCGCTCTGCAACGCAGCGATCGCTTCAAGTTCAAGCTTGGGTCTAATGAGTGGATTCAATGGATCGGTTGCGTCTAGCTGGTTCAATCCCAGCTCAACCTGCTCGAGCGCCTGTTCCGCCTGATCAAGGAGGTCGTAGGATTCGGCCAGCGCCAGATGAACTGCAGCCTGGGCTTCATGCTGCCCCGCTAGCTGCTCCTGAACATCGCCCGCAGCCTGGTCCAGCATCTGCTCCACCGTCATATTGCGAGCTTGGCCGCTTTCATTGGGCGAGCTCAACAGGCGTTGAAGAAACTGATTGACAGCCGCTGTATTGCGCTGCTCCTGCTCGGCAACAAGTCGCGACTGGTTGGCCTGAATCAGACCCCAGCTGGTGAAGATCAGACCGAGCAGAAGTGAGGCCGTGATCGCGCCGATCGCGATGCGCCGGAACCGGCGTTGAGGGGCCGAACGCATCGACTCGATGGACGCAAGGATCGCGTCGAGTCGGGGGCGCGCTTCGGGATCGTGATCCAGCATGGAAGCCACCAGCCTGGCCAGCGGGCGTCCGAGCGCTCGTTCGAGATCCTTTGCGTCGATCGGCACTGCCCGGCGGTGCATTTCACGTAACGCTTCCCAGTCCTTCGCTGCTTGCACGGGACGCCCCGTACTGACCCGAAGAAGCGTCGCACCCAGGGAGTAAACGTCGGATGCGGTAGACGGCGACCGCCCCAGAACCGCCTCGGGTGCCATGTAGAGCGGCGTACCGGAGGCCATGGCAGTTCCGGCCGCATCCGGCGAACGATCCAGACTGGCTCCGAAATCCATCAGCACCCACTGGCCGATATGATCCTGCATGATGTTGGAGGGCTTGACATCACCGTGCAGAAGGCCCGCATCGTGCACGGCTCGCAGGCCCAGCGCGAGCGATTCAATCAGCGCCAGCCAATCGCCCTTCGTGAAATCCGCGCGCTGCGGATCCAGCTCAGACAGCGTATTGCCGTTGATCAGGTCGCACCAGAGTCCCGGGCGCCCCTCATGAATCGCCGCGCCGTGCACGGCCAGTACATTGGGGTGTCGAACCAGGGCAAGCTGCCGTGCCTCGTGCAGGAAGAGCTGCGACTGGAAGGGTCGCTGTTGCCCTGTCTTTAGGAGCTTTAGCGCAACGTCGCGATCGAGAACATCGTCATAGGCAAGAAAGACCTCGCCGAAGCTGCCCTCACCAATCCGCTCCAACACCTGCAAGTGGCCCCAGCTGAATAGTATCTGCCGGGAGGCGACGTCCTGATTGCGCCGCTCGCCGCCGTGGAGGACGAATAATTGTTCGATCTCCTTCAGCCGTTCGGCCAGGGTCTCCGAACCCTCTGCAAGCTGATCGAGATCATCGAGCGCCTCGGAGGAACCTGAAAGGCGCTCAAGAATGCTCCGTGCCCGAAAATCCGATGGTCTCTTGGGGCGACTCACTTCATCGCCTCGGCCAGCTGGACCAGGGAGCGCGACACAAGCATGCGCGCGCTGTTGGCCGACGGCGTGTCGGTCGCCGCAGCAATCTCCGGGAAGGAGTATCCGAATTCCACTCTGAGCATGACGGCTTCTTTGGCCTTGTCTGTCAGAGTCATCAATGCCGCCTCATAGCGTTCCAGCACATCCAGACCGATGGCCTCGCTCATGACCGAGGCCTCCGGATCGGTCGGCTCGAGCTCGGAGTCTGCAAAACCATGCCTGTTTCTGCGGGTGACGCGCCGAATCTCCATCCGGATGTGATTGAGGAGAATCGTGCGCAGGTAGGCCAGAAAAGCACCCTCGCGCAGCGACTCGAAACTCTCGACCTGATCGAGCGCCCGGATCAGGGCGGTCTGAACCAGATCCTGGGTGTCGGAGAGATCACGAGCGTAGTTGGGCAGGCGGCCATGCGCCCAGCGGGTCAGGAGCGGCAGAAAATGCCGGCACAGACGCTCGCGCGCCTCATCGCTGCCGTCGACGACCTGTTGCAGCAGGGTGGCGGTCGATTCCAGCGACGGACTCATGACGAGTTTGCCTGTAGGTTGGACGGAGCGTCCGAGTATAGAAGCTCATCGGTAACTGAACAAATCGACCTGCCAGAGGCTCCCGGGCCAGGCGGCCCGGGATAGTTGATTCAGCGCTACTGCCGGGCGTAGGACCGGCCCAGTAGCACGCGAGCCAGTGCCGGCAGAAGCAGCATGGCACCGATCATGTTGAAGATGAACATGAAGCCAAGCAGAACACCCATATCTGCCTGGAACTGCAGCGCCGAGAACAGCCAGGTACCTACTCCGACCGCCAGGGTCACGGCGGTAAAGAACACCGCCTTGCCGGTCAGACGCAGCGTACGCAGGTAGGCCTCATCCAGGTCCATGCCCTGCTGGAGGAAGCTGCGCATGCGGCTGAAGATGTAGATGCCGTAGTCGACGCCAATCCCGACGCCGAGTGCCACCACCGGCAGCGTGTTGACCTTCAGACCGATGCCCATGTAGGCCATCAGGCTGTAGGCCAGATAGCTGACCAGTACCAGCGGCAGCACGATGCAATAGGTGCTTCGGCCCCCTCGAGTCAGGAAAAGGAGAAACGCGACCAGGCCGGCGAGACCCCAGGCAAAAACGGGCTGACCGAACAGTTGAGGGGCCAGGAAATGGGTCGCTGCCACCGCCGCCAGGGGTGGCAACGTTACCACCAGAAAGCCGCGAATCGAACCGAAGGTCAGCAGGCACAGCACGATAATGGCCCCGTAGACATACAGCAGCATCGGTGTCTGGGCTGCGGCCACTTCCTGGTTCGTTGCAGCCATCACACCGACATTACCGGTGGCCAGGCGGAAGCGCAGGCAATCATCACAGCGCTCGCCTTCGGGCGTCGTAAAGTCTGCCTCGACGGATCCGGCCGGGGTAAAGCCCAGACCATCGACGTAGACTTCGGCCTGCAGTTCCTCAACTCGCGCCACGACCCGATTGATGGTTTCGGCCTTGTGGTCCTCGAGAAAGACCATCACCGGCATCGCACTGCAGTCTTCGTTCAGAAGGCCCGTGCCTGTTTCGATGCCCGATAGATTCTGACGCATGATGAACTGGTTACGGGGCAGGACCCGCCAGCGGATATTGCCCTCATTCCAGCCGGCGTTGACGATCTTGGCGATCGCCGGCAGGGTCACGACCTGCTGAACCCCCTCGACGTTCGACATATGCCAGGCAAATCGATCGATGGCCTCCATCACCTGGTAGGACTCGGTGCAGGCCGATGGCGCGGTTTCGGCGATCACCGAAATCAGATCGGTCCCCAGCGCAAAACGGTCCGCGATCAGGCGCGAGTCCTGGTTGTAGCGGGCGTCCGAGCGCAGTTCGGGCACGCCCGGCTCGGAATCACCGATCTGCATGTCCTGAGACTTGACCCAGGCGAACGCAAACAGGCCGACGCCGACCAGCACCGCCAGGACCGCCACGCCCGGTCGGGTAAAGCTGCCGATCAGATTCCAGATCGCACTGGGCTGCTGGCCCTTCATGAACTGGCGCTGACGGAATCGCTCTTCGTTGCGCAGCCGCACGTAGGACAGAAGAACCGGAAGCAGGACCAGGTTGGTGAAGATGATCACGGCCACGCCGATACTGGCGGTCAGGGCCAGCTCCTGAATGATCCGGATATTGATCAGGAGAATGGTCAGGAACCCGATCGTGTCGGAAATCAGAGCAATCGAACCAGGCGCCAGCAAACGAGAGAAGGTGGCCTTCGACGCCTCCAGACTGGAGACGATCGGCACTTCGTTGAGGTTGGCACCGTCCTGTGCCAGTCCGACCGGCGAATGCCCGCCGAAGAGTTTCTCGGCGTTCCACCCACTGATCATCTGGACCCCGTGACTGACGCCGATGGCAAACACCAGGAAGGGAGTGAGAATATTCATCGGATCGATGCCGAAGCCCAGGATACTGAGCAGACCCAGCTGCCAGATCACCGCAGTGACCGAGCAGACCAGCGGCAGCACCGTCAACCAGATCGAACCTGAGTAGAGAAAAAGAAGAATCGCCGTGATCGCGAAGGCAACGCCGAAATAGGTGACCACACCGCGTGCGCCATCGGCAATATCACCGACGATCTTGGCAAAACCGACGATATGCACCGTATGGGGTCCGTTCTCGAATTCGCTGCGGATGTCCTCGAGCTGAGCGGCCACATCCTGATAGTCCAGGGCCTCGCCTGTGGATGGATCCTCTTCCAGCAGGTTGGCCCAGACCATGGCGCCAGAGAAATCCTCGGCGACCAGACGGCCGACCTCGCCGGATTTGACGATATTCGATCGCACTCGCTCGAACATTTCGGGCGAGGGCGCGAAGTCGGCGGGAATGACGTTGCCACCGGCAAATCCGTCCTCGACGATTTCAACGAACCGTACATTCGGGGTGAAGATCGATCGCACGCTGGCGCGATCAACGCCGGGAATGAAGAAAACCCGGTTGCTGATCTGCTCGAACTTCTCGAAGAATTCGGGCGTGAACATGTCGCCGTCCTGAGAAACCAGGGCGACCATGACCCGATTCGCGCCGCCGAACTCACGCTCGTATTCGATGAAGGTCTGCATGTAGGGGTGTTCAAGCGGTAACTGCTTCTTGAAGCCCGCGTCCACGCGCAGCTGCAGACTGAAAAAGAGCGCGGCGGCCGTTCCTGCAATGAACAGAAGCAGTATCAGGGGCCGAATGGAAAAAACCGCATCGGCGATCCGACGCGCCACGGTTGGCTGATCACTCATGGCTGACTCCATCTTCTCCGACCAGAATCTTCTTACCGTCTTCGCTGAATATCACGGCGGCGTACGTACTTCCCAGACGATCCTCCTGGAGCTCGAAGTCGCGCGTGTCCGGATCATAGATGAGCTGGGCTGCACCGGCACCAACCATCAGGGCGCGACCCTGTGGATCGACACTACCGCCCTTGAGCGTCGAGGCGAGAGGGTTGTCCAGCTCGACCCACTGACGACCCGCATCTCTGGAGGTCTGCACATGCCCCCTGAGACCGAATGCAACGATCTCGCGATCGATCTGAAGCAAGCCGAACATCGACCCTGGATAGGGGAACCGAAAACTCTCCCAGTTGATGCCGCCGTCTGTAGAACGAAATCCGTAGCCGCGCTCGGCAGCAATCAGCCAGGTACCCCGCTCATTGTCCAGAAAGGCATTGAGATGACACTCCATGAACTCATAGCAGCCCCGATCGAGAAGCGCATCTTCACCGAACAGGTCATCATCCATGGTGCTATCGTCGGCCTCGGCGGCCGCGATAGCCTCCCAATCGATGTTCTCCGAGGTGACCAGATCGGCCATATCCAGCGAATCCCAGTCCTCCCCGGCGTTCTGCGTGCGCATATACAGTCCGTATGCACCAATCGCGATGCCGTTGTTGGCATCGAAGAAGTGGACATCGAGCAGCGGTTTTTCTGCCTCCGGATCGAAGTGCTGAAGGACCCAGTTGCGGCCCAGATCACGGCTGTGAATGATGACCGAGTCGTGCCCGACGGCCCACAGCCGTCCGCCGGAAAATTCCACGCGAGTCAGCGTCGAGCGAACGGGAACACTCTCTGCCTGTTCCCAGCTCACTCCATCGGACGAGAGCAGAACGTGCCCACGCTCACCGACAGCGACATAACGCTGCCCAGCGCGTTCGATATCCAGTAAAAGGCTTTCGGCTGCCAGACGAGCGGGCTCGGCGGGTCTCGGTTGAATGTCCTGAGCCCAAGCATCACCTGACCCCAGCATGGCGATCAGAGGCAGCGCAACGATGGTTGACTTCATGCCGTCTTTCTCCTGATTCTCAGATCATCTGCCAAAAAGCAGAATGACACCGCATTCCGCTGCAGGGACTTCGACGATCAGTGCGCCCCGGGGGGATTGCGTGCCAACTGATCACTCGATTGACCCAAAGACGATCTGATCTGGTTCGATCATTGTCGGTGGCCGGACTGTGCATCGCTGCGGATGATTGATGCGAAGCCCGTGCCGGGGAGTCCTGCAGACGCGAAAAAAAAGGCCGACCGGAGTCCGGTCGACCTTTCCTGAGTCTACCCGGCCTGCTTATCTCCGACCACGAGTCCGCAATGCCTGCGGGGTATAACTGCTGATACTCAGTGGGACGTTGAATGTATTGACCGGATCCTGGTTGTCCAGACCGGTTGCCACGTAACGCCCGGACTGGAGATCCATATGGGATTCGATCGACGACCAATAGGTCGGCACATCGTAGTAGCTGATCGTATGCGCCTCTGATGCACGCCACAGCTCGCCACGTTGGTCGTAGTGATCGATCAGGACGATCTGATAGGTATCTTCATCGAGATAAAAGGTACGACGCGAGTTGATATGACGGGTACCCTCGCGCAGCCGGGCATCGACAACCCAGACCCGATGCAGTTCATAGCGAGTCAGTTCTGCGTTGAGGTGACCCGGGCGAACGATGTCATCCGGCGTCAGATCGCCACTGTGAATGTCATAGGAGTTGTACGGGACATACATCTCTCTCTTGTCGACGACTTCCCAGGTGAAGCGGTCCATCGCACCATTGAACATATCGGTCATGTCGTTGGTGCGCAGGCCATCAGAGGCTGTACCAGGGTTATCGTAGGCGATGTTGGGAGCCCGACGGACTCGGCGCTGACCCGGGTTGTAGATCCACGCCTGACGCGGCTGCTCCAGCTGATTCAGGGTTTCGTGGACAAGCAGAATGTTTCCGGCCAGGCGCGCCGGCGACTCGACTTCCTGGAAGAAGTAGAGAAGGATGTTGTTGGTGTCTTCGATCGACGAACCCTCGGCGTAGTAGAGACCGAGCAGCTCTTCGCGCAGACGTACCAGCTGATAGCTGCCGGTGGCCGTGGGCGCGACCTGATTGTTGTAGCGAACTCCACCGGTGCCCTTGTACTTCAGCTTATGGTTCCACATCAGCTCGTAGGCGTTCTGAGGTAACGGGAAGGGGAAGCCCTCGGAAACATCGGCGACACCCTCACCCTCCGAAATCAGCCGACCGGTCGATCCATTCCGGATGGTCGCATCGTAGATGAACTGGGGAAAGGCAGCGCTGCGACGGGTCGGATAGACCCGCATCTGATAGGTGTCGGGGTAGCGCTCGAAGGTTGCGATCTGGCCTACGGACAGGCGATCGGCGTAGTCCTGATAGTTGTCGCCCGTGATCACGAACAAGGGCTCGTCATTCGGGTACGGGTTCAGGTGGCGATCGCCGGGCTGATAGCCTGCCGGCCAATCGTCAAGACCGATTCCACCGGTCCATGCGGGGATCGTGCCGTCGGCGTTTCCGGCCCGAATCGAGCCCATCGGGGTCAGGTCATTGCCGAGACGCGCAATGTTCTCAGGCGTGCGCGCCAGGATGAAGTCACCCGTATCCGACGGCACGACAGCGGGAGCCGCGGCGGCCGTTCGTGCGACGGCTGCAGCGCGTGCGGCCTCTTCGGCAGCGATACGCTCGGCTTCGGCAGCTTCTTCTGCCGCCATGCGCTCGGCTTCAGCGGCTTGCTCGGCCGCCATACGCTCAGCCTCTGCAGCAGCACGCTCGGCCTCGGCCTGTGCCTCGGCGGTCATCCGTTCGGCTTCGGCTTCGGCGGCTTCACGCTGCGCGGCCAGTCGACCCGCTTCTTCCTCTGCTCTGCGCTCGGCTTCGGCAGCCATACGTTCAGCTTCGGCTTCTGCCTCGGCGGCCATCCGCTCGGCTTCGGCTTCGGCAGCCTGACGAGCGGCTTCGGCTTCGGCCTCGGCGGCCATGCGTTCAGCTTCAGCAGCAGCTTCAGCGTCAGCTCTCATACGCTCGGCTTCTGCCTCTGCCCGCGCTGCGGCTTCCGCTGCTTCGCGTTCGGCCTGCTGAGCCTCGAAACGGTCAGACATCTCTTCCTGGTTCGATGCCGCCGACTCTTCCTGGGTTTCAGGTCCAGTCGTACAGGCCACCAGTGCCAGGCTGGACAGCAGGGCAAAGGCCAGAGTCAGAAGCTTTTTGGTTTGAATCGATTTCATGATCGGATCTCCCCTCAGAACGAGTAGTTGACAGTGGCCGAGACAAAGTCACGATCGCTGAGCAAATTATTGATACCGGCACCAAAGAAATTGGTGTACGAAAAGCCGACCTGAAGGTTCGCCAGATAACTGAAATTCAAACCTACCGTGGCCTGCATGCGGTCTTCGATGAACGGTCCACCGGGTCCCGGCGACACACCCTGGACATCATGGTTGAACGCGATACGTGGGCTCATGTTCCACGGTGTACCGAATACCGAGTTGTAGGTCGGGGCAAACACCAGTCGATATCCCCAGCTGAAGGGCGTTGCGAAACCGTCACTGGTGGTGGTGGGATTGCGCGAAGCGCCATTGAAGCGATTCGGGCCGCCACCCGTATCGGTGCCCGGTCCTTCGAAACGCAGCTCATCCGTGCTCGGCAGATTCCAGAAATGCTGGGCCCCGATCTCGGCCACTACGGCCACCTGGTCTGCGCCGATCGGATTGTTCGGACCGAACACATTGGTGAAGGTCATCTGGATCTGGGATGCCTTGCGGCGCTCGAAGCCAGGGATGTATTCACCCGCCTGATAGGAGCCCAACTGGCTACGGAACCGCAGATACTCGGCAGGAAGAGCCCCATTCAAGGGAGACAGTCCCGCAAACAGCAGCTCGACATCGTCGATCTGCACCGGAACGTTGTCACGATAGGTGATCTCACCGGCCCAGGACCAGTTGCCGGGAATGGTGGTATTGAAGCTCAGACCGAAGAGGTCGATGTCTTCCGGGAACTCGACAATCACGGCACCGGTAGAGACATCACTGCTGGTCACGGCCCGACCGGACAAGACCGGAAGGCGGCTGTGATAGCGCAGGTAGTAGAGCCCGAATTCCGTGTCGTTGAGACCACTGGCGAAGTACCGGAAGTTAACACCGAACTGACCGCTGTCAGACGCCCGGTTGTCCTCAGCGCGCGGGAAAGCGGCCGAGCAGCCGACGCCAACCAGTTGCGGCGACAGATCCGCGCGATCACTGGCACCGAAGTTACCGCCGCCGCAGACCGTGTCGAACAGATCCGGGTTGATCACCGGCTGCGGCACCAGACCGAAGTTCAACATGGCATAGCGGCCGCCGGCGGTCGCAAAGTCGTTGGTCGAGAAGAAGGTTCCGACCGGCTCGGCCTCGACCTCATCCCATTCGAACATCACCAGCGCTTCCATCGACAGATTCTGGGTCAGATCGATCGATCCCCAGAGCATGTTCAGCGGCAGGAACGCGTTTCTAAGCTCAGCGCCTGCGGTCCGAAGTGCGGTGATATCGACCGGATTGATGACATTCAGGCCGCCGGGGATGAAGGTTGATTCACCCCAACTCACCACCTGCCGACCCGCTCGCAGGGACAGGAGGCGATCGCCAACTTCCAGGTCGGCGTAGGCGAAAGCATCCAGCAGGCGGGCCCGCGACCCGACCCGATCCTTGGCCCGATCGCTCAGGAAATCTGCGTCATTGAGCTCGATGTCGTAGTTGTAATCGCCGCGGACGAAGAAGCCGTAGTTCTTGTAGTCGACCGCCAGCTCGGAGGTCACACGCACGGCGTTGAAAATCAGATCATTCTTGTCGAAGTTGGTGTTGCCGTCGTCGGAGTTGGCCGAAAACCGGCCAGGTGCCGCCTCCTGAGCCGCAGGAGACGCCGCAAAAATCGCGGGGTTGAAGCGTGACTTGGCGACCAGGTCATCGTCCCGGCCCTCGACACGCATGCCGACACCGTAGCTGATCGTCGTATCCAGGCGGATGCTGACCTCGTCGGTGCTGAGGTCGATCGCCTGGGCGGGGCTGACCATCAAGGCCAGGCCGATCGCGCTTGCCAACAGGCAGGGACGCATCAGGCCGGCTTGGGGCAGTGATTTTTTCTGTAGCCGATTCATTGAATTTCTCCCTGTCAGTCGGTCTGGATCAGCGACGTGTCGCCAACAACAACGGCGGCGCCACCGGAGGCCGCCATACTCGTGGCCTGCGTTTGCATTTCAACGGTGACCGCGAGCGAAGCCGTTGGATCAAGCAGGGAGCCATGGCTGCCCTGAATGAATCGCACAGCACCGCGGATTCCCGCCGGATCGACGATCTGACCGGCCTCGGTGATGGCATCCAGGCCCATCACTCGAATCAGCGGCTCGGTGCCCGAAAGCGGGGCGCCGGGTACGGCATTGGGAATCACCGCATCGCCGGCGACCTGGTGCAGCAGAACCGAGTTGGTCTGGGCGGTTGTCGCACCCCAGTTGATCGGGTCGGCCGAGTCAAGGACGGTCTGAGCTATCAACAGGAACTGGTTGAAATCTGCCGATCCAGGCTCGATACCGGCGGCCTGCAGTCCGCCGCGGACAACCGGGCCGAAGGTCTGCGAGCCGTTGAGCATCTGGGCGATACCGCCGCCTGGCACGGAAAGCACCGCGTTGTTGACGGTAGGCTCGACAGCCAGGAAGGGAATGCCGTTGATCGAGCCCAGCGACAGGCCGGTGAAGCTGATGCTCGACCCGTCGATGTCGCCAAGCTGATCGCCATCCAGATCAATGAACGGAATATTCAGCGCGAGGATGCTCAGATCAGTCTGGGCCTGGCGATTGTTGTCGCGTGAGGTCAGCAGCGAGGGCAGATTGATGAACCAGGCGCCTGAGGAGTCGATATTCGAATCCGGTCCCGGCGCACCAGTCTCGTTGTTCTGCAGGTCGAGATTGAAGGTCCGCTCGCGAGCGACCACACCGAAAGGCGTGTTGCCGACATAGAACGGATTGGTCAGGTCGGTGATGCCGTGCAATGGCTGATCGATCGCGATCGTGGCCAGGCCCTGTGACGCGAACGCATCGGCGATGGCCAGCATCTGGGTCCGATTTCCCGTGATGCCATGCTGGAAGATCACGACGGGCCAACCGGAATCAGGACGGCCGCGACCCGAACTGGCATTGGGAACGGTCATGATCACCGGGATTCTCTCTGTCGAAGTCTGAACCGGGAACGGATTCGCGACAGTGACCGCGGTCGAGTTGGGATCCAGTGGCGGATCCAGATTCGAAAACGGCGGGACGTAGGCACCGGGCTGAGCCGTCCAGAAATCGGTGATCGGAGCTGTCGGGTCCTCTGCGGTCGGCACGCCCAGATAGTAGGGAACCTCCATCATGCCGATATACACATCGGCAATCCCCGGCGAGGCGCCCGGCGGCAGCACATCCGCCGTGGTCAGGCAGACTTCAGGGGCCGGGCAGGCCTGAGCCACGGTAATCGATGTCGGATCGGCCTGGGAGCGGATGGCGCTCAACACCGGCGTGATGGCCTGGGTGGTGCCGGTAAACGACAGCACGATATCGGCCGGGTTGACGCCGGCAGAGGCCGCGGCGGCTTCCTGGGCATTGGTCAGCTGGCGCAGGGGCTCCAGCGCCCGGGCCGTGGCGTTGTCGAACAACGTGTCCGTGCTGTTGCCCGAACCATCGACCAGCGGCGAGCTGCGCTTGGTGATGAAATAGGTCTGCGACGGTGTGGCTGCGGTTCCGACGGTATCGAGGATGCCGTTCGTGGCCACGACCATGTAGCCGGTCATTTGCTGCAGGGGCCGCAGCGGAACCACCGCAATCGTGCGACCGGAGGGATCGACCGTCGCCACGTAGTCGACGCCCGGGACCAGTTCACGATTGATCCCGGCCACCGCGATCGTTCCGAATACGAATTCGACCTCGAAGAATCGCACCGTGTTGGCGTTGACGGTGTTGGGGTCGATGTCCTGGGAGAACGAGAAGGTCCAGGGCGTGACCGTACTGAATCCATCCAGCTGAGACAGTGCAACGGCGGGGTCGCCGAAGTCTGTCGGATCGGCCACTGGAGGATTCAGGGTGAGATCACCCGAGCCAGAGAGCAGAAGATTGGTCGGAAACGGCAGATTACCCCCGGAGGGATCGAAGATCGTTTCCATCACCTGCGTGGTCGGATTGCCGTCCGGGTTGGTCGCCGGGTTTTGTGGCGTGGCTCGGTCCACACTGGACGAACCGCCACAGCCAACAAGCCATAGCAGCGCCAGTCCAGGAGCCAGAAGCGGGCGTACCTTCATCGTGTTTTCTCCCCGAAGCTCGAATGCTTTATTAGGTTTAATATGCACGGCCCGGTGCATGCCGGGCGCGTTTCTCGCCGTATGATATGAACAATATCTTAAGATTTGCAAGCAAGTGGGCCATCTATTTGAAGAATTTTAGGGTATGCAACCTAATTCCGTCGATCCCGTCACGACCATCGACCGATCGAGTGAAACTGCAACGCCCGGCGGTCGATTGATCGCGGCCGTCCTGCAGTCTTTATTCCGCCAACCGAAAACGAAGATGCAGGCATGACTCACCCAGCTGTCAAACGACCCTTTCTCGCCAGCTTCGGGCCCGGGCTGCTGATGGCCGGGGCTGCTGTCGGCGTGTCTCATCTGGTCCAGTCCACCCGGGCCGGAGCTGAATACGGCCTGAGCCTGCTTGGGCTGGTCCTGCTTGCCTGCCTATTGAAATATCCCTTCCTCGAGTTCGGACCGCGCTATGCGGCAGCGACCGGCGAAAGCATGATTGCCGGCTACAAGCGGATGGGCGATTGGGCTCTCGGCCTGTTCACGCTGATCACTCTGGCCACGGCCTTCATCATTCTGGCCGGCGTCACGCTGGTCACGGCCGGTTTGACCGGCGTCCTGTTCGGGCTGGATTATTCGATCAGCGTCTTGTCGGCCCTGGTGCTGGGGGTGTGCATGGTCCTGCTCGCCGTCGGCCACTACCGGGGGCTGGACCTGATCATGAAACTGATCATGACGGTGCTGTCGCTCTCGACCCTGGCGGCCGTGCTGGTCGCGCTGGGGGGGCAACCGGACTGGCAGGCCATAGGTAGCGCAGGGCGAATCGATGACCTCTGGTCGGCCGCAGGGATCGCCTTTATTCTTGCCCTCCTCGGCTGGATGCCGATTCCGCTCGATGTCGCGGCCTGGCACTCCCTGTGGACGCTCGAGCGAGCCCGACAGACCGGCCATTCACCCAGTGTCAGAGCCGCTGTCATCGACTTCAGGATCGGCTTTATCGGAGCCACCGTGCTGGCTGCCCTGTTTCTTGTTCTCGGCGCACTGGTGATGGCCGGGCAGGCCCAGGAAATTCCCGGATCGTCAGTCGGATTCGCTGCGCTGCTGATCGAGCTCTACACCGCCAGCCTCGGCGAATGGTCAAGGCCTCTGATCACCATCGCGGCATGGACGACGATGTTTTCCACTACCCTGGCCGTGGCCGACGCCTATCCGCGCGCCCTCAAGGAGCTGATCGAAATCAGCGGCGCGGCGGACACGGGGGACACCACGACCAATCTGCCCCGCGCGCGGTATCTCAGCGCCCTGATTCTGCTGTCGGTCGGCGCGCTCGTGATCACCCACTACTTTGGCGACCGCTTCACCAGCCTGATCGACTTTGCCACAACCATCTCCTTCCTGGCCGCTCCCGTCCTGGCCTGGCTGAGCCTGAAACTCTTGACGGGCCCACACACGCCCGAAGCCCATCGACCCGGTCGAACGCTGCAGGCGCTGGCCTGGACCGGCCTAGTCTTCCTCATCGGCTTCTGCGCCGCCTGGGTCAGCTGGCAGCTATTGTAATCAAAGGGCCTTCGAGCTCACAGATCATCACGGCAACCCCGGGCCCTCGGCTTTGACCTGGGCACCAGCCAGGGCCATGCTACCGCCCTGCCCAGTTTGAGATTTCGACCGCTCTTCAATTATTTTTCTTCTATTTATCATTGGCTTAGGAGCATCAATCAATAAAACTGCCTTGATGTTGGCAGGAGTTTGGAGCACAGTACGTATAACCAAGGACAAGACGCGTGACTGTGTCGCTCCTTCGTTGTGGGCGTGTTCCGGGGGCAGTGGCGCATTCGGTATTCTCACATGAGGGCCCATGCAATGAGTCAGAAACTGACCTCCATCAAGTACGATCTACACCAATCCATCAAACCGAGAATCGCACCCCTGACGATCGCCGTCACTGGTGCTCTGGCCGCGACCTCGCTGCAGGCCGCGACAATCACGGTGACCTCATTGGGCGACGCGCCGGGCGGCACAGGCTGCGAGCTGCGCTCAGCGCTGGCTGCCGCATCGGCCAACCTTGCCTTCGGCGGCTGCCCATCCGGTGATAATGGCCCGGATACGATCGAGTTCAGTGCCGGCCTGAACGGCACCATCCAGCTCGACAGCGCCAACGCGATCGCTGGATTTCCCTATGGTGCCGATGACTCTTCGCTGGCCATCGGCGAGTCGGTCACGATCAACGGTGACAACCGAATCACCGTCCGCGGAACCGGCGGCGGCAGCGTTTTCCAGACCAAATACGACACCGATCCCGGCGGCTACCTCGTTGATTCGGTCACCCTGTCCGATATCACCATCACCAATGGTCAGGATGCCCGCGGTGGCGGCATCTACTCCCGAGCCCAGGATCTGACGCTCGAGAACGTCACGATGACCGGCAATTCGGCGGAGATCGCCGGCGGTGCGGTCTTTCATTTCCCCAATGACTTCACCGGCGCCACCGACCTGACGATTACCAACTCGACGATTTCCAGCAATTCGGTCTTCGGGATCAACGAGGCTTCTGGTGGCGGCGGTGCGGTTTACGCCAATCTGAAATACGACGGTCTGGCCTTGATTGCCAGCTCGACTTTCGAAGACAACACATCACTCAGGGGCAACGGGGGGGCACTCAATCTCCAGAGCGTTGATGAGTCGACGCTGGTGATGAAGTACAACGACTTCGACTCCAACCAGGCCAAATATGTGGGCGCAGGTTCAGGAGGTGGGGCCTTCATCGACATGCCTTATCTCGGCACATCGATCCTGGACAACGAATTCACGGGCAACGAAGCCAACGGCAGCGGCGGCGGTCTCTATCTGGTCGAAGACTTCAGTGAGCCGGGGCGCCAGTTTGGCTCGGTCACGCTCACCGACAACAACTTCACTTCCAATCGCGCGCAGATCAGCGGCGGGGGCGCCTTCATCAGCGTCGAGAATGGCGATCAGGGCACGGTCCAGGAGCCGACCAAGTTTGTCGATATCAGTGGCTCGACCTTCAGCTTCAACGAGTCCGACGGCAATGCGGCCGGTCTTCGCCTGAATCTCGGTGATACCGTGACCAGCACGATCAGCGGATCAACGATTGAATTCAATACGTCCCAATCGGGAAGTGGTGGCGGTGTCTACATCACAGCCCAGGATACGCAGCTCTATGTCTACGATACGGAAGTCAAATACAACACGACCAGCGCTGGGGCCGGCGGCGGCATGCAGGTCAGTGCGCCCGGAACCACCTTCGGCATGGAGCTGGCAGCATTCATCGGCAACGATGCGCAGGGCGGCTGCGGCGGCGGATTCCGCCTTTCGGGCGACGTTGAAGAACTGGGCATCGGCACCTCGGCGTTCCGCAACAACACGGCCTCGGCCTGTGGCGGCGGTCTGAGCCTGGCTGTTCCCGGCCTCCAGAATTCGATCGCAGAGTTCAAATACAACGAGGTTTCAAACAACACCGCAGGCACTAGCGGCGGTGGCATCAACACCAACCTGGGATCCGGGACTCAGCTCTTCCTGAAAAACTCGACAATCTCCGGAAATGAAGCACTGGGAGGATCCGGTGGCGGCGCTCGCCTTGGCGGAAACATGACGGTGGAGGTCAAATACAGCACCATTGCCAACAACACGTCTGATGGTGAGGGCGGCGGAATCTTTAACTCAGCGCCCACTTGCCGAGTCTCCGACACCATCATGGCGGGCAATACGGGCAATGCGACCCTCTACCAGGACCTGCGAGGATCCACGCTGTGTGAGGTATCGGATTCACTGATCGCCGGCGCCAAGTATTCCCAGTTCGACAACGAAGGAGGCAACATTCTCGACGTCAACCCGGACCTGCAGCCGCTGGCCGACAACGGGGGACCGACCCGGACGCACGCCCTGCTGCAAAGCAGCCCGGCGGTGGATGCCGGCACTTCCGGCACCTTCACGCCGGATACGGACCAGCGTGGTGAAGGCTTCCCACGCGTCGTCGGCGGCGGACTGGATATGGGTGCTTACGAACTACTGCTGGACGGAATCTTCAGCGACCGTTTCGAGCAGACACCGCCCTGAAACCCATTCGCAAAGAAGTAAAAAAGGCCGCCTCCGGGCGGCCTTTTTTCTATGCAGAGAACTAGCTGCGCTTGGGCAGATACAGGTCGGTAATCGTGCCCTCGTAGACTTCCGCCGCCATCATGACCGACTCGCTCAGGGTCGGGTGCGGATGGATGGTCATACCGATGTCCTCCGCGGTGCAGCTCATCTCGATGGCCAGGGCCAGTTCGGCAATCAGGTCACCGGCGTGCGATCCGACCACGCCTGCACCGATCAGCTGCTTCGACCCGTTGTCGAAGATCAGCTTGGTCAGACCCTCCGGGCGGTCCATGCCCAGGGCGCGACCCGAGGCCGACCAGGGAAACTTGCCGACACCGTAGTCCAGTCCCTTTTCCTTCGCCCGGGCTTCGGTCAGGCCGACCCAGGCGACTTCGGGATCGGTATAGGCCACGGATGGGATGACCCGCGCGTCGGCTGCACGCTTGTGGCCGGCCGCGACTTCGGCTGCAATCTTGCCCTCATAGCTGGCCTTGTGCGCCAGCATCGGCTGACCGACCAGATCGCCGATGGCAAAGATATGCGATTGGTTGCTGCGCATCTGACCGTCAACGGGAATGAATCCGCGCTCGTCCACCTTGAGCCCGGCCGCCGATGCATTGATCTGATCACCGTTGGGGCGGCGACCGACGCAAACCAGAACCCGCTCGAAGTCAGCCGATTCGGGCGCGGAATCGCCCTCGAACCAGGCCGTCAGAGTCGTCTCGCCTGACTCGACCCGGGACACCCTGGTGTCCAGATGGAATTGGACGCCAAGTTTTTTCATATGCTTGTGCAGCGGCCGCACGAGGTCCGAGTCGGCACCGGCCATGAGCTGATCCAGCAGCTCGACCACGGTTACCTTCGAGCCCAGCGAGCGATAGACGCAGGCCATTTCCAGGCCGATGATCCCACCGCCGACCACCAGCAGACGCTCGGGAATGTCTTCAAGCTCCAGCGCGCCGGTCGAGTCGATCACCCGCTCGTCTTCCCAGGGAATGCCGGGGATACGGATGACTCGAGAGCCGGCGGCAATGATGCACTGGGCAAAGGTCAGCTCTCGCTCCTCGCTGTCCTGTTCGATCTTGAGGGCATGCGATCCGGAGAACTCTGCCCGGCCGTGGATGACTTCGACGCCGCGCTTGCCGGCCATCCCGGCCAGACCCCCGGTCAGTTTCGACACCACACCGTTCTTGTAGTCGCGCAGCGCGTCCAGATCGATCTCGGGCGCCCCGAATCTGACGCCGTGCGACCCCAGATGATCAGCCGCATCGATGATCTGCCCGACGTGCAACAGCGCCTTGGACGGAATACACCCCACGTTCAGGCACACGCCACCCAGGTCGGGATAGCGCTCGATCAGGGCGACCCTGAGGCCGAGATCGGCGGCCCGGAATGCCGCGGTATAGCCCCCCGGACCCGCACCGAGCACCACCAGATCGAAATCAATCGAGGCCGGTTTCCGGTTTCCGGTTTCCGGAGAGCCATCCTGCGGTTCCACGGAATCTTCCGACGCCTCAGAACGCTCCGCTTCCTGCGAGCCTTCCTCGCCTGAATCCTGAACCCTGGACCCTGAACCCTGTTCCTCCTCGACCTCGACCACTGCGATCAGGTCCCCCTCGGACACTTCATCGCCTTCCCTGATCTTCAGTTCAACCAGGGTTCCAGCGGTTGGTGAGGGGACCTCCATGGTCGCCTTGTCCGATTCCAGGGTCACCAGCGACTGCTCGGCCTCGACCTTGTCACCCTCCTCGACGAGGACCTCGATCACCGGCACCCTGTCGAAATCACCGATATCCGGGACAAGGATGTCCTGCTTGCTCATCGCTGCCTGCACTCCTGTTCGGGGCTGAATTCGCACGCGGCAAAAGCCACGGCTCGAAAACACTTCGAGCCGATCAAGGTTAACAAAAGCGCGATGGTCCGGTCATGATCGTTGCGGCGCAATCCTTGTGGCAGACCATGTGCCGGCGCCGTTCTGCGCTCGGGGCGTCTGACCGTGCCGGCTCAGAGCTCCCCGATCACTGCTTCGATGGCATCAACCCAGCTCGATGCCACCCCCGGCGCTGCCCGATAGATCGCCAGGGTCTGCTCGGCATACTCCCGAGCCAGATCGATTCGGCCGCTGTCCCGGTAGATCAGGGCCAGCGCCTCGTAGGCTTTGCCGGTCCTCGGGTGGTCCGGGCCCCAACCGGCTCTGGCCACCTCCAGAGCGCGCCGGGCGTGGACTTCGGCTTCCTCGAACTGACCGGCAATGGTCAGCATACGGGCCAGATTCGTCAGACCGGTGGCGGTCTGCGGATGGGCATCCCCCAGGGTTGCCAGGCGAATTTCCACCGAGCGCCGCTGGGTATCGATGGCCTCACCAAAGCGCTCCAGGCGATGGAACAGGATCGACTGATTGTTGAGAATGATGGCGTAGTTTGGATGGAGCTGACCGGTTGCCGCTTCCTGAACCGCCAACGCTTGATCGAAGGCCTGGAGCGCGCCGTCGCCGTCACCGAGGCTGTCACGGGCGGTCGCCAGGTTGCCCCAGAGTGTGGCCAGCGTGTCGGAAGGAATATCGGTATCGGCGACGAAAGCCAGGGCGCGCTCGGCAAGCTGGCTGGCCTGTTCGTAGCGACCGGCGTCGTTCGCCATGCCCGACCAGTTGACAAGAATCGTGGCGCGCCGGCTGCGGGTCGCAACCCCTCGCTGATCCTCGATCCACTCCAGGGCCTGGCGAAAGTGCCGCTCGGCCTGATCGAAATCGCTCTCCCACCATGACACGATGGCCAGCCCGTCCTCGACCTCTGCCATCGCGAGAGGATCGCTGAAGGCTGCGCGCAAAGACGCCGCTCGCTCCAACTGCTCGCGGGCCAACGTAACCTCACCGAGGTTCTGCAGGGCATAGCCGATCTGATAGCGCATATCGGCCTCGAGCCGCGGCTGACCGGCAAAGCGCTCGCTCATTTCCGGCAGCGCCTGCTTGATCGCGCCGGCGAGGCTGGCCGACTCGGCATTTTCATACGGGTCGGCCCGATTGATCATCTCGATCAGGAACTGGCGTGCAGCTTCGGCCTGATCGCGCTGGCGCTGGGCCTCGTTGACCTGGATCAAGACCGCCACCAGCGCCGCTGAAAGCAGGACGAATGCCAGCGCGGTCGCAGCCACCCCCACTCGGTGCCGGCCCACGAACTTGCTCAATCGATACAGTCGGGAAGCGCCGCGGGCGCGCACTGGCTGACCGGCCAGATGGCGCTCGATATCCTCGCGAAAAGCCGGCAGCGAGACAAAGCGCTCATTCGGCTCGCGGCGCATGGCGGTCATGACGATGCGGTCGATGTCTCCGCGCAGGCGGCTTTTCAGCTGATCAGGATCATCCAGGCCGGCCGGCAGCGCGTCGCGACCGCGAGCGACCGCCAGGCTCGGGTCGGCGGGAATCGTGCCGAGCAGGACGCGCTCGGCCTCGGCCGGACTCAGCGCCGAAATCTGATAGGGGCGCTGACCGGTCAACAGTTCATAGAGCATCACACCCATTGAATAGATGTCACTGGCCACGCCGATCGGCTGACCGGTGAGCTGTTCCGGACTGGCGTATTCGGGCGTCAGCGGTCGCTGTTCGATGCGTGTTTCCGGCAGCTCGAGGTCCATCCAATCGGGCTGCAGTACCTTGGCGATGCCGAAGTCGATGAGCTTCGGATCACCCGCATCGCTGACCAGCACGTTGCCCGGCTTGATGTCGCGATGAACGATACCGCGACGATGAGCAAATGCCAGCGCATCGCAGACCTTGTTGAACAATTTCAGTCGGTCGATCAGACCGAGGCGCCGACGTTCACAGTAGCGCGTGATCGGCATCCCCTCGACCAGCTCCATCGTGACGAAGGGCGTGCCATCGGCCGCGGTCCCGCCGTCGATGATGCGAGCGATATTCGGGTGTTCGAGCGACGCCAGGATCTGCCGTTCGGCGTCGAAACGGCGCAGCGCCGAATCGTCCATGTGATGGGCACGGAACAGCTTGATCGCCACATCGTGCTGATAGGACCCATCCACGCGTCGCGCCCGATAGACGGTGCTCATGCCACCAGAGGCCAGCTCGCTGACCAACTCGTAGGCGCCGAGACGCTCGCCGACCCGACTCGAGGCGACAACCGAATGTGGACCGGTTTCCAGAAATCCCGCGCTGTCGCGGTCGGCCTGGAGCAACGCCAGGACCGCCTCGAGCAGGGTCGGATTGTCCTCGCACTGCAGGCGCAGCCAGGTCTCGCGCTCGGCCTCGGGTCGATCGAAGCTGTCGCCGAACAGGGCCATGGCTTCGGTATCCAGCGAGTCCATGGTCCGAGTCGGCCGATCTGTCGGGGCGGTCATCGGGGGCTACCTGGAACGTGTATCGCTGAGCTGCAGGAAAAGCCAGGCCCTGGCCGTTCGCCAGTGACGCTTGGCGGTCGAGGTGGAAACCTCCATGGCCGCTGCAGTTTCCTCGATCGTCAGCCCGCCGAAATAGCGCATCTCGACCACGCGGGCCTGCTCCGGATGAAGTGTCTCGAGCTTGCGCAGAGCATCATCGAGGGTCAGCAGATCGATCGCCTCGGTCTGACCCGTGGTCGTTCCGAACATCAAGCTGGGTGGAACATCGTTATTGCGTTTGCCAGCCTGCTTTCGTCGTCCGGAGTCGATCAGGATCTGGCGCATCATGCGCGCTGCCACCGCGATGAAATGAACGCGATCGTTGACCTGGATCTTGTCGACACCCAGCAGCTTGAGATAGGCCTCATTGACCAGCGCGGTCGGCTGCAGCGTGTGATTTCCGCGCTCGCGCGCCAGCTGGGCGCGCGCCACGCGCTTGAGTTCCGTATAGACCGACTCGATCACCTGATCTCGCGCGCCGGACTCCCCCTTCGACCAGCGTTTGAGAATTCGAGTGACATCGCGACCCGGGTCCGGCATCGGAAAAACACCCCTTGGAATCTTGCAGCAGCTTTCGAGTCTAGTCCTTCAACAGCACAGCGGCAAGCCGGCAAGTTTCATGCAACTGACATGGAGAGTTAACAGGGTCAGGCCAGACTATGGAGTCCGTCCTGATTTCCATGAACCATCGCACATGTCCCGTTCCGTTCTTCTTGCATGCTTTTTCGTCCTTCTCACCGGCCTGCCTTCGGCGACCTTCGCACAACCCGACCTGCGCCTGCACGGCTCCAATACGGTCGGCGAAGAGCTCGCCCCGGCCCTGATTCGTGGCTGGTTCGAGGCCGAGGGCTACAGCCGGGTGCAGGAAATCGAGACAGCGCCCCTCGAGCGCCTGTTCACCGGCATCAACGCTGCAGGACAGACGCTGAGCGTCGAATTGCACGCCCATGGCTCATCGACCGGATTCAGCGGGCTGGCCCGAAGTGAGGCCGACATCGGCATGTCATCACGGCGCATCCGCGACCGGGAGGTCGAGCAACTGTCGGTCATGGGAACCCTTGATGAGGCCCGGCACGAGTTCGTGATCGGCATCGATGGCCTGGCGGTCATCGTTCATCCCTCCAATCCGATCGACGCGCTGAGCATCGACCAGATTCGTGACGCGTTCTCGGGCCGCATCAACAACTGGTCCCGACTCGGCGGGCCGGATCTTGCGATCCGTCGCTACGCGCGTGACGAGCAGTCAGGCACCTTCGATTCCTTCGACTCGATGGTCATGCAGGACGCCGCTCTGGCCGGCGACAGCGAACGCTTCGAGTCCTCATCGGAACTGTCCGACCGGGTCAGCCGTGATCGCGGCGGCATCGGCTTTATCGGCCTGCCCTACATCGACGATGCCAAGGCCCTCGCGGTGTCGGCAGGCGGTGAAGCCGTACCCCCGGAGCGCTTTTCATCGGCCACCGAGGATTATCCGCTCAGCCGGCGTCTGTATCTCTACATTCCGGAAGACCAGATCAACGGGCCGGGCGGGCGGCTGGCCAACTTCGCCGTATCTCGTGCCGGCCAGGCCCGGGTCGACGACATCGGCTTCGTTGGCCAGGCCATCGAGATCGAACAGCTGGCCCTGCCCGAGAGCGCGCCCAAAGCCTACCGGGATTACGTGCGCGGCGCCTGGCGGGCGTCGATGAATTTCCGCTTCGAACCGCAGCGCGCGGTTCTGGACAGCAAGTCCCAGCGTGATCTTGATCGCCTGATCGAACATCTGAACCAGACCGCCGACCGCCAGTACGAGGTGCTGCTGATGGGATTCGCCGATCCATCGGAGACTTCCCCCTACTTCAGCCTGTCGCTATCGAATGACCGCGTACAGTACGTCGCCGGGCTTCTGGCCCGAGCCGGTCTGCGGGTGCCAACGGCCCGCGGCTTCGGCGATGCGCTGCCGCTGGCCGAGGGCACGGGTGAGAGCGCCGCGGCCAAGAATCGACGGGTGGAAGTCTGGCTGCGTCCGGTCGAACGAAGGGCCCGCCGGCAGACAGCGGGCTGAGTGTGCAGTCTCAGAGGGTTGTTCTCGGATTAGAGTGCCTTGCCTTGGCCCGGCACCCGCCGATGCTCGATGACAGTTATTGCCCGTCGAATGTGTGGCAGGGAGCGAGGACGACCTGCTGAGAGACCACCGCCAAGAACGGACCTTGAGGGGTGCGGCGCTGAGTCGTTCGGCTCAGGGGACGGTGCGAAGCGTCAGTTCGCCCTGGCGCTGAGTCAGTTCCAGCTCACGCAGAAAGCTCATGCCGAGCAGCACCGTGTCGTGGCGGCCAGGATTGATCGCTGCGCGCACATCGCGTTTGACGATATCGCCCAGGCGGACTTCGTCGAGTCGGGTCAGATAGCCCTGAACCGGACCGGCCGCGGTCTGCAGGCCGATCGGTGCTTCGCGCACCAGTCCCATGGCATCGGCCAGCGCCTCCGGTACCGACACCAGGGTTGCGCCGGTATCGACCAGAAAGGTCACCTCCTGGCCGTTGATGCCGCCGGTCGCGACGAAGTGCCCCTGGCGGTCGGAGACCAACGTAACCTGGACCGCGCCCCCCATCTGCTCGCTGGCGACCACACGATTCGGATTGGCGCGCTGTTCGAGCTGGCCGGAAAAAAACCAGGTCAGAATACCCAGCATGGCCAGAGCTGCGACCAGCATCATGCCGAGGCCTGTTTGACGATTCGGATCGCTCACAGCAGTTGGCGACGAAGATCCTCGAGCTGCTCTGCCAGATAGCGAGTGAATCGTGCGGCGTCGGCACCGTCGATGACCCGGTGATCATAGGACAGCGACAGGGGCAGCATCAGACGCGGCTGGAAGCTGTCGCCGTCCCAGACCGGTTTGATTTGCGAGCGCGACACGCCGAGGATGGCCAGCTCGGGGGCGTTGATGATCGGCGTGAACGCCGTGCCACCGATCCCGCCCAGGCTTGAAATCGACAAGCAGCCGCCCTTCATCTCGTCACCCTTGAGCTTGCCATCGCGGGCCCGACCGGACAGGTCGGTCAACTCCTGCGAAAGTTCGATCAGGCCCTTGCGATCACAGTCCCGCAGCACCGGAACGACCAGGCCGTTGGGCGTATCGACCGCGACGCCGATATGGAAGTAGTGCTTGCGAATCAGGGTCTGGCCGTCGCGTGACAGCGACGCGTTGAAATGAGGAAAGGCCTTGAGCGCGGCAACCACGGCCCGGATCAGAAAGACTACCGGCGTCATTTTCGTTCCGGCTGCTTCGGCTTTGCTCTGATGGGCTTTTCTGAAGGCTTCCAGATCGGTGATATCGGCTTCGTCGAACTGGGTCACATGGGGAATCGAGACCCAGTTGCGATGCAGGTTGGGCCCGGAAATGCGCTTGATGCGCGACAGCGGCTCTTCTTCGGTTTCGCCGAACCTGGAGAAATCGACATCGGGCGCATCGGCCACGCTCAGTCCGCCGGCCCCGCCGCTGGCGGCCTGGGGCGAGTCCATCTGCGCCTTGACGTAGGCCTTCAGATCGCCTTCGGTGATTCGTCCGTTGCGTCCGGAACCGGTCACGGCCGCAGGATCCACGCCCAGCTCGCGGGCCAGCTTGCGCACCGTCGGTGAGGCGTGCGGCAGGGACGAGGGATCGGTGTCCATGGACTCGAAGGGCACCGGTGGTGCCGGCACCTCGTCGGACTGCTGCGCGGCCCGGGCCTGGCGCGAACCGGTATCGATGGCCGGAAAGCCCGAGGAATTCTTGCCGTCATCGCCCCGCGAATCCGCGGAAACCTCGCGCTCTCGGTCTTCTCCTGCAGCCGACTCGGCCGCGCCGGCGCCTGTTGGCTCGTCTTCCGATTCCCCGTCTTCCGATTCCTCGTCTTGAGATTCCCCGGCTTCCGACTCCTCGTCTGACGATTCCTCGTCCTGCGAATCTGCGTCATCGGCCTCGGAGTCGACCTCCATGATGCCGATCACATCGCCCTCGCCGACTTCATCGCCCTCCTTGACCGAGAGTTCGAGCAGTGTCCCGGCCGACGGAGACGGCACCTCCATCGTGGCCTTGTCGGATTCCAGCGTGACCAGCGACTGTTCGGCCTCGATGGCATCGCCCGCCGAGACCAGCAGTTCGATCACCGGCACCTTGTCGAAGTCGCCGATATCCGGCACCCGGATTTCCTGTCGTTTACTCATGGTTTCTGCTACTCATTCAGTTCGTTTTTCCGACTAGACCGACTGCGGCAGGGGCTTGTCGGGGTCGATATCGAGGGCTTTTCGCGCCTTGATCAGGGCCTCGTCTTCGAACTGACCCTGACGGTTCAGGCCGACCAGTGCGGCGTAGGCCACGTAGTTGCGATCGACCTCGAAAAAGCGCCTGAGGTTCTCACGGGTATCCGATCGACCGAACCCGTCGGTCCCCAGCACCAGATACTCGTCCTGCGGGATGTACTCGCGAACCTGGTCGGCGTAGGCTCGAACGTAGTCGGTCGCGGCCACCACCGGGCCTGAATGGCCCTTGAGCTGATCGGTGATCCACGGCCGCTTCTCGGGCCGATCCGGATTGAGGCGATTGCGGCGAGTCACCGCCTGTCCGTCGCGGCGCAGCTCATTGAAGCTGGTTGCCGACCAGATATTCGCGGCCACACCGAATTGTTCAGACAGAATATCGGCCGCGGCAATCACTTCCCGCAGGATCGCCCCGGAGCCCATCAGCTGCACGGTCCGATCCGCCGAGCTCTCGGCCTCGCGCAGCAGATACAGGCCGCGTCGGATGCCCTCCGCGCTGCCCTCGGGCATGGCCGGGTGCGGGTAGTTCTCGTTCAGCACGGTGATGTAGTAGTAGACATCCTCCTGCTCGCCGTACATGCGCCTGAGACCATCCTGCAGGATCACCGCCAGCTCGTAGCCGAACGTCGGGTCATAGCTGACGCAGTTCGGAATGGTGCCGGCCAGGACATGACTGTGACCGTCTTCGTGCTGTAGGCCCTCCCCGTTGAGCGTGGTGCGTCCGGAAGTGCCGCCGATGAGGAAACCGCGAGCGCGCATGTCGCCTGCTGCCCAGGCCAGATCGCCGATGCGCTGGAAACCGAACATCGAATAGAAGGTGTAGAACGGAATCATCGGCAGGCCGTTCGAGGCGTAGCTGGTCGCCGCGGCAATCCAGGAGCTCATCGAGCCGGCCTCGGTAATGCCCTCCTGCAGCACCTGGCCCTCCTGACTTTCCTTGTAGTACATGAGCTGATCGGAGTCGACCGGCTCGTAGAGCTGGCCGAACGGCGCATAGATGCCGATCTGGCGGAACAGGCCTTCCATACCGAAGGTCCGGGCCTCGTCGCAGATGATCGGCACGATGTGTTTTTTCAGATGCTTGTCGCGCAAAAGCACGGCCAGGCAGCGCACGAAGGCCATTGTGGTCGATATCTCGCGATCGCCGGAACCCTTGGTAACCGACTCGAAGGCGTCCAGCGCCGGAGTCTCCAGGGACTGGGCCTCGACCCGTCGCTGCGGCAGGTATCCGCCCAGGGCCTCACGCCGCGCCTTGAGATAGCGAACCTCGTCGGAGTCCTCGCCCGGATGAAAATAGGGCACCTCCTCGAGCTGCTCGTCCTTGATCGGCACATTGAAGCGGTCGCGGAAATAGCGCACACCATCAGCATCCAGCTTTTTCTGCTGATGCGAAATGTTCTGTCCCTCACCGGACTTGCCCAGACCGTAGCCCTTGATGGTCTTGGCCAGGATGACCGTGGGCTGGCCCTCGTGCTGGGTGGCGGCGCGATAGGCGGCATGAATCTTGTGCGGATCGTGGCCGCCGCGATTCAGGCGCCAGATATCCTCATCGGACAGATCGGCGACCATTTCCTTGAGCTCGTCATAAGCGCCGAAGAAGTGCTCGCGCACATAGGCGCCGTCGTTGGCCTTGTATTTCTGGTAATCACCATCGAGCGCTTCTTCCATGCGACGACGCAGCAGGCCCTTGGTGTCGCGGGCCAGCAGCGGGTCCCAGTAGGACCCCCAGATCACCTTGATCACGTTCCAGCCTGCACCGCGGAACACGCCCTCGAGTTCCTGGATGATCTTGCCGTTGCCGCGCACGGGTCCGTCGAGGCGCTGCAGATTGCAGTTGACCACAAAAACCAGATTGTCGAGCTTCTCGCGGCCGGCCAGCGAGATGGCGCCCAGTGATTCCGGCTCGTCGGTTTCACCATCGCCCATGAAGCACCAGACCTTGCGCTGCTTCGCTTCGGTCAGCTTGCGGTTGTGGAGATACTTCAGGAATCGCGCCTGGTAGATCGCCATGATCGGCCCGAGCCCCATGGACACGGTCGGGATCTGCCAGAAATCCGGCATCAGCCAGGGATGCGGGTAGGAGCTCAGGCCCTTGCCATCGACTTCCTGACGAAATCCGTCGAGCTGCTCCTGGCTGATCCGGCCTTCGAGAAACGCCCGGGCGTAGATGCCGGGCGAAGAATGACCCTGGATGAAGAGTAGATCGGAACCCGCATCATGGTCGGGACCCTTGAAGAAATGGTTGAATCCGACGTCATACAACGTTGCCGCCGAGGCAAAACTGGCAATGTGCCCGCCCAGCTCGCCGCCACGGCGGCCGGCCCGTACGACCATCGCCATGGCATTCCAGCGGATGATCGAGCGAATACGACGCTCCAGCGAGCCGTCTCCGGACATGGAGGGCTGGCGATGCGGCGGGATGGTGTTGATATAGGCCGTGGTCAGATCGAAGGGCAGATGCGCCCCGGAGCGCCGGGTCAGTTCGACCAGCCGCTCGAGCAGAAAGTGGGCGCGCTCGGGACCGTCATGGTCGATCACGGCAGCCAGCGACTCCAGCCACTCCTGAGTTTCCTTCGCGTCGATGTCGTCGGGATGGGGCAGCTGCTGCACCATGATTCGTTTCTCCAGGAGACCGATTGAAAAGCGATTGTTCCGATTATTGTAGCGGTTCATCGTCGCCGGGCCCGAATCGATTGACGAGCCTTGCAAGGCCCGTCTGGACGGCTGCGAATCGACGATGCCACCGCCAGCGGGAAGAACGAAAAGTCGTCATCCGCTGTAACTTTTCGGGCCTTTCGGGCGTCATAGCTGATAAAGGGCAACGAAAAAGGCTGAAGGAGCCAGTATCGTGAGAGTCATCATTCCCATCCTGATTACCGCAATCTGGACACTGTCGACGGTCAGGATCGACGGGGTCTGGCCGCCTGAACAAGCGATGCAGTCGGTGTCCGAGATCGGTCATCAGATCGAGGTACCCGCAAGATCTCTGCTGGCCACGCTCAGCCTGGACCCGCAAGCAGAAGCCCCGCAGGGATCACTGCTGCAGCTTCGTCAGCTCAAGGATTCATCGGAAGAGCAGCGCCGCATTGCCCTGCCCGGACTGCCGAAGCCACCCGGAAATCCGGTCTGCAGCTGAGCGATCTGGTCAGCGCCCGAACAACTCGCCGCTGGCGCCGGCGCTCTGGCGCTGTTCATTCTGCGCGTCGACCACAGCAATCGCGGTCATATTGACCACGCGCCGCACGGTGGCCGACGGCGTCAATACGTGGGCCGGCCGGCCGACACCCATCAGGATCGGTCCGATGGTCACCGCCTTGCCGATCACTCGTCCGAGAGAAAAAGCGATGTGGGCTGCGTCCTGATTCGGCATGATCAGCAGATTGGCCCGGCCTGCGAGCCGTGAATTCGGAAAGACGCGCTCACGGATCAGAGGCTGCAGCGCTGCATCGGCCCGCATTTCCCCTTCCACCTCCAGCTCAGGCGCGCGCTCGCGCAGCAGCCCGAGGACCTGGCGCATCTTCGAGGCCTGCGCATCGACATGGCTGCCGAAGTTCGAATGCGAGACCAGCGCGATCTTCGGCGTAATGCCGAACAGACGCACCTTTTCCGCGGCCATGATCGTCAGCTCGGCCAATTGCTCGGCCGTTGGGTCGGGATTGACATGGGTATCGCAGACAAAGATCGTGTCGTTCTCGGTCGCCATGGCCGACAGCGCGCCCGGTGTCTTGCAGCCCGGCGCGAGGCCCAGCACTTCGGTGACGTATTTGAGCTTCTTGTGGTATTGCCCGACCACGCCGCAGATCAGGGCATCGGCCTCGTTGTGGTGAACCATGATCGCAGCGATCACGGTATTGCGGGTGCGCACGATCGCCTTGGCAGAATCCGGCGTCACGCCGCGCCGTTCGGTAATCCCGTGGAAGGTCTGCCAGTAGTCCCTGAAGCGCGGATCGGATTCCGGATTGACCAGCTCGAAATCCTCGCCGGGCCGGATTCGCAATCCGGCCCGCTCGATCCGCATCTCGACCACGCTCGGTCGCCCGACAAGAATCGGATGCGCCAGACCGTCGTCGACGATCGTCTGAACGGCCCGCAGCACCAGCTCCTCTTCGCCCTCGGCAAACACGACCCGCTTCGGATCCTTGCGCGCGGCATCGAACACGGGCTTCATGATCAGCCCGGTCCGGAACACATACTGGCTCAGCCGTTCGCGGTAGGCCGCCATGTCCTCGATCGGGCGCGTGGCAATGCCGGAATCCATTGCCGCCTGCGCCACGGCCGGTGCCAGCTGCACCAGCAGGCGCGGATCGAAGGGCTGCGGAATCAGATAGTCGGGCCCGAATCGGGGCACCTCGCCACCATAGGCTGCAGCGGAGACGTCGGAAGCCTCCATCCTGGCCAGCTCGGCGATCGCGTTCACGCAGGCCATTTTCATCTCGTCATTGATGCCGGTCGCACCCACATCCAACGCGCCGCGAAAGATGTAGGGAAAGCACAACACGTTGTTGACCTGATTCGGAAAGTCCGATCGTCCAGTGGCGATCAGGGCATCCGAGCGCGCCTCGCGGGCGATATCGGGCATGATCTCGGGCGTTGGATTGGCCAGCGCCAGAATGATCGGGCGATCGGCCATGGCCTTGACCATCTCGGGCTTGAGCACGCCCGGCGCGGACACGCCAAGGAAGACGTCAGCGCCGCCGATGACCTCTCCCAGGCTGCGTGCATCGGTCTGGACCGCATAGGTCGCCTTGCGCGGATCCATGTCGGTCTCCCGACCCTGGTAGACCACGCCTTCGCGATCGCAGACGACCACGTTCTCGCGCTTCAGTCCCATCGTCACCAGCAGGTCCAGACAGGCCATGCCGGCCGCGCCGGCACCTGATGCGACCAGACGGATTTCTTCGATCTTCTTGTCCGCAAGCTCGAGTCCATTGACCAGGGCCGCGGCGGTGATGATGGCCGTTCCATGCTGGTCATCGTGGAAGACCGGAATGCCCATGCGCTCCTTGAGCACTTCCTCGACCTTGAAGCATTCGGGGGCCTTGATGTCCTCGAGGTTGATCCCGCCGAAGGTCGGCTCGAGGCTGGCGATGATGTCGATCAGCTTGTCGGGGTCGGATTCGTCGATCTCGATGTCGAACACGTCGATGCCGGCGAATTTCTTGAACAGGACACCCTTGCCTTCCATCACCGGCTTGGAGGCCAGCGCACCGATGGCACCGAGACCGAGCACGGCGGTGCCATTGGAAATGACCGCCACCAGATTGCCGCGAGCAGTGTACTCACGCGCGCGGTCCGGATTCTCGGCAATCGCTTCGCTGGCCGCCGCCACCCCCGGCGAATAGGCCAGGGCCAGATCCTTGGCCGTGGTCAGCGCCTTGGTCGGCGAAACCTGGATCTTGCCGGGCACCGGATAGCGGTGGTAGTCCAGCGCCTGCTCGCGAAATTTGTCCTTGCTGTCGGTCATATCAATAGGGCTCAGGGCTCAAGGAAGAGGGCTCAGGGCTCAGGGCTCAGGGCTCAAGAATTTGATGTTTTTCCTTGTGCCCTGCGCCTTGAGCCCTGTGCCTGATCTCATCCGTTCTCTTCTTCTTCGTCCCACTCGCCCAGGGCCGCGGCGCCGTTCATGCGGGCCCGGTGCAGCAGAACCTGCTGGGCCTTCTCGCGATTGCCCTTGGGGTCAGCCGCCCAGGTCTTGAGGCACTCGGCCTGAAGCGCCCGGCCGTAGCTGAAGCTCAGCGGCCAGGGCATGTCGCCCATCTTGTTCATGGCGTCCAGATGCATGGTGGCTTCCACATCGCCCTGCCCCCCGGAGAGGAAGACCACGCCGGCGCAGGCGGCCGGGACCGCATTGAGCAGGCAGTCGATCGTGGCTTCGGCCACTTCCTCGATGCCGGCCCGATCCTCGGCCGTGCTGCCGGAAATCACCATCGAGGCCTTGAGGACGCAGCCCTCGAGGATGACGTTCTGCTCGTAGAGCTGCTGGAACAGCGACTTCAGAGTCGCTTCGGTGACGTCGAAAGAGGTGTCGAGGTCATGGTCGCCGTCCATCAGGACTTCAGGCTCGACGATCGGCACCAGACCAGCCTCCTGGCAGAGCGCGGCGTAGCGCGCCAGCGCATGCGCATTGGCGTCGATGCAGGCCCGTGACGGGATGTCGTCGCCGATCGTGATCACGGCGCGCCATTTGCAGAACCTGGCACCCAGCTCGACGTATTCGGCCAGGCGCTCGCGCAGGCCGTCCAGGCCCTCGGTGATCTTCTCACCCTCGAAGCCGGCCATGGCCTTGGCGCCTGCGTCGACCTTGATGCCGGGCAGGATGCCGGCGTCTTCCATGGCCCTGGCCAGCGGGGTGCCGTCGGGAAGCTTCTGGCGAATGGTTTCGTCGAACAGGATCGCTCCAGAGATGAACTGCCCCAGATCCGGCGTCGTCAGCATCATCGAACGATAGTCGAGGCGATTGTCCTCTGTGCTCTCGACACCCACGCCATCGAAGCGTTTCTTGATCGTACCCGACGATTCGTCGATGGCCAGAATGCCCTTGCCCGGGGCCACCATGGCCTGAGCGGTTTCAACCAGTTGTTCGAGTTTGTCTGTCATGTCCGTCTATGCTCCACACATGCTGGGATCGAAAAATAATCTGCCTATTGTAGCGGTCCGCGATCGCTGATCGGGCACCGCCTGACAGGCGACTTACTCCACCGTCAGGATCTTGAGCGTATTGGTGCCGCCCATCACGCCCATCGCGTCACCGAGCGTCATCAGCACGCGGTCCCCAACGGCAATCAGACCCGCCTCCAGCGCCCGCTCGATGGCCAGCCTTGGAATCTGGCTGGGGCGGACCTCGTTGGCAGAAAAGAACAGCGGCTGGACGTGCTGGAACAGGCGCATCTTGCGCAGGGAGGCTCGATTCGGACTCATCCCGATGATCGCAACCGGGGATCGAACCCGGCTCAGCCACTGCGCGGTCGAACCCGACTCGGTCAGGGCGATGATCGCCTGCACGCCGAAGTTGTTGGCGGTCATCATCGCGGCCATGGCAATGGCCTGATCGGCGCGCTCGGAGCGCGCCTGGAACAGGCGCGCCGGCACGTGAGCCTGGACGTGTCGCTCGGCGCCCTCACAGATTCGACCCATCGCCTCGATCACCTTCGAGGGGTGCCGGCCGACAGCGGTTTCGGCCGACAGCATCACAGCATCCGTGCCGTCGATGACGGCGTTGGCGACATCCAGCACCTCGGCCCGGGTCGGGATCGGGTTTTCGACCATCGACTGCATCATCTGGGTGGCGGTGATTACCGGGCGATTGAGGCGCAGGCTGGAGGCGATGATCCGCTTCTGCAGACCCGGCAGCTCGGCCTCGCCGATCTCCACCCCCAGATCACCGCGTGCGACCAGCACTGCGTCCGAGGCTTCGATGATGGCGTCCAGATTCTCGATCGCCTCGGTGCGTTCGATCTTCGAGACCAGGCCGGCCGATCCACCCGCGGCCCGCAGCAGTTCGCGGGCCTGCTGCATGTCCTCGGCGCTGCGCGGAAACGAGACGGCCAGGTAGTCGACCTGCCATTCAGCAGCCAGCTTGATATCGTCGCGATCGGCGTCCGAGACACCGGGGATCGACAGGCCCCCGCCGCGCAGGTTCAGTCCCTTGCGGTCCGAGAGCGGGCCGGCCGTGTCGACGATGCAGCGAATCTCGTCGCCGACGACGTCGGAGACCGTCATCGCCATCAGGCCGTCATCGAGCAGCAACTCGCTGCCCGGGCGCACGTCTCTGGCCAGGCCCGGGTAACTGACGCCGACCCCGCGCTCATCGCCCGGCGGCGGATCCTCGCGAGCATAGAGGGTAAAAGGCTGCCCTCGCTTCAGCTCGACCCGCCCCTCGCGAAACCGGTCGACCCGGATCTTCGGCCCCGAGAGATCAGCCAGCACCGCGACGTCGGTATCGAGCTCGCGCGCCACGGCCCGGACCATCTTGATCCGGCGCGCATGGGTCCTGGCATCACCGTGCGAGAAATTGATGCGCACCACATCACATCCGGCCCGGATCAATTGCTCCAGCACCTCGGTATCATCGGTGGCCGGTCCGAGGGTGGCGACGATCTTTGTTCTTCGGTTCATGGGAGGAGTTGCTAAATCGCTGCGAAATTACTTTAGTCTGCATTGTATTCTGTGACACTTGCAATCCGTTCCGGCGCATGATTTCGATCACCAAACCCTGACCAGGATCAATCCGTTCCAGTTTCATGATCAAACCAGAGCACATCACCAGTTCCTGGTTGAAACAGGAAACTGACCCAGGCTCGTTTCGCCGCGGCCTGGATTACCACCGGCAACGTCGGGGGCGGATCGTCGAATCCACGGAAGAACAGATCGGAGGCATCACCGATCTGGTCCTCAAGGGTGAGTGCAGCGGGAGCGAGCCTCGCCCCTACCAGCAGGAAATCGTCCTGAGCGACCAGGGGGGTGCGTTGGAGCTCGACGGCTACTGCAGCTGTCCGGTGGGCTTCAACTGCAAACACGTGGTAGCCGTGGTGATGGCCTGGAAAACCCAGAGCGCCCAACCACAGTTCGATCCGCTGGACCGCTGGTTCGACCGGATAGAGCAAGCATCCACACCCAGCAAGGGCGAACCGGGACTGCTGTATTTGCTTGAACCGCCGACTCATGCCTGGCAGCCTGTCTCGGTCACGTTCGTGGTTGCACAGCGCAAGGCCGACGGTGAGTGGATGAAGGGGCGACGAACCTGGCCTTCTGCGCTTCATGACTCATGGAAGTCACCGTCCTACATGCAGCAGATCGACCACGAGATTCTGCCCTTGCTCCGCATCAGTGCCATCAACTATCAACCTGGCGGCTTCCCGATCCAGGGCGCCAGTGGCGCGTTGGCCTTGCGCAAGATGATCGAGAGCGGGCGGACATTCTGGGGCAAGGATCGGCTGGGCCCGATCACTCAGGGGCCAGCGCGAGAACTATCGCTGAGCTGGCATCAGGAACAGGGTCAGTATCGGCTCGAGCTGACCACTCCGGATGATGCGCTGGTCATCGAGACCGACCCACCGAGCTGGCTGAACCCGGTCAACCTGTCGTGCGGGCCGCTTGAGCTTCCCGGAGGGGTCGGCACGAGCGATCTGGATAATCTACGCCAGATGCCGCCGGTACCGGAGCACCGGGCCATCGAGATGAGCCGCAAACTGGCCTTGCACCGGCCCGACTGGCCCAGGCCGGTGCCGATAGAAGTTCAGGACGAGCATGACCCGGCCCGAGGTGTTCTGAGCGTGGATTTCAACCCGCGCCGACCCGAACAGGGCATGGCCAGACTGCGCTTTGATTATGCGGGTCACCGCTTCGCTGCCGACAGTACCGAGACCCGAGCCGTCCTCGAAATCGAGAACGGGCTGGCCAGGATCGAGCGCGACCCGAATCAGGAGGCCCTGCTGATCCAGGAGATCGAACAGCACGGCTTGCAGCGACTTCATGACAGCTCCGAGAGCTTCAGACTCACCGGCAAGGCAGCGGGCGCGGCGCTGCGCGATGCCTGGTTTGCCTGGCTGGACACCGAGGCCCAGGCACTCAGGGCCAATGGATGGACGATCGAGGTCCAGTCCGACTGGACCCGCAGCACCATCGATCATATCGACGGCGAAGTGGACGAGGACGAGAACGGCTGGTTCAGCCTGCGCTTTGATCTCGAGGTCGATGGCTGGCGCGT
>CAYTQT010000009.1:20642-41969 GCA_964439915.1 uncultured Wenzhouxiangella sp. | reverse complement strand
GATATGGGCCTGGGCAAGACCATCCAGACGCTTGCTCATCTGGCCGTGGAAAAACGCGCCGGGCGCATGCAGAGCCCCTGTCTGATCATCGCCCCGACCAGCCTGATGGGCAACTGGCGGCGAGAGGCCGAGCAGTTCACCCCCCGACTCAGGGTTCTGATCCTGCAGGGGCCGGACCGATCCGACAAGTTCGGACTGATCCCGGATCATGATCTGGTGCTGACCACCTACCCGCTGCTGCCGCGTGACCGGAAAACCCTGCTCGATCAGCACTGGCACTACGTGATCCTCGATGAAGCGCAGTCGATCAAGAATCCGAAAGCCCAGGCGGCACGGGTTGCAAGAGCGCTGAAGACCGATCACCGCCTGTGTCTGACCGGCACGCCGATGGAAAACCATCTGGGCGAGTTGTGGGCGCAATTCGATTTTCTGATGCCGGGTTTTCTCGGCGACCAGACCGCGTTCACACGCAATTACCGAACGCCGATCGAAAAACATCAGGACAACGAACCGCTGGGCCGTCTGAACCGTCGCATCGCGCCTTTCTTGCTGCGCCGGACCAAGGACCGTGTGGCAGCAGAACTGCCGGCCAAAACTGAAATCATTCGAACGGCGAACTTCGATCCCGCCCAGGCCCGCCTGTATGAAAGCATCCGGCTGGTGATGGAGGACAAGGTGGCCCGAGCCATCGCCGCCAGGGGCCTGGCCAACTCGCACATCATCGTGCTTGATGCGCTGCTCAAGCTCAGGCAGGTCTGCTGCGATCCGCGCCTGCTGCCGAAGAAAATGAGCAGCGCAAAAGGCGTCCCGTCGGCCAAGCTGAATCTGCTCTTCGATCTGCTGCCCGAACTGCTCGAAGAGGGCCGCCGCGTGCTGTTGTTCTCACAGTTCACTACCCTGCTCGGTCTGATCGAGACCGAGCTGGGCGCGCGCAGCATCGCCTACACCAAACTCACCGGCCAGACACGCAAGCGCGAGCAGGCCATCGAGCGATTCCGCTCCGGTTCGGTGAATCTTTTTCTGATCAGCCTGAAGGCGGGCGGGGTCGGCCTGAATCTGACCGAAGCCGACACGGTCATCCACTTCGATCCCTGGTGGAACCCGGCCGTCGAGCATCAGGCGACCGACCGCGCGCACCGGATCGGACAGGACAAACCGGTGTTTGTCTACAAGTTGATCACCGAGGGCACGGTCGAAGAAAAAATCCTGGCCCTGCAGGCGCGCAAGCACGAACTGGCTCAGAAGGTCTACGGCAAAGGGCGCGCGGCCAGTGACCCTCCGATCACCGAACAGACCATCGCCGCACTGCTCGGACGCAACGGAACTGTGGACTGAACCCAAGGGGTCTGGCTGTCATCATCCCGTCGCAGACAATGGCCAAGGTATCGCCAATCTCTTCGATCAGCTCAGGCCATGCTGCTTCCCGATCACGGCTATTTCGATGTCCCCCTGCGCCATGGGCCGGTCCATTGCCGCATCGAGGGCCCGAGAGCTGCACCGATCATGCTTCTGATCCACGGTGCCACGGTGCCGCACTGGGAGTTCGATCGCCTCGTGCCGTATCTGAATGAGGCCGGCTGGCGCACCCTGCGGCCCGATCTCTACGGGCATGGCCGCTCGGCCCGGCCGAAGACCGTCTACGATCGGCAGCTGTTCGTAGCGCAGCTGGACTCGCTATTGCGGGCTTTGTCCATTGCCCGTCCCGAGGCCGTTCTCGGTCATTCCATGGGAGCAGCCATCGCAGCCGAACTGGCTGCCCGCCGATCGATCAGACGGCTCATCCTGGTCGCCCCCTTGCTCGACTTCAGTGCGGTCAATCCTCTGCGGCCGGTCATGCGCCTGCCGTTCATCGGCGAGCTGTTCATGGGACTGGTCGGCCGACCGGGGCTGATTCGCCGACGTCACCGCCGCTATCACGCCATCGGCCATGGCGAGTTGGCCGATCGCTTCCGCGAGCAGGTCCGAATGCCCGGCTTCTGGCGAGCCATGCTGACGATGGTGCGCGACGGGGCTCTGGGCAACCAGGCGGAGGCCTACGAGCAGGCTGCTCTGAGGATTCGTCAGCCGCTGATTCTCCACGGCGGTCTGGACCACATCGTCTCGACCGAGGATGTCCTCAGAATCGAGGAGTTCTTCGATGAGGCCGAACTGCATGAGTTTGAGGACCTGTCGCACAACCTGCTGCTGACCGACCCGGATCGAGCCGCCGAGGTGATCGTCTCCTCGCTCGCGCTATCATCAAGCACACGCAATCATCCGGCGATCGCCCCGGTCTTCTCATGACCGACCCGGCAGCGCGGGCCGTGGATGGCCGGGCAACGAACCTCCCTGAAGGAACGCACATGAGCGACAACGACTACAGCCCACCCAGGATCTGGCAGTGGGAGAAAGGCAACGGCGGCAAGTTCGCCAACATCAACCGCCCGAGCGCGGGCGCGACGCATGAAAAAGAACTGCCGGTCGGCAGGCATCCGCATCAGCTCTATTCCCTGGCCACGCCCAACGGGGTCAAGGTCACCGTCCTGTTCGAAGAGCTCCTGGCCCAGGGATTCAATGATGCCGAATACGATGCCTGGCTGATCGATATCGGCGAGGGTGAACAGTTCGGATCAGGCTTCGTGTCCGCAAATCCGAACTCCAAGATTCCCGCGCTGATGGATCATTCCATTCAACCCGTGCAGCGCGTGTTCGAGTCCGGGTCCATCCTGCTCTATCTGGCCGAAAAGTTCGACGCTTTCCTGCCCAGAGCTCCGCGCGCGCGGGTCGAATGCCTGAACTGGCTGTTCTGGCAGATGGGCTCGGCACCCTATCTCGGCGGCGGCTTCGGGCATTTCTATGCCTATGCACCGATCAAGATCAAGTACGCCATCGACCGCTTTGCCATGGAAGCCAAGCGCCAGCTCGACGTGCTCGACAGGCATCTGGGCGAATTCGAGTACATGGCCGGCAACGACTACAGCATCGCCGACATGGCGATCTGGTCATGGTACGGGCAGATGGCGCTTGGCCGACTGTATGATGCCGCGGAATTCCTGCAGGTCGATGGCTACGAGCACCTCCAGCGCTGGTCGAAGCAGATCGATGCCCGCGACGCGGTTCAGCGTGGTCGGATGGTCAATCGCCCCTTCGGCAATCCAGCAATGCAGCTGCACGAGCGGCATGATGCCAGCGATTTCGAGCTGCGCACCCAGGACAGGATCGGCCCGACTCACTGATCTCCGGTAACTGATTGGCAATGGAGCGCTAGGGAACCTCTGAATAACTCTGTCCGGAACGCGTTTCAGTCGGAAAAGCCGCAGATCGTGTGGTGCGACTCGAGTGACTGTAGCCGTCACGCGCTGATCCCGCAAAGACCTGTCGCGCCCGAACATAATTATTCAGAGGTTTCCTAGTCAATGGCGCCGACCCCGGCGTCCTTATCAAGAGAGAGAGCTTGCTATACTCCGCGGCCTTCTCAAGGCTGCCCTGGAACCTGCCGTGCGTCTGATCATCGCTGCTTTTCTGCTTTTTTCCGCCCTGCCCGCCCAGGCGCTCGTCTTCATCTCTGAATATGTCGAGGGCTCGGCCTTCAACAAGGGCGTCGAGCTGTACAACAGCGACGCGGTGCCCTTCGACCTGGCGGCGGCCGACTGTGGACTGCGCGGATACCAGAACGGCAGCGCCAGCGTCGGCTGGACGGTGACCCTGACCGGCAGTGTTTCAGCCGGCGGCACCTATCTGATCGCCAACAGCGATGCGTCCTTTGCCGCTTCAGCCGACGTCACCGGAGGCGTCGACTTCAACGGCGATGACGCGGTCGAGTTCTTCTGCGACGGCGCGGCCGTGGACATCATCGGTCAGATCGGCTTCGACCCCGGCAGCGAGTGGGGCACGGGAGACGTCTCGACGCAGAACAACACGATCCGCCGCAGGATCGATGTCTGCACGCCGGATGCCGATGGCACCGATGCCTTCGATCCAGCCATCGAATGGGACGGCTTTCCGAACGATACCTTCGACGGTCTGGGCAGCCACACGGCCAACTGCGGCGACGACATCACGCCGCCGGCGATCAATTCGGTTACGCCCTCGACCACCGGCCCGACGGCGGCTCCTTCGATCGACTTCAGCGTGATCTTCTCCGAGGCCATCACCGGCTTCGAAGACCCGGCGGATGTCACCGTCAACACCAGCGGCACCAGCTTTGTTGGAGTCAGCTTCACCGCTAATAGCGCCAGCAGCCACACGGTCACCGTCGACGGCATCAGCGGCACGGGCACGCTCTCGCTGACCGTCAACGCCGGCAGCGTGATCGACGGTGCCGGCAACCCGAACGTCGACACCCTGACCAGTACCGATGTTCTCATCGACCCGAACGCCGGCGCCGGCCAACCGATCGGCCTGCTGCTCTCGGAAATCGTGGTTGGACCGACTTCGGCAGAGTTTGTCGAGATCATCAACACCAGCGCCGAGGCCATCGATCTGAGTGATGTCTACCTGACCGACGCGACCTTTGCCGGCGGCGACGTCTACTACTACCAGATCGTTCAGGGCGCCGGCGGCGGGGGTGGCTTCGGCGACTTCCACGCCCGCTTCCCGGTCGGCGCAACGATCGCGGCAGGTGCGCGCCAGACCGTCGCGATCGCCGGCTCGATCGGCTTCGAAGCCGCCTACGGTATCGCTCCCGACTACGAACTGTTCGAGGACGGTGCAGCCGACGGCATACCGGACATGCGCGAAGCCTTTGTCGGATCCATCAACGGCCAGGGTGGCCTGTCCGGCGGCATCAACAATGGCGAAGTGCTGGTGCTCTACACCTGGGACGGCCAGACAGACCTCGTGTCCGACCTCGACTACGCCCTGTGGGGCGACAAGGTCGAAGCCGTCGACAAGACTGGCGCCAGCATCGACGGCCCGGATGCCGACGCCACCACCTCGACCTATCTACCGGATACGGCGATTGCCCAACAGGCGGTCATCGATCCGAGCGAGCACCCGGACGGCAGCAGCTGGCAGCGAGTGGCCCTCGACGAAGGCAGCGAGATCGCGGCCGGCGGTAACGGCATCGAGGGCAACGACGAGATGTCCGAACCCTTCCGCCTGACCTGGGGCATGGGCGCTGCGACGCCGGGAACGGCCCCGGGCATGGACGTCCAACCGCCCGGACCCAGCGTCCTGATCAACGAGATCAATGCCGTGGCCGCCGTCGACGAGGACTTTCTGGAACTGTTCGATGGCGGGGTCGGGCAAACCAACCTGAGTGGCCTGACCCTGGTCTTCTACAACGACGGACTGGTCAGCTACGCCGCACTGGATCTAGACGGACTGGCCACTTCGGCCCAGGGCTATCTGCTGGTGGGTGAATCCGCCACTTCGCCGGATCTGCTTCTTCCGCTCGAACTGAACGACGGCGCGGCCGCCGTGGCCCTGGTCATCGGCGACGGCAGCGACTTCCCCGACGGCACGCCGCTGGGCGCCGACGGCGTCATCGATGCCGTGGTCTACGACTCCGGCCAGGCCGACATGGCCGGCCTGCTGGCTCTGCTCGAGGCCGGCCAACCGCAAGTCGATGAGAACGCCAACACGACCGCCGGCAGCGACTCGCTCCAGCGCTGTCCCAACGGCTCAGGTGGTCCGCGCCGAACCGAGACCTACGCGCCGGCGGCTCCCACGCCAGGGTTCCCGAATGCCAACTGTCCGATCGGCGACTACTACGCCGGCGTCGACAAGAGTTCCGCCGCCGCGCTGCGCGCATCGCTGCACGAGATCATCGACGACCATCTCTGGTACCCCTACTCTGCCGGCACCACCGACACCTGGAACATCCTGGAGCTGGCTGATGAAGATCCGAACGACAGCACCCGGATTCTTGCCGTCTATGAGAACGAGACCTATCCCAAACAGGGTGGCGGCAACAGCTTCTACAACCGCGAGCACACCTGGCCGCGCTCGATCGGCCTGGGCGATACTCAGACCGACCTGAACACGGCAGCCACCGACGCCCACAACCTGCGCCTGTCGAACATCGACTACAACAGCGACCGCGGCAGCAAGCCCTTTGCTTCCTGCAATCCGGGCCTGCAGCCGGACTGCAGCGAACGGGTCACGGTGTTCAATGACGGCGTCGGCGGCATGGGCGGCGGCTATCCGGGAGACTCGAACTGGACCACGTCCAACGACGGCAACCAGGGCAGTTGGGAGGCCTGGGAAGACCGCCGCGGCGATATCGCCAGGACCATGTTCTACATGGCCATCCGCTACGAAGGCGGCATCCACGGCAGCACCGGTTTCCCGGAGCCGGACCTGGTCCTGACCAATGACCGCAACCTGATCCAGTCGACCACCGGCGGCACCGCCTACATGGGCCTGCTCGACGTCCTGCGGGTCTGGCATGCCCAGGACCCTGTCGATAACAAGGAGCTCGAACGAAACAACATCGTCTTCAACTTCCAGGGCAACCGCAATCCCTTCGTCGACAATCCCGACTGGGTGGACTGCATCTGGAGCGATGTCTGCACCCAGGCCGATGCGATCTTCGGGGATCGATTCGAGGGGGGTGGACAGTAGGGTTTTCTTTCGGGTGCAGCCGTCGGGGAGTCCGGTGGCTGCGCCGGGTTTCGCCTGGCGGCATGGCATTCGAGTGTCAAAAGGTGGTGTTTGACTGACGCTCCGCAACAAGAAAGTCAAAGACGCTTGGTTGAATTCGCTTCGTGAATAAGATCAAAGGCGTTTCGCGCAAGCGCAGCCGGGAACGCAAGGGCGGTTTGCGCGAAGCGAATGAAGCCCTGGAGTGGAGCCGTCCTGCGTGCGTGGGCGAAACGCCCTTCGTTTGCAAAGCAAACATCAACAAGCGCCTTTGACTTTACATCCCGCAAAGCGGAATAACACCACCCCCTTTTGGCTTCAAAAGGCAAAGCGCCAGACGCACCCCGAAAACCCATCCCCATTAGAATCCCCCAACACCAACCACTAAAAAAGCCGAGCAATGATCAGCCTCAAGCGCATCTTTCTGTTTTCTTTCGTCACCTTCGTCTGCCTGCTGGCGGCGATCTGGTTCGGCGGACGGAGCTGGTTGGCGGGCAGCGTGATGCCAGGCTCGGGCACGGTCGAGGTCGCCGGTCTGGAGGCATCGGTCGAGGTGCTGTTCGATGGCCGAGGCATACCGCGCATCTACGCCCGCACCGATGCCGATGCCCTGCAGGCGCTGGGCTGGCTGCATGCCTCGGAGCGATTGTTCCAGATGGAGCTGCTGCGCCGCGTTGCCGCCGGTGAACTGACCGAGCTGATCGGCGCGAGCGGGCTCGAGAGTGATCGGATTCACCGTCGCTACGGCTTTGCCCGCCGGATCGAGCAGGACCCACCCCGGCTCTCGATCGAGTCCGAGCAACTGATCGATGCCTACGTTCGCGGCATCAATGCGCGCATCGAGGGCGACCAGGACCTGCCGCCGGAGTTTCTGATCATGCAGATCGAGCCCGAGCCCTGGACTCGCGCCGATGTCCTGATGCTGGCCTACTACCAGACCTGGTACCCGGCCACCCTGGTACAGCGCATGGCCGAAGCCTGGCGGGTCAGCGCCGAGCAGTTCGGCCCTCAGGCCGCCGACTGGCTGGCGACCTTCCCTGACTGGGGAGTGCCGTCGGTGCCCGTACCGGCCGGTCGAATGACCGACGCCTCCAACACCTGGGTGGTGGCGCCCGACAAGTCGAGCACGGGCGCCGCGCTGCATGCCTCCGATCCGCATCTCGAATACACCCTGGCCCCGGGGCTCTGGTACGCCGCCGGCATCCATTCAGAGCAGAGCCTGAACGTCCTCGGCGTGACCGCTCCGGGCCTGCCCTTTGTCGCCATGGGCCACAACGGCCGGATCGCCTTTGCCTTCACCGTCGCGCCCGTCGACCTGTTCGAGGTCTATCGCTTCGAGCGTGATTCGGACAACCCGCGGCAGCTGATCGGGCCCGAAGGGCCGATTGCGCTCGACTCGATCGAGACCGCGTTCGGCATCCACGGCCAGGAAGCGCCGCTGATCGAGACGATGCTGCTGACCCCGCTGGGGCCGGCCACCGAGCTCGAGGACGGTCGGTTCGAGATCCTGCACTGGGCCGGTTTCCAGCTGCCGATTGCTGAGCTGATCGATCAAGGCCTGGCGATCAATCGCGCGAGCGATTTCGAGAGCTTTCGACGCGCGGCTTCCGACATGGGCGCCCTGTCGGTCAACTGGAGCTACTCCGACATCGAGGGCAACATCGGCTATGTCCAGTCCACCCCGATTCCGCGCCGCCAGCATGCGCGTTTCTACTCGCCGCTCGATGGTGATCGTGCCGAGAACTACTGGGCCGGTTTCGTGACTCCCGATCAGCGCCCCTACGCCCTGAACCCGGATCAGGGCTGGCTGGCCAATTCGAACAATCATGCCGCCGTGGAGACCGACTACCCCCTGCCCGGCTTCTACAAGCATCTGCGCATGCGCCGCGCCGTCGACTGGTTGAGCGGTGCCGAGGAATTCACGCCCGAGGATATGCGCCGGATGCAGCTCGATCGGACCTCGGAACGTGCTCTGAGCTGGAAGGGCTGGCTGGCTGAGGTGGCCGAAGCCCAAGGCGAGACCGATCTGGCGGCCCGGCTGCGTGACTGGGACGGCGTCATGGCCGCCGACTCGGAGCTCGCCGGTCTGTTTGCCCACTGGTGGCAGGTCCTGCCCCGCCACCTGTTCGACGAGGGGCCGCTGGAGGACTGGCGGATCGGCCGTACCCTGCTCGATGACTGGCTGCATCGGCCGACCGAGGGCTTCGACCTCGCCGCAATGGACCGTGATGAAGCTGCCGCAAGGGCCCTGCGAGAAGTCCTCGACCACGGGCTTCGGCCTCTGGGCCAGATCCAGACCCTGACCATCAACCATCCCCTGGCCGTCTCGAGCCCGCTGAATGCCTGGCTTGACTTGAGCCGCGGCCCGATACCGATCGGCTCCGGACCGGGGAGCCTGAACGTGACTTATCACGCCTGGAGAGAGGACATGCAGACCCTGTCTGCGCGAGCGGGCGCCTCGATGCGCTATGTCATGGACTGGTCCGACCCGGACGCCTTCACCCTGAATCTCACCCTAGGCCAGTCCGGCCACCCGCTGAGCCGGCACTTCGATGACCAGCTCGACGATTTCATGAACGGCAGGCCCTGGGTCGTTCCCTTCTCTCGCGCGGCGGTTGCATCGCGGGCGGTCTCTCGATTGACTCTGCAGTGAAAAGGGGAGAGGGAAGGGCTAACGAGCGACAGCACTCTTTGCGGTGCGGCGTTTCCTGACGATCCACGGTTCAGGCCTGGAATTCGGTCAGTCGAACCACGTGGGGGGGGGATGCGCTGCCCGTCGAACCGGATTACCGCCGAGCCCGGCAGATTCGAGTCACGACGCCGGCCTGGACATAGATCTGGACCGTGTTGTGGCGCTGGTAGAAGTCCAGGCGGTAGCCGGCCGCGCCGCCCCGGCGGGTCTCCAGCTGGACTTCGCGGTCCGGACGACGGGCTTCGAGGGCACGCCGTTCGCTGTCGCCGACGCGGACGAGCATCTGGCCGAAGCGATGGGTGTCACCGCAGTTCAAGCCCGCCTCGGCGGGAACACTGGCGCCAAGCAGAAGTGCAAGACAGATCGCGTTGAAAAGGCACGAACGGCAGGCCATGGTCAAGTCTCCAGGAATCGGCTGTACCCGAGAAAGCTTATCGAGTCAGCTTGAACGGTCGCTTAATCGACTCGTTCATTCGCCCCGTTCAATCGACCAGCTTGAAGATCGACTCGACCGGCTGATCGAATTCGCGCGCAATCTTCAGCGCCACCTCGAGCGAGGGCTGATACTTGCCGGTTTCGATGGCGTTGATGGTCTGGCGAGAGACGCTGACCAGTTCGGCCAGCGCCTGCTGGGTCATATGACCATGAGCATCACGCAGTTCACGCACACGGTTGGCGATTCCAGCTCCCATCGGTCAGGTCCCGCGCCGGTAGAGGATGATTCGAACAAGCAGCTCAAGCAACTGCGCTGCCAGCACGACGATCATCAGCAGTTGAATGATCGCCATGGGTGAGTACAGCAAGGCATGCAAGGCGGAGTCTTCGAGAACGCCTGCAAACAGCGCCAATCCGACGATCGAAATGACGCCGGCGAAAAGGGCAAAACTCGACCATTGCGTGGCGCGGTAGCCAATCAAGCGGTCGCGCTCATCTTCATCGCCCGGTCGATCAACAATGGCGATCAACACGTGAAAGACGACCAACACGACAACCAGAAAAATCGTGAAGCCCAGAGCCAGGCCGAACACTGCCGGTGCAATCAGTTGACCGGCTGCCCAGAGCTCCCAAACGGCTGAGAAATAGATCCCACCCAGCACCGAAAGCGCAATAAAGGTACCCCAGGCACTCTTTTCATAGAACGATAATGCGGACATTTGAACTCCTGTGTCGACTGGATTCGTCGTTGAACTCAGGAGTGAATGTAAAGCAAACTTTACAATATGTCAAGCTTGCTTTACATCCTGGTCCGGGGTCGACGCCCGCGTAGCCTCGGCAAAGCCTCTCGAACAGGGTCCGGGATCGATTCAGGATCAGCGTCTACAAGGGTCGCCACGATGCCGTCGCACAGAGTGACCGGCACGTCGCTACGCTGTGGCGATTCCAGAGCGGTTTCCGGATGCGCGAACACGATCGCAGCGCGGGGCCTGACGATCAGGCCCTCCATCAGAAGCAGGCGCGACAGCGCGTCCACTTGGGCTCGAACCTGCGGCAACGGATTGTCGACGGCATTCCAGGACGGTGAGGAGCCACAGCCCGACCTCCGGACCAGCGGCCAGTGTGCCTGCTCCGGCATGACATGGATCACGCCCGGCGTGTTCTTGACCTCGATCAGCCACAGCCCGGTCGGCCCGGCGACGACGAAGTCCAGCTCACGCTCGCCGTTTGGCAGCGTGGGATCCGGCAGACGCAGATGATTCAGCACGACGAAGTCATCGGGAAGTCGGCGCAGCTGCTTCAGAACCGCGACCTCGCCCTCCACACCGGCCAGCGCTCCCGGATCCACACTGGAGGCACCTGGAAGTGCAATAAAGAACAGGAACAGTCCGGCGATCACGCCGAGCAGCATCGCCAGCGGCGGGCTGTAGATCGAGGTGATGCCGACCAATGCGACCGATAATGGCGCCCCCACGGCGAGCCGAAAGCGCCGCTGATGTTGCTGCTCGGCAATCTCACGCCGGTGCCGCGTCAGCGGCCCGTATTCAACGATCAGGGAGTCATCGACCAAGATAGTCAGATCCGAAGTTGCAAGCGCCCGGTCGGCCCGGGCGCTTGAATCACGGTTGAGCCAGATCAAGCCTCGGCGGGCTTGCGAAAGCGCAGGGTCATGCGATTGGACTCGCCAATTTCTTCCATGACAGCACGTTCTTCACTGCCCTCCTCAGTCGTTCCGAGCGCCGGTGGCAGGCGCCAGACAATGTCGCCCTCAGCGGCCTGGTCCATCGGATTGGCGTTGATATCGCTGACCTCGTCGAGGACGAAGCCGGCAGCTTCTGCCGCGGCAATCACGAAGCTGCGCTTGAGATAACCTCCGGCGCCGGTCGCGGCCTCGTCCGACACCTCCTCGCTGATCTCATGCTGAACAACACCGAAGACACCGCCCGGCTTGAGCACGGCAAAGGCATCATTCATCGCCTGGTCGAGGAACTGATCAATCCCCTCGTTCTGAAAGCGCGCCATGTTGTGCAGCGCGCGAATGAACAGCACGGCATCGGCCGTGCCCTGATGCGATTCCGGCAGGGCTCCCAACCAGAAACCCTCGACAGTGGCACAGTCGTTCTCGCACCAGCCGGCGGCTTCTGTCGGGAAGGTCTCCGGCCAGTCAGCGATGTCCTCCATGAACTCCGGCGTGGCAAAGCCGAACTGCTCGAACAGACTGATCGGGTAATTGGCACCGATCAATCGACCCTCCTCACCAAGATAGGGGATGAGAATCTTCGAATACCAGCCGCCGCTCGGCAGGGCTTCGACCACGGTCATGCCGGGCTCGATACCAAAGAACTCCAGCGTCGCCCTGGGATTGCGCGCGCCGTAACGGGCCTGGACCGCTTCGGGCTGTGCCGCCAGGATGACGTCGAGCCTCTCCTCGCTGGACGGCTGCGGCGCGGATTCGGTAACTGCCTCCACGATCTCGTCGGCGGCTTCAGCGGCCTCCTCGATCATGGGTTCGGCGGGCGCCTCATCGGCCGCGGGGGGCTCGGGCGACTGCTGACAGGCTGTCAGAGTCAACAGGGCCGTCGCGGCGATGAGAATCAGATACGTCAATTTCTTGTACATCAAGTTCATGGGATGTCCTCCGAAAGGACGTTGGGGGACCGCCATGATAGGGAATTCTGATCCGAGACGCATGCTCGCCCGACACCCATCGTCTGCTCCGGATCAAGGTGGCTGCAGGCGAATTGCCCCAACTCCCGGCACTGTCGGGCAAAAGAAATTGGCTGCATGCTGTAACCGGACGCCCCCTTGAGACGTTGATATCGGCATGAGGCAACGATTCGAACAACTGGTGGATACCCATGGCGCGAGGCTGCTACAGCTGGCCCGCCTGATCCTCCGCTCCGCATCGGATGCCGAAGATATCGTCCAGGACAGCCTGATCAAGCTGTGGAGCCAACTGCCGAGCCTTGAACCGGGCACGGAGCCCGCCTGGCTGGTGACCTGCACCCGCAATGCCTGCCTGGACCGACTACGGGCGCAACGACGTCAGTCCGGACTGCTGCGGCAGATGCACTCGGTCGATCGGGAACTGGCACGCCATATCAATGATCAGGGCCCAGCGGCCGCCACCCTGCGTCAGGAACAGACCCGACAGCTGCACGACGCCATTCGGGCGCTTCCCGAACCGGCTCGCTCGCTGATCATCCTGCGCGACATTCAGGACCAGGAGGTGGCCACTGTCGCCAAAGCCCTCGACCTGACTCCGAATCAGGTCAAGGTCTACACCTTTCGAGCTCGGCGCACGCTGCGTCGGCAACTGGAGGAATGCAGTCATGAACAAGTGGCCTGAACAGCCCCGCAACGCAGCTGAACACCCGCGCGCGGCATTCGAAGACAAGGGCTTCGAAACGGACCTGGCCGCCGAGGATCGGATCCAGTCAGGAAAAGATCTGTCGCAAGACCCGGAGCTCAGCGCAGACCGGGCATTTCGAACTTCGCTGGGGCAGGTCAATGCGCCCCGATTGCCCAACGAGCTTCGGAAAGCGGTCATCGACCACAGTCATGGCCCCGACCGTCCCTGGGCCTGGCTGGCCATGGCGGCTGCAGTGGTGCTGAGTGTCATCATTGTGACCGCGCTCGATCCCCTGGGGCAGCGCGCGCCGTCGGTAGAGATCACCGATCAGGACTGGGCGCAGCTCACACTGGCGATCGAAACGCTGAATGCCCAGGGTCAGCAGATCGCCCTTACCACGAAGCGCCAGGTCAGTCCGCATCTGATCATGCCCGAGTTCAAGATGCCCTCCCTGCAGATGCAACTCGACCCCCTGCCCTACCCCGATTCGTTTCGGCGCTGGTTTCAACCCGGCGTTCCTCAACCCCGATAGCGGCTGAAGGCCGTGCCATTCAAAGTCCCAAAAGGAGATAACCCATGATCCGTTCCTGCTTCAATCCGCATTTTTGCATCCTGCTTCTGGCAGGCGTACTGACCATGAGCACGGCCCAGGCCCAAGACGGCAAGTTCAATCTCGAACCGATGGCCGGCGGTCTGGAACCCAAGGTCAACATCAACTTCGGCCCGGCGATGATGGCCGGATTCGCCGAATCGATGGCAAACGCCAATCCGGATCTGTCGACCGTTCTCGGCGGCATTCAGGGCCTGCGGCTGATGGTCTTCGAAGACCTCTCCGATACCCGTCAGCTGGCCTCCGAGATTCAAACGGCCGTGGACGAACTGATCGATTCAGGCTGGAGCCGGGCAGTCCAGGTACGGGAGGATGGTGAGCAGGTCGATCTGTTCATGATTGAATCCGGCCAGTTCGTGACCGGTATGGTGCTGATGATTCGCGAGTCCAGCGACACGGCCGTCCTGGCCAATATCCATGGCGAAATGGACGCGGTGCTGGTCGGCCGCCTCGTCGGCAGCGGAAAGCTCTTTGATGGTTTCGATTTCGACGACATGTTCGGGGGCGCCTCCAGCGACTGAGCAACAGACCGCCCAGGCAAACGAAAAAACGGCATGGCCGGACCCGGTCATGCCGTTTTCGCCGGTCGGGTGACTCCCGACCTCAGAATGCTCAGGCTGCCTGGCGACTCATTCGTCCATCAACCACTCGGTCCCGACCCAGCTTCTTGGCCTGCAGCATCCGCAGATCGGCGGCCTGGAACAGCGATTCTGGATCATCGCAGTCCGCGGAGCGCCCGGCCACGCCCGCCGATACCGTGATCCGGATATCAGCCGCAGGCGTGCGAAAAGTGGCCTCGCGAACCGCCTCCGCCAGTCGCTCAGCAACGCGCCCGGCGGCCAGCGGGTCGGTGTTGGGTAGGATCATGACCATCTCCTCGCCACCCCAACGGGCGAGAAAATCCTCAGGGCGCTTGTGATGGCGCAGCAGACTGGCTATCTGAATCAGCACCTTGTCCCCTACCTCGTGACCATGGGCGTCATTGACCCGCTTGAAATGATCCAGATCGAACAGAATCAGCGACAGGGGCCGTCGCAACTGTCTTGCCTTGAACAGCTCATCGGCAAAACGTTGATTGAAGTACCGTCGAGTCGCCAGACCGGTCAGGGAATCGAAGCCCGAGATGGTCATCAGCGAGCGGGAGCGGTTGACGATGCCGACCGCAAGCGCCGTGGCCGCAACCATCAACACCACGCGAGTCAGCTGAATGACCCGGTCGAACTGCATCATCAGATCGCCCCAGAAAAGATCAAGGGTCACTACCAGCGAGATATACTGAATGATGGCCACCACACCCATGTAGATGCAGACCCGGATATCCAGGCGCAGAGCACTGGTCATGATCACCAGGAGATAGACAGCCCAGACCGCCTCGCTGTGGATGACCCGTTCTGGGTCGACTGCCAGACCGAGCAGCAGCAGAGTGCCAGTGATCAGGGTCAGATCGAAGGTCGAGGTGAAATAAGCCTCGGATCGGGATGGCCGCCATCCGCGCCGACGCAGCAGGGCGCAGGTGATCAGCGAATAGAACAGGGCGATCATCAAGGCCAGAGCGGCCAGTCGAATTTCGATATCGGCCTCGACGCCCCGAACCAGAAAACCGATCAGAGGCGCGACCGCCATTACCACGATGAACCAGACACGCGTCATGGCCACCGAGCGCACCCCCCCTGCTCCCGAGGCGACGAGCGCAGGATCCGGAGGTCGAAAAAAACGTCGAAGCTTATGACTCAGGGCATGGGCAATCTGCTGCACTCTTTCCCACCTTGTGTTTCGCAGCCACAGGGACGAAGACTGTCAATGGCCATGGGCCCCGCCCTCTACTCCTCATTCCAACTCATTATATTATTTCACTTTGGCGACTGATGCCATCCGGTGACAGCTCAGCAGTCGATGCAGCGCAGGGCAATCTGGCAATCGGCGACGAAGACAGTGGGCTCGAAAGGAAAGGGACCCGAACGAATAGCGACGCGCCTTCAACGATGAGCCACCGCAATTTGTGGTGAAATGGGGTTCGAACGCATCATGTAGCGCTTGACTGGTATGACTCGATTTGGCCGCCCGTATGCTTGAGCTTGTTTTCTCGGCGCTCATTATCCTCGCTCAGGCAGACCTGTCTGACGTGCCGTCCCCGCAAACAGACAGCGTGGAGGAGGCGATCGCCCAGTGTGAAAACCTGGAATACTCGCGTCCGCAAGACGCCATAGGGATCGCCGATGCCTGGCTCTCGATGCCCGGGAAGCTCGACCCGCAGCAGCGTGGCCTTCTCCTGTCCTGCCTGGCCTGGGCCAGGATGCAGACCGGTGAGATGGCACAGGCACGCGAAATCACCGCGCAGGTGTCCGAACTCGCGGATTCGCTGACCGATCCGGAAGGCAGGGTCGCCATCCTCGCTCGTCTTGCTTCGCTGGAATACCGCAGCGGTGACGCCGTGGAGGCACTGCAGGTCGTCGACACGGCCCTCGGCCTCACTGAAGCCCATGAACTCGATCATTTGCTGCCTCAACTACTGGGCAATCTCGCCATGTATCTCAGCGAAGCCAAGCAGTACGACAGCGCCATCGACCACTACGAGCGGCTACTGGCGCTCCCGCAGGACGACTCCCGGCCCGGATCGCTGATGCCCGTACGCTACAACTTCGCCCGGACTCTGATGATGGCTGGACAACATGAGCGTGCGCTGGAACAGCTCGATCAACTGATTCCCTTGCTTGAGGCACCAGGCCTTGAGCCCCGCCTTGCCACCGCCTTGAGCATGAGCGGGAATGCCTGGCGGCGGCTTGGTGATCTCGAGCGTGCACGCGCATTGACCGAGCAGGCTGCCGCCCTGCATGAATCCTTCGACAATCCGGCCGAGCGCAGCGTCCTGCTGAGAGATCAGGCCTCGCTGGCGCGCGAGATGGGCGACCTTGACGCGGCCGAGGCCCATATTCGAGAGGCACTCGCCCTGGCTCAACGGATCGAGTTCGAGCGCATCATCCTCGACGCCATGGTCAATCTCTCGGAGATCCTCGAGGAACGGGGTCGCTACCGGGAGGCGCTCGACGTCCACCGTGATTATGCCGAGCGCAATATCGAATTTCTGGACAATGCACAACGCTCGCGACTGGATGCCCTGGAAACAGAGCTCGGAATGCAGCGACAGGCACAGGAACTTTTCGAGCTTCGCCAGACTGCGGAAATTCAGACACTGCAACTGGCCGAGGAAACACTCAGGCGCCAGGTGACACTGGGCGCACTGGCCGCCGTCATCGTTCTGGCGATCGCGCTTACGCTCTGGCAACGCCGCAATCAGATGCGTCTGCTGGAGGCCAGCCGCCGCGACAGCCTGACCAGTCTGGCCAACCGACGCTACCTGACCCTGCAGATGCAATCACAGAGCAGCGATCCACAGCGCGCCGCCATTATTCTGATCGATCTCGATAACTTCAAGCAGATCAACGACGATCACGGTCATGACATCGGGGATCGCGCCCTGGTGAAAGTCAGCCATTTGCTGAAACGCCTGGCGGCCGAACACGGCGCGAACTGCGGCCGCTGGGGCGGTGAGGAGTTCGCGATCTATCTGCCCGAGGCTACGCGAGACAAAGCGCTGGCGCTTGCCGGTTCCATTCGAAGAGGAATTGCGGATCTCGAAATCCACGGCCATCAAGGGGCCCCGATCGAAGTCACGGCCAGTCTCGGCTTCGCTCCGATCGATGGATTCGAGCGACAGTCCGGCGAGGAGGTCTGGGAACCGGCGATGAAAGTCGCCGACCAGCTGCTCTACCGAGCCAAGAATGCAGGCCGCAATCGCGCAATGGGCGTCTGGCCAAAGCACAACAATGCCTCGATTGCTCCGCTGGCACTCGAAGAAGCGATGCGCTCAGGTGCTCTGCACAAGCTGGTGCTGGGCTAGTTTACCCCGCCGTTGATTCCGTAACTTTCAGAGTGTGACTGAGTCGACAAATCAAGGCGCGAACCGCAGCGCAGGCAATGGAGACAGGGTGGTTTCGCGTAGCGAAGAAACCCTGTCGGAATGCCGTTGTGCGTGAATGGCTAGCCCTTTACAAGGTTCGAAGCACGGGCAGCGGCTACGCTCAAAAGGCTTTATTCGCTTCGCGAAAATCGCCATTCGGCTCCGCCTGCCCTGAGTTGGCGACTCAGACTCGCTGAATGTTAAAGAATTAACGGCGGGGTACACTAGTTGTGATTTCTCAGCAGGTTGTCTTCGAATCGGCATCGAGGCCGGGTCGAAGGACCCGGCCCCTTGTCAGATCAACGACTGCCAAGCTCGATTGCCGGATCCCCGAGGATGGTCCAGCCGAGCAGCATGTCGAGCGCCTGCGGATGGCTGGCTGCCAGGCGTTGCTTGGCCGCGACCACCGCCTGCCCCGCGCTCTGGCCCGGGCGCAGCAGCTCCGGAATCAGCACGTCGGCGAACTGGCGCGAACTGGTGACCTGGGTAAAGGTCGAGGAGCCCATCACCAGGGCGGCGCCGAGGTCAGGAGTCAGCATCCAGGCATGTCCGAGCGTGCTGTAGCTGGGCACCACGTGATAGGTGTTCCAGCAGCCGAACTGGACGACCGCTGTCGGCCGACCCGCATTGCTCAGGAGCCCCACGTCGCTCGACTCGAACAGGCCCTCGAAGCTCCACACAGAGTAGGCTGAATGACCAAAGAACGAGGTCAGGTTGGCACCGGCGTTGATCCCCCCCATCAGGCGATTCCTTGCATCGCCGACGCTCAGCTCATCCAGATAGGCACGTGTCAACCACCAGTCTCCATCGAGCTCGCCGATGAACTGCTCGGACTGATCGGTGAACGACAGGCCGGGTTCCTGACGATCGGCGCTGAGCACCAGCGACTGCTGGTAATCCCGCTGGACATAGGCCAGGGTCTTGTCGATGATCGCGGACAGCTCATCCAGGGTCCGGACCGGGAAGCGACCTATCGCGAGATCCTGTACCCGGTCACCATCCAGATCGGCCAACAGGGAATCCGAGGGCGCGAACTGCACCAGATCGCTGGTCCTGGCATACAGACTCGGAATGAAGCTGATCGAGTCGGTACCGGCCGTATTGCGATAGTCCCAGGTGTCCCCACCGACCAGCAGCACGTAGCGCAGACCCATCCGGGGTGCGGCTGCGGCGAGATAATCGGCAATCGCTGCCGGATCGGCCTGGCCATCACCGTACTGGGCATAGACATCCCGCACATCGATCACCCTGACAACGAGACCGCGTTGGGTATGGAAATCGATCAGCGGCTCCAGACCGTCAATGAAGTCAGGATGGGAAATCATCAGATAGTCGGATCGACCGTCAGCAATGCTGACCGGCGTGCGACCGGGCTCCAGCGCCGGGCGAAGCACCTGATCATCGCTGGCGACAAAGTAAGTTGCAGGCTGGCGATCACCCGGTATCAGGGCGCTGTAGCGACTGCCGCTGCCCTTGCCAACGCGTACACCGTCGACCCACTCGGCCCGACCGTTGACAAGGCGGTGAACGGACACGCCCGGAACCTGCAGGCCATCCACCCGGATGCTGCCGGCTGCCGCATCGAAGCGGAGGGCCTCGCCATCCAACATCAGCTCACGCGGATAATCAATAGCGAACTCGACCAGGCTGACCACAGAGGCCGGAGCGCCGGTATCGGCCGGCATGCGCAGTGTGAGCTGATTACCGCGCGCGCGCAGCAGGCCATCGGTCAGAGGAATCACGAATCGACGCGCTTCCCGACCCGCCAGGCGGATCGACTCGAGTTCGATGCCGTTCAGGCTGACCTCGACCCGGTGGTCCAGATCGACATCCGGGTAGTCGGTGACGCCAGCAAGATAGATCTCGAGCTGGCTGCTGCCGACCGCGGCCAGACCGTCCAGATCGACGTTGAAGTTCCAGCTTCGCGGGTTGGCCTGCACCACCATGCGCGTATCGGACCAGGGCGTGCTGGCGACCGATGATGCGCTGTAGACGCGGTCGCGCTTCTGAACCATTTGTGCTCGACCAGTGGTCAGACTGGTCTCAGGACGCGATGAGCTGGCGCGACGACTGCTGGATGCCGAGATCGTCGTGGCCGCGGCCGATCCAATCCGGTCGGTGGCGCGTGAATCGCTGATCGGGTCACCGTTGCTGTAGACCACGCCCAGGGTGTAGACCGCCACTCGGGCATACTCGCCGTCCACGGCTCGACCCAGGAACTCGATCTCGGCCCCCGGCTCCAGACGGCGGCCCGCTCCGATCAGACGCATCGGTACCGGCTCGCCAGCGTGCTTGAGCTCAAGGTTCTGAAGCTCGATCGGTGCCGAGATCAGGCCGGCATCGGCAAGCTCTGAATAACTGATTCGATGGATGCCTTCACGCTCGATGAGCAGACGTACCGGCACGGCGGGCAGGCCAACTCGGGGCTCCAGGCTCGCGCGGGAATGAATCGCATTGGCCCGTCGAATGCGCTCCCAGTCGATCGCCTCGACCTGCGGCTCGCGCCCGAAGCGATCTCCGACCGCGAAAGGCCCATGCAGTGTCGGCTTGCCGAAGACATCGATATCCTCCAGGAACAGACGCTGGATGCCACTGTCGCGCACGCTGATACGATAGCTCTGCGGGGAGCTGGAGTCGATCACCGGCGACAACTCGAGCTCATTCAGAAGAGGCTGCCAGTTGCCCTGGCGATCCTCGCCGTAGAGCATGAAGCCGAGATTGCCCAGCTCGCTCGAAGTCGACCAGCGCGCCTCGATGACACCCTTGCCACGGCTGGACGAAAAGCTGCTCAGGGTGACCGGCACGCCAGTATCGTCGTTTTCGAAGACAAAGTCCTCGATCTCACCGGTGCTGGCCAGGCCGATGGCACTGTCACCACCCTGACCAGCCTGATTGGTGATCCGCCAGCGCGTGGCCATGGTCGCACCCGCCTGACCGGCCGGCACTTCGATGGCGACCAGATACTGCCCGGCCTGTGAAAACTCGACGTCCCCGAAAGGACCGGTGGTCACCGCGGCAGGCCCCTGCACGTCGGTCAGGGTGGCTCGAATCAATGAAGAAGGTGCAGCGCTGTCGTAATCCACGTACAGGCTGAGAAAACCCGGGGACCCGATCGTGACCCGGAACCAGACGGTCTGGACAGCAGGATCATTGGGCGTCCAATTGCTCCAGATCTCCACGCCGTCTTCGTCGTTACCCCCGCCGGCATCATCACCCTGCGCATCAAGGGAGGGCTGGCCATCTCCTTCGGAATCCGGCCGGGAACGACCCAGATGCGCATCCTCGGGACCATAGTCGTGACGTGCGCCGTTCGACGCCGTCGTCGTCGGATAACCGGGCTCGGACAGATCCCCGAGATCAGGTGACTTGGACAGGGGAATGCCCAGCACCTGATCCTGCGTGACCGGCGAATCGAGATACACCACATGCCAGTTTCTCGACTTGTAGCTCTCCCATTGGGCGTCGGACCAGTTCAATGCATTGAGAGCAGTCAGATAACTCTGGGCCAGCGTGGTGGCCCCGGACGGATCGTTGAGAATGCGGTACGGATTCGGCGGGATATTGCCGATCACCGATTGAGAGACATTATCGCTGTAATGGTCATGGGTCACATCCCAGAGCGCGGCCTGGAAGGCAGCGCCCTGGCTATTGGTCCAGTCGCTGATCGAAATCCCCTGATAGTAATTATCGAACAGCCAACGCACCTTCCCGGCCTT
>CAYTQT010000009.1:0-20542 GCA_964439915.1 uncultured Wenzhouxiangella sp. | reverse complement strand
CGTATACCCGAGATTGAGCAGAAACCCGGCGCTGGTGACAGGTGCATTCACGGTCGTTGTTGCAACGCAGGCGGGATCATCGGAGAACACAGCCTCGACACTGCGCAAGCTGCCATCGGCATAGAGTTTGTCGATCAGAAAAGACTCGGTCGCCTCGAATGGTGCTGAAAAAACCCGGCTTGCGCCATTCTCGATCCGGACGTAGAGCTCGCCTGTCAGGGGCGGATCATTGATCAGCACCTCTCCCCTGAGCTGCCAGGTATTGGTCGTCGCCATGTCGCCTCCGACCGCCAATAGCGATTGAAGCTGAATCGAGCAGGCGCGTCCACCGCCCGCGCGCGAATCCGGATTGGACAGGTCGTCGTCCGAGCTGTCACGGACATCATCCTGCCGTGAACCCTGCCCCGGCTGGCCGATACCCGGCAGCGAGACCTCGTGCTTGGCACCGAACGGTAGTTCGACCGCCGCCGCATCCAGACTCAGCCCAAGGGCAAGAACCAGTGAAAGAAACGAAAGAACACAGATATAAGTTGGCCGCACGCAAGAACGCGTGCTTCCCAGAGTGTTGAGAAACATGGATAACCTTCCCCTAATTTTTGATGGGTTCTAGATGCCCGCTGCCTTTATTTGATCGATCCCACACACTGGCGGCAGCATGGCGGCCTAGATGAACAACTTCCTTTGATTTTTGTGAAGAATCTCACAACCCGCCTCGAAAGGCAAGAAGACGAGCCGGTACCGGGGCGAGGACAGTCAGGAGCCGTCAGCGCCCGTCCGGGCGGGTGACGCTCTTGAGGCCCTCCGCCAGAGACAGCATGAAGAGCATCGAACCGACGCTGAAACCGGGTGGGGCGCGGGCCGTGGTCGGCAGCAGGCCACCCACGCTGGCATAGGCCCAGACCATCAGCAGGGTGTAGGCTGGAACAATCCTGCGCATGTCAGATAGTTGATACTGTCCTCGCCGTTTCGGATCGAAAGCAGCTCTGGACCACAGTTCGATGACTCTCAACTGGATCAGCTTATTGCACCTGCTGGGTCTGGCTCAGGCCATGTTTCTCGCGCTTGTGCTGCTTCATCCCCATCGACGCAGCCGAGCCAATAGGATCCTTGCCGCGCTCATGCTGACACTCGGAGCCGGCCTGTGGGAGGCCTTCGCCCAGAGTTCAGACCTCTGGAGGAATCTGCCGCTGACAACCGGCTGGTTCAGCGCGACCCCGTTCCTGTTCGGCCCACTCCTGCTGGCCTATGTCCAGCGGCTGATCGGTGACCGGGACTGGCCAGCAAGGGTCTGGTTGCTTCATCTGGCGCCGACCATCGTGTTCACCCTGGCGTTGCTTCCCGTACTTGTCGAGCCCGCCGACCAGCGAATCGAACGCCTGCTTGTCGCCCAACAGGGGCTCACCGCGCTTCATCCGATCAACTGGGCATTGCTCTTTCTGAAATGTAGCCATATTGCCGCCTATCTCCTGATCACCCTCCGTCGGCTGATTTCCTTCAGGAAGCAATGGAAACGAAGCCAGTCCGACACCGACGTGGGTCGGCTGCGCTGGCTGCAGCGCCTTTGCCTGGCCTTTGTCGTCCTCCAGATCGTATGGCTGGTCCTCGTTCTGGCCGCAGTGCATGGACCACTTCCGCGGGGCACGACCTTCGATGATCTTGCGCTGCTGGGCGTCGCCGTTCTGGTTTTTCTGATCGGCTACTGGGGGCTTTCCGCTCCTGTTCTGGGACCGGCGCCGGCGTCCATCGGTCGCGATCAGACCGCTGATGCCCGTTATCAGACCTCCGGGCTCAGCCCGGACGCTGGCGCTGAACTGGCGCAACGGATCGATGAGGTCCTGCGAAGGGAGCAGCTCTATCTGCAGCCGCGGCTGCGACTGGCCCAGCTTGCCGAGGCCGTCGAGGCCACCCCGCATATGACCAGCCAGGCGATCAACGAGCACCTGGGCGGCAACTTCTTCGATCTGGTCAATCGCTATCGCGTCGAAGAGGCGGCCAGACGTCTGCGTGATCCGGCCCTCGCTCACCTGCCCATCGAGCGAATCGCCTACGACTGCGGATTCAACAATCGAACCTCCTTTTCCCGCACCTTCAGTGCTGTCCTTGGCACCACCCCATCAAAGCTACGCAAATCGGCAAGGCAGGACTGAGCACCCCGGATCAGCGCAAGGGACGCCGGCACTCGCGGGCATGCAATTCGTCAATCTTTACCGGGATTGACAACTGCCGGCCACACGCCACCGATACTCGACCCCCCCAAGGTCCGGCGATCGCAGCCCGATGCGCCGATCCGATCAACTGACCTCCAGGAGATATCGAATGACAGCCCTGCGTCACCTGTTCGCTGCCACTCTGGCACTGATCATCGCGGCCGATGCGTCTGCTGCCAGCCTGATGATCCACAATGTCCATCTCGTCGATGGACGAAGCCCGACGCCCACGCCGGGCAAGACTGTCCTCATCGAAGGCGACCGTATCCGTCTCGTGACTGACAGCAGCGAAGGGGTCTCGGCCAACCGTACCATTGATGCCAACGGCGGATATCTGATCCCTGGCCTGTGGGACATGCACGTCCATGTTCAACATATCGAACCGGAAAGCCTGGCGCAGTTCGTCCACTACGGCGTCACCCAGGTTCGCGATATGGGTATCACCCCCGAGGCGCTGGCTGCCATCGATTCCCAGAACAGCCTGTCCAGGCCCGAGATCTTCAGCGCCGGATTCATGTTGAACAGCGCACGCTGGTCACAGCTGTTCTCACAAGTCTATGGCCCCGGTGAAATCCAGCAGGAAATGCAGCGACGGATCGTTGTCGGATCGTCCGGACAGGCGACGAGCGCGGTGGAGCGCGTCAGGGACAGTGGTGCCGCCGTGGTCAAGGTGCACTTCTGGCACGATCAGCCCGAGCTCTTTCAGGCCATCGCCGCTCAAGCCGACCGGGTCGGACTACCCATCGCCGCCCATGATCCGGGACCCGCTTTCGACTATGACCAGCTGGCCGCTGTCGGGGTCGACAGTCTCGAACACCTGGACGGGATGCTCGCCCATCGACTGAGCCGATTGAGCGCCGCCCAGCGCGGCCGTCAGTATCGCGTGCTCGCTGATGCCGGCGTGCATTTCACCCCGACCCTGTCGATGATCGATGGTCTGTCGCGATTGGCCGACGGCACCGACCCCGATAGCCGACTCGAGCCCCTGCGGAGCCATCCCGATGGATTGCCGCTCGATCGGTCCCTCGACACATTCTGGGCAAGCGTGATGAAGATGATTCCCCCAGAAGCACCGGACTGGTCGACCTTTCAGCGCGACCTGCAGTTTCTGATCGAAGCCCGCACCCACGGCGTTCGCATCCTGGCCGGCACCGACCTGGGTGTTCCAGGGGTTTATCCCGGCATCAGCCTGATCGAGGAACTCGAACTATTGGTGCAGCATCTGGGAATGACGCCGCATGAGGCCATTACCGCAGCGACGCTCGTCCCGGCAGAGTGGTTCGGTATCGAGGACATCCTGGGCACCATCGAGCCCGGAAAACGCGCCAACCTGGTTCTGCTGAAAGACGACCCGACCGCCAGCATCGACGCCCTCGACGCGATCGTCCACGTCATCCTCGATGGGGCGATCGCGCGCTAAGGTCAGGCGCTTTGCAGCCTCCCGGTGTCAATCATTCGGCCGCCGCGCCGTCCAGCGCAGGCCGCCGAGTGCACCGGAGGAGAACAGCTGGTTCATCACGCTGTAGAAGGTCTCTAGCGCCCGATAGGCACTGTCGCCGTGGACTCGAGAGAAGCGCGCCTTGCCCTGACGGAACGCATCCAGCCGCCCGCCTACGAAATCAGCCCAGGAGTCGGTCATGTCCTGGCAGTCAATCCGCTCGAAGCCGGCCTCCTTGATTAGCTCGCGATAGGCCGGGAGCGTATCCAGACGCTGGCAGAAAACCTCGTTGGCCAGCAGCGCCGATTCCTCGTCGCTGAGCTCGTGGCGGGCGAAGAAATCCTCGACCAGGATTCGGCCGCCGGGCTGGAGACGCTGGTAGCATCGCCTCAGCAGGGTTTCTCGCTCGGAGATGTGCAGGAAGGTCAGCCAGCTGACCAGCGCGTCGAATTCCCGGGTCGGCAGGCTGGCGGTGAGCACATCAGCACGCCGGTGCTCGATCAGATCCCCAAGTCCACAGCGACGGGTCAGCGATTGCGCCAGGCGATTGAGATCATCCTGCAGCTCGACGGCGGTGACCCGGCAGCCGACCTCGGAGGCGATCACCCGCGCTGGACCACCCAGGCCGGAACCGATGTCGAGGACCCTGGATTGGCTGTCCAGATCAAGCTCCTCGATCGCCTCCAGCACCGCCGAGCGGCCGTGGTAATGCAGCTGGTCGAGGGACTCCAGTGCGGCCACATCCAGCGCCTCTCCAGCGTCCAGCCCCCGTTCGCTCAATTCGCGCTCGACGCGGTCGACGTGCTGGTAGAGCTTCATCGATTTGATCGTTGCCGGTCGATTCGGCATTCGCCGTCCTCTCTTCGATCCTCAGGGCCTGACTCTATCGATCAAGCGTGATGATCGCTCCGATCGGCTGCAGCGCGGCCGGCAAGATCAGCGCTTGCCCCGAATCATGCCAAGCAGAAGCAACAGAATCACCGCGCCGACGACGGCGGTCAGGATGCTGTTCATCAGGCTCGTGCCAACGGTGACGCCCAGCTGCCCGAACACCCAGCCGCCGATTACCGCACCGATGATGCCGACCACGATATTGATCAGAATGCCCTGACCTCCGCCCTTGACGATCAGCCCCGCCAGCCAGCCGGCGATGCCGCCGACGATCAACCAGATCAGAATGCCGTCCATGTGTTCTCCTTTTATCTTGAACAAGAATGTCGTGCGACGCACTGCACCACACCCACAAGCTACTGTGTCGCGGCGACAAACGCAATTTCGACCTCCGAGTCTGAAGGCCCATGTGCACAAAGAAGCGATTCGACGAAACCCGGCCGGAGTGAAGGCATTCAACGCCGCTTTGGGTATCCTCGGCTGAAATCCAGCGTGGAGCTGACTTGAAATTCCAACTGACGCAAGGCGATCTCGAATCCGCACTCCGGATCGTGGCGAAAAAAGATCCCGACATCGCCAGGGCACTCGATAAGGTCGGCTACCCCGCCGAGCGCCGCCAGGGCGCACCGAGCTTCGAGAACCTGATGAGAATCATCGTCGGCCAGCAGCTCTCGGTCAAAGCCGCAGCGACGATCTTCGGGCGCATTCAAGCCGCATTCGAAGGGCAATTCGAACCGGCCCAAGTGCTTCGAATATCCGATGATGAAATGCGAGCGCTCGGTCTGTCACGGCCTAAGATCCGCTATGTGCGAGGGCTCTGCGACGCGCTCCTGGACGGCAACCTCGACCCGGCAGCTCTCGCCGAGATGCCCGACGAGGCCGTGGTCGAGCAGATCACCCGCCTGACCGGTTTCGGACGCTGGAGTGCCGAGATGATTCTGCTGTTCTCACTCGGCCGACCCGATGTCTGGCCCGCCGACGACCTGGCGATCCAGGCCGGCATCCATCGTCTCAAAGGATTACCGGAGCGACCGAACCGGCGCCAGACGGATGCGATCGCTGAGGCCTGGCGACCCCATCGCGGCGCGGTCGCCATTTTTATCTGGCACTACTACGCCCGAACGCCAATGGGCTGACCACGGCTCCAATCATCTCAAGGGGGCGACTTCGTGCCCTCAAAGGCACCCAGGTCATAGCCAGCACCAGCGGGGCGCGGGTTGCCGTCGAGGTCCTCGGTGACATCCGTCAGGGTCTGGCCCTGATCAACTACCGCGCTTGACGGCGCTACGAGCCGCAGATCACCGCCATTGCCGTCGATAAAATTTACATCCGCGTCTGCATCGACCACGTTGCCCACGCCATTCATGTCGGAGGGATAGCCGGCCAGCGGTACTTCCACGTTCGCAAGGTTGTATTCGACCTGACGGTCAACCGTGTAGCCGCCCACGGGAGCAAATGGATTGCCAAAGGTCTCGACCGCCGCAGAGGCGAGAATGTCGTTCGGCGGAAACACCTCGACGGCATCGGCATCGACGCCGTCACCCGGCTTGTCGGCCACCCAGAAGATGTTGTTTCGAACTTCAACCGAAATCTCGTTCTCGGCAAAGTCCTCGGGAAACATCGACAGGAAGATACCGGACTGGTAGCCGTAGAAGCTGTTGTTGACTACGCGGTTGCCGGTGCCGCCGTTGACCTCGAGGCCGACGATCGGCCAGGGGTCGGCCGGATCGGGGAAACAGCGCGGCAGCTCGAGCGTGGCTTGGGACATGGAAAAGACGTTGTTACGATAGGTGATGTTGTCGCAGATCAGGCAATCGATGCCCCAGTAGGGTCCGTTGCGGAACACCGATCGCTCGATCACGCCGTCCACCCAGCCCTGGAGCAGCATGTTGCCGTACGCCTCGCCGTCGGGCGGAGTCTCGCTGCAGCTGGACGGATCGTCGGTGAAGCCGTTTTCGACCATCAGCAGATCACGCATCAGAAGATGGGTGAAACTCTGGCTGCGCAGCGCCACCGGCTGGATCGAAACTCGTACCTGGGACGCGTTGACCCAGTCACCGTTCGGGTCCGGGGTCGAGACGTAGCCACGACGCGCCGGCATGCGGATACCGTAGTTGAAAGTACCGTGGACGTAGATATCCTCGACGGTGATGGCGTCAAGCCGTCGGACCTGTTCGATGCCGTCGGCGAAGATGCCGTAGCGCGCACCGGTGATTTCGTAGCCGCGGATCACCACGCGCTCGGCCTCGTCGGTCAGCTCGATGCCGTTGAGAAAATCGACCTCGCCGGTCACCGGGTCCTGCGCGTTGGTGACGGTAATCACCGCCCGACCACCGCCGGGCAACGAGCCGTCGATAAGGATGTCGGTGAACACCGGGTTGAGCGGATAGGCCGTGCTCTGGCTCGCTCGATCCTGGCAGTTGAGGTTAAAGAACTCCTCTTCGCCCGGCGGCACGCCCTCGTTGAAACCGTCTGGATCGGCACAGACGTCGTTGAGTGGGTAGAGACCGTCGCCGATCAGGATCCCGCTTCGCGCACCGGTGATGTCGATGGACCGGACCTCGATGTGGCTGGCTGAGATACGGATCGCATGATCAGCGCTCGAGTCGTTACCGATCGTCGCACCGCTGCGGCCGATCACCCGAATCGGCGCCTGGGCCGTGCCGCTGGTCTCCAGGGCGATGGACTCGGTCCACACACCGCCGTCGATGTTCAGCGTATCGCCCGGCGCGAGCTGTTCGACGGCGAATGAGAGCGTGCCCCAGGGCTGGGCCTGGTTACCCGGATTGCCGTTGCTGCCGCCAGGCGCCACCCAGTACTCGTTGCCGTCGGGACCGGTGCCCGCTGAACCGAAGACGCGCGTGCGCAGCGGCTCCTGGGTGAGTAGAGTCCAGATTCGATCGGAGATGGCCGTCCAGCGCGTGACCACGCGGCTATCGAGGCCGGGATCGGGTGCATAGGTCGACGGCACGGACTGGCGATAGATGGCGGCGAAAGCCACCGCGCCCATGATTTCGGCAGCCGACAGATTCTGGTGCGGCGCGGGATCGAAGAACAGGTCGGGCAGCGGCACGTCCTCGAGCAGACCGCCGGGGCTGAGCAGGTCCAGCCAGACCTCGCCGATCGGAATGTAGCGCAGCTCGATCGACGCATCGGCGGCATTGATGGCATCCTGCAGCGCCTGATTGGCGGCGTTGAAGCCGGCCTGGTCGGCCAGGAAGTCCTGACGCGATACGAACTGCTCGGGCGTACCTTCGGCATCGGTCTGATAGGAATACAGGAACCAGCGCTCAAGCCCGGGCTCAAAGGCGCGGGCCTCGTTGACCCGAAAAACGGCACCGGCCACGTCACCCCACGTCGACGGATCGCTCTGCCAGCTGAAATTGTTGTCCTGCAGCACGCCAACCGTGTAGTTCGAGCTGACAAAGTCCTTGTCCGCGCAGGACGGGCCGAGCGTCATGTTGGGAATATTGAGCTCGTTCGGGGGCGGGTAGGCATCCTCTTCGAGCATCGAGGGCGTCAGAAACGGCGTGTAGTCGCCATCGGCACAGCTGGTCAGGCCGGCGGCAGCCGCGATCGCCTGCATCGGCTCACCCACATCCGAATCCTCCGGTCCGAAGGGGTCGTGGTTGACGGCGGAATTGCCCCAGAAGAACACTCGGGCATCCGATACCGGCACCGGGTCATCATCCGGCGCTTCGAACCGGTCCTGAAAAATGATGTCAACCTGGGTAAGGGCTGTAACCGCAGGCAGAAGCAGGCTGACAGCCAGAACAACACGAGTTGTCGATGAGAACATGAAGACACACCTTTGGATTTCAGGCTTTCAGGAGAATTGAGTTCTGAGCTGAGCTGCCATTGCCGCAGCATCAATCCGAATCGTTTGCTTTATTGGTCTGCCCAGATCGTCCAGTCGGAAAACTGATATTGACCCCGCTCATCGTCCGGCTTGGGGGCCTCCACTTCGATCGGGTGGGCCCTCGCGTAGGGGTCATCGCGAATGCCGGTTATCTGCCAGGAGACCTTCGTGTCCGGTTCAGTGGTGCGGATCACAAAGCGATTATCGCGAAGCTCTTCCCAGATCGCAGCCTGGGCAAAGCTGGCAATAACGGTAAGCTGATAGCGAAAATCGCGGTTGAGCGCGTCGAACCAGTCCGGCAGTACCACCTCGGCATATCCCGCTCTGTCCGTAACCACGTTTCCGTTATAGATGTTCATCATGTCCGGACTTTCAACGAAGGAGTGCGAGAGATAGTGCGTCTGCGGCGACAACGGATGATCGATCCGGAAGGAACCCGCTGACTTGACCAGCGTTCCATTGACCGTCACGTTGCCATCGGCCAGCAGCGCCTGACCGCCGGGCGAGATCGCATGAACTCCGATCCCGTTGAAGCTGTTTTCACCGCGCACGCCGACACCGGATGCTGAATTGGAAAAGCCGGAGACGCCGATCGTGCTTCCCGTTGGCGAATTGACCCGAGACTGCACACCGACGCTGTCAGTGCCGTTGGCGTTGACAACGACACCGACACTGCCAGTGCCGTTCGCGACCGCGCTTAATCCAACCCCGTCGGCCACCTCGGCCAGAAAACCGGTGCTACCCGCGCCGACTTCTGCGACAAAACCGTTACTGCCATTGCCTGTCTGGGCCCGAAAACCGGTGCTGAATGGTCCGACCTCGGCAAGGAAACCCAAGCCATTGGTGCCTGATGAAGGCCCGCCCAGATCGGCAACGAATCCTCTCCCACCACCAGGGCTGTTGGTCACGCGCACGCCGGTGTGCAGGCCGCCGCGGTCGCTGAGCACATCGATCGATGCTCCCGGCGTTGCCGTTCCCACTCCAATCCACCCTTCGAAGTAGTTTCGCCCTCCCTCGAAATAGCCGGCGTAGCCGTCATCGCTGGCAGTCGTGGCCCAGATAGCTCGCGCATCTCCAAGCGAGACCTGCGCATCGGCCCGGATCACCGTGTCGACGCCGATCGCCGAAGGAGCGGCATAGCCGGCCCAGATCGCGGAGGACGCACCATCACTGCTATCTGCAAAAACCGTCAGAGGACTGGATCCTGCCGCCGTCCCGATGGCGACAGGGCCGCTCTGGAAGAAGATCCCGTCAGGATTGAAAGGATCCTGACGCCAGAAGAGCGCCCCTTCGTCGACCGATTCCGCCCGCAGGGCGTTCTGTGCCAACAGGGCACGGGGTGCTGGACGCACTGCTTGTCGCGGTGAAAGTGTCTCGAACTGCCCCGACCCGGCGGGGTGGGCGATCTTGATTTCCAGCCAGACATCACCCAGGAAAAAGGCGTTGGGCAGGTTGGGCACGGGTATGTCCTGGGTGAAATATCCCTGCTCGACGCGCACATCGTTCACTGAAAAACTCGCCGCGAGCTGCTGGCCGTCGATGATCTTGTCGAAGAAAGTGAACACCAGGTCCACCGAGCCGTCGACCGGCATAGCACCGTCGTCGAGTCGTCCCTGATAAGTAATCGAGCTCGTTGACTGCGCGACACTCGGTGGAATGAACATCAGATGCAAAGCGACCAGGATCAATGCAGAAGCTAGAAAGCATCGGCCAGGCATATCGGGTCTCCTCACTGTTCAAAGCGGTCCTGGAAGAGCGCATCAACTCGAGGACCTGACCAGAAGCCACCGGACAGCCGGAGACCTCCATTGGCGGACATCGCCGCATCCCACTGGCCGATCGAGCCTCGCAGGGTCAGACCACTCTGCGAGGCCGACAGCCCGCCACCGGCATCAATCGTGAACCAGGTGATTCGCGGCGATCCGACCTGGGCGTCCAGCGACGGCACGGGGAAGGCGACCGCCGTGACGAACAGAGCCATCGGGGCCATAGAGCGCTTGAACTGCATGAGTAGATCCTCGGTTCATTGTCCTGCTAGAGAAAACGCAGCGCCGAGTCAATTGTTCTCGCTTCCGAACGAAATCCCCGTGCCAAGGGGACCGTCAGCGCGTGCGGGTCACCGTCATGGCGGCCCAGAAATAGGGATGCAAATCACGGTGTTTCGGGCCAAGGCCGAACATACGCCGCCACCAGCTCTCCGCGGGAATCTCTCCGGACAACATGGCGCGCTGCGCCAGGCTCAGCGCCTCGGCCTGGCTTCGACCGGCTGCGAGCTCGCGATAGAAAGCCTGGGTCAGGTACAGGGTTGAGGCATCGTCGACGGCCCAGAGCGATGCGATGACCGATTCGGCACCGGCGTAGGCAAAGCCCTTGGCCAGACCGAACAGCCCCTCTCCTGCAAAGGAGGGCCCGAGCGCGGTTTCGCAGCCCGAGAGCATGACCAGGCCACCGTCGAGCGACAGTCCGGTCATCACCTCCCATAGCTCGAACAGGCCGTCATGCTGTTCGTCGGCGGCCAGGGAGATGTAGCTGGAAAGCGGCTCGATCGGGTTGGCCACCGCATGACTGGCAAAATGGACGATACGACGTCCGTCGATCGAGCGCGCACGGCTCTCGGTCGCATCCGTGCCGGTATAACTCTCCGCTGCGGGCCCGAACTGGCTTGAGGCAAACTCGACCTCCTCGTCGACATGACGCAATCGAGCTTTCGGTGCACGCAGACCCGAAGACGACTCGTTATCCCCAGCGTAAGCAAATCCAGCATAGGCGTAGGCGATGGGAGTAGCGCGAGCTTCGAGGGCGTGACGGTCACCAAGCGTATGCAGTCGTTGCAGCGAAAAATGCTCGACCAGGTAAGCATCGCTGCCATCTTGGAGCGCGGCGAATGGCAGCAGCAGCAACGGCCCGTCGGCCCGGATCATGAGCGAATGCACGCCATCAAACTCGACCCGGGCAGGCGCAATCAGGACCTCATGCAGCCGGCGGGAGACCGCCTCGAGAGGGGCCGGGTCGGCATCCGGTCGCTGCACCAGAATCCGGAAGCGCTCGACGAGGGTAGAAATCTCGGCGATGGGCGGCAGTCGGTGGGCGCGAATCCCCTCGGGACCGACCACAAGGAGATCACTGCGATCGGTCCCGAGGCTGTAGTAGAGCAGACGAGTTCCCGGATTAAGGCCAAGGTCGGCCAACTCCCATTGCGGGCGGAACTCGAAAAGCCGATCCAGGCCCGGCTGTGCCTGAATGGCCGCCGCGACACGATCGAGTCGCTGTCGTCGCAGTTCGGCCAGCCTTGCACGCGGATCGGATTCGGCTGTTGTATCCACCAGGCTGCGAGCCTGTCCCCGGAGCTCCGAAAGATCGCTGATCAGTGCCTGCCCGACTTCACTTTGGCGAAGAATACGGTCGATATTGATCCGCTCCAGCAGGGCTCGATTGCGGTAGCTCTCGAGGAGACGAATCGCCTCGATGAATTCGCCGCTGTCGATCAGCAACTGGGACAGCTTGCGATACAGCGGCTCGTAGGCCTGAGAAAAGCTGGCGAGCGTCAGCGAGCTGCCACCGAGCTGATCGTACTGTGTCTCGAGAGCTTCGATCGCGTCGAACCAACGCTGTCGCGCCTGCTGCAGGTCGCCGCGGGCACGATCCAGGCGACCAAGCTGGTACAGGGTCGAGGCATGCAGACCAGGGTTGTTGATGGGGCTGGTGGCTTTCAGGGCTTCGGCGAGGAACGGCTCAGCCTCGGTCAAGCGACGCTGATCGATGAAAAGACTGCCGAGCGCTCGACGCGAAAAAGCGGCGTCGGGGGACTCGGGGATATGCATATCGATGATGGCGAGCGCCTCGCGGTAGCGTCCCTCCGCCTGCTCGACATCGCCCCTCGCCTCGGCAATCTGTCCCATGGCGAAAAGCGTGCGGCCGACCGCCCTCGACCCGGGCACGCGTCGACGCTGCATTGCCAGAGCTTCGGCAAGTGCCGCCTCCGCGTCCTCGTAAAGCCCGAGGGATTTGAGCGCGTTGCCTGAATTGGCCAGGGCAGTGGCCAGGCTCAGAGAATCGGGCGCCTGCTCGCGCTTGGCATCGATCGCCCGGCGCCAGTACCTCAAGGCAGAGGCATGCTCCATTCGCGCGCTGTAGACCGCGCCGAGATTGTTATAGATCGTCGCCAGGCGGCGCGCGTTCGACGGGTGATTCCGCGCAAAATCCATGGCCTCGAGCAGATTGTCCTCTGCTGCTCCGAAGTGGCCGAGTCGGTAGTTCGAATTGGCCATATTAATGAGCGCGACGTCGAGCTTCGAGGCCCCGACCGGCAGCCGGCGGCGAGCCGCCAGTTCGTCGAGGCTGGCCTGGTGCGCGGCCTCCAGCTGCCGCGTTGCCGAGAGATAGGCGACACGGGCGCTCAGCGTGTCGACATAGACTTGAAACGCGGCCGGTTCCGGTTCATCGAGCACCAGCGCCTGAGCCGCCTCGATCACTCCCGGAATGCGCTCCAGATCCTCGACTCGGCCTAGCGCGTAGACCAGCCGAATGAGCAGACGAGCACGATCGATCGACTCGAGGGGCGGCGTCCGATCAAGGGCCCCGTCGATATGGTCGATCGCCTCCTGGTGACGGCCCCGGTCGATCAGCTCCTCGGCGGTTTCAATGAGGCGGTCAGCTGCCTGCGAAGCACTCACCGGCCCATCGACCTCGGCCGTATGGCCGGGACCAACAAGCAGGCCGAAGAACAGCAGGGTCACGAGGCGAACTGTCATGGAGCATGCTCAGCGGTCGCGGTCACGGCTCTGCTCGATCTCGAAGGAAAACGGTCCGCCGAGCATGCCGCTACCGACGATCTGCACCTGCCAGTAGTAGCGACCCGGCTGCAGCTCGCCGCGAAGATCGTCGGGCAGCGTGACCTCGCCGGCGCTGATCGCCTTGCTCGTCCACAGTCGGTGGGCGGCCTCGTCGTAGAGCATCAACCGGTAGCTCTGTCCTTCCTGCGTCGACCAGGCGATGGTTTCGGGTGCCTTGGCGAGCACCGCGCCCTCGGCGGGAAAAGCATCGAGCGCGCTGGCGCTGCGAACGGCCAGATTGTCTGGCAGCGTGGGCTCCGGTTGAAGGATTGCGCTCAAACCGACCGTCACGGCGAGCACGGCTGTAGCAGCCAGCGGTATCCAAGCGCTCGTCCGGCGTCGTCTCCTCGCCATCGTCGCGATCATCGCTTCAAGGTCGGGTAACTCGTTCAGCGATCGCAGCTCGGCGGCACAGGCGCTGCACCTTTCGACGTGGGACAGCAGCTCGACCGGTGCGGCCTCTGGCTGAGCGATCAACAGCGCCAGCGTGTCGGCATCGGGACAATCAGGGCGTCCGGAGTCAGGCCGCGTACCGAGTTGCATCGCCTGTCGCCAGCGCAGTTTAGGATCGAAATCGCTCATGGCTCTTGCCCCTTCATTCCGGTCTTCAATTCGGACAGCCCTCGGTACAGCAGATTGCGGCAGCGTGCTTCGGACCACCGGGTCATCCGCGCCATTTCCTTCAGTCCAAAACCCTGGAGATAGAGGCGAATGACGCGCCCGCGATCGTCAGCAAGCTGGTCTATGACACGCTCCAGGCGCTCATGGTCCTGCTGGAGTTCGGCCAGTGATTGAGGCGTTATCGTGTCTGCGCAGGCCTCCGGATCGCGCTCGGAAAATCCGGCCTCCGGCCGCCGGACCGCGGCCCGTCTCTGGGCGTCGATCAAGGTACTAACGGTCGCTCGCATCAGGTATGACGCAGGATTCTCGAAGTCCTTCTCACGCTCGAGCAGGTTCCATATCTTGACTCGAAGCTCCTGCAGGACATCGTCCGCGTCGACTATAGATCCAGGAGGGCAGCGAGACCGAAGAAAGGCGCGAAGCCGACTCTCATAAGGTTCGAAAAAGGCCTGAAAACGGCGATGGCGATCCAAGTCGGCTTCCTTCTGGAATCAGCGGGGCATGGTACTCAAGCAGCCGTTGAAATCACAATGGCGAACTGACAAAAGGGTGAGAAGCTTGGACGACTGGTTGCGTCTAATCGTAATGACCCTTCAATAACCCGCCCGCAGAATGCTGGGCCTGACCAGGAGATCGAACCGTGTACCTTCGCCCGATCCTGCTCGCAATCATTCTGATTCAATCGAGCCTGTCACAGGCTCAGGAATCGCCGTTCGTCAATGGTGAACCCTTATTCAGCTCGCCGGCTGGCACCGGCGTCCTGCGCGGACCGATCAACCATCCGGTCCTGGGTCCGGTCGGTGAGAACCAGATCGCCGTCGACAACAGCGGCGATGGCCTGGTCGATGAGATCTACAACATTCCAGCGGAGATTCTGCAGGGCAACGGATTCGATCTCGATTTCCGCCTCTCGCCCAGCCAGGAGGTGCTGTTCACGGTGCGCAGTCCTGGCGGCAGCGCCCCGGTCTGCAACGGTGACCCCGCCAATGTGCTGGTCTACTTTCATCGTCTCGAAAGCCAACCGGCAACCAGCATCCTGGCCGCTGCAGTCTGCCTGCGTGCCCCATTGGCAATCGGACCCCTGTTCTACGACCCGAACCCGACGGCGCCCGTTCGAACGGCCATCCTGGTCGCAGCATCCGCGCCAACGGCTGCGCGCCAAGCGGTGCTCTGGGTCGACCTGGTCAATGGCGGCTTTAACCTGGACGGCAACACCTATCAGACCGGAGTTCTCTCTTCCCCGGGCGGTATCCAGTTTGCCGCAGATGGCCAAGCGGCCTTTGTCGATCACGGCGCCGGCACCGCCTTCCGACGATTCGCCATGATCGATCTGTGCCGGAGTCGAGTGGCCGGCGTGACGGCGGGTGCAGTCTCGACCGGCAGCCTTGGGTCAGGCATCGCCCAGGGCTGGACGGTGGATCTGGGCGGCGGTACTGTGCAGGCAGAGGTTCGCCTTAACGGCTCGCCCCAGATTCCGACTCGGATCACCCTTGACGACTGCTCCACTGCCCCGCCGCAGACCTGGGCCCTGAACATGGTTCTCGATGGCACTGGCCTGGGCCGGGTCGTGTCGAATCCACCCGGCATCGACTGTGCCCCGGACTGCCAGGGCGTCTTCGAAGACGGCCAGGTGGTCCAGCTCAATGCCATCGCGAACAGCGGCAGTCGCTTCGACGGCTGGGCCGGCGACTGCAGCGGCAGCGTGACGCCGATCCAGGTGACCATGACCGCTGACCGATCTTGCCGGGCGCTGTTCTCTCGCCCCACGGCAGATCTGCAACTGACGATGTCGGCCGCGCCCGATCCGGTGGTCGCAGGACAGAGCTTGACCCTGTCGTTGACGGCCATCAATGATGGCCCCGAGCCGGCCAGCAGCGTGACGGTCAGTCTGAATCTGCCGAACGGCACCAGCTATGCCAGTTCTTTGCCGGGCGGCTTGTGCTTCGGCAACGGGACTCAGGTCAGCTGCAGCATCGGCGGCCTGGCGGCCGGCAGCAGTGTTCAATTCACGGTGGAGGCCGCTGTCGCGCCAGATCGACGCGGCGATCTCCTGCCACAGGCCGAGATCAGCGGTCTGCCCACGGACCCCGACCCGACAGACAACCAGGCAAGCGTCCTCATCGAGGTCAGCGCAGCTGCGGATCTGTCGCTGAGCAAACAGGTCGCGCCCGATCCCGGTGGCACCGGTCATCTGGTGGTCTATGCCATGGAAGTGGATAACGCCGGACCGTCGACAGCGACCGGCGTGAGACTTGAAGACACCCTGCCGGCCGGCCTGATTTCCCTGACCGGGGGCGCGGCTTTGAGCTGCACGACGTCGCCCGTTCCGCCTGGGGGTGTCGCGCAGTTCAAGGTGATTGCCAGGATCGATCCATCGGTCGCTCCCGGCACCATACTGACCAATCAGGCCAGCGTTTCCGCCATTGAAGAGGATCCCGACCTCGCCAATAATCTGGCCTCTGCCGACCTCGATGTTCAGGCAGGCGCCGCCCCCCCAACCGGCGGGTTCGTTCGCCTGGTCGAGACTGGCGCGCCGCGGCCTGGTGGCGGTACCTTCAGCGATTTCATACGAGCCTCTCACTCGAACGGCATCACGGCCTTTCATCATTTCGATCGCAATGATCCGTTCAGCGGCAGCGGCCACTGGCTGGCCATCGAGGACATCCAGGTGCTGCTGGCTGATGCCGCCAGCCGCGCACCGGGCGGCAACGAGGGCTACAACCTTTTCCAGACCGACGATCCGTCCATCGACGGCCTCACGGGCACCTTCTCCGCCCTGCTCGACGGCGGCGGCTGGGGCGTGTTCCGCTACGATGGCTGCGCAGTCCGGCGACTGTTCGACGACAGCGAACCCGAGCTCTTTCTTCCCCCGCGCTTCCTCGATTCATCTGCAGGCACTGTCGCCTTCATCTCGGGCAACGATCTCTATCAATGGGACGGCACGGAGGTGCAAACCCTGGTCGACGAGACCACCCCCCTGCCGTCCGGCAACGGCAACGGCCTGTTTTCCGGCGTTTTCTCACTCGCCTATGACGGCGGACCGATCTTTTTCATCGCAACAGGGGGGGCGCTATTGCCGGATCCGCCGGTCGAGGAAGGTGTCTATGCCTACAGCGGCGGGGCGATCACGCCGGTAGCCACGACCAGTACACCAATCCCCGGCGGCATCGGCAACTTTGCCGATTTCGACAGCACGGGAATGACGCTGTCAGCGGATGGTTCCGACGTGGTCTTCCGCGGCGTTAACTCGGCGGGCCAGCGGGGGCTATACGCGCGGATCGACGGCGTTCTCGTGCGGGTAGTTGACGCCACAACGCCCATTCCAGGCGGCAGCGGCACGTTCCAGTACCTGGGCGAGAGCTTTCCCGGCACCTCGTCGATCAGCGAACCGGCGCTCAGCGACGGACGGATCGTCTTTGCCGGCAAGAACAATGCTATCGATTCGGGTCGCCTGGGCGCCTATCTGTGGGACGGAGACTCCATTGAGCCCATCCTCGTGCCCGGCGACTCGGCCGCTGGCGGTATTGTCGAAACGGTCGGCCTCGGGCGGCGCGCACTGGACGGCAATCGCCTGGTCCTAACCTCACTACTCATCGAGCCCGACTTTTCCTTCAGGCAGGCCGTGCTTCTCACCGACCTGCCTGACTCCGGGTTGTTCAGGGACCGATTCGAATTACAAACCACGCCTTGAACAAGGCCTTGAACGCCTGACGCCTGCCGCCAAGCGCAGTTCCCCTGGCTCGTCCCTGCGTCAGCTCTCCATGGACAGGCCGTCGGTAACCGCTTCGAGTGCCGGCTCCAGCCCAATCTCGGCCCGCCGGCCCGCGCGGGAAGCCGCGACGGCCACCTATCCTCCTGTTTCTGCGCAATAAATAAGATCGTGAGAAAAAAATAAAGTCTTTCTTCGGACTTTTGCCGCATGGTCTGTGCAGCTCGTTCGCAGCCTGCTTTGATTCGACGTTCGACCGGCAATCATCTGGCTCTGATCGCGCTCCAATTCAACGCCCGGAGACCAGGTCATGCGTATGTTCATCTTTTCGACCGTCATTTTCTTGTCGTCTACGGCCGGCGCGGGCGACGACAAGGTGATCGACTGGTACTCCATCGACGCCGGAGGAACGCTGGAGGCTTCAGGAGGCCAATGGCAGCTCGACGGCAGCATCGGCCAGTTCGACGCCACCGGGTCGAACGCAAGCAGCGGCAACGGTCTCAGCCTGACCGGTGGATTCTGGGCCTTCGATGCGGCGCTACTCGATGCGATCTTCAACGATCGCTTCGAGGGCCTGCCGATCACCTTCGGCAACACGCTCGCCGAGACCTTCCGCCACCCGCGCTGCATGACCTGTCACGCGGTCGCCGCCACCGATTTCCGGCGGGTCAATGACAGCCCGCCCGGCGTGCTCCCGGCGGCACACCCGGCCGTCAACGCCTCGACCGACTGCACCGTTTGCCACACCTCATCGCTCCTGCCCGTCGAGGGCACGATCGCACCGGACTGGCAGTCCGCGCCCGTCGCCTTCGACTTCCGCAACAAGACCGATGCCGAGCTCTGCGCCCTGGCCTCTCAGCCGGTCAGCGGCCACCCGCCCCTGGAGCACATGAGCGAAGACAAGCTGGTGCTCTGGGCCGTCGGCGACGGTCGCAATCCCGCCGGTGGCACCTATCCCACCGCACCACCAAACGACATCGCCCAGTGGCGTGCCCGGGTCCAGCAATGGGTCGATGCCGGCCTGCCCTGTGATTGAAATCAATCCGCCAATCGGAGAATTCACCATGAGCACATCAGTATCCAGACAAAAGAATGCCAAGCCCTCGCTTCGCTGGTTGCCCTTCGTGGCAGGCGTCCTGTTCGCCGTTCTGTCTCTCCCGGCCATGGCAGGTCTTGCAACGAGCGAGCGCATCACCTATCAGGGCCGCCTGCTGGACAACGGCACGCCGTTTACCGGCACCGTCGAGATGGCCTTCGGCCTTTGGACTCAACAGTCAGGCGGCACCTTGATCCAGACCGATGCAAAATCTGGTGTTGAAGTCGCCAATGGTCTGTTCCAGGTCGAATTGTTCTTCGGTGAAGAGGCCTATGAAGACAGCCTGTGGATCGAGGTCGTTGCCGATGGGACGACGCTGACACCACGCCAGCCGATCACCGCCGTGCCGCTGGCCCTGCACGCGCTGAACGGCGGCGGCGCGAGTTTTTGGGAACTCTCTGGCGGCACCTTGAGCTATGACGGCCCAGTCGCAATCGACACCACCACTGGGGAAGGCTTGAACGTCAGTGGCGATTCATTGGGCATCCGGGCCGAGTCGACCGGTGAGAACGGAACGGCTCTGCGGGCGGCGGGGCCATTCGCTGTCAGAGCCGACGGCAGCGTCGTCGGAGTGGAAGCCTTCGGCGATGTGATCGGCATGATCGCTCAATCCCCGGAGATCGCAGTCTATGGCCTGGCCGAAACTGTCGACGGCTATTCCGGTTTCTTCACCGGCGAGGACGGCAGCAGCAATTATTTTAGAAATAAGGTCGGCATCGGAACACTGGAGCCGACCGCCATGCTCGAAATCGATGGGCCGGGCGTGGGCCAACCCCCTGCAGCCCTTCGAGTCAGCGTCAATGAAAATGACAAGTTCATCGTTGGCTCCTTGGGCATGTCGATTCTCCAGAACGTATTTCTGGATGGCGCTCTGACCCTGACGACACTGGCTACCGGCGGTTCCATCGACCTCTGTCGTACCGGCTCGGTCGGTTTTCCCGGCCAGGTGGCAACCTGTTCGTCCAGTGCTCGCTACAAGACCGACATCGAGAGCATCGACAGCGCCACCGACCTGGTCGACCAGCTGCGTCCTGTGACCTTCCGCTGGACCGAAACCGGCGAGGCCGACTATGGATTTGTCGCCGAAGAGGTCGCCGAGATCGAACCCAGGCTGGCTACCTACAATGCCGATGGCCAGGTCGAGGGGGTCAAATACCGCCAGCTCAACGCAGTTTTGTTGCGGGCGCTTCAGGAACAGCGGCGCGACACCGAGCGACTGCAGGACGAGGTCCGGGTCCTGAGCGTCGAGCTTGAACGGTCACGGGAACTCAAAGAACAGAATCGGCTCCTGACCCGCCGACTCGACCGACTCGAAGCCCTGCTTATCGGAGAGCGCTCACTAGCCGACCAGGACTGAGCCAGAGCAAAAACAGTTCAAACCTCGTTGGCACCTGCGCGATAGCACCGGCACCTGACGCGATGATCAGCCCCGGGAATCCTCGTCGTGATCGGATTCGCGACGCGGGATGGCAATGGCCGACCAGGCGGTAGCCGTGGAGAGCAGAAGGAGAATGATCAGGGCAATGCCGGCCAGGGCGATCATCGGCAGTTGGGTAAAGAACACCAGATAGACCCAGAACGGGACGACAATCGCAATCAGGATGACCAGGACGATCGCACGAACACCCGCTACACCGACCCATGATCCGTTCTGTTCTGAACCCACGACCTTGAACTCCAAGCTGAATTGACGTCAGAAAATGGGCCAGGCGAAAGCGCATGGCGACGTGGAAATCTATATGACCACAGGGGGTTCTGTCAAAGTTTGTCTGGCCATCAAAGTCGAAAGTCTGCGGTCGCCCCAGCATGAAGATTCGCAGATCCACGGTTCCGAGCAAAAAAAACCGCCCGGACGGATCCGGGCGGTGTCGAGTATCGCTCAGCTGATG
>CAYTQT010000008.1:0-80709 GCA_964439915.1 uncultured Wenzhouxiangella sp. | reverse complement strand
CAACGTGACCAATCGTGCCAACATTGACATGCGGCTTACTACGTTCAAATTTTGCCTTGGACATTGCCTTCGATCCTCAAAACTTATGGTTTCAATTTCAGTGACTGTTTCAACACCAATCCGCCTGATCCGATCAGGCTGACTTCTTCATTACTTCTTCGGCCACGCTCGTCGGGGCCTCTGCGTAATGCAGGAACTCCATCGAGTAGGTCGCACGTCCCTGGCTCATCGAGCGCAGATCGGTGGCATAGCCGAACATTTCCGCCAGCGGGACGTTGGCGCGGATCACCTTGCCGGCCGGGACATCTTCCATGCCCTGGACCAGTCCGCGCCGGCGATTCAGGTCACCCATGACATCGCCCATGTATTCTTCCGGCGTCACCGCTTCGACTTTCATCATCGGCTCGAGCAGCACCGGGTTGGCCTTCAGAGCACCATCCCTGAACGCCATGGAACCGGCGATCTTGAACGCCATTTCGCTCGAGTCGACTTCATGGTAAGAGCCGTCGAACAGAATCGCTCGGACGTCCACCATCGGGAAACCCGCCAGGACGCCGTTGTTCATCTGCTCTTCGATGCCCTTGCCGACCGCACCGATATAGTCACGCGGGACAACACCACCGACGACCTCGTCGACGAATTCATAACCGCCGCCCTCTTCCATCGGCTCCAGCTTGATCTTGACGTGGCCGTACTGGCCCCGACCGCCGGACTGGCGAACGAACTTGCCTTCGGCCTCGACGGCTGCGCGTATCGTTTCGCGGTAGGCCACCTGCGGCTTGCCGACATTCGCCTCGACGCTGAACTCGCGACGCATGCGGTCGACAATGATGTCGAGATGCAGCTCGCCCATGCCGGAAATGATCGTCTGGCCGGACTCCTCGTCGGTGCGAACACGGAAGGACGGATCCTCCTGCGCCAGCTTCGACAGTGCGATGCCCATTTTTTCCTGGTCGCTCTTGGTTTTCGGTTCCACCGCGACCGAAATCACGGGCTCGGGGAACTCCATGCGCTCCAGGGTGATGACGTTGGACGGATCACACAGGGTGTCCCCGGTGGTCACGTCCTTCAGGCCGACCGCGGCGGCGATATCGCCAGCGCGCACTTCCTTGAGTTCTTCACGCGAGTTGGCGTGCATCTGCAGGATGCGGCCGACGCGCTCTTTCTTGCCCTTGATCGGATTGAAGACCGTGTCACCGGACTTCAGCACGCCGGAGTAGACGCGGACGAAGGTCAGGCTGCCGACGTAGGGGTCGGTCGCGATCTTGAATGCCAGGGCGGCAAACGGCGCATCGTCATCGGACCGCCGGATGTCTTCCTTTTCGTTCTCGTCAACGCCGGTAATGGCCTTGACTTCGGTCGGCGCTGGCATGTAATGCACCACCGCATCCAGCAGAGCCTGCACCCCCTTGTTCTTGAAGGCGGTTCCGCAGAGCACCGGGACGAGTTCGTTTTTGAGGGTGCCTGCGCGCAGGCCCTTCATGATCTCGTCTTCGCTGAGCGCCTCACCTTCGAGGTACTTCTCCATGTACTCTTCGACGGCTTCGGCAGCCGCCTCGATCATGAATTCGCGCGCCTCGGCGGCCTCATCAGCCAGCTCGGCCGGGATATCACGCGCATCATAGGTGGTCCCCATGTTCTCCGGGTTCCAGTAGATCGCGCGCATGTTCACCAGGTCGATCACGCCCTCGAAGCCTTCCTCGGCGCCGATCGGCAGCTGGATCGGGACTGCATTCGCACCCAGACGCTCTCGGATCTGGCCAACGACTCGCTGGAAGTTGGCGCCCGTGCGATCCATCTTGTTGACGAAACACATCCGCGGCACGGCGTATTTGGTCGCCTGGCGCCACACGGTCTCGGACTGCGGCTCGACACCACCCACCGCGCAGAAAACCGCCACCGCGCCGTCAAGGACACGCAGGGAACGCTCGACCTCGATCGTGAAATCGACATGGCCCGGCGTATCGATAATATTGATCCGATACTCGGGCCAATCCTGATCCATGCCTTTCCAGAAACAGGTCGTCGCCGCGGAGGTGATCGTGATTCCCCGCTCCTGCTCCTGCTCCATCCAGTCCATCACGGCATTACCGTCGTGCACCTCACCGATCTTGTGCGAAACCCCGGTGTAGAAAAGGATCCGCTCGGTAGTGGTCGTCTTGCCTGCGTCGATGTGCGCCATGATTCCGATATTTCGGTAGCGCTCAATGGATACTTTGCGAGACACGGTAAAAACCTCAGTATTCTATGATCGCCGAGCTCATTGAACCCGGCAAAAGTTTACCAGCGGTAGTGCGAGAAGGCCTTGTTCGCCTCCGCCATGCGATGCACGTCTTCGCGCTTCTTCACGGCCGAGCCGCGCTCTTCCATGGCGTCCATCAACTCACCGGCAAGACGACGCGGCATTGACGCCTCGCCGCGCTTGCGCGCTGCATCGATCAGCCAGCGCATCGCCAGGGTCTGACGGCGCTTGGGGCGCACTTCGACCGGAACCTGGTAGGTGGCACCACCGACGCGACGGGATTTGACCTCGACCGCCGGGGCGACATGATCAAGCGCCTTTTCGATGACATCCACCGGATCGGCATGACCCCGGCTCTCGATTTCATCGATTGCGCCATAGACGATTTTTTCGGCGACCGACTTCTTGCCGCTCTGCATCACCATGTTGATGAAGCGCGCGATCATCTCGTTGCCGAATTTCGGGTCCGGCAGGATGTCGCGTTCAAAATTCGTATTCTTGCGTGACATGTCAGTTCAACACTCCATCAACTCTTGGGGCGCTTGGCGCCGTACTTCGACCGACCCTGACGACGATCACTCACGCCCGCAGTATCGAGACTGCCGCGAACCGTGTGATAGCGCACGCCGGGAAGATCCTTCACACGACCCCCGCGAATCAGCACCACGGAGTGCTCCTGCAGGTTATGGCCTTCACCGCCGATGTAACTGGTCACCTCGAAGCCATTGGTCAAGCGGACACGTGCGACCTTGCGAAGGGCCGAGTTCGGCTTCTTCGGGGTCGTCGTGTAGACACGGGTACACACGCCGCGCTTCTGCGGGGAGGCTTCCAGCGCCGGAACATTGGACTTGTACTGCTTCGGCCGCCTTGGCTTGCGGACCAGTTGATTGATCGTCGACATAAGAACTCGTTTTTCAGGCCTTCAGAAAATAAACGACAGACGCGCGCGAGGCGGTCTGCCGAAGAACGGGAATTCTAAGGGGTCAATCAAGGGCTGTCAAGGACCACCGGGCGCTTCCCGGTGTGGTCCTGTCGGCGGGCCGGAATGGGAATTCCGCGACCGAGCGGCCGAATTGCACTCGCCTGACGGGATCATAGCCCAACTTTCCGGGTCCGGCCAGCCCCCGGGAGCCTAATTCGCGCCCCCACGCGTCCAGAGGTAGCCGTAGACCAGCAATGAAATGGCGATGTAGAGCGCGTCGATCACGCGGCGGCGGGTCGGATTGTCGCGGGATCGGGTCAGATCCAGCACCATCTGATGGACCAGGAAGGTGTAGAGGATGTAGTAGAAGAACGGAATCGCATGCACTGCGGCCGAGTAATCCGAGGCCTGCTTGCCGAACCAGGACAGGATCAGGTCGATCTGGGCGTAGATCCCGAACAGGCCAAGGCCGGCGTTGATGAACATCCAGCGGACCCGATCCGGACCGAAGATCGCCAGATAGAAGATCACGTAGATCAGGCAGGCGAAGCCGCCGTGGAGATAGAGGAAAAACACGCCGGGCCCGTCATCCATGTAGGCCATGAAAAAGCCCGAGGCTCCGAACCCACCCATGTGGAAGAGGAAAAAGGGGTAAATGAAATACCAGGGCACGGTGTCGCCGGCACGATACTTCTTGCCGTTGATGGCGATGTCGCTGTGGAGTTTCACGCGCCCTCAGCCCGGTGGCAGGGGTCGCGCTGCGCTGGTGTCATCACAGCGGACCACTCACCGGCTCAGCATGCGAAGCAGATCGCGACCGAGCCCGCGGAGGCCATCAGTACCACCGGGGTCCAACGCCACACCTGCAATCACCAGGTCAAGCGCCGGATAGACCACCACATCGCTCCCCCAGAATCCACCGTGGCCATAGCCCACGATACCCTCGACCTCTCGCTCGAACAGACCGATGCGGTAAGGGCTGCCCTCCGGGTGACCCGGCGCCTCGATCATCAGGTTCAGGGTCTCGATCTGATCGAATACCTCGCCGTCGAACAGGGCACCGAAATACCGCGCGACATCCTCGACGCTGGCGATCCAGCCACCGCCGCCGAAGGCATCGACACTGCCATGGATTGCGAAGGTATCGAGACCGTCCATGAACTGGTGGGCACGGCTCGGGTCCGCCGGGTCGGTCGGGGCTTGACCCTCCCAGTAGCTCGCGGTCAGGCCGATCGACTCGAAGCGATTCAGATCGGCCACCGCCTCTCCCAGGCCCATTCCGGTCAGGGTTTCGATCGCCTCACCAAGGAGCAGATAACCGCTGTCGGAATAGGAAAAGCGGAGGGCGGCCCCCTCGATCGGTTCGGTGACCCTGGTCATGAACTCGAGCTGTTCGGTTCTTGTCCAGATGCGCTGCGGATCGGTGAGTACGGCCTGGGTGAATTGCTCGCTGCCGAAATGGTCATTGATGCCGCCGCTGTGCATCAGCAGATCGCGCACGCTGATATCGGTCGGCGCATAACCATCGGCTTTCAGGAGGGCGGCGTGCCCGGGATCGATCAGCGCAGAAATCGGCGTCTGCAGATCGACCTGCTTCCTCTCGAACAGACGAAGCATGGATGCGGCAACAAGCGTTTTGGTGATCGAGGCCTGACGCACGGGGGTATCCGCGGTCATTGCCCGGCCATCAGGATCGGCCGCGCCCGTCGCTGCCGAGAAGAACCGCCCCTGATGAACGACAGCCGCAGCAAAGCCCGGGATATCGGGATGGCTGGCCTGAAGCTGCTCCAGACGACCCCGCAGCCAGTGATCCGACAGCCCCGGTCCGGTTGCGGCTGACGCCTCTGCCTGATGCGAGGACTCCGGCTGCGCAAGCCCGCCTTCGCCCGGAGTGGATTCCCTACAGCCCACGGACAACAGGATCAACGCAACCACGGCAAGACGGGCGATATTCATGGCTGACCCACTCTCCAGCAAGACGTTCAGAGACTTCTGCTGGAAGTTTAATTCAACCGGCGGGTCGGGTTCAGCTCTGCCCGGCCACGGTCATTCGATCGATCAGGAGTGAGCCGGTCCGGATGTTGTGCCGGGTATCGATGTCCTCACCCGCCGCGGCCAGGCCGAGGAGCATCCGGCGCAGATTTCCGGCGATGGTGATTTCTTCCACCGGCCAGGCGATCTCGCCGTCCTCGATCCAGAAGCCGGCCGCGCCGCGAGAATAATCGCCGTTGACCAGATTCACGCCCTGCCCCATGACCTCGGTGACCAGCAGGCCGGTACCGACCTGCCCGAGAAGATCGGCGACCGGACTCAAGGGTCCATCGATCCGCAGATTGCGCACGCCACCTGCGTTGGCGGTCGACTCCAGACCCAGGCGTCGGGCCGAATAGCTGCTGAGCACGTAACGGGCCAGGGTACCGCGATCGACGAGGGGCTGTTCGCGGGTGGCGACCCCATCGGCGTCGAAATGCGACGAACCGGCACCACCGGGCAGGCGCGGTGACTCGATCAGGCTGAAACGCTCGGGGAGGACCGACTCACCGAGGGCATCGAGCAGGAAGCTGGATCGGCGATACAGGCTGCCGCCGGAGGCGGCGCTGACCAGATGGCCGAGCAGGCCCTTGGCGACCTCGGGCGCGAACAGCACGGGCACCGGGCCGGTCGGAACGCGCCTTGCCCCGAGCCGACGAACGGTGCGTTCAGCCGCATGACGGCCGGTCTGTTCCGGTGCGTTCAGATCACTCCAGCGGCGCGCACTGTCCCAGTCGTAGTCGCGCTGCATGCCGTGATCATCCTGGGCGATCAGCACGCAGCTCTGCGAAAACGATGTGGATTGCCTCGAGCCGATGAATCCCAGGGTATTGCCATACACCGACAAGCTGGCCTCGAAGGACACGCTGGCGCCTTCGGAGTTGGCGATGCGTTGATCGGCCTTGCGACCGGCCTGCTCCATTGCGATGGCCCGCTCGGCCAGGGCGTCGAGGGCGATATCTTCCGGATGCCAGAGATCGAGGTCCACCAGGCCGCCGCTGTTCATTGCTTCCACGGACTCGGCGATCAGCTGCGGGTCGGCCAGGCCGGCGGCGCGATCACGCTGGGTGTGGCGGGCGATCTCGAGGGCGCGCTGAACGCATTGATCGATCACTTCTGGCCGCAGATCACCGGTCGATGCGGTGCCGCTGCACTGTCCGGCATACACAGTGACCCGAACTCCCCGATCCCGCGCTTCCTCGAGGTGTTCGATGTCGCCCAGGCGGACGCCTGATTCACGCGCAAGACTGGACGACACGCTGACTTCGGCCTGATCCGCGCCGCCCTCGGTGGCCTGATCGAGGGCCCGGCGGGCAATCCCGATCAGGGTCTCGGTCTCGCGCTCTGGCTGCGCCAGCCAGTCGGCCACGGTCAGACTGCCGCTCGCGGCCATCAGTGTGTTCCTCCAACGGTCAGACCGTCGATGCGAAGGGTCGGCTGGCCGACGCCAACGGGCACGCTCTGGCCCTCCTTGCCGCAGACGCCAACGCCGTTGTCCAGGGCCAGGTCATTGCCGACCATACCGACCCGGGTCAGCACGTCGGGGCCGTTGCCGATCAGGGTCGCGCCCTTGATCGGGGCGCCGACCTTGCCGTTCTTGACCCGGTAGGCCTCGGAGGCTGCGAAGACGAACTTGCCGGAGGTGATGTCGACCTGACCGCCGTTGAAATTGACTGCGTAGATGCCGTCCTCGACCGAAGCAAGAATCTCGCCGGGATCGTGCGAGCCGGGCAGCATGTAGGTATTGGTCATGCGCGGCATCGGCAGATGCGCGAAGGATTCGCGGCGCCCGTTGCCGGTCGGCTTGACGCCCATCAGGCGAGCATTGAGCTTGTCCTGCATGTAGCCGACCAGCCTGCCGTTCTCGATCAGGGTGGTCATGCCGGCCGGCGTGCCTTCATCGTCGATCGCCAGCGAGCCGCGCCGATCGGCCAGGGTGCCGTCATCGACGATGGTGCATTCGGCGCTGGCGACCTTCTCACCGATGCGATTGGAGAACGCCGAGATGCCCTTGCGGTTGAAGTCGCCCTCGAGACCATGGCCGATGGCCTCGTGCAGCAGCACGCCCGGCCAGCCCGGCCCCAGCACCACGGTCATATGGCCGGCCGGCGCATCTTCAGCGCGCAGATTGACCTCGGCCTGGCGGACCGCTTCACGAGCCTGGGGCTGCCAGAAATCCGGCGCCATCAGCTCGGACAGGCCGTAGCGCCCACCGCCCCCGGCAAATCCCTGCTCGCGCCGATCGCCGTCCTCCATCAGCACCCGGATATCGAGACGGACCAGCGGCCGGACATCGCCGGCCAGGGTGCCGTCACTGGCTGCCACCAGGATGGACTCGTGGCTGGCGGACACGTTGACGCTGACCTGACTCACGCGCGCATCAAGGGAGCGCACGTAGGCATCGATCGTTCGCAGCAGCTCGACGCGATCGGCGGATCGACCCTGGCGCGTCGGATCCGCGCTGATATAGCGCTCCGGCGTCTGGATGGCGGCTGCCAGACGAACCTGCCCGTGGCTGGCCTGACGGCTGATGGCCCTGGCACTGTCGGCCGCATCGATCAGGGCCGGCAGGGTAATGGCGTCTGCGTAGGCAAAGCCTGTGCCGGCACCCGCGATTGCTCGCACCCCGACGCCCTGATCGACATCCCAGCTGCCGTTCTTGACCGCGCCGTCCTCGAGGCTCCAGCCCTCGCGCACCCGGCGCTGGAAATACAGTTCGCCGAAGTCGACGGCACCGCCGGCCAGGCGGCTGATCGCCGATTCGATATCGGATTGATCCAGTCCGGTCGGATCGAGCAACTGGGAGCGAGCGAGTTCAAACATGAATTCAGGGTGTCCAGATCAAGGGTGAGAGAAATCGAAACAGGCGCAGCCGCGCCCAGAAAGAGATATTCGGTCGATGACCGCCGGTTTCAATCAGGCGGCGACCGATCATCGCTATCCGCGGAAGCAGCACCCGAGGCGGCCTCACTGGCACGGGCCTCGACCAGTTCCATCTGCGGCTCGCTCCACGGTCCTGTCACGGTGTAGCGTGCTTCGGCCAGACCGCGCATCGGCCGCTCCAGGATGGACTGCAGGACCAGGCCCGCGGCCGCACCCACCGGACCACCGGCGAGAACACCGATGACCGGCAGCGTGCCGCCGAGGCCGGGTTCGACGCGCACGACCTGATCGTACTCGCGGTTGGCCATATCGGTATCGCCGGAAATGGTGATCAGGACGGCCGGGGAATACACCGTCAGCGCGTCGGTTCGGGCAAAGCCCGAGGCCAGGTCGAAGCTTCCCTCGATCTGATCGAACTTCAGGCCCGATTCGAACACGTCGCGAAAATCCAGGGCCAGACGTCGCGGCAGGGCGGCCAGACTGCCCAGGCCCAACAGCCGTCCGGCACCGGGACGGGCCTCGGGAATCAGGCCATCGGCGATCTGCAGATCGAGCACCCCGCTCAATCGCCCCAAGGCAAAATCGGCAGGTGCTCCGGGCCAGCGCAGATCGACTTCAAGCTGGGTGCGCTCGGCCTGCAGCGGCGATTGATAGCCGGCCGATTCCAGCAGCGGCCCGATCGAATCGGTCGTCAGGCGGCCGGAGAACTGGGACTCGGGCCGGCCATCGCGCCAGATCCAGCGCCCGCTGCCGTTGAATCTCAGATCAGGGCCGGAGACGTCGATCAGCTCGACCTCGAGGCCCTCGGCCGAGGGATGAGACTCCAGCCGCGCCCGACCCAGATCGAGCTCACCCCAGCGCAGCGTCTCGACCAGTAGATGCAGCGGAGGACGTCCCATCGGGTTCTCGGTCGAGGTCTTGCGCGACATCTCCAGTTGGTCCAGCTCCGGAATATCGCCCTCGGGCTCGATTCGATCGAAATGAAGGCGCTCGAGATCGGCCACCACCACGCGGCCCGAGTCCAGCGGAATCGGGACCACCACCTCCCCGGCAATGTCGGGACCATCGAAGCGCGCCCGCCAGGCCGTCGAGTCCCGACCCAGATCGAAGGCGACCTGCTCCATCCGAACGCCGGCCACGATCAGCTCGGCGACGGACAGTTCGATCTCGGCCTCGAGCTCGCTGACGGCATTGTTGCCGACATCGGTCAGCCGGTCGGACAGGATCTGGCGCCAGTCATCGAGGTTCAGCCGAGGCAGCTCCCCTCGCACGCGCAGTCCGGCGTCCGGCAGATCGGCGGGCTTATCGTCGACGCTGACTCCCATCCGCCATCCGTCTGCATCCCGTTCGGACTGGATATCGAGGACGTCACCGATCGTGACCACGGCCGACTGGAAGGGCTCGTCCAGGCGCAGATCGAGTCGGGTCGGCCAGGCGATGTCCGGCCCCTTCTCGAGCGGTGCCGGCAGGTCGACATCCAGACCTGCCAGCTCCGACTCCAGCCGGATCGCCAGGCCACCCTGCTGATGTGCAGCGATTCGAGCGCTCAGCTCGGTGCGGCCGGCGACACGGCCGCGCAGCCGACCCGGATCCACCAGGACTCCGAGCGGGTTGATTCGGCCGGTCATCTCCAGCCAGGCCGGCTCAGCGAAGGAGGCAACCAGCTCGATCTGTTCGGGCCCGGCCTCGCCGCGATCCCCATTCAACCGCAGCGTTGCCGGCCCAAGGGCCAGACGATCGAAGCCCACCTGCCCGCTCAGACCCTCGAATCGGAGACCGGCATCAGGCAGGTTCAGGACCGCATCGCTGAGGCGGGCTTCGCCCTCCAGCCACCATTCCGGCATGCGCTTGAAGGGCAGACGCATGCGGGTGCTGATATCCACCTCTCCGCGCCATCGCATCGGTTCGAGGCTTCGCTGCCAGCTTTCTTCGGGAATCCTGGACAGGAGGGTCTGGACTTCGGCCGCCGCGCTTGGGCCGGACTCCAGCCTCAGATCCAGCACCGGATCGACCAGATCCGGAATCGCCAGGTCGGCCGACGCCAGGGCCAGGTCGCCGAGCCGACCGCCGCTCACGCTGGCGTAGATCTCACGGCCCATGAAGGTCGCCCGGCCGTTCAGATCCAGCGCCGCAGGCCAGTCAGGTTGGTAGCTGATATCCACACCCTCGACAACCGCCTCGGAGACGAAATGGCCGCGTCTGATCTGCGGTGTCTTGAGTCCCGCCTGCATGCTGAGCAGGACATAGCCTGTGGCCGAATCGATTCGGGTCAGCGAGCGGTTCAGCCATTCGAGCGTCTTCGGTGGGATGAAACGCTGTGGCATGAACCGCCGCGGGTCGACCGGCCCGAGTCGATCCACTTCGATCATCAGATCAATAAAGGGCTTGCGTTCGACGAAATACAACCAGCCGTCGGTCGACCCGCGAACGAAGCCGGTGTCGATGAGCAGGTTCTGAAGCTCGATGGCACGCCATGACAGGATGGCCCGGCCGCGGGTCTCCTCGACATCGATCGGCTCGCGGAAGACCGAGGCCCAGTCCACGCGTGGCTGGCCGCGCGGTATCAGGACCGGCCGATCCCCCGACAGGCCGAGCGCCACATTGAGCCCGGAGAGACTGGGAAACCGCTCCGGCACCCGCCACTGCAGGTCGTTCATCTCTCCCGACAGGCGGTTCAGGCCGGCGCTTATGCGCCAGCCTGCTTCGATCGATCGCAGCTGTCCCGACAATCGAGACGGCCACCAGACCTGATCACGCAGCCAGGGCGAGACCAGGGCGTGCAGGGGTTCGAGCTCGAGTGCATCGATCGCCAGAGCCCAGTTCTCGCCCTGTCGCGCCACGGCCAGGCCCTCGATCAGCTCGAGCGGCGCCTCCCCGGCGCGCTCGAGACTGACCAGCTCGATCTGGGTGGCGCGATTCTGCCGGCTGATCAGCAATTCGGCCTCCAGACCGTCTTCGGCGCCAGCCAGGCCATCGACGAGAAGATCCATATCGATCCGCCCGCCCTGTCGCTCATTCCAGTCGGTCCAGGCCTCGAGCGACACCTCGACTTCGGGCGGCACCCCGGGTGCGCTCAACCACTGACCGATCCGCAGCGATTCGCCGCCGACCCAGGCCCGGCCGCTGGTCCATCGACCCTCATCGGCTGCGAGAAGGAGCGAGAATTCGAGGGGGTTGCCGCCGCCGTTGACCGGCTCCATCCGGCCGCGGATGGCCGTTTCAAGCCCTCGCCGTTGCACCTCGCCCTCGGCCAGCCGCGTCGCAAATTCCAGACCCGTCCGCGTCCTGATCGTCAATCGGGCATCCCGAACGGTCAGGTCACCCAGCAGCCCGGCACCCCCCTCGCTGCCACGCTGGCCGATCTGCGCACCCCCTTCCACCCGCACGCCCCAGCGACCGTCCTGGTCTTCCTCCAGAACCAGCTGGAGACCGAGCACGATCAGCTCCATCAGATTGCTGTCCTGGTCGATCAGATTGGGCAGATGGACTTCGATACGTGCCTGATCGACATGCAGCAGGGGCGTGTCGTGCGGCCCGACACGGACGTCATACAGACTCAGCTGCGGCGTCAGGCGGGGCCACTGGACTTCGAGTCGGCCGATGCGGACCGGCTCGCCGAGTCGGTCACTCAGGCGCTCGGTCACCCAGGGACGCATCGAATCGGCGTAAGGGATCAGGGCTCGACCCACGCCGACGAGAACGGCCGTGGCAATGATCAGAACCGCGATCAGGATCAGCAGCCAGCCGCGAAGCTGACGCAATCCGCGGCGCAGACCGGACGGGGAGTGCAATTGATCAGACAAGATCGTCGTTCCGACTACAGCAGAACCACGTCGAACTGCTCCTGACCGTACTGCTCTTCCGGCTGGAACTGGATTGAGGTTCCGAGCTGTTCGGTGAGTTCGGCGATGGCGCCACGGTGATCCTCCATCATGCGGTTGACGACCGCCGGTGTCGCCATCACCCGCAGCTGGCCGGTTTCGAACTGTCGAACGGCCCGCAGGATCTCGCGAAAGATCTCGGCGCAGACGGTGTCCACGCTCTTGACCCGACCCATGCCGTCACAGGCCGAGCACGGTTCGCAGAGGCGGTGCTCGAGACTCTCGGTCGTGCGCTTTCGGGTCATTTCGACCAGGCCCAGCGGCGAAATGTCGGACACGGTGCTGCGGGCATGATCACGCGCCAGAGCGCGCTGCAGTGTTCTGAGCACCTGACGCTTGTGTTCAGGATCGGACATGTCGATGAAATCGATGATGATGATACCGCCCAGATTGCGCAGACGCAGCTGACGGGCAATCGCCTGGGCGGCTTCTAGATTGGTCTTGTAGACCGTTTCTTCAAGGTTCCTGAAGCCGACATAGGCGCCGGTGTTCACGTCCACCGTGGTCATGGCCTCGGTCTGATCGATGGTCAGATGCCCACCGGATTTCAGCGGCGTGGTGCGACTCAGGGCGCGCTCGATCTCGTCTTCCACGCCATACAGGTCGAACAGCGGGCTGTCGGCGCGATAGTGTTCGATCCGATCCTTCCATTCCGGGAAGAACTCCTTGGCGAAGCGGGTCGCGCGCTGCTGGGTCTCGTCATCGTCGATCCGCACTTTCTCGATGCCGCCATGCATGTGGTCCCGAAGCGATCGGTAAGGCAGGGACAGATCTTCGTAGATGCAGTGGCCCGGCTGAATGGTCTGGGCAGCGCTCTCGATTCGGGACCACAGCCGGCGCAGATAATCCATATCCCGAGCTAGCGACTCCTCGCCGATGCCCTCGGCGTTGGTCCGAAGGATATAGCCGGACTTCTCGCCCTCACCTGCCAGGGACCGGACCAGGTCCTTGAGACGCTGTCTTTCCTCGTCCGCCTCGATGCGCACGGACACGCCGATACTGCTGACCCCGGGCAATAGCACCAGGTAGCGTGAGGGCACGCTGAGCTGGGTCGTCAGTCGGGCGCCCTTGCTGCCGAGCGGATCCTTGATGACTTGAACCATGATCGCCTGGCCCTGTTCGACCAGGTCATTGATGGCCGGAATCTGAACCGGTTCACCGTTGTCGTCGATTTCAGGCTGCCGCGGCACGATGTCATTGGCATGCAGAAAGGCCGTTCGATCCAGGCCGATATTCACGAAGGCCGCCTGCATGCCGGGCAGGACCCGTTCGACCCGCCCCATGTAGATGTTGCCAACATAGCTGACGTCGTCGTCGCGCTCGAGATAGAGCTCCTGCAGCAGGCCGCTTTCGACCACGGCCACCCGGGTTTCGGTCAGCGTGACATTGATCAGGATTTCATCGCTCACACGGGCCACTCACTCAAGAAAGTTGAAGAACGGGTATCGAAGGCCTGGCCAAAGCGCCTCAAGGGCCCTCGAAACCACGCCGAAGCATAGCATCGAAGGCTTCAGGAAGCCTCTGAATCCCGGCCGCGCTCAGGGTCAGACGCCTCCCTCGACCCAAGCAGACCGGCTGCCTCCAGCAGCGCTGCGGTCTCATAGAGCGGCAGGCCCACGACCCCGCTGTAGCTGCCGTCGATGCGACGAATCTTCAGACCGGCCGCGTTCTGGATTCCATAGGCTCCGGCCTTGTCCATCGGGTCACCGCTGGCGACATAGGCCCCGATCCATGCCGGACTCAGCTCGGCAAACCACACATCCGTACAGGACAGCCGATTGTGCGGAACCCGGTCCTGTTTCGCACCGGGCGTGATCAGGCTGACAGCGGTAATGACCTGGTGCACCCGATCCGAAAGCGATTCGAGCATTCCGCAGGCCTGGGCCGGCGTGGCCGGCTTGCCCAGTATCCGCCCCGCCAGCACCACCGAGGTATCGGCAGCCAGAACGAATTGCTCAGGATGGCGTGCGGCCACCGCCAGGGCTTTTTCTTTGGCCATTCTGAGGACATAGTCAGCCGCCTTCTCGCCGATGCGCGGCGACTCATCGATGGCCGCCGGTTGGACCGTGTAGTCGAGACCGAAGCACGCCATCAACTCGCGCCGTCGCGGCGAGGCCGAAGCCAGAATCAGGCCAGGCACCCGCGAGGAATCAGTTGCCACGGTGATAGGGATGGCCGCTGAGTATGGTGGTTGCCCGATAGAGCTGCTCGGCGACCAGGACGCGCACCAGCATATGGGGAAAGACCGCCGGTCCGAGCGACCAGCGTGACTGGCAGCTCGACAGCAATTCGGGGGACAGACCCTCAGCGCCACCGATCAGAAAACAGATCGGATCACCATCGTGCTGCCAATCGGCTATCTGGCCTGCCAGGACCTCGGTGGACCAGGGCTTGCCCGGGCCATGCAGCGCGACACGGCGTGCACGATCCGGGATGCGCTCAGCCAATGCCTGCGCCTCGGCCTGAGGCTCTCGACCCCGGTCCTTGCGCCCGGCGGGGCTGACTTCGATCAGTTTCAGTGGGAGGTGAGGCGGCATGCGACGGGCATAATCCTTCCAGCCGTCAGCCACCCAGGACGGCATGCGCAGACCGATTGAGATGACCAGCAGGTCCACCGAGTCAGCACCTAACCCAGCGGTTCACACCCTTCAAGCCTCAGACCCGGGCGGTCTGACTCGTCGGTGGTGCGGACCAGAGTTTTTCGAGGTTGTAGAAGGCCCGTGTCTGCGGTGTCATCAGATGCACCACTACGTCGGCCAGATCGACCAGCACCCATTCGGCTTCCCGATCGCCCTCGACGCCCAGGGGCGGGACGCCTGTGGATTTCGCCCGCTGGACCAGCCGGTCCGCCATGGCCTTGACCTGCCGGGTCGAGTTGCCGGTCGCGATAATCATGAAATCGGCGAAGCTGGAACGATCGCGCAGATCGATGTGCTGGATGTCTTCGCCCTTGGCGTCGTCGAGGACCGACAGAGCCATGTCGCGAAGGGCGATTACGTCAGGAAATTGTTGTGCGCTCAAGAATTCGAAGTCGTGGTTGGGCTGGATCAAACTGCAGTTTACTCGCTTTGGCGCCGAGATTCACACCCCCAGGTTTCCGCGTCGGCCGAGAGCTGGTGATCGTCAGGCATACAGACCATGCTTGCGGATGTAGGCCAGGACGGCGGTCGGGAGCAGAAAGCGAGGATCGCGGCCCGAGGCAAGCTGGCGGCGGATGTCGGTCGAAGAAATCGCCAGCTGGGTGATTTCGACGTGGCGGACCAGGCCGCAGGGACTCTTCATCAGATCACGGGTTCGTTTCACCCGTCGTTGATCGAACATTTCATCCAGGTCCTGGGGGTAGCGCGGATGACTTAAGGGGCGGGCCATGATGACCAGATGGGCCAGCTCGAAAAGATCGCGCCAGCGGTGCCAGCGATTAAGATGGTTGGCCGCATCCTGCCCGACGCAGAGCAGAATCGGCGCCTCGCCGACATCTTCGCGCAGCGTGGCCAGGGTGTCGACCATGAATGAGGGACCGGAGCGCTGAACCTCGCGATCGTCCACGGTCAGGTCGGGATAGGGTGCCAGCGCCAGTTCAAGCATGGCCAGGCGATGATGGGCATCAGCCCAGGTGCCCTCCCGGTGCGGGGGCTGGCCGGCCGGGAGCAGGCGGAAATCACTGACCTTGAGCTGCTCGGCAACTTCCGCTGCGGCCCGCAGATGGCCGTAGTGCACCGGGTCGAAGGTGCCGCCGAAAACCGCGACCGCCGGATTGTTCAAGCGGCGCTTGGTCATGCCGCCAGTCGCTCGGGATCATTGACCGCGAGGGCGACGCACAGCCGCTCGAGGCCCAGCCAGAAGGCGGCCTTGTCGTTCGATTTCGACTGGATATCCAGATCCGAAAGACCCCCCAGGGCCTGGCGAACCAGCGCCGGTCGCATGCGGGAAGCCGCCTGCGATACGGCGGCCTGGCGAGTCTTCCAGACATTGAAGCGGGTGAGCGCCTGGCTCATCGACATCGTCGGCGTGACGGCGTGCAGGGCCTGGATGACCTGGAGTTCGCGGGCCAGGGCAAACACCACCATCGGCATCGGAGTGTCGGATTCCCGGAGACCTCGGATGCAGCGGACAGCCGCGCCGGCCTGGCCGGTCAGCACCAGCTCGGTCAGGCGGAACGCATCGAATCTCGCGCTGTCGGCAACGGCGGCCCGCAGGGTATCGACATCCAGCGTCGTGTCGCGTTTGTGCAGCAGGGCCAGACGCTCGACCTCCTGGGCCGCGGCCAGCAGATTGCCCTCCAGTCGATCGGCCAGGAACCGGCAGGCCGATCGCTCGGCCTTCAGACCCCGGGCGGCCAATCGGCGCTCGATCCACTGCGACATCTGATGGGGCTTGATGGTCCAGCACGGGACGAACACACCCTGCTTGTCCAGGGCGGTGAACCAGGCCGCTTTCTCGGATTTGAAATCCCAGGCCTGGCACTTGAGCAGCAGTACATCGTCACGCTCGGCCTGCACCCAATCACGCAGGGCGGCACCGCCCTCGCGCCCCGGCTTGCCGGTCGGCAGGCGCACTTCGATCAGTCGCCGGGTGGCGAACAGCGACAGGGATTCGCCGGCCGAATTGAGCTCGTTCCACTGGAAACGCCCGTCTGCTTCCAGAACCACCCGCTCGACGATCTGCGCCTCGCGGGCGGCCCGGCGAATCGCATCGCAGGACTCCTCGACCAGGAGCAACTCGGGCCCGGCGACGACATAGACCGGTGCCAGACCCCGCGCCAGGGTTGAATCAAGGCGGTCGGGAAAGCATTTCATGAACCGCCGATCCCCTCCAGCCGGCGCAGCACGCGGGCCGCCATGGACTGGCGCAGATCGGCACGCAGGAACTCCTCTTCACGAGTCGCAGCCAGGATTTCCTGCTCATCGAAGCTGTAGTCCCGCGACAGGCGCAGCGTTTCTTCCGGCATCAGTACGCGATCGTCTGCATCGACCAGGCTCAAGGTGACTTCGAAGATCAGGACGAACTCTCGAACCCGGGCGTCACCGGCGATGGTCAGCGCCTCCCGGCGCATGCGCTCCGAGACGATACGCAGGCGGGCGGCTGATTCAGTGCGCGCATCGGTCAGGGCGACACCATTGGCGGTCAGAAGGCGTTCCAGCTCGCGCACGAATGCGCTGGTCTGGTCGGATGCCATCAGCTGGGTCTGACTCATGGCCGCTGGCAGACGGGCTTCGCCGCGCAGCTGGAAACCGCAGGCGCTGAGCAGAACCACCAGGCTGATCGGCAGCAGGCACTGGACGATGCGTCGAGCCAGGGCCTCGTGGATCGGCGACCGTGGCGTTTGAATGGATCGATGGATGCGCATCAGTTGGCCACGATACTGACCAGCTTGTCCGGGATGACGATCACCTTGCGAACCGTCTGGTCGGTCAGGAAGCGGGCGACATTCTCATCGGCCAGAGCGGCCGCCTCGACGCTCTCGCGGTCGGCCCCCGGAGCCGTTTCGATCCGGCCGCGCACCTTGCCGTTGACCTGAACCACCATGGTGATCTGATCGCGGATCAGCGCCGCCTCGTCGACTTCAGGCCAGCCGGCCTCGAACACTGACCGGGCATGACCCAGCCTGGTCCAGAGCGCCTCGGCGATATGCGGCGTGACCGGTGCGATCAATCGGACCACACCTTCCCAGGCCTCCTGAACCAGCGCCCGGTCCTGATCGCTGCTGGCCGGGAAGCGCTGAAGGTGATTGCAGAATTCCATGATCGCGGCGATCGCCGTGTTGAAGGTATAGCGACGGCCAAAATCGTCGCCGGTCTTGGCAATGGTCTCGTGCAGCAGGCGGCGAAGATCGCGCCCGTTCAGCTGCTGGCCGCTGCCGCCGGCAGGTTCGGGATAGTCCCCGTTCAGATGGGCGTGCACGCCGGCCCAGAGACGGCGCAGAAAACGCCAGGCGCCCTCGACACCGGCGTCCGACCACTCGAGCGACTGCTCGGGAGGAGCCGCGAACATCGAGAACAGGCGGACGGTATCGGCACCGTAGTGTTCGACCAGCCCCTGGGGATCGACGCCGTTGTTCTTCGACTTGGCCATCTTTTCGATCCCGCCCGGCGTGACCGGCGCACCGTCGCTGGCCAGAGTGGCGCGCTTGATGACGCCTTTTTCGTCGCGCTCGATATCGACGTCGGCCGGATTGAACCACTGGCGGCGGCCTGACGCATCCTCACGGTAGTAGGTCTCGGCCAGAACCATGCCCTGAGTGAGCAGGTGCTCGAAGGGCTCGGCGATCTCGACCAGGCCTTCGTCGCGCATCAAGCGGGTCCAGAAACGGGCGTAGAGCAGATGCAGGATGGCGTGTTCGATACCGCCGATGTACTGATCGACCGGCATCCAGCGGGCGGTCTGCGCATCGACCATGGCCTGGTCGTTGTCCGCGCAGGTGTAGCGAAGGAAATACCAGGACGAGTCGACGAAGGTATCCATGGTGTCGGTTTCCCGACGTGCCGGCCCCTGACATTCCGGGCAGCGGGTGTTGACGAAGGCCTCGCAGCGATTGAGCGGATTGCCCGCTCCGTCCGGGACCAGGTCCTCCGGCAGACGGACCGGCAGATCGGATTCCGGCACCGGCACCGCGCCGCACTGTTCGCAGTGGATGATCGGGATCGGACAGCCCCAGTAACGCTGGCGCGAAATCCCCCAGTCGCGCAGCCGGAACTGAACCCGGGCCTGACCGGCATTGCGCTCGCTCAGGGCCGACACGATGGCCTGATGACCCTCGGCACAGCTCAGACCGGTGAACGCTTCGGAATTGACCAGTGTGCCTTCCCTCGCCGCGTAGGCATCGTGCCAGGCCGTCGGATCCCATTCCACATCCTCGGGCAGACTGACCACCTGCCGAATCGTCAGACCGTACTTGTTGGCGAAGGCGAAATCGCGCTCGTCATGCGCCGGAACCGCCATGATGGCCCCCTCGCCGTAGCCCATCAGGACATAGTTGGCGACCCAGACCGGCAGGGCATCACCGGTCAGAGGATGAATGGCCTTCAGTCCCGTATCCATGCCACGTTTTTCCTGAGTCGCGATGTCGGCCTCCGACACGCCGCCCTTCTGGCATTCGGCAATGAAATCGGCCAGCGCCCGGTTCGAGGCTGCAGCCTCGGCTGCGAGCGGGTGCTCGGGTGCCACGGCCATGTAGGTGGCGCCCAGAAGGGTATCGGGGCGTGTCGTGAAGACCTTGATGGTGTGCTCGCCACAGGCGAATTCGATTTCCGCCCCCTCGCTGCGGCCGATCCAGTTGGCCTGCATGGTGCGAACGCGCTCGGGCCATCCCGGCAGCTCGTCAAGACCCGACAGCAGCTCGTCGGCATAGTCGGTGATGCGCAGGTAGTACATCGGAATATCGCGCTTCTCGACCAGCGCGCCGGTGCGCCAGCCGCGACCGTCGACCACCTGCTCGTTGGCCAGCACGGTCTGATCGACCGGATCCCAGTTGACGGTTCCGGTCTTCAGATAGGCGACGCCGCGCTCGAGCAGCCTGAGAAAGAACCACTGGTTCCAGCGGTAGTACTCCGGATCACAGGTTGCCAGCTCCCGGTCCCAGTCAATGGCAAAGCCCAGCGACTTGAGCTGCCTGCGCATGTGCGCGATGTTGTCGCGTGTCCATTTCGCCGGCGGCACGCCATTGGCCATCGCCGCGTTTTCAGCCGGCAATCCAAACGCATCCCAGCCCATGGGCTGAAGGACCTGCTTGCCGTTCATGCGATGGAAACGCGAGATCACGTCGCTGATGGTGTAATTGCGCATATGCCCCATATGCAGCTTGCCCGAGGGGTAGGGGAACATGCTCAGGCAATAGAAGCTCTCGCCGCTGCCCTGCTCTGCGCGATGGGCCGATCGTGCTTCCCAGGCCTGCTGGATAGCCGCCTCAATGGCGGAAGGATGATAGATTTCGGACACGTGGATAGAACTCGATGACGATGACGACGATCAGTGAATCACTGGATTGTTGCAGAAACCGCCCACAGCGACATGAGCGATAAGATCAGGGGTCGCTGCGGACAAGTGCATGGCGCGGAACTCAGGCGTCGTTCTCGCTGACCAGTTCGTTGACCTGGTCCAACAGATCCCGCGCCTGTTCGCGCATGGTGTTGGCCGATTCGCGCATCTGCTCCCAGGCCGGGCCGGTGTATTCGCGGGCCTGTTCCCAGGCGGCGTCTGCCTGCTCCATGGCATTGCGCGCAGCAGCACGGGCTTTCTCGATCGCTTCGGCGTCGCCGCTGCGGGCTGCCTCGAGCGCGGCTGCGGCCTGATCACGCGCCTGCTCACCCATCGCCATGGCCTCGTCCCAGAGCCCCGCGATGCGGGACTGGGCCTGATTCATCGCATCCCTTGCGCCGGCGGACATTTCATCCATTCTCTCGGAGGCGTCCTGCGCTGCCTCCTGCATCCGCTGCGCGCTCTGCTCGGCGGCCTCGGATGCCCGATCCATAGCACTCCCGGCCTGCTCAGCGGCATCATTGGCTGGCTCGGATCGATCACTGCAGGCGCTCAGGCCCACTGCAATCACAACGATCAAGGCACATCGAATCAACATGTCAGGCTCCTTCCTCGGCAATGGATAGCGATGACCCAGACACCGGGCTCGGATCGAGTCGGGTTTCCAGAGTTCCGGGGTCGCTCTTTCAGCCCGAAGTATGCCGGAATCCGGGGCCGTTCGCAGCGCTGCGCCGGCCCCGTGCAGGAATCAGCTCGATCGACGCTGATTTCTCAGGAATCCGGCGATCAGAAGTACAGCCAGCAGGAACAGCACGATCGCCCAACTAGTGATGAGATAAACACTCATCAGCGCCAGAAGCATCAGGCCCAGGCCAATGGCCAGACCATCCTCGGCCCGACCGTGGATGAGGTCGCTTCGGTCGGTAAGTTTGAGAAGGAATTGATCCAGACTGAGCTTTCCACCCCCCATCAGGACCAGCGGCAGGAGCATGACCAGGAACAGGAGCGGAATCCGGTAGTTGCCGCGAAACTCGCCGTCCTCGACGACCCGAGAGACCGAATAACCCTCCCAGAGCTGGCCCAGGCTATCCCAGCTCGAGGGCCAGTGCACCGCGGCGATCGCTACCACGGTAATCACGATCAGACTGAGCGCAAAGAAGCGCGTGAACAGACCCAGAGCCATCCCGATGCCGGCCAGAATCTCGCCCCAGGTCACCATGAACCAGTTCATATTGGCCGACAGCAAGCCGAACGGGACCACGAATTCCTGGTTGGCGAACCAGGAGGGTGCCTGCGTTCCGGCAGAAAGTTTGTTCAGACCGGCATCGAGAAAGGCGTGGGCCAGCAACAGTCTAAGGCCGAGTGGCGCAATCCAGTCACCGGCAGCACGCAGTCGATCGGTCAGACGGTCGTAGTAGTCAAGCATGGCGTGTTCCTTTCAAGGGGATATCGATTCGGAGTTGCCCATCAGACCGGCGCTTTGGAGATTTTATTGCAGCTGCAGCTGGGAGGCGGCCGTCAGGGCGGCCGAGTGCTGTGCCCGGAACCGACGATCAGGCGACTCGGGCGCGCTCCTGATACCCGCGGATCAGATCGACTTCTCTGAGAAGTTCGTCAAACGGGGGGAAGTTGAAATCACGCTCGAGCAGCGTGGGCACCGGACCGAGTCGCTCGTAGGCTCGATCCAGCAGGCCCCAGACGGGATCGGCCACGGCGGCACCGTGGGTATCGACGATCAGGTCTTCGGCCTCGTGATGGTGGCCGGCAATGTGGATGTAGGCGACGCGTTCGGATGGCAGACCGTCGAGGAAAGTGTCTGCGTCATAGCCGTGATTGACGCTGTTGACGTGAATATTGTTGACGTCGAGGAGGAGTTTGCAGTCGGCGCGCTCGATCACGGCCTTGATGAAATCCAGCTCGCTCATATCCGAACCGGGATCGGCGTAGTAGGAAATGTTTTCCACAGCGATCTGGCGTTCAAGCAGGTCCTGGACTCGACTGATGCGATCGGCGACCCAGGCCACGGTCTCCTCAAGAAAGGGAAGCGGCATCAGATCATACAGATGGCCATGTTCGGAGCAGTAGCTCAGGTGATCGGAATACAGGGCGACATCGTTTTCATCGAGAAAGCGCCGCAGCCGCTGAATATAGCCCTCATCCAGCGGTTCTGGCGCGCCAAGCGACAGCGACAGCCCGTGAACAAGCAAGGGATAGCGCTCGCTGCAGGACCGGAACTGGCGGCCCAGTTTGCCGCCGACGCCGATCCAGTTCTCCGGTGCGACTTCAAGAAAGTCCGGCTGTCGGCCCTCGATATCCTGAAGCGGACCCAGAAGGGCCCGCCTCAGGCCCAAGCCAGCTCCCTGAACAGGGAATTGCCCGGGATTCATCGCGAACGTCAGCGTCAGGCTGCGCCGCAGGATCCTTCGCCACAGGAACCTTCACCGCAGGAACCCTCGGCGTCCTTGTCCTCGTCGCCCTCGCCCTCACCACAGGACCCTTCGCCGCAGGAGCCTTCGCCGCAGGAGCCTTCGGCGTCCTTGTCCTTGTCTTCCTCACCTTCCCCACAGGAGCCTTCACCACAGGACCCCTCGCCACAGGACCCTTCGTCGCCGAAGTTCGGCTGATCGAGCATGAAACCGGCATCCAGGCTGTCGGCCTGGAACAGCTCGCCAGCAGGTGCCTGACCAGCAACAGCAGCCGCGGACAGGGACAGGGCAGAAACAGTACCGAGTGCAGTGAGAATCGTTTTCTTGTCAGCCATCGTGTTGATCTCCATCGAAAGATTGAACGTGCGTTAATGATCCAGCCGGATCGTTCCGACCAGGGATTCGATCGGCCGTGAACCGAAAGAACACTCCATCAGACCGCCAGACTACTCGGATTCTTTCAAGAAATTTGCGGCCCTAGGCAGATCTTCCAGACTGAACGGCACGGTTTCAAGCTTTTTCTTGAATTCCCGGGCCAGGCGCTTGCCCTCTTCAACTCCCCACTGGTCGAAGGGATTGACGCCCCACAGCACCGCCAGCACGAACACCGCATGCTCGAAGCTGGCCAGAAGATAGCCCAGACCCCGGGGGCTCAGCGCATCGGCCATCAGGAGACTGACGGGGCGGCCGCCGGGCAGTTCCTGACAGGGCCGTTCGGATCGAATGCCCCGCGCGAAGGCTTCAGCCTGGCCGAGAAGATGAGCCAGCTGGGTGCGCTGCCACTCGGGATCCACCGACGGGTCCTCAAGGGTCCCGACCAGGATCAGGGGATGGTCAGCATTGCCCTGATGGAAGGCCTGGAACATCGCGTGCTGGGCGTCCGTACCGCGTCCTGAAAACACCAGCGGCGCGGTTGGCTGGCGCAGCGGCCGGTCCGACAGATCGACGCGTTTGCCCAGACTTTCCATCACAAGCTGCTGCAGGTAGTCGCCGAGCAGCGCCAGACGCGGGTCGTAAGCCACCACACCGAGCGTGGCCAGATCAAGCCGGCGGCACAGACCGTGCATCAGACCGGCCAGCTCGTGGGCCAGCTGGTCGTTGCTGCTCTGGACACTGGCCTGATGAAAATCGGCGTCCGCCGCGGCTGCCCCGGCGAGCAGGGACTCGAAGCGCTCCCGCCCCATCGCGGCAGCCGCACTGGTGCCGACCGAGGACCACATCGAAAAGCGCCCCCCGGTCCAGGCGGGAAACCCTAGTACGGCATCCGGCTCGAACCCGAATGCCACCGCGCGGTCGGCGCGGGCGGTCGCAGCCCAGGACCGGGCGACAAAATTCTCGCCCAGCCAGCTCGCGACGGTCCGGGCCTGGAGCAGTGTTTCTTCAGTGGTGAAGGACTTCGAGGCGACGATCAGGCCGGTCCGTGCCGGATCGAGCGAGCCCAGCAGGCGCTGGAGCGCGCGGTGATCGAGTGTGGAAAGACAATGCACCCGCAGAGCCGATGATGAGTCGCCAAGCGCTTCGAGCAGCAGGCGGGGCCCAAGATCGGAGCCTCCGATACCGACATGAATCAGGTCGTTGATCCCCATCGAGCCTGAATGGAGCTGTTCGGCCAGTTGAAGGAAGCGCTCTCGCTGCTCGATCAGCTCCGGGTCGAGGCCCTGACCCGGCCAGCGATCAGGCGAATGGGCGCGCAGCGCCATGTGGAGCGCTGGCTGATTCTCACTCGGATTGACCGCTTCTCCGGAAAACAACCGCTCGACCGCCAGAGCCAGACCGCTGGCAGCCATCTCTTCCCGGCAGTCAGCGCGCTGATCGGCGCTCAGTGGAACACGGCTCGTATCGAGAACCCAGCGCGTCCGATCCGTCGGGTCGGTCGTGTTCATGCGGCGCGGACTGACGTCGTGTTGTTTTTACGCAACACTTATCGCGTTCAAGCAGCCTGAACCGGAATGGCGCTGCCGATCTTCCGGATGCGGTTGGCCTGGTCCGGATAGACGAGTCGTGGCTGGAACTGGTCGGCCTGGGCCTCGTTCATCGAGGCATAGGCGGCAATGATGACCAGATCGCCGACCGATGCCTTGTGGGCAGCAGCGCCGTTCACGCTGATCACACCGCTGTCGCGTTCGGCGCGGATCGCATAGGTGACAAAGCGCTCGCCGCTGGTGATGTTGTAGATGTGAATCTGTTCGTATTCCCTGATATCAGAGGCTTCAAGCAGGGCTTCGTCGATGGCGCAGGAGCCTTCATAATCCAGCTCGACCTGGGTAACCGTGGCGCGATGGATCTTCGCCTTGAGGAGATTGATCTGCATGACAACACCTTCTCGAAAATGCTTTATTGAGTTTCAAGACCGCCTGATTCGGATCGCAGGAGAAAATCGGGGCAACCCCGATGGAAAGCGAAGGCAAAAAAAACCCCTCCCCTGGTCGGGGAGGGGCAATCTATCGGAGTGATGTACCTCGCTTCGCGCCCTGCGAACCCTGCAAATCGTTGCAGACTTGCCAAGGTTGGTGGTAAGACTACCACAAAAAGCGCATTCTGCCAAATAAATCAGTGCCCGGATCAAGCCAAAACTTCCAACCGCGCGCTGATCGGCATGTTTATATGACTGCGACCACTGCGTCGAGTTCCGGACAACGAGCACGTGCAACGCGCGTTCACGGACAGTTCACCGGATCTGCTGATACTTGATCCCGCGTTCGGAGCGGTCCCTCCAAGGCCCTGACTCCCTCCACCGTTTCGGACGTGCACCATAGCCCCTGACCACGGCTCCCGGTCAGGGGCTTTTTATTTCTGGCGACACGATCATGCATGCCAGCGCTCTAAACTGCAAGCAGACCACACCAGATTTATCCGTCATGAGCCATCAATGCGCTACACCCGATCGACTCCGACCGATCGTGAAGGGTCTCGGCTGGGGCGGCATGCTCCCGTTTCTGATGCTGCCCCTGGTTTCGATCATCGCCCTCCCGGCCCAGCTGACACCCCTGTTGATCACCTACTGCCTGCTGATCCTTTCCTTCCTGTGCGGAACCCTCTGGATGGAGGCAATCCTTGGTCACAGAGCGACCACCTGGCGGGTGCTGGCGAGCAATCTGATCCTGCTCGGGGCCTGGCCCGCCATTCTGCTCCCGCTGCCGGGCGCGGCCTCATTACTGGCCCTGGGCTTTGGCGCGCACCTTTGGCTCGACGCACCCTGGCAGCAGACCATCCACGCCCCCTGGTATGGACGTCTCAGGTTGCGTTTGAGCAGCCTGGCCACGGCGCTGCTCGTTATCACCGCCCTCCTCGGAGCGTTCCTGTGAATTCTGATGCACTGCTCAGTCTGGAAGGCGTCAGCCGGCACTTTCGATCGGGCATGGACACCGTCAAGGTTCTCGACGGGGTCGATCTCGATCTGGCGGCCGGTCAACGACTGGCGATCATGGGCGCTTCGGGCTCCGGCAAGAGCACCCTGCTCCATCTGGCCGCCGGCATGGATCGCCCCGACGCCGGCACGATCACCCTGGACGGTCAGGCGCTTGATGGCCTGCGGGAGCCGGCGTTGACTCGATTTCGAGCGCGTCGGGTCGGGCTGGTATTTCAGGACTTCAACCTGGTGGAAAGCCTGACTGTCTACGACAACATCGCCATGGTGCCCTGGTTGACCGCACTCCAGACCGATCGGGAGGCGATTGAGGCGCTGTGCGACTCACTCGGCATCGCTCGGCTCATGAATCGATTCCCGGCCCAGCTTTCCGGAGGTGAAAAGCAGCGGGCCGCGATCGCGCGCGCACTGATTCATCAGCCCGCACTCATCCTGGCCGACGAACCGACCGGCAGCCTCGATCCAGACAGCGCGGACATCGTCCTGGATCTGTTCGACCAGAGCGTACGAGCGCTCGACTGCGCCGTCCTCATGGTCACGCACAACCAGGACGCGGCGGCCCGCATGGACGACACGCTCTATCTGACCCACGGGCAGCTCGCAACAGCGCGATGAAGATCCTGTTGAAAGCATCCTGGCAGTTCTTCATGCGCCAGCCGGCGCAGCTGGCGCTTGCGCTGGTCGGTGTCGCAGCCGGGGTGGCGGTGGTCACCGGGGTGGCTCTGATGCGCAACACCATGCTCGATTCTCTCGATGCGGCCGCCAGAGCCCTGGCGGGCGACAACAGCCTGCGGATCGAGGCACCCCCGGGAACGGCGCTTGATGAACAGGTGTTCAGCGAGCTGTTGCGGCAGCCCGGCAGTCCAGCGCTGATTCCCTTCATCTCCGAACGGGTGCGCTCCGCGGATATCATTCTGGAGCTGCTAGCGACCGACCCGATCAGCGCCAGCGCCGGCCAGACCCTGGCGGCGCATCGAGGGACGGCCACGGGCCTGCTCGCCAACCCCCGGGGAGTCATCATCAATCGGGCCACGGCCGAGCGCCTGGCCGTGACCGCCGACGAGCAGGTCAGCGTCCGCATCGATGGTCGGACCACTAATCTGGACATCCTCGCCGTTCTGGCCGGCGAACGCTGGCTCGACAATCGCCTGCTGATGGATCTGAGCGGGGCGCAGCAGCTCCTGAACATGTCGGGTCGACTGTCCTGGATCAGCGCACCTGCCGGATCCGGGGCCTGGCTGGACGAGCATCTGGATGCGCGCCTGAAAATGGTCGAGTCCAGCGATCGAATCGCCAGTGTGGAGCGCCTGACCTCCGGGCTCAGGATCAACCTGACCGCACTGAGCCTGCTGGCGCTGGTCGTCGGCCTGTTCGTTGTCCACTCCGTGCTGTCGTTCCTGCTGGTCCAGCGCCGCCGCCAGATCGGTCTGAGCCGCTCACTTGGCGTGACCCCGGGACAACTGCGCCTGTGGCTGCTGCTGGAAGTTTCGGCACTGACGCTGATCGGAACCCTGTTCGGGCTGGTGCTGGGCACCGAGCTGGCCCGCGCCCTGCTGGTCCTGATCCAGAATCCAAGCGCAGAGCTCTACGGCATGGTCACCGGCCAGCAGATCCTGCCGAGCCGGACCCTGTATCTGGGGATTCTCGGTCTGACCCTCGGTCTGGCCTGCCTGAGTGTTTCCGGGCTGATTGCTTCTGCCTTGCGGATCCCCCCCGGCCAGCTCGGTCGTGGCTCGACCCGCACCACCTCCCCGGGCAGGCTCTGGCTGGCCGCGATCGGACTGGCCGCCCTGGGCACCATCGTACTGTTGACCACCAGCCATCTGGTTGCAGCTCTGCTGAGCCTGTTCCTCTGGCTGAGCGCCTGCGCGATCGTGGTCCCCGGTCTTGCCATGGCGCTGGTCGGGGGCATTCGCAGGCTCGGACCCGGCAGTCTTGCCGGGCGGGCCCTGGGCATGCTAGCGGCTTCGCGACAGCGACTTGGGCCCAGCATGGCTGCTCTGAGCCTGGCCCTCGGTCTCAGTGCCGGGATGGCGCTGATGGTAGACGGCTTTCGTTCTGCGGTGGATGACTGGGTCACCCGTCTGCTCAGAGCCGATGTCTATCTGAGCGTTCAGGGCGAGTCCATTTCACCGGCGCAGTTCGAATCGATCCAGTCCGACTGGGCGGAGTTTCGAGCCGTATCCTCAGTGCGCCAGTTCCGTCGAGCCGACGGCACCCAGCTGGTGGGCTACGACCTGCCCCCGGTGGCTCGCCAGGGCTTCGAGTTTCTGGCCGGCGGCGAAACGGAAGACTGGCATCGCTTCGATCAGGGTCTGGGCCTGCTTGTTTCCGAACCCCTGGCGCGGCGGCAGGCCGTATCCCTCGGCGAAAGCATTGCCTTGACCACGCCCTCGGGGACCATCGAGCGCCCGATCGTCGGGATCTATCGGGATTATGCCAACGACAGCGGCCAGATCGCCGTGGCAGGCGCCTGGTTCAGACAATGGTTCAACGATAGTTCACGCGACAGCGTCGGTCTGTACCTGGCTCCGGACCATCGCATTCCGGACCTGATCGAGCTGGCAGATCGGCTCGACCTGGCACCGTCCCGGCTCGACCTGACCCTGCGTGAGGAGGTGCGCAGGATCACGCTGGGGGTCTTCGACCGGACCTTCCGCATCACCCAGGCCCTGGCACTGCTGGTCGGCCTGATCGCGGTGATTTCCCTGGTCAGCGCGCTGATGGCGCTGGGTCTGGAGCGCAGGCGCGAATACGCCACGCTGCGGGCCCTGGGCCTGACGCGTGGCGGACTGACCCGCTGGGTCCTGACCCAGACCGTCGGCCTGGCGCTGGTCGCGGCCCTGCTCGCGATTCCGATCAGCGCGCTGATCCATGCCGTACTGTCGCTGGCAGTTCAGCCGAGGGCTTTCGGTTGGAGCGTTCCCCTGGAGTTCACTCTCCTGCCCTGGATTCAGCTCCTGCCGATCGCCCTGACCGCCGGATTGCTGGCCGGATTGATACCGTCCTGGTCGATCGGGCGTCTACAGGCTGCGGGACAGCTGAAGGGGCAGCGATGATGCGCCCGATCCCGATCCTCCTCTGTCTTGTCATCGCCGGCCTTCTGCTCTGGCTGGAGCTGCAGACCCATGAGCCGGCCCACCGAGCGGATCCGATTGCCCTGTCTGCTGTTCTCGGCGGGGACGCCGCCGATGTCGAGCGGGTCACCGGACCCGTTCCCCTGACCTTTCCCGCCGATCATGCCAGCCACGATGCCTACCGCAACGAATGGTGGTATTTCACCGGCAATCTGGCCTCGGCCGACGGTCGCCGCTTCGGTTTTCAGTACACGCTGTTTCGCTTCAAGCTGGGTGACTCCGAGGCGACCGGTTCGGCCTGGGACAGCGAGCACCTGTGGATGGCCCACTTTGCCATCAGCGATCACGCCAATGAGCAGTTCCATAGCGAAGAACGTTTTGCCCGCGACGCCCTCGGCCTGGCCGGCGCCAGCACCGAACGCTGGTGGCTGGGGTCATGGCGGGTCGATGCCATGGATCCGGGCTGGCAGCTCGAAGCCATGGCCAACGCCATGGGTCTGTCCCTGGAACTCGTTCCGGATCGCAGCAAGGTCCTGCAGGGGCGCGATGGCTTCAGCAGGAAGGGACCTAAGCCCGGTCAGGCGTCACGCTATTACTCCCACACACGGCTGAATGCCAGCGGTCATCTGTCGGTTGGCGACTGGTCGGGCGAGGTCAGCGGACTGGCCTGGCTGGACCGGGAGTGGGGCTCCGGCCAGCTCGATGAGAGCCTGGCTGGCTGGGACTGGTTTGCTCTGCAGCTCGACGATGGTCGGGATCTGATGGTCTATCGTCTGCGGCACCACGATGGGAGTGCGTCGGAGTTTTCCGCCGGCAGCCTGGTCTGGCCCGACGGCCGTTACAGCATTCTGGAAGCCAGTGACTTTTCAGCCCGCAGCGACCGGTACTGGCGCGACCAGGAGGGGGTGGAATGGCCCCTGAGCTGGCGCATCGAGGTGCCGGAACACGGCATCGATCTGCTCGTCGATGCGGCCTTCGACAATCAGCGCTGGCGCGCCTCCGTACCCTACTGGGAAGGCATGGTCGATATTCGGCAAGGCGAGGGTGAGCGCCCGATCGGCCGCGGCTACATGGAGTTGAGCGGCTATGCCGATCAGACCGTCGATTCGCGGAGACGCCCCCGCTGATACGAGCCCGATGCGAACCGCAGCGATCAGAAGCCGGCCGCTGAGCGATCCATTTTTGTTGCGGCTCTGGACACCGTCGGCGCGTTGGCGCGTTGGCTTTGATCAGTCGGACCCACGCCGAGCAGTCTTTCCACATCGGCCATGGCCACGCCGCGCTGGAGCAGATGCGCCGCAAAGCTGTTGCGCAGGATATTTTCCGACATCGGTCGGTCGATTTCGGCCATGCGCGCGGCCTGCTCGATGGCCTGGCGAATCTCCATCGGGCTTGTGTGTGTGCGCAGGGCATGAGAAACCGGCCCGCCGGAATCACTCATGTAGGGGCCGGGAAACAGGAATTGCCAGGCCCAGGACCGACCGGACGAAGCAGGCACGCCTGAGTTCAGCGGCAACTGGACGCCGCCGAATCCGTCGGCGAGCTCTCGTATGTGCCGGATCTTGAGCTTTTCCAGGTGAGCGCGCAGAGGGTCACGAACGCGTTCGGGCAGAACTGTTTCGCGCAGCATCCGACCACTGCCATCGCAAACGACTATTCGATGGTCCTTGATGTCACGAACTCTCAGCCGCACGCACTCCCGAAGCCGCAGCCCGGCACCATAGGATAACGAGGCCATCAACCACGAAGGCCCATCGAGCTCAGCGAGAAGTGTCTGCACCTGGCCCGGCGTCAGGATCACCGGTCTCGGGGCGGAGCGGGTCGATTGCCAGAGCATGGACAGCTCGGAAGAATCGGAGCCGAGAACGTCGCGCAGCATGAAAACGCAGGCCCGGATCATCTGGTGCTGCACCGCCTGGCTGACCTGCCGCGCGCGAGCCCGCGACTCGACATGGCGTTGAATGTCGTCAGCACCCAGTTGATCCGGCTTGCGGTCCGGGTGAGCGAGAAGAAAATCCCTGGCCCAGTACAGCCAGGCTTTCTCCACTTTTTCGCCCATACCCCGCTCGCCAAGGCGGGTGCGCATCGACAGCAGAATCTGACGAATGTCTACGCCGGAATGCCCCACATCAAACCCCTAGTAGCGTGAACCGCATCACACTACTTCACAAGGGTCGTGAAAGTCAATTCCTCGGGAATCAACCGCGCGATCTGCGCTCAGACCATCCAGCCGGCGATCAGAATCAGGCTCATAACGACCAGCCACAGGATCAGCATTCGCCACACCAGCCGGTGGGCCGAAGCCAGGCCGTCAGTGACCGGTGCTCCGGGCGCCACAGCGATGCCGGCAACGCGGTCAAGCAGGTCCGGCGTGACTCCCCGTATCATCGATCCTTCGGGTTGATCACGCCAGACATCGATCACGCGATCGAGATCACTGCACAGGCCGGCAGAGAGAACCACGAGGACCAGCACGGGCCAGTCAAGCACCAGGCGCAGGCGCGCCAACCAGTCGCTGGAGTCGGCGTCGAAGGACCCCTGCAGACCCGCTCGGACCAGACGGTAGAGCAATGCGCCGGGAATCCCCAGCACCACGAACCAGAAAAACAGCCCGAACCAGCGCGACAGGGCGGCATGATGGACTGCAGCCGATGCCGCCTGCGCGTCGGCGTCTGGCTGCAGACGCATGGAGCGCAGGGCCTCGGCCACCGCAGGATCCGCACTGTCCGGCCCACGCTCGAGCAACAGCTGAACGTCCTTGTCCAGATCCCTGGGACCGAGACAGTAGATGAACACGAACAGCGCCAGGACGAACCAACCCAGGGTTCCGGCCAGGCCGATCAGGAGCCACTCGGCCAGTCCCGCTGCCAGCAGGCAGGTCAGGATCATCACCAGCATGACCAGCCACGAGGGCTGCGGCCAGATTCGATGGGCCCAACGGGCCGGAGCGAGAAGGGGCTCGAAACGCCGAAGATGTCTCACGCCCGTGGCGTAGTGGCTGATCAGCAGCCCGATCAGAATGGCAAGAATGGTCACCGCTGCGGCTCCAACCTGATTATTAACCCGGCAACCATTCAGATCGCGTTCAGCCGCGCTGCGCCTGACGAGGGCAAGGCAGCGGAACGCCGCTGTAGTGGTTCTACAGCAAGTTTCGCTAACGCCGTCCATTGCCAGGCACAGCGCGGCCTATCATTTTGATTCAACAAGTTAGGGGCAGCAGGAATGGCCCGACTCTGCGTTCTCGCTCTTGCCAAGGAAACAACCCTTGCCGGCGAGCGACGCCTTGATTCGCTCCATTCCTGATGCCGTGAATGCGATCTGAATGGTTGCCGGGTTAATAACATCAGCCGGGGCGCGAACATCGCAGGCGTGCGATCAGGCCATTCCGAAAGAAGAACCGCAGCCACAGGTCGTGGCCGCATTCGGATTTCGAATCACGAAGCGCGCTCCCTGAAGGCTTTCGCTGTAGTCGACTTCGGCACCTTCGAGGTACTGAAAGCTGAGCGGATCGACCACCAGAGTGACGGCATTACGCTCAACGGTCACATCACCCTCCTCGATGGATTCATCGAAGGTAAAACCGTACTGGAATCCCGAGCAGCCCCCACCGGTGATGTAGACGCGCAGCTTGAGCTCCGGGTTGGCTTCTTCCAGAATCAGTTCGCGAACCTTGGCTGCAGCCGCATCGGTAAAGATCATCTGGGGCGAATCTGACATGGAACACTCCGATTCTTGAGGAAACGCGAAACCCCAGTATAAATCATTGCCACGAGTGAACAGTTCAAGACTCGGATAAAAAAAAGCGGCCCTGCGGACCGCTTCAACAGATTGCCCCAAACCGGAATTGCAGGCGCACTCATTCGGATGTACTCGTTCGGCACCTTTTAATGCTTCGCAAACGTTTCGTTCATGGAAACAGAACATTCTGCGCGCCCTGTTTATACCCGTAGCCTGCAGCAACAGTCAAGCCGCAGTGACAAACAGAAAATTTGTTTCCTTCGGCAAGCTGGGCCAGAATAGCGCCTCGTCCCGCCACCGACACCCGTTCTGGAATGCTCTGGCTCAAAGCCTTTCATCTGATCTTCGTGGTGACCTGGTTCGCCGGGCTCTTCTACCTGCCGCGGCTGTTCGTCTATGCAGCAGAAGGCCAGTCCGCCGACACCATGGCCCTGTTCAAGGTCATGCAGCACAGGCTGCTGATGATTACCCACATCGGCGGCGCGCTTGCGATCGGCTTCGGACTGGCCAGCCTGCTGGCCGCCCCCGGCTGGCTGAGCCAGGGCTGGATGCACGCCAAGCTTTTGCTGGTCGCAGGCCTGGTGGCTTATCATCTCTATTGCATTCGTATCGTGAGGCAGTTTGCAGCAAGCGCCAACACACGCTCGTCGCGCTTCTATCGCTTGTTCAATGAGGTGCCCGCCCTGTTTCTGATCCTGATCGTTCTTCTTGCCGTACTGAAACCATTTTGATGAAAACGCTGACCCTGGCCTTCGTGGCCGTGCTTATGTTCTGGCCCTCCGTTGCCCGACCCGACATTACCGGCCAGGTGATCGATGCCGACAGCGGCCTGCCGGTGGCAGGCGCGCGGGTCCGCGTGCAGACCACCACCGGTGAGCCGGTCCTGACCGACGCCGACGGCCAGTTCACACTGACCGACACGCCTGCCGGATCTGCGGTGATCACGGCGGTGACCACTTATGACCCGACGCGCAAGATCAACTACATCACCGGCTCGGCAAGCGCTGCGGACGGCGATGATGTCCTGATCTCGATGCAGCGCCTGCCGATCGATGATCTACCCTCACTCTACGAGCCAGGAAGCTCGTTCAACTGCGTCGCCTGCCACGCCGATCAGCACCAGGAGTGGCAGCAGTCCACGCACTCCAACGCCGGCGTCAACGAATGGGTCCTGGACCTGTTCTCGGGTACCGGAACCCCGGGCGGCAGCAATGGCTATGTCTTCCGTGATCTGCACGATCCCGACGACACCGGTTTCTGCGCCACCTGCCACACCCCGCTGGCCGACATGCAGGATCCGGGTAACGTCTTCCTCGACGAGGTGGGACTGATCGGGGGTCTGGATGGGGTGACCTGCCTGGCCTGCCATCAGATGGCCGACGTCAACGAGAACGTCTCGGCGCTGCATCATCTGGGCAACGCCCAGTACCGCTACCCGGACGATTTCGCGACCCAGTTCTGGGTCTGGGGTCCGCTCGACGACGTCAGCTTCTCGACCATGCGCGCGTCCTACCAGCCGCGCTTCACCGAATCGAGATTCTGCGCCTCCTGTCACGAGTACAACAACCCCGAGACCGGCGCACCTGGCCAGAATACCTACACCGAGTGGCTGGCCTCACCCTTTGCGGTCGAGGGGCCGGAGTTCATGGCCTGCCAGGACTGTCACATGCCGGCCGCCGAGAGCGCCGGTCCGATCTCCTCCCTGGGCGGCCAGCCTGAGCGCGTCGCCAGCCAGCGGCGCAGCCATACCTTTACCGGATCGACTCCGACCACGCTCAGCGAATCGATCGACCTGTCGTTGCAAGCCAGCCAGGTCGGCGATGAGCTGCTGGTCACCGCAGCGGTCACCAACGCCGGCGCCGGCCACCACTTCCCGACCGGCATTTCCATCCGCAATGCCTTGCTGGTCATCGAAGCCAGCATCGGGGGCAGCGCCCTCGGGCAAACGGGGGGAGAAGTCATCCCGTTCTACGGCAGTGCGCAGGGCGGCAGCGACCCGAATGATCTGGCCGGGCGGCCCGGGAAGGGCTTTGCGCGCGTCCTCGAGGGCCGGATCAACGGCGAAGGTCCGGTGGTGCGCCCGGTCCTGTTCATCGACGCTGAAGGCGTCAGCAGCGATACCCGCATTCCCTCAGGCGCCACCGATGTATCGGAGTATCGATTCGATTTGAGCGGCCTGGAGATGGACGCCAGCGCCGAAGTGTCGGCGCGTCTGATCTACCGCAGAGCCTGGCGCGATACCCAGGTCACCAAGGGCTGGACGACCACGCCCACCGGCGGGCCGATCGAAGTCGAAGTCGACCGTCAGTCCCTCGCCGTGGCGGTGATGGGGCTGCCGCCGCAACCCACACTGCCGGTTCCGAGCATGAGTCTCGTGGCCAGCCTGGCGCTGATGGCAGGGCTATTGTTGATCACCCTCAGCCTGCGCAGACGGCACCGGCACGACCCTGCTTCCTGATCCTCTCAGGCACCGGCGATCCGCAGTTCGCCGGGGGTTCAGCGGTCGAGGCGAGCCAGATCCCGGGCCATGTACAGCGCAGCAATCGTTCGACCTTCGGTGCAGTCATCACGCTGGACCAGCTCGGAGAGACGGTCCAGCGGCCAGTGGATCACATCCAGCGCTTCAGGCTCATCACCGGGCAGGCGCGACGGGTAGAGATCGCGGGCCAGAACCACGTGGGTCGCGTGGGTCATGTATCCCGGCGCCAGGGTCAGGCGACCGATGTCGCGAAGATCACGGGCTGCATAACCGCATTCTTCCTGCAGTTCCCGGTTGGCGCCGGTCAGGTGGTCTTCCCCGGGCTCGAGCCGCCCCTTGGGCAGGCCCAGTTCGTAGCGATGCACACCGCAGGCGTATTCACGAATCAGCAGCACGTGATCGTCATCGGGCATGGCGGCGATGATGACTGCGCCGAGGCCGCGGCTTTTCAGGCGCTCATAGGTTCGTCGCTCGCCGTTGGAGAATTCGAGATCGAGTTGTTCGACCTTGAACAGATCAGCGGGCCGGCGCTCTCGCAGCTCGTGAATGATCGGCAGGGTCTTGGGCTTGAGTTCATTCATGCTTCGAGGATAGCAACCGGGCATGAAGCGCGGGACCAGCGGCGAGGATGGAGGTGGTCTCGAGCCCGATCGGCGCGCCTTCCAGGTCGGTGATCACGGCACCGGCCTCGCGGACCAGAACGGTCAGTGCCGCGATATCGAGGATATTGACGTCGCTCTCGATCACGGCATCCTGGCCACCATCGGCCAGACGGTGATAGGAATAGAAATCGCCATAGGCCCGACTGCGAGCCGCACGCGAAAACAGCTGACCCGCCCAGGCCCAGTCCGGACCGCGCGCAAGCGTGCGCAGATTTCCGAAACTCAGATCGGCGGCCTCGATCGACTCACAGCCCCGGCACTCGACCCGCCGGCCGTTGACATAGGCGCCCTGCCCCGCGATGGCCCAGGCCTGTTCGCCGAAGGCCGGCGCCGAGGACACGCCCAGCACCAGCTCATCGTCGACCATCAGGGCGATCTGCACCGACCAGAAGGGCAGACCACGGATGAAACTGCGGGTACCGTCGATCGGATCGACCAGCCAGAGCACATTGCCCTGACCTTTCTGGCCGTATTCCTCTCCGTGGATCGCGTGTTCAGGGAAGGCCTCCAGGAGGATTGCCCGGATCGCCCGCTCGCAGGCTCGATCCGCTTCCGTGACCGGGCTGGCGTCCGACTTGCGCTCGACTTCGAGCTCGCCGTTGAAGTACTGCATGGCGATCTGATCGGCCTGCCTGGCGGCTCGAGTGGCCGCCGCCAGAGCCTGCTGTAGATCAATGCGCATTGGTGTTTCTTGCTCCCTGTCTGATCAGTTCAAGTCGGTTGGGTCGAGGCCCGAGGCGCCCTGCAGTCGAATCCGGACCCGGCCGTCGGGCTGACGCTCGCCCAGACTGCCGAGCTGACCGGCCAGGTCGGGGCGATCGGGACTGGCCTGCAACCAGAGATCGACATCATAGGTCCTGGTGCCGAATTCGATCGATCCCTGCACCATGACGGCTGCGGCAGCCAGGCTCTGTATCCGGGCAGTCTGACGTTCCTCGGGGCCCGCCTGGGGTGGCTCGAATCGGACCTGGATCTGCCCCAGGTCCTCCTGCACCACGCCAGCCAGTCGCGCGTCCTCCCAGACCGCGACACCCACGATGCGGGGGGCTCCGGCCTGGGGAATTCGAACCGATTCCAGCTCCAGGCGGAGAACGCCCTGGGGCGGGCTCAGGGGCAACCAGGCCGCCAGATCCAGTCGCTGGATCGCCAGGCTTCCGGCAACCTGGCTCAGGTCGATGCCCTGCCCCGGCCGCCACTGCCCCTGGATTCGGCTGACGCCATCGGCGGCTTCCCAGTGCCAGCGCCAGGGCCATGACCAGTTCCAGCTCAGGGTCATCGGCACCTGGCCGGCCTGGCGCCAGCGCGCATGACCGGACCAGACGGTCCCGCCGTACTGGCCGAGCGCCGCCGGTGGATCGAAACGCGGGATCACCAGTCCGGCCGGCAGGGTCAGGAGCACGATCACGGGCAGCACCAGCAGGGCGACAAGAAAAAGCCTACGCATCCTCGCTCAACGTGACTCGGACATTGACTCGACCCTCGCCAGAGGCGCGATCGGCGGACATCTGGTCGACGTCGACCGGATGCTGACTGGAGAGCTGCTGAAGCCAGCCCATCATGCGAATGAAATCGGCATTGTCGAGCCAGACGCGCACCTGGTCCTGGCCGGCCGGTTCAATCCGGGTCAGGGCCGAGGCCAGTCCGGCTGCACGCGCCGTCTGATCGGCCAGGCCGAGCAGGGACTGGTCGCTGTCACGGCGCTGGGTCATTCGCTGCTGCTGGAGCTGCCGGGCCATCGGCGTGATCGCCACCAGCCAGTCCAGCAGAGCCTGCTGCTGCGCGATACGCTCGCGCTCCATGGCACTGGCCTGCTTGATCGGCTCCCAGACCTGGACGAACAGAAACAGGCCGAACAGCACGAGCGCCGCGGCCATCAGGACGATGCGCTGGCGCGCCTCGAGCTGCTGGAACCAGTCCTTCATACACCGCCCGCCTGAGTCAACAGCAGGCGCCCACTCGCACCACCCTCCTCCAGGCGAAGCGACTGCAGCTCGGCCTCCAGGCTCAGCGCGCGCAGCCGCCTGGCCAGATTCTCCAGCGCGGCACCATCGGCGGCGCGCACGACAAACTCGAGCCGGCCCTCGCGAAAGCTCATGGCATCCAGCACCAGAGCGGATTGACCGGCAATCACCGGCGCGGCCCGGTTCATCAGATCCAGCAGTCCGGCCGCTTCACCGAAGCGCAGGCCAGAGAGCTGGCGCTGCGCCTGCTCGAGATGCCGACCGGCAGGCGGCACACCGGGGAAAGCAGCTGCGAACTGAGCATCCAGCTCGGTCGCCAGATCGGCCGACCGATGCTCGAGCATCTTGAGTTCGAGAAAGGCGCCGCCCAGGGCCAGCACGGTGGTGATGACCGCTGCGATCCCGGCATAGCGCCAGTAGGAACGGGCCACCTGGCTGCTGTCCGATGCGTAGTCCCCGGTCAGCAGATTGATCGGGGCAGTGGTCAGGCCCCGGGCAAGGACATCAAGGGCATCACTGCTGCGGTGCTCGAGCGGAAGCGACTGCAGGGCTTCGGGCAGCGCACCGCCGAACCAGTCCAGCGTCGGCTCACCGGGCAGGGCGGACAACAGCTCGGTAATCAGCTCCGGCTCGAAACTGCCGAACTCCCAGTCACCCCAGCGCGCCAGTATCCGCGATTCTAGGGCCGCCAGGCTGACATGCCCCTGCTGGTAGGGCAGGCAGAGCGCGTCGGGCACCACCTGCTCGACCGCCTGACCGTGGAGCGCCGCCATCAGGTCATGCATCGGGGCCTGCCCGATCACGACACAGCACAGTCGGTCGGCATCGTCCCGCGGCCCGGCCACGACATGTTCATCCTCGGCCGAGCTGGCCAGATGCTCTTCGGCCGCCCAGCGCAATGCCTGGGCCTGTTTCGATGCGCTCATTCGGGGCAGCTCGAGGCGAAGCCCGAGACACTGGGAGGCATCGACAAGAACGCGCACGGGTGCCGACGAGGCCCATCCCACGACCCCGGGCGGCGACTCGCCCTGACTCTGCACCTCGAGGTCCCGCCCCAGGCGGCGCCATGCCCAGCGCATCGCACCCGCATGCAGAATCACTTGGCGCTCACTTGAAGCCGTCATGGTCAGGGGACACCCTGGCTGAACCAGCGGAAATCATAACCCGTTCCCCCCAGCTGGATCAGTCCGAAGTAGTCACGCTCGACCCCGCCCAGAGTGACTCTTGCCTGGGCGAGATAGTCCTCGCTGGTGATACTGATCCTGCGCCGCAGCTCGATATCGGCGATCGGCTGCATCTGCAGGACCGGGTGGGCCAGAAAATCGCGCAGTTCCCGCCAGGGGCCGTCGGCCAGGACGCGTTCGGCCTGCTCGAGCGACATCTCCGGAATCAGCGCGGCGAGCACCGGCGGTGATGCGGTGTTGATGTTGACGCGCAGATCGGGCTCGGACAGCGTCGTGATGTAGGTCGACAGAAGTGCATAGGCCTGCGGCGTCATGCTGCGCAACCAGCGCAGCTCGCTGGGGTGGGCCAGGGCCACGCCGGCCATGCGGTAGGGGGGACGAAAACCGGCATAGACGCTGTTGCCGGCGCTGCCGGGGCGGGCCACCGCAGCACCCTCGACCCAGTCGGCCAGCTCAAGCGCGATCACCGCGTCCAGACCAAGCAGATCGAGCAGCCGCTCGAGGATCTGCAGAGCGTCTTCGCGCGTGGCCGCATCCGGATGGGCCAGTGCGTTCAGGTTGAAGCGCGCCTGCTGGTCCAGCAGCCGGCCCTGAACGCGACCACCCGGGACCTGGAACACCGGCGTCCAGTTGCCGTTGAGCATCTCCGGGTCAGCACCCTCGGCTCGCGCCTGATCGATCAGATCACGGGCCAGCAGTTCCATGCCGAGCGCGTACTGATAGGCGCGCTCGCTATCCAGAACCGCCTGGGTTCGGGCCATCGTCGACTGCCCGCGCTCGATCACGCTCAGTGCCAGGATGCTGGCCAGGGCCGCCACGACCAGAGCGATCAGGAGCGCGGCTCCGCGCTGGCGGGCGGGGCGGATCGATGGAGAACGTCGTCGCCCGGCCATCATTCGAGCAGCAACAGCCGTCGAACCGAACCGAAGCGATCGGTCTCGAGAAGCACCTCGACGGCGACAGGAAGCGCCTGATCGCTGGCTGTTCGGGGCGGCCATTGATCGTGCCAGCCGCCATTTCGATCCCGGTAGGCCAGGCGCAGGTCGCGGACCGCCAGGTCGATCGTCTCCGGCACCGGTACCACGCCGGGCGCAGGATCGGTCACCGGCCAGGCCAGGCGAATCAGGTCCTGGCCGTCGAACTGCCAGGCGAAGCGCTGAAGCTGGCTGCGCCGCAGCTCATTCGGATTGGCCCAGCCGACCCGCATGCCCTCCAGCCCGGTCAGCGAGCCACTCAAGGCGGGTCCGGTCTGACCGAAACCATTGCGGGCGCGGCGATGACTGAGCTGACGGATATCGGCGGTCAGGCGGGTCACGCCCAGCTGCAGGGCGGCCAGCTCTGCGGCGTGATCGCGATGCGAGGTCGTCGCTCGCGACAGCGCATCGAGCGCGCTGTAGGCGCTGGCGGCAAGCACCGCAAATACCAGCACTGCCACGAGCACTTCGATCAGGGTATATCCCCGGCTGGGGCTTGCGAAGCTGCGCCAAGTCATAGCGGCAGGAACCCGGTATGGCTGAGGACGGGCGATTCGCGACCGGCCTCGGCATAGACCAGAATATCGACCCGCAGCATCTGTTCTCCGGGTGCCGGTTGAATCAGGGCATCCCAGTACCAGCTGCGATCCCCCATCCGGCTGGTACCGGAGCGCCGATCGGCCGGTACATTGGCCTCCAGCCTGAGCTCGGAAATCGCGTTGTCGGCCACCCACAGCGCCATCGTCCGGGCTTCTGCCTCGGCCTGCGCATCCAGGCCCTGGGCGCCGACCCGGCCGAGTGCGGCCACCGCGATGGCGACGACCAGAAGCGCGACCAGCACCTCGAGCAGCGTGAAACCGGCGGCACCAGAGCCGCGACTCATGGCCGATCCTGTGGCAGCGTCAGGCGACCGCTGGCATCGCCTTCGAGAGTCCAGGGCTCGCCCTGGGCTTCGGTCAGGGTCAGGCGAAACGGCGTCAACTCGCCGAGCGGTTGACAGATGAGCTGGGGACTGATCGACCCGGACTCGCCGCTCTCGCGGGCCGAATCAGGACCAGCACCTGGATCGGGCAGATCGACCGGATAGCCGCCCAGCTCCAGGGCAAACTCCAGCGAACGGGGGATCGACTGCGCCTGATCCGGCCCCTGCTGGGGCAGCGGCTGCCAGCCATCGGGCCCGCCCTGCCAGACGTCATAGCCACGGGCCGTGAGTCTGAGGCCGCGCGGGCGCGACTGGAACAGCGCCTGCTCGCATTGGTGGTCGATTCGTGCGGCAAGCCGCTCGAGGATGCGCTGCGGATCATCCGGGTCCTGCCAGGTGCCGAAACGAAGAACAACCAGCGTGGTCAGGGTCGCGGCGATGGCAAGCACCACCAGCACCTCGATCAGCGTGAAGCCGCGCGCCGAGCGCATCGGGACCTCAATCCTCCCAGTTTCCGATCTCGGCATTGATCCCCTCGCCGCCCGGCATGCCGTTGGCGCCGAACGACCAGACATCGATCTCCCCCTTCAGGCCCGGATTGAGATACTGATAGGGTCTGCCCCAGGGATCCATCGGAAGTCGGTCGATATAGCCGCCGGATTTCCAGTTCGGTGCCTCGGGCTGGCCTGACGGTCGGCGGACCAGCGCCTCCAGGCCCTGCTCGGTGGAGGGATACTGGTAGTTGTCGAGCTTGTACATATTGAGCCCGGTGACCAGGGCCTGCACATCCTGAGCAGCCTTGGTCACGCGAGCCCGATCCGGCTCATCCATCACCCGCGGCACGACCACCGCGGCCAGAATGCCGATGATCACGACAACGACCAGAATCTCGATCAGCGAAAAACCCGCTGCGCGGCTGCGAAATGCGCTCATTCTCTGCTACCTTGTCCGCCTGTTTCTTTCGGAAGATTGTTGAATTCCATCCGACCATGATACGCCGACGCGAGCGCCCTGACACCCACCACCGAAGTCGGTCAGGGTGCCAATGCAGGCGCGACATCTCGGCGGCTGGAACGACTACCGATGAATGCTTCACCATGATCAATCCGCGATGAGCAATCAATCCTGGCGCGAGCGCGATCTGGCGCGGGTCTGGCACCCGTGCTCACAGATGAAAGACCATGAGTGGCTGCCGATGGTTCCGATCCGTCGCGGCCAGGGCGTCTGGCTGGAAGACCATGACGGCAATCGCTATCTCGATGCGATCAGCTCCTGGTGGGTCAACCTGTTCGGTCACGCCAACGAGACCATTGCCGGGAGGATCGCCGCCCAGGCGCGCGAACTCGAACACGTGATACTGGCAGGCTTCAGCCATGCGCCCGCGGTGGAACTGGCCGAGCGGCTCTGCCAGCTCGCCCCGCCCGGCCTGTCCCGCGTCTTCTACGCCGACTCCGGATCAGCGGCGGTCGAGATCGCCCTGAAGATGTCGTTTCACTACTGGCTCAACAACGGCCAATCAAGCAAGACCCGCTTCGTCTGCCTGTCCGGCAGCTACCACGGCGAGACCCTCGGTGCACTGGCGGTCGGCGATGTCGGCCTGTACCGTGACATCTACCAGCCCCTGCTCCTCGAGCCGATCGTCGTCGAGTCACCCGACTGCTTCGAGCGCGAGCCCGGCGCGAGCTGGGCGGATCACAGTCAGCTCAGATTTCAGCAGATGGAAGCGCTGCTCGCCGAACGACACGGCGAGATCGCCGCGGTCATCGTCGAGCCGCTGGTCCAGTGCGCCGGCGGTATGCGCATGTATCACCCGGTCTATCTGGAGAAGCTGCGCGCGGCCTGCGATCGCTATGGTGTGCATCTGATCGCCGATGAGATCGCCGTCGGTTTCGGGCGCACCGGCACCCTGTTTGCCTGCGAACAGGCCGGGATCCGGCCCGACTTCATGTGCCTGTCCAAGGGACTGACCGGAGGCTTTCTTCCGCTCTCGACGGTACTGACCACCGAGGAGGTCTACCAGGCCTTCTACCACGACTACGACCTGACCCGGGGCTTCATGCATTCGCACAGCTACACCGGCAACGCCCTGTGCTGTGCGGCCGCGCTGGCCACGCTCGACCTGTTCGAGGCCGGCGACGTCCTGGCCGATAATCGGGTCAAGGCGCGCCGCATGCGCGAGCAGGTCGCCGAGCTCGAGGACCACCCCAACATCCTCGACATCCGCCAGCACGGGATGATTCTGGCCATGGAGATGGGCCAGGCCAACGGCCAGCCCTACCCCTGGGCGGAGCGCCGTGGCATCCAGGTCTATCAGCAGGCCCTGAAGCGCGAGATGCTCCTGCGCCCCCTCGGCAACGTGGTCTATTTCATGCCGCCCTACGTGATCACCGAGGAGGAGATCGATCGGCTGGCGCGCGCCGCAATCGAATCCATCGATCAGGTCACGCGGCCCTGATGCGGCGCATCCGTCTGTTCAGCGATCAGGCCATGCAGGTGGGCGAAACCATCGAGCTGCAGGGACCGCCGGCCCATCACCTGCTCAGGGTGCTGCGCCGTCGCGAGGGCGATCTGGTCACGCTGTTCAACGGCGATGGCCGGGAGCACCAGGGCCGCATCAGCGCTATGACCGGGCGCGAGCGCTGCAGCGTCGAGCTGACCCGCACCGATCAGCCGAACACCGAATCGCCGCTGGACATCACCCTGATCCAGGCCGTCGGCCGTGGCGATCGGATGGACTGGGCGCTGCAGAAATCCGTCGAGCTGGGGGTAACCGCCATCCAGCCGGTCTTCAGCGAGCGCACCGAAGTCAGGCTCTCCGGAGCTCGCGCCGAAAAGCGCCTGGCCCACTGGCACAGCGTCGTCATTTCGGCCTGCGAGCAGTGTGGCCGGGTCTGCATTCCGGAGCTTCGTCCACTGCTTGCGCTCAACGAGCTGAACTCGCGCCCCGGACTGGGGCTGTATCTCGACCCTATGGCCGAGCAGGGCCTGAATGATCTGGAGCGGGTCGCGGATCAGCCGATTGTCCTGGCCGTCGGCCCGGAGGGCGGATTCAGCGAGAAGGATATCCGCGTTCTGGACATGCTCGGTTTCCGGGGTCTGCGCATGGGTCCGCGCGTGCTGCGCACTGAAACCGCCGGGCCCGCCGTGCTCTCGGCTCTTCAGGCACGCTGGGGCGATCTGAGTTGAAGGACCAGCCATGAGATCCTCCCCTGAAACCTGGTTTCTCGCCCGTCTGGATCTCGACCCGGGCCAGGTCGAGCGCGCCGAAGAGGCCCTGTTCGAGGCCGGCGCCCAGGCCGTGACCCTGCTCGATGCCGAGGATCATCCGGTTCATGAACCGGGTCCTGGCGAGCGTCTCCTGTGGCCACAGGTGCTGGCCGAGGCGCTGTTCGATTCAAGCCCCGACCCGATCCACCTGGCCTCGCGGTTGTCTACCCGGGGCATCCTGATCGAGGCGGCCGGCATCCGGATCTCGACCCTGGCCGATCGCGACTGGGTTCGCGCCTGGATGGACGCCTATCAGCCGATGCAGTTCGGCCAGGACCTGTGGATCTGTCCCAGCCATATCGATCCGGACCCGAGCTGGTCCAGGGTGATTCAGCTCGACCCCGGCCTGGCCTTCGGCAGCGGTACGCACCCGACCACGGCGCTCTGCCTGGAATGGCTGGACGGCCAGGACCTGAACCGTCAGACCGTGATCGACTACGGCTGCGGCTCGGGCGTGCTGGCGATTGCCGCAGCCCTCCAGGGAGCGGCACGGATCATCGCCGTCGATCATGACCCGCAGGCGCTCGAGGCGACACGAGACAATGCCAGGAGAAACGGGGTGTCGGATCGGATCGAGGTCTTGCTGCCAGGTGACTTCGCGCCGCTCGCCGTGGAACTGGTCCTCGCCAATATCCTGGCCGGGCCATTGATCGATCTGGCGCCTCGTCTTTCAGGCTGTCTCAAGCCCGGGGCGTCGCTGGTCATGTCGGGTGTCCTGGTCGAGCAGACCGACGAGGTGGCGCAGGCTTATCGGGACCCTCTCGACGGTCCCGTGCTGGCCTCCAGGGACGACTGGGCGCGGCTGGTATTCAGACGCCCGATTCAGTCGCCGGGCGGCGGACCGTAGCGGTCGGGATCCTGCTCCCACAGGCCTTCGATCAGGGTTCGATACAGATCGACTTCGAGGCCGGGCCGGAGCCGGTCGAGATAGTCCAGCGCCTGCCTGGGATGCTGATCCCCGTAGATGACCCGGATCGCTTCGAGAAACAGCTGCCCGAACAGCGGCGTATAGGCGATCCGGGCACGCTGCTCGGCCAGGCGTCGGCGCTCGGTCTCGCGCCGCGCCGAGGCCAGATCCCTGCCCACGACCATCTGCAGCCAGGGTGAGTCGTCGAACAGGACCAGCACATCCAGACCGGCACGCTCGGCGTAGAGACGGAATTCCTCGCTCACGCAGAACTGATTGCGCGCCACGTCCTTGCGCTCGGAGTGATCGGCCCGATTCCAGAATTCGACTTCGTACATCCAGCGGTACCAGCCGACCGGATCGGCCAGATTCCAGGTTTCGAGATAGGCCAGCCCCCCGGGCTTGAGCGTCCGGGCGAGCTCTCGCAGATAGAGAAACAGATCCTCCTTGTCCATATGGCAGAGGACCGCGACCGAGTAGGCCTTGTCCAGACTCTGATCCTCGATCATCGCCAGACTGGTGCGCTCGAGAACTTCTAGACGCACGTTGTCGTGGCCTTCGAGGCGTCGACCGGCCACACGGATCATGTTCGGCGAGATATCCACGCCGGTCCATTGCCGGCAGCGCCCGACCAGCTCACGTCCGATGCGCGCCGCACCGCAACCCAGCTCCAGGATCGTATCGTCGGCGTTCAGGTCGACTGCGGTTGCGACCAGATCGGCCGTGTGGGCACCGGTAGCCCGGGCCACGGCCTCGCTGCCGCTGTTGTCCACAGCTTCCAGGGCGGCCAGATCATCGGCTGATCGGCGGTCCCAGACCTGGCGATAGTGGGTATCGGTCATTGCCCTTCCCGTGTCTCACTTGGCAGGCGCCGGCTCGGCCCCAGAAAGCTGCGCAGTATACAGGCAAGGCCCTTTTCGATGGTGGGTCTCAGGCCCGGTAGTCAGGATTGGCGTAGCCGAATCGACAGCCGGCCGACCAGGCCTTGCGATCGTTGCCGTGCGCCGGCAGACCGCCGGAATCGGCCAGCAGTTTCGCCATGTGCATCAGATTCCAGGTCATGAAGGTGGTATTGCGCTGAGTGAAGTCATTTTCGGGGCCGCCGGAGTCTTCATCAGCGTAGGACGGCCCAGGCCCGGCTTCGCCGACCCAGCCGGCATCGGCCTGTGGCGGAATGGCATAGCCCAGGTGCTGCAGTGCATACAAAAGGCTCATGGCGCAGTGCTTGATACCGTCTTCATTCCCGGTGATCAGACAGCCGCCGACCCGGCCGTAGAAGACCGACTGGTTGTTGTCGTTCAATTTGCCGGATTCGGAATACAAACGCTCGATCAGCGACCGGCAGACCGACGACTCCTCACCCAGCCAGATCGGCGTGCCGATGACCAGAATATGGGCATTCATCACCTTGCGGCTCAGTTCCGGCCAGTCGTCATGCTCGAAGCCGTGTTCTCGCATATCCGGATAGACGCCCGGCGCGATGCGCAGGTCGGCGACCCGGACCAGTCGAGTCGACACGCCGGCGGCATCCATGATGGACTGACTGACCTGCATCAGAGCCTCGGTGTGCGAAAATTCAGGCGAGCGCTTCAGCGTGCAGTTCAGAAACAGCGCCTTCAGGCCGGAAAAATCGAAACCGTGGTCGCTGCACAATGCTCTCTGTTTTTCGTTCAGTTGCATGATCGGGCTCCTGTTCGAATCGGGATTGGGCCTACAAGCATATCGAACCGGCAATCGACCGGCGCGCTGGGCAGACATGCAGACGTATAATGCGCCGCAGACTCCTGGCCCACTACCCTTCATCGTGCCCCTGACACTGAATCACTTCGACGCCACGTCCTCGCCCGCGCTCGAGTTCACCGTCGACGAGCCGATCGTCTTCGATCTTGATGCCGAGCTGATCGTCGAGGCTGCTGACGGCCAACGCTGGCAGTATTTCCTGCGTCAGACAGGCGTCGATATTTCCTGGCTCCCAACCGGTCGATACCGACTAGAAACCCCTCAGTCAAGCGCCTGGACCCGGGGCTCGACGCTGACCCTGATCCTGCGTGACGAGGCCAACGCAGGGGGAACCGAGCGCGGGCGCCTGTCGACCCGGCTGGAGGCGACGCCAGCCTGGGACAGCCGCGACTGGCGTCTGAATTCCGACGCGGATTCTGTTGCGGTGAGCGAACTGAGCTGGGCGCGGCAGGACAACAACTGGTTCTTCCGCCATTTCGACCATGCCGCGCGGACCATCATCCATATGTTCTTCCAGCGCGACGAGCGACTCAAGGGCCGGGTCCTCGACGTCGGCTGCGGCGACGGAATCACCGACCTCGGCATTGCTCTGCGCATGCAGCCCGAGCAGCTGATCGGAGTGGATCCCTTCCGCGGCTACGAGCGGCTGGGGCAGATCTGCCGCGAACACCATCTTCCCGAGGCCCTGATTCAGGCCCCGGGACTGTCGTTCCAAGCCGACGATGCCAACGCGCTGAGCTTCGAGGACAATCAGTTCGACGCCGTGCTGTCCTGGGGCTCACTGGAGCATATCGCCGGGGGCTACGACCAGGCGATGCGCGAAATCAGGCGCGTGCTGCGCCCCGGCGGGCTGTTCTTCGCCCATCCGGGTCTGTTCTACGGCAGCGTCGGCAACCACCTCGGTGAGTTCTTCGACGATCCCTGGATTCACCTGAAGATCGACCGCGACGAGCTCAAACAACGTGTTCTGGCTGGGCGACCGCGCTACATGGACCGGGCCGGCGAGGAGTCACCCAGTGCCGATTACTGGCGCTGGTACACGGAGCTGAACCCGATCACGGTGGAGGGCTTCGAGCGCGAGCTCAGAGCGCTGGATCTGGAGCCCAGGCGCTTCGCGCTCCGCACCGATCCGGTGGTCGACTACAGCCCGGAACTGCAGGGTCATTCGATGACCACGCTCGGCCTGGCCGAGCTCTACATGCTGTGCGAGAACATGAAGCCCGAATGAGACTGCAGACCTAACGCAGACGGCGACGGCGACGGAACATGGCTGGCTTGAGGGCGCCCCTGGCCTGGGAGGCGAGGTTTTCCGAAGTTGCTTCATTTGCCGAATCGTCACTGGCAGGCACGGTCTCGTCGATTCGTTCTTTCGAGCCGGCATCAATCAGAACGTGGCGCGCGAAGACTTCATCGCTGAAATAATCGGCCCCGGATTCGGCCGCATCTTCCGCGACAAGGACTTCCTGTTCGCCGAGGGTCACCGGCAAGTCCAACGGCTGCGGGGCAGGATCGGCGGACTGCTGGAGCTCGACGGCCCCTGGCGACGGTTGCAAATCAGGCGACTGATCCCCGTCGATCCCTGCCTCGGTCTCCTGTTTTGCTTCTGCCAATGACTGTCGGTCGACTCGGACATCGATCACGGCACTGATGCCGCGAAGCGGGGCATAGACTGCTTCGACATCCCCCAGGCTGTTGACCTGACCCTCTGCGGTCAGGATCAGCCACGGCGTACCGTCCTGATCCCGGAGCTGCTGCGAGGTGAACGAGAGCGAGAGATGACGCAACGCCGCAATCGCCGCAGCGAGAACGCCGGAGCGGCGATTGAGCTCCAGTTCGATGATGACTTCCGCCATGTCGTCGGCCCCTTTACGGCGTTGCATTGAAACTGATTACGGGTGTCCTGCCGCTGGCGCGGGCAGAAACGGCGATGTTAGCAATATTTGACTGTCAAGGCGATACAATCAGACCATGGAACTCTACAAAACTTTCAGCATCGAAGCGGCGCACTATCTTCCCAGAGTGCCCGAAGATCACAAGTGCCGTCGACTTCACGGCCATTCTTTCCGGATCGAGATCCATGTCTCGGGCCCGGTCGACGAGCAGTCGGGATGGGTCATGGACTTTGCCGATATCAAACGTGCATTCACGCCGATTCACGAACGCCTCGATCATCGGCTTCTCAACGATATCGATGGCCTGGACAATCCGACCAGCGAAAATCTGGCGCGCTGGATCTGGCACGAACTCAAACCCGCACTGCCCGAACTGTCCAGAGTGGTGGTCTGCGAGACCTGCACCTCGGGCTGCGTCTATCGCGGCGATTGAGATCGTCGGCAGGTCTTCGATGGGTCAGGACACCCTGACAATGCAAAGGCGATCGGTGCCGCCAGGGATTCTCGATCATGCTGTCATGAATTCGTCAGCGAGACATCATCCAGCCGTCGTTTTTGACCGCCATAGTAGCGGTCATGAACACGGGGAAATCCAAGCTGCAGACGGTCCAGGCGCTTCCAGTCATGAAGCGCCTTGATGCCTTCGAGGTAGCGCTGTGCCAACCGATCAACGATCTGGCACGCAGATCGGCCATCCGCGGCGTGTTCTCTGTGGTCAGCCGACTCGGCGACGGACTCATCTGGTATGTCCTGATGGTCGCCTTTCCCATGGCCTTCGGAACGGCTGGCGTCGCGGTGACGGCACAGATGGCCTTCGGTGGCCTGATCGGACTGGTGACCTACAAGACGCTGAAGCGGCATCTGGTCCGTGAACGCCCGTTTGCAAGTCACCCGAGCATTCTCTGCGCAGCTGCCCCGCTGGATCGCTACAGCTTTCCCTCCGGACATACCCTGCACGCGGTCCTGTTCGGCACGCTGATCCTCTCGGCCTTTCCCGGCCTATACCCCGTGCTGCTGACGTTTGTCGGCATGATTGCCCTGTCCCGGGTGATTCTGGGTCTGCACTACCCCAGCGATGTGGCTGTCGGTGCGATGCTCGGCCTGGTCATCGCCAAACTGACGCAAACGCTGCTGCCGCTTGCTGCATTTGCCCCTGCGGTCTGATCTCACTACAATTACCCGGTTTTCAAGGCGTAGCGCCGGTACACAATATCCAAAACCCGGCGCGGATCGCCTGGAACTCACAGACCGCCGCAGCAGCGGCTCGTTCTTCCGGGAGAAAAAATGAACCAGCTGATGATTCCCCCAATTCTTGGGGTCGTGGGCCTGATCGTGGCCTTCATTCTGTATCGCATCGTGATGAGCTATCCGGTCATGGACGGCAAACCCGCCAAGATCGCCAAGCTCATCCAGGAGGGCGCTCTGGCCTTCATGCATCGCGAGTTGATCCTGATCGGGCTGTCGGTCGCGGTCATCTTTACCGCCCTGACCTTCTCCGGCCTCGGTATCCAGACCGCCATTTCCTTCCTGGTCGGTGCGGTGTGTTCGGCACTGGCGGGATTTCTCGGCATGATCGCAGCGACTCGGGCCAATGTGCGCACCACTTCGGCCGCGCATGAATACGGGCAGGACAAGGCCCTGACCGTGGCCTTCTTCGGCGGGTCGGTCATGGGCATGGTGCTGGCTTCACTCGGCCTGCTCGGCCTGGGTACGCTCTACTACTTCTTCGGCACCGACCCGGAAACCGCTCACCGCATCCATGGCTTCGGCATGGGCGCCGGTGTGGTCGCGCTGTTCTATCGTGTCGGCGGCGGTATCTTCACCAAGGCCGCTGATGTCGGCGCTGATCTGGTCGGCAAGGTCGAAGCCGGCATCCCGGAAGACGACCCGCGCAACCCGGGCGTGATCGCCGACAATGTGGGCGACAACGTCGGTGACGTGGCTGGCATGGGCTCGGACATCTTCGAATCCTACTGCGGCGCCATGATTGCCACCGTGGCCCTGGCCACGGTCATGGTCCAGCAGGCCGGCGGCGGCTTCGTCGAGGGCATGGGCGAGGGCTCGGCGCTGATGAGCCTGCCGCTGCTGCTGTCCTCACTGGGCCTGGTCTGCTCGATTCTGGCCATCGGCGTGGTCAAGGCCATGTCCAGCAAGAGTCCGGAAGTCGCGCTTCGGGCCGGCACCATGTCGGCAGCCATCGGCTTCATCATCCTGGCCTGGTTCATGATCGGCTATCTGGGCGTGGACAATGGCGTCTGGATCGCCGCCCTGGTCGGTGCCGTCGGCGGGGTCATCATCGGCCTGTCGACGGAGTACTACACCGCCGGCAAGCCGGTGCGCGACATTGCGGGCGCTGGAGAGACAGGCTCGGCCACGGTGATCATTGCCGGTCTGGCCACGGGCATGCAGTCGGTCGTGATACCGATCATCACCATCTGTTTGATGATCTTCATCGCCAACGGCAGTGCCGATCTCTACGGCGTAGGCATCGCGGCCGTCGCCATGCTCTCGACCGTCGGCATGACCATGGCCATCGACGCCTACGGCCCGGTCGCTGACAACGCCGGCGGCATCGCCGAAATGGCAGGGCTGGGTGAAGAAACCCGCAAAATAACCGACTCGCTCGATGAACTGGGCAATACCACCGCCGCGATCGGCAAGGGCTTTGCCATCGGTGCTGCAGCCCTGGCCGCCCTGACCATCATCTCGGCCTACATTGCCGAGGTCAGTCACCGCATCGAGGGTTTCAATCTCAATATCGCTGACCCGAACGTGCTGATCGGCATGTTCATCGGTGGCGTGTTCCCCTTCCTGGTCGCCTCCATCACCATGACCGCGGTCGGCAACGCCGCGTTCGAAATGATCCAGGAGATTCGGCGTCAGTTCCGCGAAATCCCCGGCCTGCTCGAAGGCACGGCCGAGCCGGACGCCGCACGCTGCGTCGATATCGCCACCACCTCGGCGATCAAGCGGATGCTGCTGCCGGCCGGCCTGGCCGTATTGGGTCCGGTCGTGATCGGCTTCGGGATGGGTGCCGAAGCGCTCGGCGGCATGCTCGGCGGCGCGCTGGTCTCGGCTGTTCTGCTGGCCCTGACCATGGCCAATGCCGGGGGTGCCTGGGACAACGCGAAGAAATACGTCGAGAAGGGCAACCTGGGCGGCAAGGGATCGGATGCGCACACCGCCAACGTGGTCGGCGACACGGTCGGCGACCCGCTCAAGGACACCTCGGGTCCGTCGATGAACATCCTGATCAACGTGATGGCCATCGTCAGCCTGGTGATCGCCCCGCTGTTGGGTCAGTAGGCACAAAGCGCGCAATCGCCTCATCGAGGCATTCGAAAACGCGGCCCCCGTTGGCCGCGTTTTTCGTTGGTCTGCCATTCATAGCCCGAGTGTATGATTCGCACATCATCAATTTGACCTGCAAGGAGTTCACGCCATGCGCCTGATGCTGATTCCACTTCTGTTCCTGGCCACCCCGGTCCTCTCGGACCATCACGGCAAGTCATCGGCACTCACCGACTACATCGAGGAGAGCTATACCGTCGAAGACCACATCATCATCGGCGCTCAGCCCTCGGCGCAGGCCCTGGAGGAGCTCAAGGCCAATGGCTTCAACACCGTGATCAATTTTCGCACCCGCGCCGAAGTGGAGGGCCTGAGCTTCGATCAGCCCGGACTGCTTTCCAGCGCCGGCGTTGACTATCATGAGATCGGCGTCGGTCGGGGTGAGGGTGCCTACAGTCCGGAGATTCTCGAAGCCTTCAATGCGCGCATGGAAGCTGCCGGCGACGATCAGATTCTGCTGCACTGCGGCTCCGGGCATCGCGCCAGTCAGGTCTATGCCGCCTGGCTGGTCAGATATCGCGGCCTGACGCCCGACGAAGCGCTGCAACGCGTCGCACCCTCGGGCTGGTGGCCAATGCCGATGGAGCAACTCCTGGGGCAGCCGTTGAGCGTTTCGGTTCAAGAAGGCTCCTGCCCCGCCGGTCAGTCGTGCTGATCGGTATGGAAACCTCTCGCCCCTGAGCGAGCGGACTGGATCGCCATCCCATCTCATGCGTCGCAGACTCGGACTCTTGCCATTCAATGCCCGATGGCTCTGGCCGGGCATCGTGTTTCTGTTACTCGCTGAACTGGCGATCGCCAATGACGTGACCGGGCAGCTGGTCGATCTCGGAAACAAGCCCGGCGAATCGGGACAGCGTGGCGTTGGACTGAACGTCTGGGATCTCCAGCCCTACCGCGGCAAGATCTATCTTGGCATGGGCAGTACGTCGCATGATTCGGGGCCGATTCCGGTCTGGGCCTACGATCACGCGGCGCGCCGCTGGGACGGCCAGCCCGAAGCGATCATCGAGCAGGAAGCGATCGAACTGTTCCGAGTGCTTGACGATCATCTCTACATCCCCGCCGCCGACCCCAAGGGCAGCAGCAGCGATGGCAGCAATGACGGCGTCAAGTTCTATCGGCGCACGGCGGAGGGGCGATGGATTTACCTCTACAGCGTCCGCGCGCTGCATACGGCGCATATCCGCGATCTGGCCGAGGACGACGGGCTGTTGATCGGCGTCGGCAACAGCCGTAGACCGCACGATCTGCTCAACGCCAAACCGGGCGCCGTGGCCATCAGCCTGTCGATGCTGGACAGCCCGCAGACGACCAGTCGGCAGCTCGGACTTTTTCGTACCGCCATCAGCCTGAACCCGCCGGGTCAGTCCGGCGGTCTGGTCGATGCGGACACCTCTCAGCGCAACCGGATCGGCAACTGGTTCTTTTCCCTGTTTCGACTGCATGACGGCCTGTATGCAAGTACTCGCTGGTTGAGCTGGGCGCCGGCCGAACCCGAGGCCGAGGGGTTCTATGCCCCGCGGATGGAATACCCTCCCCAGGTCCCACCCTTTCCCACGGTGCTGCGCTGGGACCGGGACCTGACCCAGTTCGTTGCGCTCCCGCCCGGCACCCTGGATAGGCTGGTCCCGGTCAGCCCGGAACGTGACACCCAGTTGACCCTGCGCCCCTACAAACCGGCCCTGTTCGGGGAACTCTGGTTCGCGCCATTTCGCACCCACGCCCTGGGTCAGAATTATCTGAACCAATACAATCAGTCGGTCGACTTTGTCGTCAAACCTGCCAACGGTCCGGGCCAGCGCATCAGACTGCCCGATGCCGATGCCCTGGGCGAAGCGGTCCTCGTGTTCCACGATCAGCTCTTCGTCCTGGCCAATGCACGCCGGCCGGACGGTCGCTATCGGGTCATCGTCTACGCGCTTGATCGGGGCAATTCGATCGAGGAAAGACTCGATCCCGAAACCGGTCTCGATCTTGATGCCTGGCGACAGGTTCTGCATTTCGACTCCGCCAACATGGCCCGCAGCTTCGCCCGCATCGATCAGACCTGGTATTTCGGACTCGGCTTCGCTGGCACCGAAGCACCGGGCCAGGCAGGGTCGCTACTGCGCCTGAACTGATCCGGGCCACTTATCGCGCCACCGGGCTATCGGTACGATCCGACCCGGGCTTCGATCGCTCGCAAAGCACAGGCTCTCGTGCCATACTCCTGAGAGAAAATTCAATCCAACCTTGCCAGCGCGTTCGGCCGGGTCTTGTCAGGGGAACTTCGGTATGCGTATGTCTGCTCGTGGGGTCACAGCCCTTCTGTTTCTGATCCTGGCCCAGGCCAGCGCGTTTGCCCAAACGCCCGGGGCTACCTATGACGTCCTGATCGACCTGGACCAGGATTCCTCGACAGGCTGCATCGCTTCGCCCACCGGATCGGCCCCGTTCGGTGGCTTCGAGCGCCGCCTGAGAGCCACCCTTGATCCCGACTCCCAGACCCTGACCGCGCTGGAAACGCAGAGCTGCGAGAACGCGGCTTTCGAGAATCTCGTGACCCTGACCGCAGGTCAGTCTGCAGGGCTGAACAATGGTGTCGGTGGCGCAGACGTGCTCGAATTTTCGGTGTCGCTCAACGATCTCGATCCGGCCGGAGCCACGCTGGTCGACCTGGCCTTCACTGCTGACAGCGGAACCGGCTCCGATGTTCTGACCGGTAGCGCCGGCGAACCGATCTCGCTGGGGCTGCCCTTCCTCAACGTGATTCCCGTCCCAACCCTGTCGATCCTTGCCTTGCTGATCCTTGCCGCCCTGGTCGTGCTCCTCGCCTGGGCCGCGCATCGACGGGCGGGTCAGGTCGGTTTCTTCAGCCTGGTCCTGCTCCTTGCCACAGCGGCCTGGGCCATGAACTTCATTGCGGATGGACAGGTGTCGGACTGGGCCGGCATCGGCTCGATCGCTGACGACCCGGCCGGCGACACCTCGAACGGATCGGATCTGATCGATATCCGGGCCGCCTTTGCGGCGACCGAGAACGAAATCCTGCATCTTCGTCTCGATCTGACCGATATCGAAAACCAGCCGCCCGACGTCGTCGATGACAGCTTCAGCACCGACGAAGACAACGCGCTGAGCATCGCGGCCCCGGGCGTGCTGTCCAACGACAGCGACAACAACAACGACCCGATCACCGCGGTACTCGCAAGCGGACCATTGAACGCGGCCAGTTTCACCCTGAATGCCGACGGCAGCTTCGACTACACCCCGGAGGCAGACTTCAACGGCAGCGACAGCTTCACCTACGTGGCCAATGACGGCCAGGCAGACTCCGCGACCGCGACCGTGACCGTGACCGTCGATCCGGTCAACGACCCGCCCGTGGCCGCCGACGACAGCGCCAGCACGATCGAGGACGATCCGATCGTTATCGACGTGCTCGCCAACGATAGCGACATCGACGGCAATCTGGACCCGGCCAGCGTGACGGTCACCACCGGACCGGCCAACGGCACGGCCGTCCCCGACCCGACGACCGGCAGCATCACCTACACCAAGGCCGGCGATTTCAGCGGCAGCGACAGCTTCACCTACGAAGTCTGCGATGACGGCACACCGATGCCGGCCGCCTGCGACACGGCCACGGTCGATGTGACGATCGACTCGGTCAATGACGCGCCGAGCTTCGTCGCTGGCGGGGACCAGACCTTGCTCGAGGACGCCGGCGCCCAGAGCGTCGCCGCCTGGGCCACGGCGATCAGCGCCGGACCGCCGGACGAAGCCGGGCAGGCCCTGAGCTTCAACATCACGGCCAATGACAATCCGGGCTTGTTCAGCGCCGCTCCCAGCATCGATGCGGCCAGCGGTGATCTGAGCTTCACCCCAGCCGCCGACGCCAACGGCACCGCCAGCATCACCATCACCCTCAGCGACGATGGCGGCACCGCCAATGGCGGCGAAGACACCTCGGCACCACAGACTTTCATTATCACCGTGACCGCCGTCAATGACGCGCCCGGCTTCAGCGACGGCGGCAACGTGTCCGTGCTTGAAGACTCCGGCGCCTACGACCAGCCCTGGGCCAGCGCCATCCTGGCCGGCCCGCCCGACGAAAGCGGGCAGGCGCTGAGCTTCAGCATCACCGGCAACAGCAACACCGCGCTGTTCGACATTGCCCCGGTCATCGACGCCACCACCGGCAACCTGAGCTTTACGCCCGCCGCCAACACCGAAGGCAGCGCCGAGATCACCGTCGAGCTGGCCGATGACGGCGGAACGGCCAACGGTGGCGATGACACCTCCACGCCGGTCACCTTCACGGTCACGGTTGCCGACGTCAACGACGCGCCCAGCTTCACCGCCGGGCCGGACATCAGCGCGCCGGAGGATGACGGCGCACAGTCGGTCGCCGCCTGGGCCACGGCCATCGACGACGGGGACGACGGCACGCAGGCCTTGACCTTCAATGTCGGTAACGACAACAACGGATTGTTCAGCGCCCAGCCGGCGATCAGCGCTACAGGCGAATTGACCTTTACCTCGGCACCCGACGCGAATGGTTCGGCTCTGGTCACCGTCACCCTGTCCGATGACGGCGGAACGGCCAACGGCGGCGTGGACACTTCGCCGCCGCAGAGCTTCACGATCACGATCGACCCGGTCAACGACGCCCCGGTCTTCGCCGCCGGGCCGGATCAGACCGTGCTTGAAGACGCCGGCGCACAATCCGTCGCCGCCTGGGCCACCGGCATCGGCGACGGCGATGACGGCAGCCAGACGCTGAGCTTCAATGTCAGCAATGACAACAATTCACTGTTCGCTGTCCAGCCCGCAGTGGACGATGCCGGTCAATTGACCTACACCCCGGCGGCGGAGGCCAACGGCTCGGCGCTGGTCACCGTCACCCTGTCCGACAATGGAACCGGCACGCCGCCCAACGTCAATACGAGTGCTCCACAGGACTTCACCATCACGGTCGATGCGGTCAACGACGCCCCGAGCTTCACCGCCGGCAGCGATCAGATCGTGGGTGAGGACAGCGGGCCGCTGTCGATTGCCGGCTGGGCCACTGCGATCGACGCCGGTGCAGCGAACGAAGCTGGCCAGAACCTGAACTTCAGCATCACCGGCATCAGCGGCACGGTGACGTTCACAGCACTACCCACCGTCAGTCCGACCGGCACTCTGAGCTTCGAGCCGGCCCCGAACGCCAACGGGACGGCGACATTGCAGCTCGTGCTGACTGACGACGGCGGCACCGCGAACGGTGGCGTCGATACTTCGGCCGTTCAAAGCTTCGACATCATCGTCGAGGCCGTCAACGATGCCCCAAGCTTCGCCTCGGGCGGGGATGTCGGAGTCGAAGAGGACTCCGGCCCCTACAGCCAGCCCTGGGCGACGGCGATCAGCCCCGGACCGGCTGACGAGGGCGGCCAGAGCGTGGGCTTCAATATCATCGCCAACGACAACCCGGGCCTGTTTGCCAGCGCACCGAGTCTCGATGCCACTGGCGTGCTGAGTTTCACGCCGCAGACCGGCACCGTCGGCGTGGCCAATGTGACGGTGGTCCTCCAGGACAATGGTGGCGTGGCCAATGGCGGCATCGACACCTCGGCACCGGTCAGCTTCGAGATCTCGGTGCTGCAGATCAACGATCCGCCGAGCTTCGTGGCCGGTCCGAATCCGACCGTCGATGAGGACGCAGGCCCGCAAACCGTCAACGGCTGGGCCACTGCGATCAGCGCCGGGCCGCCGAACGAGGCCGGTCAGGTCGTCACCTTCAACGTTACCGGCAACACCAACGGCGCCCTGTTCAGCGCCGGCCCGAGCGTCAGCTCGGCGGGCGATCTGACCTTCACGCCCGCGCCGAACGCCAACGGCAACGCCGTGATCACTCTGGTGGCCCAGGACGACGGCGGCACGGCGAACGGCGGTATCGATACCTCGCCTCCGCAGAGCTTCACGATCACCGTCAATCCGGTCAACGATCCGCCCCAGGTGACCCCGCCGCCCAGCTATGCGGCGCACGCCCACATCGGCATCAACGTTGCCGATGGTGCCACCGATCTGCTAGATGGCGCGGCCATCACCGATATCGACGGGGCTGGCTCGGCACCCTTCAGCGTGGCGGCCGAGTCGATCACCAGCGCCAACTTCGGTACGGCCACGGTCAGCGCCAACGGCAGCTTCAGCTACGAGCCGCCTAGGGGATTCACCGGCAACGACACCTTCATCTACCAGATCTGCGACAGCGGCGTGCCCGCACCGAGTCAATGTGCCCCGGTGACCGCCACCGTCGTCGTCAGCGGTCCGCGCGTCTGGTTCGTGGACAACTCGGGCCCCGCTGGCCTTGGAACACTCTCGTCGCCCTTGAACACGTTGGGTACGGGGGCCGCAGCGGCCGATGCCAATGGCGATCGAATCTTTGTCTTCACCGGCGCAGCCAACTACACCGGCAACGTGACCCTGCAGGCCGACCAGCGCCTGATCGGCCAGGGCGTGGACGACACCGACTTCGACACCGCACTCGGCATCACACCGCCTGCCAATAGCGTTGCCCGCCCGGCGATCAACGGCAGCCGGCCCACCCTGACAAGCACCGTCACGCTGGCCAGTAATTCGCACGCCCGCGGTTTCGATATCAACAACACGACAGACAACGGCATCATCGCCAGTTCGATTGCTGGCCTGGTCGTCAATCAGCTGAGCGTCACTACCACTACGGGTAGAGCGGTCAGCCTGAACAGCGCCAACGGGACGCTCAGCTTCACCCGCGTTTCCGCCAACGGCGCTGTCAATGGCATCGAGATCAACGATTTCGGCGGCAGCTTCGAAATCACCGGGGACGGCAGCACGGCAGGATCCGGCGGTACCATTCAGAATACGTCAGGGAACGCGGTGCAGCTGGTCAATACAGGCAATGTGGCCCTGAACTTCCTGAATATCGCCAACAGCAGCGTCAACGGTGTCTTCGGTCAGGAGGTCACCGGCTTTACTCTTAATGGTGCCAATCTGAGCAATAACGGAAACGCCGTGAACGAAGGCGGCCTGCGATTCGACAACCTGCTGGGCACCGTTTTGATTTCTGGCAGCACGATCAGCGGTTCGGCCGAGCACAACATCGAGATCACCAACACCTCCGGCGTGCTTTCGGACTTCACGATTACCGGCAGCAACATCAGCAGCACCAGTGCTGCTCTGGGTGCCGATGGCCTGCTTCTCGAGACCCGAGGGTCGGCCCAGGCCGCAGTCACCATCATCGACACCGACTTCGAAGACAATCGAAGCGACGGCATTCAAATCAACGCCATCGACGTGTCATTCTCTTCATTGACGGTCGATGACAGCAGGTTCTTCTCCTCCCTGGACGGCTCGACCTTCGGCAGCGTGGGGGCCCGGGGTATCGTCCTTGCCGCCTCGGCCAATGCCGATCTGGCCTTCGATATCGGCAGCAGCACGGGTAATCAGTTCACCAATTTCTCGCCCAACATCGGGGAGGAGGCGATCAACATCGCGCTTCTATCAACCTCCACAACAAATGCGCTGATGAGCGGCCGGGTCAACAACAACACCTTTACCAACTCCGGTGGTGCGGTGGGTGTCGATGTGCGCGGTGATGGCGCGCTGGTGATGGAAATCGACAACAACACGGGGAACACCTCCCGTCAGGCCATTGATGTGATCGTGGGCGATGCGGTCGGCGATGCGGCAACGGCCGATGTCACGATCACCAACAACGCGCTGACGGTGGCCGGTACGCCTGCCAATCCGAACAATGAAGCGATCGCCTGGCTGGGCGACCGAGACACCACCAGCTGCCTGAACATCCGCAGCAACAACGGTGTCGCCTCCGGCACGCGCGACGACATCATCCTGGATGACTTCACCGACCCGGCCGGCGCCGTCAATATCGAAAGTGGGCCGACCGATTGCGGCGGAGCCTGCGCGACATCCGAGGCGCATCTGCTGGCCAATAACACCATCACAGATGCTTTCTCCGGCGCCTTGATCGTCGCGCCAGGGTCCTGCGTGACCGTGCCGTGACCATGCAGGCTACGCGAGTCAATCCATCAATCGGCCTCAGGGGTCGGTTACGATCAACAGAAGGGACAGGACCATGTCAGAACCGTTCTTAGCGGAAGTCAGGATCGTTGGCTTCAATTTTGCGCCCAGAGGCTGGGCCTTCTGTGATGGGCAGATTCTGCCGATCAACCAGAATCAGTCACTGTACTCGTTGCTGGGCACGACCTATGGCGGCGACGGGCGAACCAGCTTCGCCCTGCCCGACCTGCGCGGCCGAACTCCAATCCAGTCGGGAAACAGCGGCGGCTCGACGTATCAGTTGGGGCAGAAAAGCGGCCAGGAAACCCACACGCTGTCGGTCAACGAAATGCCTCAGCATACTCACGCCCTGAGCGCATCAACACAAGCGGCCAATTCAGGTGTTCCGACGGGCAACGTACTGGCTGCGAGCAGCACCCCGGAAAGCTATCGATCGCCGGAGTCACTGGCTGCGATGGGCAACGGCACCGTAGCCAATGTCGGCGGTGGTCAGGCACACAACAACATGCAACCCTACCTCGCCGTCAATTTCTGCATCGCGCTTCAGGGCCTGTTCCCTTCGCGTAACTAGGAGTAGCCATCATGTCCGAGCCATTTGTCGGTGAAATTCGCATGTTTGCGGGCAACTTCGCACCGCGAGGTTGGGCCTACTGCGACGGGCAGCTTCTGGCTGTGTCGCAAAACGACGCCCTGTTTTCGCTGCTGGGCACCATCTATGGCGGCGACGGCAGAACCACCTTCGGCCTGCCCGATATGCGCGGCCGAATTCCGATTCACGCCGGTACCGGTCCGGGGCTGTCGCCACGTCAGTTGGGGTCCAAAGCCGGCTCCGAGAACGAAACGCTGACCGTCAATCAACTGCCGTCGCATACGCACCCGATGCAGGCCTCCTCGGAGGCGGCCAGCTCGCCGAACCCACCGGATCAGGTACTTGCAGAAAGCATCACGGATCGTGTTTACCGGCCCAACACCGCACCTGATGTCAACATGGCCTCCTCATCTGTTTCCACTATCGGTGGAAGTCGCAGCCATACCAATCTGATGCCTTTCCTTTGCGTGCATTTCATTATCGCTCTGTTCGGCATCTACCCGTCGCGAAACTAATGATCAGTCTGGAGTCTATCGATGTCTGAACCCTTCATTGCCGAAATCCGAATCTTCGCTGGGAATTTTGCGCCGAGAGGCTGGGCGTTCTGCAGCGGCCAGCTGCTCCCGATCTCGCAGAATACCGCCCTTTTCTCTTTGATCGGCACGACCTATGGCGGTGATGGTCGGACCACGACAGCCCTGCCCAATCTGCAGGGCCGAGCACCAATGCAACCCGGCCGCGGTCCGGGCCTGACCGACCGCCGGCTCGGTGAGCGCGGCGGCGTCGAGCAACTGTCGCTGACCGAAGCACAGATGCCGAACCATAGCCATACGCTGCGCGCCAGTGATCAGCGAGCCGGATCGGGTGCCGCCGTGAGTAATGTCCTTGCTGAACCGCGGGACGGTCAGCTCTATCAGACCGACACTTCGAGTGCACTGGCCGGAATGAACGCCCAGGCGCTCCCGAATACCGGGGGCAGCCAACCCCACAACAACATGCAACCGTATCTGGTCATGACTTTCATCATTGCGCTGGTGGGCCTTTACCCATCGCGCAACTGACCCATCAAGCACCCCCGGAATCGCAAGAGAAATCGACTTATGAACCGACGCCAATTTTCTTCCCTGTTCCTGGCCAGCGCCTCCCTGCTTGGGCTGCCCCCCGCCGTCGCCCGGATCACGGCGTCAGCTTCGATGCAGCAGGCCGGTCCTGGTTGGGACAGCGCCGAACAGTGCCAGGCCCTGGTCGGACGGCAGTTCAGCGCCAGCGGCCCGGCAAACGCCAACATGGAGCTCGAGGCCGTCATTCCCCACAACGGCACCAGTTCGAGCGCGCAGCAGTTCTTTGCCCGATTCCGGACCCAACCTGAGCAGCCCGAGGGAATCTATCTGCTCAAAAGCGACCGATTCAGTAAAGCCCTGTTCCTGCAGCCGGTTCAGGGCGAGCCCGGCGTCATGGAGGCGGCCTTCAGCCTGCGCCCGGTCTGATTTCCTTCAGCCGTGTTGCTCGAGGCCCTGACCGGATTACCCGCCGGCGTCCGGTTGCGCAAAATATCCCCGGACGATCTGTCGTTTCTCGAACGGCTCTATGCCAGTACGCGTGTCGAGGAACTGAATCAGGTCGACTGGCCACCGGAACAGAAGCAAGCCTTTCTGAAGCAGCAATTCGAAGCTCAGCACGGTCACTATCAGCAGCATTTCACTCACGCCGAGTACCTGCTGATCGAACATCGACCAGCGCCATCAGACCAGACCGCTCCCTGGCAACGAATCGGACGCCTGTATCTGGACGAGCGCGATGAGGAGATCCGCCTGATCGACATCGCGCTGCTGCCGGAAATGCGTAGCGCCGGGCTGGGCAGCCTGCTTCTCGAAAAGCTGCTGTCGATTGCCAAAGAAAGAGACCTGGCCGTGCGCATCCACGTCGAGCAGTTCAACCCCGCCGCCGAATGGTATCGACGCTACGGTTTCAGACTGCTGGAAGACCGCGGGGTGTATCTGTTCATGGAGTGGCGGGCCGACGCCTGACTGCCTGGCTCAGGTGATCACGGCCTCGTAGGCCATCCCCTCTCCGCGCGGCCCGATCGGCACAAGAAACAGCTCGACGCGGCCCAGATCGGGGTGCTGCAGTGAGAAAATCTGCTGATCGAGGGGCTCGGCCTGTTCGGTGACCAGCACCACCGAAAACGGCTGGCGGTCTGCCTCATCCTGCTTGCGAAGTGCCTTGACTTCGACCACCCGAGCCGACAGCTGTTGACCTGCAACTGCCAATTCGACCTGCTGGTCCAGCGAAGCCTGGAACTGCTTGAAATCAGGAAGCATGCGACAACCCGCGGCTGGCAATCTGCTGCTGGCGAAACTGGCACTCAGCCCTGCGCTGTGCCTGATCCGGGCGGTTAGCTGCTTCGCGTTCGCACTGATAGGACTCAGCCGTTGACTGCAGCATGTCCTGCGTGGTCGCACAGCCTGCAGCACCCATCAGGGACAAAAGCAATATAGAGCAGACGAACACATTTCTGGATTTCATGCAGAGAAAACCCTTGACGGCGATGCCACCCAGTATCTCATGCCTTGCGCCGTCCAGGCCTGACCCTCTCTCCCAGCCGCATCCAGCCAACCCTGACATCCGCGCCGTCAGATGCTCAGACCGCTGGCCATGCTCCGGAGGAGGTCTGTGAAAACATCCACCTTTCACACAATTTTTATTTCTGACGACCCCTCGGTTTACCCTCAAAGAGAACTCAGCAAAAGCGCTTCCGGATACTGACAGCCGTGAATATGCGCTACCAAAGGAAAGAACCATGACCAAGACACTCAGCCCGACCGGTGAGTCAAGCAGCCACAAGATGGCGGCGGTCTTCGACGATGCGGCCCAGGCCAGGCTTGCCCGGAAGCAGCTCGGCGAAAGCATCGATCTGGATCAGAAACAAACCGATGTCCTGGAACCGCAGTCGCGGCACCGAGCACGGCGACTGCTGCCCGAAAGCGAAGGAATCTGGCGGACAACGCTTCGCGCCCACGCAGTTTTCGGCGCCCTGGGGGCGGGTCTGGCGATCGTGACGTTCTTTGCCCTATTGGCGGCTGGCTGGAATGTCGTTACGGACAATCCTGTCCTCTCCGGCCTGGTATTTGTACATGTACTGACCCTGATGGGCCTGCTCGTCGGTGGACTGTTTACCCTGCGGCCAGATCAGAGCCCCTACCTCTACGCAGCTCGGGACGCCCTCCGCTCGGGCAAGTCGATCCTTGTGGTGCATGCCGAATCGCACGACCAGCTGAACAGCGCGCGCCAGTTCCTTGAACAACCCGCACTGGCTACGGTTCGCACCATCTAAGTCCTGTTTCGACAGATCGGAATCGCTTGGCCCGAAACGGACAAGCGGGAAAAGCCGTGTCGGCCACGAGTCTGCTGTTCAGGATCCTGTCGAATAGCGGCGCTGGTGATCGACGGTTCCGACGTAATGGATATCGGCCGTCAGCCCCCAGCGCGCCGGGTCGGCCTGGCTCGCTTCATTGTGGTCGGCAACTTCACCTGCCAGACAGATCGCCTCGTAGTCGTCGATCGACAGACGGCGACGATCGGCCAGGTGATCGGCGGGATCGACCGCAGCGGCGTAGCATGAAGCGCCGTCGCTGACCCGCGCCACCGAGAAGGCTGCACCGCAACCGCTGCCATAGGAGAACAGGCTCACCGGTCGACCCTCACGCTCCGGTGTCGAAGCTCGCAGGTAGTCCATCACCGAAAGAAACAGAGAGCCGGTATAAATGTTCCCGACCACGGCGTTCAGTGAAAGCCAGGGCTCGACTCGGGTCCTGTAGCTGTGGCTGACCTGACTGCCCAGCGGGGAGTCGAGGTCAATGGCCTGACCCGACTCGACCTCCCAGTGCCGATGATGGGCTTTCTTCGCCATCTTGGTGAATGGGACGTGGTAGAAGCACGCGTCGAGTGCCGCCAGGGCGAACTGATCGAAACTGCCGCCAGCCGAGTGAACGGTCTCGGACCAGCAGGATGACAGGGCATCCAGATAGCATTCGATCGAATAATGGCCGTCGGCAAAGGCGTATTTGGAATACAGCGGTCGCCAGAAATCCATGACCTGCCGGGTGTAATCGCCTTCAAGGGCCGTGTCGAAGGTCAACAGGCGGGGGTCGGGCGAAACCACCATGGCGACCGCGCCGGCGCCCTGAGTTGGCTCACCCGGCGTATTCAGACCGTAGCGCGCGATGTCCGAGGCGATGATCAGCGCCTTGCGGCCCCGGGCCCGGCCGGCCAGGATCCAGTCCGACGCCGAGGTCAGTCCAGCCATCGCCCCATAGCAGGCGTGCTTGGTCTCGAAGGTCCGGCAGCTGGTCGGCAGGCCAAGCAGTTCGTGCACGTAGACGGCGACCGGCTTGCTGTGATCCACCCCGGTCTCGGTGCCAACGATCAGCGTGCCGATCTGGTCAGGGTCGATGTCGAAGTCGGCCAGGGCCTTGCGTCCGGCCAGAGCGGCCATCGTGACCGTGTCCTCGCAGGGGGTGGCGACGGCCATCTGACGCTGTCCGATCCCTAGAGTGAATTTTTCCGGTGCCACGCCACGGGCGCGCGCCAGATCCTCCATATCGACGAAACATTCCGGCCCATGGAAGGCCATGGCATCGATACCCACTTTCATCTGAATCACGACTTTTCCCTCGGCTCGATAATGGATCATGCAAACAGACCGGTAACCTTATCAGAGCAGGGCAATCCCCTGCCGACTGTTCGATCGACCGGGCAGACCACGACACCGCATCCCTGCATATCCTGGTATCCGGGTGCCGTCGGGTATGCGGTATCCTGACGGGTCGACATCAATCCCCGGGGAATCAATGACCGACTCCATCGTTCTGCACGGCTACTGGCGATCCTCGGCCAGCTACCGGGTTCGCATGGCGCTCAACCTCAAGGGCCTGGACTGGGAATCGCGCACGGTCCATCTGGTCCGAGATGGCGGGGAACAGCACAGGGATGCCTATCGGGCGCTCAATCCGCAGGCCCTGGTGCCGACTCTGGAAATCGACGGACTGGTCATCACCCAGTCGATGGCCATGCTCGAGTACCTGGAAGAACGTTTCCCGGAGCCTGCCCTGCTGCCCGGGTCCGCAGCGGAGCGAGCCCGCGTTCGAGCGATCGCCCAGGCGATTGCCTGCGACATTCATCCCCTGAACAACCTGCGAGTCCTGGGCTATCTGGTCAGCGAGGTGGGCGCCAGCGAGCAGACCAAGCTCGGCTGGTACCGTCACTGGACCGAACGGGGATTGGGTCAGGTCGAAGCCATGCTGTCGGACGGGCAGGCAGGACGCTTCTGCCACGGTGATGCACCGGGGATTGCGGATTGCTGCCTGCTGCCGCAGGTCTATAATGCACGCAGGTTCAACTGTTCTCTTGAGGCACTTCCTCGCATTGTTGCCATCTGTGATGCGCTGGAGGCCGTTCCGGCCATCGCGAAAGCCGCGCCCGAGGCCCAGATCGATGCCGAATGACATCACCCCTGACCCACTGTCCAAGCCATACGAGAATTCAAGCGTCCCTGCCATGAAACCCATCCGACCCATTCTTCTCATCACGCTGATCATCGCGCTGTCTTCCTGCGCCACGCTGCCGCCGGATCCCACCCTGCTCAACAATGCGCGCGCTGCCATCAGCCAGGCCGAACTGGTTGGTGCCCAGGAATATTCGCCGCTCGAACTGCGCTTTGCTCGCGAGCGCCTGGAAGCGGCCATCGAGGCACTCGAGCTCGACGATGTAGACCAGGCCCGGCGCCTGGCCGATGGTGCGGAAATCGAAGCCCAGCTCGCCCTTGCCCGCACCCAGGCTGCCCTGGCGCGGGCCCGGCTGGCCGACAGGCAGCAGGCACTCGACGAGCTCAAGGCCGATCTGGTCGAAGCCTACGGCCAAGGAGTACTGGAATGAATACCCCCTGGATTCGAGGCCTGCTGCTCGCAGCCCTGGCCGCCAGCCTGGTGGCCTGCGCACCGCCACCGCGCGAAGACACGGCGCTGGACAATATCCGCAACGATCTGAACGATTTCCGGGCCAACAACGAACTATCAGACCTGGTTCCCCTGCCCCTGGCAGACGCCGAGCGCGCGGTGCGCGAAGCAGGTGTCGAAGGACTGACCGACACGGAACGGGCGCATCGACTGCTGCTGGCTGAGAAACGTCTGGAAATCGCACGTGCCAGCGCATTCCGGGCCAAGGCACTGACCCAGATCGATGCGATCGAGGCCGAGCGCACCGAGCTGCTGCTGCGTGCCAGTCGTCTGGAAGTCGAACAGGCTCGACGTGAAGCGGAGCGCGCCCGGATGGAATCGGCCGCCGCCCAGGAAGAGGCGGCCCGCACCCGGCGTGATGCCATGACCGCTGAAGAGCTGCGCGAAGAGGCGGCCCGGCGCGAGGCCGCCGCCCGCGAAGAAGCCGAAGCTGCACGCCGGCTGGCCGCAGCCCAGGCCAACGAGATCGAACTGGCGCGACGCGAAGCCGAGCTGGCCTCGCAGGACGCCGATTCATTGCGACGACGGCTTGAACTCATGGAGCTGCGCCAGACCGATAGGGGCGTGGTCGTGACGCTCGGTGATGTCCTGTTTGCGGTCGGTGAAACCCAGCTTCAGCCCTCGGCTCGCGACAACCTGCAGGATGTCGTTGAACTCCTCCAGAGCGAGCCTGACAAGCGAATCCGGATCGAAGGGCACACTGACGCCAGCGGCCCGGCGGCAGTCAATCAACGCATTTCCTTCGAGCGTGCCGAAGCGGTGCGAGACACGCTCGTGGCGATGGGAATTGCGGCAGACCGGGTCCAGGCCATCGGCATGGGCGAGGACTTCCCGATCGCGAGCAACGACGATGCCGAGGGCCGAAACCGGAACCGCCGTGTTGATGTGATTCTGCTCGACGACTGAGTCATTACGAGGCCGCCAGCCGGGCGCTGATCGTGGAACCATCGAGCGCTGCTTGATTTGCTCTCCATCCGGCGTTATAAATGACGGACCGATGGAGTCCGATTCCACTGAATCCTGCGACGAATCGCAATCCCCAAGGGCTATCGCGGCTCACAGACCGATTCGGTTCAGCATTTCGGCCCATCTGCCGTATCGGCCCGTCTCAGGGCCTCTTCACCTCATTCATCTCAAGCGACCCGGCCAGGCTGCATCTATGCCGTTCGGGCCCGTTTGTGCCTTTGAAACAACCGATCCAAGGAGAACGCCAATGTTCGAACATCGCCAGGAACAGATGGAAACGCTGCTCAAGAGCAACGAACGATTCCGCAAGATGTACAACAATCACCAGCAGCTCGAAAAGCGCGTGATTGCGGCCGAGAACGGCACCGCACCGATGGAAGACCTGGCTCTGAACAAGCTCAAGCGTGAAAAACTGTCGATCAAGGATCAGCTTGCAAGGCTGATGGATCAGTCGCAAGCCGCCTGATCCCCCGCTGTCGGGAATGCGCTTTTCGCGGTACCCGACCGGTTACCCCTGAATCAACGGCCGAGACCGATGACCCGGTCTTCGGCCGTTTTCTTTTAACGGCCCTGCTCGACAGGGCTTGCCGCCCCTTCGGTCATGGGCTAAGGTTCGGGCCCTGTGACGTCACTCGAAGCCTTGGATATGTCGGTACACAATAACGTTCTGGACCTGATCGGCGAGACGCCGATCGTGCGTGTCAACCACCTCGATACCGGCCCCTGCCAGCTGTATCTGAAACTGGAGGCCAACAATCCCGGCGGATCGATCAAGGATCGCATCGCGCTGAAGATGATCGAGGAAGCCGAGCGCCGCGGCGACCTCGAACCCGGCGCCACCCTGGTCGAGGGCACGGCGGGCAACACCGGACTCGGTCTGGCCCTGGTGGCTGCGCAGAAGGGCTACCGCCTGATCCTGGTCATCCCCGACAAGATGAGCCGGGAAAAGATCTCCAATCTCAAGGCGATGGGCGCCGAGGTCGTGATCACCCGCTCCGACGTCGGCAAGGGTCACCCGGAGTACTATCAGGACCTCGCGGCCACCCTCGCCGAAAAGACCGAAAACAGCTACTTCATCAACCAGTTCGGCAATCCGGACAACCCGCGCACGCATGAAACCATGACCGGCCCGGAAATCTGGCGCCAGATGGAGGGCAATCTCGACGCCATGGTGGTCGGCGTCGGCTCCAGCGGCACGATCACCGGACTGTCGCGCTATTTTGCCGAGGCCGCGCCCGACCTCGAGCTGGTTCTCGCCGATCCCGAGGGCTCGATCCTGGCCGACTACATTGCCACAGGCCATGTCCGTGAGGATGCCGGCGGCTGGCTGGTCGAAGGCATCGGCGAGGACTTTCTGCCATCGATCAGTGATTTCAGTCGGGTCTCCAGGGCCTATGCCATTTCTGATCGGGAAAGCTTCATGACCGCGCGCGAACTGCTCAAGCGCGAGGGCCTGATGGGCGGATCATCGACCGGCACGCTGGTCGCCGCTGCCCTGCGCTACTGTCGTGAACAGACAGAACCGAAGCGGGTGCTGTCGATGGTCTGCGATACCGGCAACCGTTACCTCTCCAAGGTCTACAACGACTTCTGGATGCGCGAACACGGCCTGCTGGCGGGCAGCAACTACGGCGACCTGCGCGACCTGATCGCGCGCCCGATGGCCAGCCGCGATGCCGTGACCGTCGGCCACGAAGAGACCCTGGCCAATGCCTACAAACGCATGATGCTCTACGATATTTCCCAGCTGCCGGTGATGGACGACAGCCGCATCGTCGGCATCATCGATGAATCCGATATTCTGCTGGCCGTCTACGAGGACGAGTCACGCTTTGCCCGCCCGGTCCACAGCGCGATGGTCCAGGATCTCGAATCGGTCCAGTATCGCGACTCGATCGATGAACTTCTGCCGATCTTCAACCGCGACCACGTCGCGATCGTGATGGACGGAGAGGATTTTCTCGGACTGATCACGCGTGTCGACCTGCTGAACTTTCTCAGGCGACGGGCCGATCGAGTTTGATCGATCTGGCGCCGGGCGATCAGAGTGCGGCTTTTTTGCGACCAGCGAATCCGCTCAGAAAACGCAGAAACAGGTAGGCCGCAGCGCGCGCCGTGCGCCCGTCCTTATCGTAGGGCGGGGACAGTTCCATCAGATCAAGGCAGCAGACCGAGGACTGTCGTCCCGCGGCCTCGGCGTAGTCGGCCAGGCGCTGGACCGACCAGCCCGCCGGATTCGGTGCGCTGACCCCCGGCGCCTGGGCCATATCGAGGACGTCAAGACAGATCGAAACGAACTGGGCTCGGTCGCCTGGCCATTGCGCTGACGACCATTCGGCCAACTCACCGCCATTCGACAGAAACCAGTCCAGATGCTCAGGCGAGTTGACCAGAGGATCGAAACCGAACAGGGACAGGCGCCCCAGACCGCCTTGCTCGATCAGTCGCCGAAAGGGCATGCCCGAGCCGTCTTCCTCGCGGACATCTAGGTGGGCATCGAAGTAGACCCCGTCGATGCGCTGCCCGGCCGGCCGAAAGCGTGAATCGATCAGCGCGCGCACCTCGGGAAAGGTCAGGTCATGGCCGCCACCGACGCCGATGGGCATCAGATCGAGTTCAAGCACCGCACTGACCGTCGCCGTCACGCGCGCATGGGTCTCATGCAGGTCATTTCCCGGGATCACGTTGCCCAGATCCAGAATCGGTGCATCCAGGCCCTGAAGCCCCACCGATTCAGCCGACCCGTAGCCGGCCAGCCCCGATCGGAACGCATCCGGGCCCTGGTCTGCGCCGGGCCGACCGCCGTTCAGGCGAACGCCCCGGTCATCGGCCAGCCCGATCAGGGCCAGACCGCGAACGGGATACCCGCCGGCAAGCCAGGCGGCTTCACCAAGCCGGGGATAGGCACCCTCGTGCAGATCATGGATCCGCGCAGCCAGACGCCCCCGTCGCCGCGGCGGCCAGGTCCCGGGCTGAGTGTATTCCCGCAGACGGTTCCGCTCACTCACCGATCAGCCCCCTAGGCTGCGCCGGTCAAAAGGCAGATCGAGCTCGTGCTCCGCCGCACAGTCCCGGGCCGAGTCATAGCCGGCCGACACGTGGCGGAAGACCCCCATCGCCGGATCATTGGTCAGCACACGCTCGAGTCGACGCTCGGCCGCGTCCGTGCCGTCAGCCACGATCACCTGGCCGGCGTGCTGCGAGTAGCCGATGCCAACGCCGCCGCCGTGATGAAAGCTGACCCAGGAAGCGCCCGAGGCGGTGTTGACCAGAGCATTCAGAATGGCCCAGTCGGAAATCGCATCCGAACCGTCGGCCATGCCCTCGGTCTCGCGGTTGGGGGAAGCAACCGAGCCACAGTCGAGATGGTCGCGCCCGATCACGATCGGTGCCTCCACCTCACCGTTGCGGACCAGGTCGTTGAAAATACGGCCGGCCCTGGCACGCTCACCCTGGCCAAGCCAGCAGATGCGTGCCGGCAGGCCTTCGAATTCGATCCGCTCACGCGCCAGGGTCAGCCAGCGGGCCAGGCCCTCATGCTCGGGGAAGGCCTCCAGCAGGGCCTGATCGGTCCGATAGATATCCTCGGGATTCCCCGACAGGGCACACCAGCGAAATGGACCGCGCCCGACGCAGAACTGCGGGCGGATGAATGCCGGGACGAAACCCGGAAAGTCGAAAGCGCGCTCAAGACCTTCGTCAAAGGCCCGCTGCCGGATATTGTTGCCGTAGTCGAAGGTCACACTGCCAGCATCCTGCAGCGTGACCATCGCCTCGACGTGCCGCCTCATGGTGGCCAGAGAATCGCGCACGTAGCCATCGGGATCGCGGCTGCGATAGGCATTGGCCTGTTCGAAGTCATAGCCGGCAGGGACATATCCCTTGAGCGGGTCGTGGGCGCTGGTCTGGTCGGTCAGTGTGTCCGGCACGATCCCGCGTTCGATGATCCGCTCCAGCAGGTCGACCGCGTTGGCCACCACACCGACGCTGATACCGGAGCGCTGCGCCTTCAGCTCCAGTGCGCAGTCGATCGCCGAATCGATGTCCAGCAGGACCCGGTCGAGATAGCGCTTGCCCATTCTGCGCCGCAGGCGGGACTCGTCGACATCGGCAATCAGACAGGTACCACCGTTCATGGTGATCGCCAGCGGCTGGGCGCCACCCATGCCGCCGCAGCCCGCGGTCACGTTCAGCGTTCCGGCCAGACTGCCCTCGAAATGCTGGCGGGCACACTCGGCAAAAGTCTCGTAGGTGCCCTGCAGGATGCCCTGTGTCGAAATATAGATCCAAGAACCGGCCGTCATCTGGCCGTACATGATCAGCCCTTTTCGCGCCAGCTCATCGAAGTGCTGCTGCGTGGCCCAGGCCGGCACCAGATTGGAATTGGCGATCAGCACTCGGGGTGCGTCCTCGTACGTGCGCACAACCCCGACCGGCTCGCCGGACTGGACCAGCAGGGTTTCGTCCGGCTCGAGGCGCTTGAGCGCGGCGACGATCGCATCGAACGCCGGCCAGGAGCGCGCGGCCTGACCCCGCCCCCCATAGACGATCAGATGATCCGGGTCCTCGGCCACTTCCGGATCGAGATTGTTCATCAGCATGCGCATGGCCGCTTCGGCCTGCCAGGTCTTGCAGACCTTCCGGTTACCGCGGGGGGCGCGAACGGTACGGGCAGAACTCATGTTGATTGGCCTCTGGGCTGTCGAGATCGATCCCCATTCTAATCTGTCGAGCGGTCCCCGGTCCCACCACCCCCGAACAGACGCACTTCCAGCGGGCTGGAGGTGTCGAGGTGGACATCGCGCTGCGGGAAGGCAATCACGATACCGGCATCGTTGAGCTTGCGGTTGACCGCCAGATGCAGTGCGGTTGTGGTCTCGAGGCGTTCACTGACCGACGGCACATAGCAGCGCAGCCCGAGATTGAGCGAGTTGTCGCCGAAGGATTCGAAGGTCACCAGGGGGGGCGGATCCTCCAGCACGACCGGATTTTCGACGGCCGCTTCCTCGATCAGCTTCAGTGCGGTTTCGACATCGCTGCCGTAGGCGATGCCGACCATGAAGTAGATCCGGCTGGTTTCATCGGACAGCGACCAGTTGACCACGCGCGAGGTGATGAACTCCTTGTTCGGCACGATCAGTTCCTGCTGGTCCCATTTGCGGATCGTCGTTGCGCGGATCTGAATCCGGACGACGCGGCCGGTGTCCTCGCCGACGGTCACGACATCCCCCACCCGCACAGGCCGCTCGATGAGGATGATCAGGCCGCTGATGAAGTTGGCCACGATCTCCTGCAGACCGAAACCGATTCCCACACCGAGCGCGGCCACCAGCCACTGGAGCTTCGACCAGTTGACGCCGATGATCGACAGCACCAGGCCGAGGCCGACCAGGACGATGCTGTAGCGGGCCAGGGTGGCGAAGGCCAGGCGGCTGCCCGAGGGCACGGAACCGCGCTGACGCAGGATGATCTCGACAAGGGCCGGCAGGCTGCGCGCTGCAGCGAAGGTCAGAGCAACCAGAAGCAGCGCCAGCAGCAGGTCGGCCAGCGAGACGCGCTGCAGAACCTGTTCACCGGAGACCTGCTGGGCGTATTGCCACAGCGTGATGTCGCTCAGGTTGACCAGGGCCGGAAAGACCGGCGACCAGATCGCCACGATACCCAACAGCGCCGCGATGGAGAGCACGACGTTGATCAGCTTGCTGCTGTCCGAATCAAGACTCGCCAGGTCCTCACCCGCCTCCAGCGCGGGAGCACCCTCGGTCGCCATTGATCCCGCATCGGCGCTGCCCTGCTCGCGAGCGGCCGCACGGCGAGCCAGGACCTCCTGCAGCCGCGCGCGACGCCTGGCGATCAGCAGCCAGCGTGCTGCCAGTTCGCTGACCAGGGCCAGGGCCAGCGCAAAGAGCAGGGTCTGAATCGTGCGATCGAGCAGAATGGAGGCCGAATACATGAACCCCGTCAGGGCAACGATGCCCATCAGGACCGGAATGGCAAGCGTTGCAATCAGCCAGGTCCATCCAAGCCTGGGCGAATAGGTCATGCTCGGCCGCCGTTTGAGCCGCTCGATGATGGACTGTCCCGGACGAAGCAGTCGATAGAGAAAACGCGCCAGGCCGAAGACCGGCAGCAGGTAGATGAGCTGGGCAAAGCCGAAGGTCTGCTCCGGCTCGGCGAATCGGTATGCAAGGATCAGAAAGACGCCGGGAACCAGCAGGGTCAACCCGAGCAGGAACAGTTCACGACGCAGCGCGGCCAGCGCCTCCGGCAGCCACTGAAAATGTGCTTCGGCCACGCCCCCCGGCAGACAGAGGTTGCGGACCGCAAGCAGGAAATAAAGAATCGGTGCCATTCTGAGCAGAGCGTTCCCGTAGGCCGCCGAAGCATGATTGGAGGCAGGACCATCGATCATCAGCCAGCCGGTGACCAGCGTCAGCAGTGGCCAGGGCACTGCCATGATCAGCGTCAGCGCCACGGCGTGCAGGGTCGAGGCCATGTTGTCGGCGGAGGGCTTGCCGACCGACCTGGCCGTGCCGCGCAAGCGATCAAGCAATGCCTGGCGCTTCCAGGCCGCGATCAGGACCAGTACCAGGGCCATGATCTTGAGCGGTGAAGCCAGCGCATGGATGCTCAGCACGCGAAGGCCTTCGGCCCAGCCCGGAGAACCGAGCACGCTGACCAGTTCGTCCGGTAAAGCCATGAGTTTGGCCGGGCTCAAGGGGGTTTCGTTGCGCAGCCAGAGCAGATTCCTTGAAAGAAAATCGCGGTAATCCTCGATGATCTGAAGCGCCTGCCGCTCCGTGGTCTCGAGCTCCGAGAGGGTCCGCAGGTAATCGTTGTTGACGGCGATCAGCTGACGCAGCAGATTGCGCCGGGCCTCGACCACGGACTCGACTTCATCGCGAACAGCAGCCAACCGCTCGGGACGGACGCTGGTCAGCAGTTCATCGATTCGCGCATCGCTGAGGCGCCATCGATCGAGCGATTCTTCGAGCTGCAGGCCACGCAGGCCCGCGGCAGCGATACGCGCTTCGCGCTGGCGTGATGCCTGGTCGAAATCCCGCGGTTCCGGCAGATCGCGCTGCTCGGCCTGGAGAAAAGTGCCCAGCGCCGGGCTGAGCCCGACCATCTCCAGCTTCTGGCGCGCACTCTCGAAACGCCGCCGCAGTGAATCGAGCTGCGCCTGTGCCGATCGATTTTCCTCTGCCGCCTCGCGAGTCGATTCACTCAGCCTTGCCAGCTCGGAAGCCAGCGCTGCGCTGGCTTGCAGCGTCTCGTCGATCAGTTCGGAGTCGGTCATCGCTCTCAGACTGGCCGCGCCGGAATCTGCCAGCGTTCGCTCAGCCTCGATTCCGCGTAGATCGGTCAGCGCATTCTGAAGCTCGTTGACGCGGCTGCGGGCGCGCTCGAGCGTCAGCATGGCCTGGTCGCGGCGAGCCTCCAGCAGCCCGAGCCGAGCCGACTGGGTCAGCAGATCCTGCTCCAGAAACGCGATTTCCGAGACCAGCGCGGCGGCGCGAGCTCGCGCGGCCGCCATCTCGGGGTTATCCGGGCCGTCTCGACCCGGCAGCCCAGCACCGTTGATGACCGCCCGCAGGTCTTCGATTTCCGCGCGTGCCGCGGCGAGACGCTGCTGGGCGGCTTGAGGCCGCGATCTCAATGCCTCGGTACGATCATCGAGGCGCTCGAGGTTCTGATCTGCTGCCAGCAGCTCGGCTCGAGCCAGGGCCAGCTGCTGCTCGACCTCTTCGATGGATTCGTCACCGTCGAGGATCGGAGGCGCTGGCGCCTGGCGATCGGCGGCCAGCGCCTCGCGCAGCGCGAGCCGTTGCTGCGGCGCTTCGATGCCCGCAGCTTCGAGCTCACGCGCCCGCGCTTCGAAGCGAGCCTTTTCCTGCAGGCTGGCCAGCGCCTGCTGATAGGCGGCAAGTGCGGCCTGATCGCCGGGCTCGTTCGCTGTCGACTCGAGCTCTGCAATGCGCGCCTGGATCGCTTCGGACGACAGGCTGGTGCCGGGGGGTTCCTGCGCCTGGCCCGGGGCCGACAGGAGGATCAGCGGAGCCAGCAGGGCGGCCAGCCAGGCTCGCGGCAGTGCGGCAGCGCCCCGGCATTGTCTGCCGGAGCGGCGGATTCTTGCTAATGAGAAATGGCCCAATCGATTACCCACGCTCGATGAATGAAGTGGCACTCGTTCTACAGTCATTCTAGTGCACTGCCTGTTCGATCAGTTCGAACAGCCGACCTGAAATCCGTTGTCGCAGTGGGCCTTGAGACGCTCGGTCTCTGCCGGACTCCAATCGCGCGGCGCGGTCACCGCGACCCAGGGGTCGATGTAGTCGTGGGCGTAATAGGCATGACCATGACCGGGCGGCGAGCCGAAGGACAGCGCCAGATCGATCGCCAGCTGGAACTGAGTGACCACCGGCATGAAGAAGAAGTACTCCGACATGTCCTCGGCCGGGGGATCTCGCATCCAGGGCGGGGCGCGCCACAGCGAAGCCGGATCGTAGAACACAACCGGATCACTGGAGTATTGCAGGAAAACGATCCGCATCGCGCCCCAATCGGTGTCCGAATCCAGGGCGCTGGCCGTGTGCGAGGCGTAGCGAATGAGCGAGCCATCGCCGATCGTCGGCCGCACCCAGGGGCTGCCCGGCGCACGCTGGCGCTGGACGTAGTTCCAGAACGCCGAAGGAAAGGGCGGCCCGGCCCAGAACGCCCCGTGAATCGGGTCATCAAGCAGGCGAAACAGGTTGGTTGCATGCATCGACGACCAGGCCCCCAGGCTCAGCCCGTGGACGTAGAGTCGCGGTCGACCTTCCTTCGGCAGGGTCTTCCAGAAACCGTGTACGACATCCTGGAGCGCGGTTGCCTGCTCCAGGCCAGTGTTGGTTTCCAGGATCAACGCCAGTGGAGATTGGAGGTAGGAATACTGCGCTGCGACGGTAGCAATGTCGCCATCGTGCATGTATTCGACCGGGTCCTGCGAGCCCGGGTCCATCCAGCCGGTGCCGGTCGGACTGGCAATGATCAGCACCTCGCGCTCGAAGGCGCCCAGGCGCTGCAGCTCGGCCAGGGCCAGCTCGGCGCGCTCCTGCGGCGTTTCGGCGTTGGCCCGGCCCACGTAGACCCGGATGGGATCGAGCGCCGGTCGCCCGGTGAAGGCGGTAATGGCCTCGGCATCCGGGCCGGAGGTGATGAAATTCCTGCCCGGCTCGCCGATCGCGGCCCAGTCGATGAGCGACGCGTCACTGCCGGTCATGCGTGGATCCGTCGGCGCGGGCGGTGCATCGTCGAAGAGTGCCTGTGCCGTTTCATAGCTTTCATCCAGCCCGACGATGACCCGATCGAGGATGCCGTCACGCGTGACCAGCAGCAGGATCAGCGCGACCGCGACCAGTCCCAGCACGTTCGCACGCCGCGGCGGCATCACACGGTAGAACCATCCCCGAATCAGCCGGAACAACCCGGCCACCAGGCGGCCCAGGGCGAAGGCCACCGCGAAGGTGGCCAGGGCGGCAAGCCCGATCCGGGCCAGATGCAGGGCATCGGCCGGCGCCAGACCCATCTTTTCCCGCAGGTCGTTCTGCCAGCCCAGGCTGGCGCCAAGCACCCAAAGGAAAAACCCGACCACAGCAATGGCGCAGACCAGGGTCACGATCCGCGCCGGTCGCCCGGACAGTCGAGGCAGATCCGCCGCCCTCCACAACAGCGCAATGATCTGTCCGATCAGATAGCCCAGTGCCGTCACCAGCCCGCCCAGAACCCCCTGGACTTCCGGGCCACGCGGAATCAGCGACGGCGTGAGCGAAACGGCGAAGAACAGCAGCCCGAGCAGCAGACACGGCAGGGAAAACGGGCCAATGACCCTGGAAAGGAACACACCGAGACGTTTCATTGGCGAGCGCGATCCAGCAAGAACCTGCCGAAACAATAGCACCCCGTCGACACCGAAGGAGGCCAGACTGGTATCCGATCTGACGTAAACTCGAGCGACAGCCTAGTTAGGGAGAGTCATCGTGCGAGGATTGATCACAGCTATTCTGACGGTCATCGTTTCCGCTCCGTTGGGCGCCCGGGACTTTGCGATTCAGGCCCCGGATGAGGTTCATACCCGGCAGTCCGTCGAAGTCCATTGGACGGCACCGGTTGCAGACGGCCAGCTGCTCGAAATCCGTCCTGAGGCCGAAGACGCCAGACGCGTGACCTATTCCTATGTGCGCAACAATCCGGAGCGCATCGAAGCGCCGGAACAGCCGGGCAACTATCTCCTGACTCTGATCCATGAGGGCGCAGTTCAGGCAGCCCGGCCGCTGCGCGTGGTCATGGCCACGGCAACGATCGATGGCCCCGCAAGCGCCGGTGCCGGCGAGACGATCGAGGTCCGCTGGTCGGGTCCTGCCAACCGCTCCGATCTGATTTCCTGGGCATTACGCGACGGGGAATTCCTGCGTCGTTCCAGCTACGGCTACGTCGGCGATGCACAACAAGGCGCTCGAACACTCCGTGCCCCGGCGCAGGCCGGAGAATATGATCTGATCTACCGCAGTGGATCGACCATTCTTGCTCGCTACCCGGTCACGGTGGGCAGCGTTTCCGCCAGCGTCTCGGCGCCGCCCAGCGTCCATGCCGGCAGCCGGTTCACCGTCGCCTTCGAGGGCCCGAACAATGCGGGCGACCGGCTGACTTTCAGTGAGCGCGGCGGCGAACCGCGAAGTGGCATTGGCAGCTACGTCTATGTTGGCAACACTACTGACCAGTCTGCCGTCCTGCGCGTCGACGAAACCCCGGGTGAATACGATGTGGTTTACGTGTCGAATGATGAGGTCATCGGCCGCGCCCCGATCGACATCATTGCGGCCAGTGTCGATATCGAAGGCCCCGGCCAGATCCCTGCCGGACTGCGCTTTGGCGTGACCTGGCGGGGAGAGGCCAACGCTGGCGACATGATCCTCATCGAGGAGGGTGATCAGGCCCGCCATGACTATCGCCATGACTATCGCTACATCGATCCCGCCGAGGCCAGCGTCGAACTGGCGGCACCGGATGCCAGCGGGGACTATTCACTGGTCTTTCGAACCCGGGGCGGTCAGATCCTCGATAGGGAGCCGCTCAGCGTGACCAGATTGCCCGAACCACCCGGTCAATTGATGGTGACGCAGCGCCGTGCGAGTCTGGACAGCGATGATGCCGTGGGAGTCATTCTGGATGCCTCTGGATCCATGCTGCAGCGCCTCGGCGGGGAACGGCGTATCGAGATCGCACGCGCCACTCTGATCGATCTGGTCAACGATACCGTTCCGGAAGGCACCGGATTCGCCCTGCGCGTGTTCGGTCATCGCGAGGCCGACAGCTGCAGGACGGACCTCGAAATCCCCCTCGGCCCGCTCGATCCGGCGCGCGTCAGCACGACAATCGCGGGGATCGATGCGATGAACCTGGCGCGTACACCGATCGCTGCCTCGATCGCCCGGGCCAGCGCCGACCTTGCAGGCGTCGAAGGCCAGCGCATTCTGGTGATCCTGACCGACGGCGAGGAAACCTGCGAGGGAGACCCGGCCAGCGCCATCGCCGCTCTGCGCGAGCTTGGCTGGGACATCCGCGTCAACATCGTGGGCTTTGCAATCGACAACGATGAGCTGGAGCAGACCTTCGAGAGCTGGGCCGCGGCAGGCGGCGGCCACTACTCCAGCGCCAGCGACGCCGACAGCCTCTCCCAGGCCATGACGCAGGCCGTTGCCACGCCTTTCAGGATCATCGACGAGCAAGGTGCGGAAGTGGCCACTGGCGTGACCGGTGACGAAGCCGTTTCGTTACCGCCAGGTCACTACCGTATCGTCAGTGCCGGCCAGACCCTCAATGCGACGGTCGGATCTGAGGAACGGACCACCGTCACTCTGGATCCCTGAAAAGCGGCCTGGCACACCCTGCCGCTTCCGACGTTTTTCTTGCACTAGCGGGCAACCGACTGCTCCTTTTCGTCGGCGCCCGATAGAGCTCCCTGACTCGCCGCCGAGTCCACCAGCACCGCGATGCCGCCGTCGCCGGTGACGTTGCAGGCGGTGCCGAAGCTGTCCTGAGCCATGTAGAGGGCGATCATCAGGGCAATGGCGGTCTCATCGAAGCCGAGCATGCTGCCGAGCAGACCGACCGCCGCCATCACCGCGCCACCAGGCACGCCGGGAGCGGCCAGCATGACCAGGCCGAGCATGAAGATGAACGGCAGCATGGTCAGCAGTGACGGCATGGCCAGGCCATCACTCAGCACCATGACGGCCACGGCGCAGGAGACGATGGTGATCGTCGAGCCGGCCAGGTGGACGGTGGCACAGAGCGGGATAGTGAAGCTGGCGATGTCTTCGCGCACATTGTTGTTGCGAGCACATCTGAGCGTGACCGGAATGGTCGCGGCACTCGACATCGTGCCCAGGGCGGTGACGTAGGCCGGCAGCATGTTCTTGATCAGGCTGAGCGGCGAGCGGCCCGACTTCATCCCGGCCAGGGTGTACAGCACGCCGATCCAGACCCAGTGCAGGGCCACCGACAGCAGCAGGACGATACCGAAGGTCTTCAGGGTTTCGAACACGGTGCCGGCAGCGGCCAGCTCGGCGAACACGCCGGCGATGTAGAACGGCAGCAGGGGGATGATGACGGTGATCAGCAGCTTCTCGATCACGTCGCGTCCTTCCTCGAAGACGGATTTCAGCGTCGTGGCATTAGTAGCCGCGATCCCGAGACCGAAGATGAAGGCCGTTGCCAGCGCACTCATGATGCTGAGCACCGGAGGAATATCCATGCGCAGGAAGGGCTCGAGTGCGCTGCCTTCTTCGGCCGGTGGCGTCCCGCCAGCGGTAGCCAGCAGCGGGATCACCACTGCGGCAATCAGGAAAGCCATGATCCCGGCCAGGATGGTCGAGGCGTAGGCGGTACCGATGGTCCGGCCCAGCAGATGGCCCGAGGCCTTCGGCAGGCCCGCAATCCCGGCGGTGATGTAGAACAGGATCAGCAGCGGGATGGTGAAGAACAGCAGCTGACCGAACAGCTCTTTGAAGGTCAGCAGGGCGCGAATCAGTACATCCGGCGCGAACAGGCCGAGCAGGATACCGCCGAGAATGCCGGCGATGAGCTTGAGGATCAGTTGCATATCGAATGGGCCATATTGGTTTGGTTGGTTTGGTTGGTTTGGTTGGTTTGGTTGGTTAGAGCCAGTCCGG
>CAYTQT010000007.1:56008-82901 GCA_964439915.1 uncultured Wenzhouxiangella sp. | reverse complement strand
TACTCCCTATGTACACTGCGGTGCCTGCGCTTCGTGGTGCGATAAGCGCGTTAATATTGGCCTTCAACAGGTAATTGGCGGCTGCTTTTCCTATAATTCCGGGTTCGAATCGATACACGAGACATCAGGCAACCCATTTCATGATCCAGATCACGCTCCCGGACGGCAGCATCAAGTCCTTCGAATCGCCGGTCACCGTCCATCAGGTGGCCGAGTCCATCGGCCCTGGGCTGGCAAAAGCCACGCTGGCGGGCGAGGTTGATGGTGCGCTGGTCGACGCCTCCCATGAAATCGACGACGACGCAACACTGCGGATCATTACCGGCCGTGACGAAGAGGGCGTGGATCTGATCCGCCATTCGACCGCCCATCTGATGGCCCAGGCAGTCAAGCGTCTGTACCCTGAGACCCAGGTCACGATCGGCCCGGTGATCGAACACGGTTTCTATTACGATTTCGCCCGCGAAGCCCCCTTCAAGCCCGAGGACATCGAAGCCATCGAGGCCGAGATGAAGAAGATCGTGGACGAGGATCTGCCGGTCTTTCGCGAGATCATGGATCGAGACGATGCGATTCACTTCTTTCGCGATCAGGGCGAGGAGTACAAGGCCGAGATCATTTCCGATATCCCTGCCGGGGAGACAATCTCGCTGTATCGGCAGGGCGATTTCATCGATCTCTGCCGCGGTCCGCATATCCCATCCACCGGCAAGCTGGGAGCCTTCAAGCTGACCAAGCTGGCCGGGGCCTACTGGCGCGGCAGTTCGGACAACGAGATGCTGCAGCGCATCTACGGGACCGCCTGGGGCGACAACAAGCAGCTCAAGCAATATCTCAAGCGCCTTGAGGAGGCCGAAAAGCGCGATCACCGCAAGCTGGGTGCCCAGATGAATCTCTTCCATACCCAGCCCGAAGCGCCAGGAATGGTGTTCTGGCATGACCGCGGCTGGCGGATCTATCTCGAGGTCCAGAACTACATCCGCAAGCGCCTTCAGAGCGCTGGCTACCAGGAGATCCACACGCCCTCGATTGTCGATCGCAGCCTGTGGGAGAAATCGGGTCACTGGGAGAACTTCAAGGACGACATGTTCATTACCAGCTCGGAAGATCGTGTCTATGCGGTCAAGCCGATGAACTGTCCCTGCCATGTTCAGGTCTTCAATCAGGGCCTGAAAAGCTACCGTGACCTGCCGCTGCGCATGGCCGAGTTCGGCTCCTGTCACCGCAACGAGCCTTCCGGGGCACTGCACGGCCTGATGCGTGTGCGCAACTTCGTCCAGGACGATGCCCATATCTTCTGCACGGAGGACCAGATCCGTGACGAAGTCGTGGCCTTCAACGCGCTGGTCTTCGATGTCTACCGTGATTTCGGTTTCGAGGAGGTCCAGGTCAAGCTCTCAACCCGGCCGGAAAAGCGGGTCGGGTCGGATGAGGTCTGGGACAAGGCCGAACACGCCCTGGCCGAGGCGCTGAAAGCCGCCGACATCGACTACCAGCTGCAGCCCGGAGAGGGCGCGTTCTACGGGCCCAAGATCGAGTTCTCACTGACCGACTGCATCGGACGGATCTGGCAGTGCGGCACCATGCAGGTCGATTTCTCGATGCCGGGCCGTCTCGGTGCCAGCTATATCGACGAGCATGGAGAGAAGCAGGTGCCGGTGATGCTGCACCGGGCGATTCTGGGCTCGGTCGAGCGCTTCATCGGCGTACTGCTGGAGCACTATGCCGGTGACCTGCCGCTCTGGCTTGCGCCGGTTCAGACAGTGATCATGAACATCACGGACGCCCAGGCCGATTACGTGCTGGAAGTCCAGCAGGCGCTTCAGGCGCGCGGCATCCGGGCCGAGACCGATCTTCGCAACGAAAAGATCGGCTACAAGATCCGTGGCCACACACTGGACAAGGTGCCCTACCTGCTGGTGGTCGGGGACCGGGAGGTCGAGAACCGGGAGGTGGCGGTTCGCCTGCGCAACGGAAAGGACCTTGGCAGCATGCCGATGGACAGGCTCGTGGACCGATTGTCCGAAGAGGTAGCGCAGCGCCGCGCAATCAGCGATAATTGACGGCTGTAAAAATTTCAGAGTAGTCGAGGAGAAGCACACATCGCCAACGATAAGCATACTCGCCGCAACGAGGACATCACCGCACCCAAGGTGCGTGTTGTGGGTTCCGAGGGAGACCAGATTGGAGTCATGAGCGTCGCCGACGCGCTGGCCCGGGCCGAGCAGGAAGGCATGGACCTGGTGGAAATCGCCCCACAGGCCGATCCGCCCGTATGCCGGATCATGGACTGGGGCAAGTATCGCTTCGAAACGCAGAAGAAGGCCCAGGCCGCGCGCAAGAAGCAAAAGCAGATCCAGGTCAAGGAGATCAAGTTCCGTCCTGGCACCGACGACCATGATTACGATGTCAAGATGCGAAACTTGCGCCGCTTCATCGAAGAAGGCAACAAGGTCAAGGTCACGTTGCGCTTTCGTGGGCGTGAAATGGCGCATCAGGAACTGGGCAGAGATCTGCTCAAGCGAGTCGAGACCGACATGAATGAGGAAACGACGGTTGAACAGTTTCCGCGAATGGAAGGTCGGCAGATGGTGATGATGCTTTCACCGAAGAAGACTTAGGGCGCGATCGGGATACAAGCTCGGGCGTTCACTTAGGATGGCGCTGTGTCCGACAGGACGCAGCACCGAACGGCGTCTGGTGATGAACCAAGACGCTGCAACGAGCCAGACTGCAGCCGCGAAAAGATCTTCATGGCATCGGCATGCCTGAAGACGCTGCAGGACGGTGACATAAACCTTGAAAACAAGGAGACGACAATGCCGAAGATGAAGAGTAATCGGGGCGCAGCCAAGCGCTTCCGTGCCACGGGTAGCGGGCGCATCAAGCGCAAGCGCGCCTTCCACAGCCACATCCTGACCAAGAAGGACACCAAGCGCAAAAGGCGCCTGCGTTCTACTGTTCTGGTAGCGAAATGCGACGAGAAGTCGATTCGCCAGATGTTACCCAAGCTGTAAGGAAGGAGTACCGACATGGCACGAGTAAAAAGAGGCGTGGTCGCACGCCGCCGACACCGCAAGGTTCTCAATCGAGCGAAGGGCTACTACGGTGCCCGCCGCAAGATCTATCGCGTCGCCAAGCAGGCGGTCATCAAAGCGGGGCAGTACAGCTATCGTGACCGCCGTCAGCGCAAGCGCGACTTCCGCAGCCTGTGGATCACCCGCATCAATGCCGCTGCCCGCGAAAACGGCTTGTCCTACAGCCGGTTTATCAATGGCCTGAAGCGCGCCGAAGTCGAAATCGATCGTAAGGTCCTCGCCGACCTTGCCGTCCACGACAAGGCAGCCTTCAAGGCACTGGCCGAGAAAGCACAGGCCAGCCTGGGCTGAGGCGGTCATGGTGACCGCTGATCTGGAGGGCCTCCACGCGGAGGCCCTGGAACTTGTTGCGGGCGCAGTCGATCGACGAGCTCTGGATGAGATTCGGGTTCGTTTCCTCGGCAAGAAGGGCGAACTGACCGGACTGCTCAAGCAGCTCGGCCAACTACCGCATGAGCAGCGCAGGGAGGTCGGTCAGGCCGTCAATCGGGCCAAGCAGTCGCTCGAGCAGTCCATCGGCGAGCGTGAGGAAGCGCTTCGGGCCGACGAACTGACCAGGCGACTTGCCTCCGAACGAATCGACGTGACGCTGCCGGGTCGAGCCATCGAGCCGGGTGGCGGTCATCCGGTGAGCCGCGCACTTGATCGCATCCTGTCGATCTTTGCCCAGCTCGGCTTCAGCGTCGAAACCGGCCCAGAGGTCGAAGACGATTACCATAATTTCGAAGCACTGAATTTTCCAGAGCACCACCCGGCTCGAGCCATGCACGACACCTTCTATCTGCCGAACGGTGATCTGCTGCGAACGCATACCTCACCGGTTCAGATCCGGACGATGAAGGAGCAGCCGCCGCCGGTCCGCATCGTTGCCCCCGGGCGCGTATTCCGGGCGGACTCGGATCAGACCCACACCCCGCAGTTTCATCAGGTCGAGGGCCTGCTGGTCGACGATAACGTCAGTTTCGCCGACCTCAAGGGCCTGCTGTCCGAGTTCGTCAATGCATTTTTCGAAGATGAGCTGGATGTCCGTCTGCGCCCGTCGTATTTCCCGTTTACCGAGCCATCGGCCGAGGTGGACGTTCGCTGGCGCAACGCTGACGGGACCCCGGGCCGCTGGCTCGAGGTGCTGGGTTGCGGCATGGTCCATCCGAACGTCCTCGAGCACTGTGGCATCGACTCCGATCGCTACACCGGATATGCCTTCGGTCTTGGTGTCGAAAGATTTGCCATGTTACGTTACAAAGTCAATGATTTACGGCTCTTTTTTGATAATGATTTGAACTTTCTGCGCCAGTTCAGATAGCGCTAGTTTTAGGAGATTGTCGTGAAGGTCAGCTATCGCTGGTTGAAGTCATGGGTTCCCGTTACGCTCGGTCCGCAGGAACTGGCCGAACGGCTGACCCTGGCTGGTCTGGAAGTCGACGAGGTCGCGGCTGTCGCCCCCTCGCTCGAGGGTGTGGTGGTCGGCGAGATCATCGCCATCGAACCCCATCCGGACGCTGACCGGCTGCGCATCTGTCGGGTCCGGGGCGATGCCGAGGAGCGCACCATCGTCTGTGGTGCCCCCAATGCACGTCTGGGCCTGAAGGCACCGCTGGCAACGCTGGGCACGGTCCTGCCGGGCGGCCTGAAGATCAAGCCTGCCAAACTGCGCGGCGTGAATTCCGAAGGCATGCTGTGCTCGGAGCCCGAGCTGGGTCTGGGAGAGGATGGTAGCGGTCTGATGGAGCTTTCATCGGAGCTCCAGACCGGTGCATCACTCAGTCAGGCCCTCGAACTCGACGATCACGTCCTCGACATCGATCTGACACCCAACCGCGCTGACTGTCTGTCTATCAGGGGGCTGGCGCGCGAAATCGGCGCCATCCTCGAGCTGCCGGTGCAGGCGCCCGATATCCCCGCGATTCCCCCGCAGATCCAGGATCGACCCGACATCGAGCTCCAGGCCCCGGCGGACTGTCCGATCTATGTGGGGCGGATCATCCGCGGGGTCGATATCACTGCATCCACGCCGACCTGGATGGTGGAGGCGCTGCGCCGGTCCGGCATCCGCAGCCTCGGCCCGGTCGTGGATGTCACCAATTACGTGCTGCTCGAGCTCGGCCAACCGCTGCATGCCTTCGATCTTGCTCGCGTTGCCGGCGGAATTCGCGTCCGGCGGGCCAGGCAGGGTGAGTCCATGACGCTGCTCGATGGCCGGGAGGTTGCGCTGCAGGGGGATATGCTGCTCATCACCGATCACGAGAAACCACAGGCGCTGGCCGGGATCATGGGCGGCGCCGGTTCGATGGTTGACCATGAGACCCGCGATATCCTGCTCGAGTCGGCCTGGTTCAATCCGGATGTCATCGTCGGCAGGGCACGCCGTTTCGGGCTGGCGACCGAATCCTCCCATCGTTTCGAACGCGGTGTCGATCCCGAACTGCAGACACTGGCCTGTGAACGAGCTACCGCGCTGATCCTCGAGATTACCGGCGGTCAGCCCGGGCCCGTGGTTGCAGCGATCGATGAGGACTGTCAACCGAAACAGCAGCCCGTGGCACTGCGCCTGGACCGATTGAATCGACTGTTGGGCACGGCTTTTTCGATCGAGCATGCGGGATCTTTGCTCGAACGTCTGGGTATGAGCGTGGCGGTCGATGCTGACCGTTTGAGTGCGCTGGCACCGAGTGCACGCAGGGATATCGATATCGAGGTTGATCTGATCGAGGAAGTGGCCCGGGTCCACGGCTATGACCGCCTGCCGACGCGTCTGCCCGGTGGCGGCCTGAGGGTCAAGGTGGAATCCGAGATGGTGCTGCCCGAGACGCGTCTTCGCGCCCAGCTTGCCGCCCGTGGATTTCAGGAAGTCCTGACCTGGAGCTTCGTTTCCGAACGCGAGCTCGAACAGTTCGGGCTCAAGGAAGGCGCCCAGGCCCTGGCCAACCCCCTGAGTCGTGACATGGCGGTGCTCAGAACCAGCCTTTTGCCGGGTCTTGCCGGCACCGCCGGAAAGGCGCTGCGGCGTCAGCATCACGACATCCGGCTGTTCGAGATCGGCCACCGTTTCCGCAACGGGAAGGCTCGATTGGTCGAGGATCAGCGACTGGGGCTGTTGATGTCTGGCCGCCGCGATCCGGAGCATTTCAGTGCCAGACCAGCCGATCTCGATTTCTTCGACCTCAAGGGTGAAGTCGAGTACCTGGTCGAGAGCAACTCGGTTCGCGGCAGGCTGTCATTCGAGGCTGCACAGCACGCATGGCTCCACCCCGGGCAGTGTGCCGATGTCGCGCTGGACGGCCAGAGGATCGGCTGGATCGGGCAGCTGCACCCGGCGCTGATCGAAGCACTGGGTTGGTCTCAGACGGCCTTTGTGGCTGAACTCGATCTGGAGCGCGTCCGGCAGCGTCGATTACCCGAGGCGCAGCAGGTATCACGCCTGCCCTCGGTTCGGCGTGACCTGTCGCTGGTTGTTCGCGACAGCATTCCGGCAGCAGATCTGATCGCAAGCATCAGGGAATTGGCCGGCGAGCGGCTTGAAAAGTGTATAATTTTTGATCAGTACCGGGGTGCAGGAGTCGAAAAAGACTGCAGAAGCGTGTCTATAGGCTTGATTATTCGTGATGTTTCACGCACTCTAACCGAATCGGATGTGGAAGAGCTCACAGAAAACGTTCTATCGGGACTCAGCGAGCGGTTTGACGCCAAATTGAGAGGATAAGGGGATGTCACTGACCAAAGCGGACCTGGCGGCAACGCTGTTCGATGAAGTCGGCCTCAACAAGCGGGAGGCGAAGGAATTCGTCGACGCCTGGTTTGAAGCGATTCGTGAGGGCCTCGAGCGAGGAGACCATGTCAAGTTGTCCGGTTTCGGCAATTTCCAGCTGCGGGACAAGAGTGAACGTCCCGGGCGCAACCCGAAAACCGGAGAAGAGATCCCGATTTCAGCGCGTCGAGTCGTGACGTTCAAACCGGGCCAGAAGTTGAGAGCGAGGGTAGAGGCGTATGCTGGATCCGGGGAGTAATCAGGAACTTCCACCTATTCCGGCGAAGCGGTATTTCACGATCGGTGAAGTCAGTGAACTGTGTGCGGTCAAGCCACATGTACTGCGCTACTGGGAGCAGGAATTTCCGCAGCTCAAACCGGTCAAACGTCGCGGTAACCGTCGTTATTACCAGCGTCATGACGTCCTGATGATTCGCCAGATCCGCAGCTTGCTGCACGAACAGGGATTCACGATCCTGGGGGCTAGACAGCGACTCGAGGGAGAAAAGGCCCAGGACGACGTTTCGATGAGCCAGCAGCTTGTTCGCCAGTTGCGCACTGAACTCGAAGACGTACTTCACGTGTTACGCCGCTAACGGTAGAATCAAAGCTCCTGCAGAACATAGCTCTACAAAGTACAATTCAATCCTCGAAAGTTTTCCGGTCGGAGCGTGGCGCAGCCTGGTAGCGCACCACAATGGGGTTGTGGGGGTCGGAGGTTCGAATCCTCTCGCTCCGACCAATTCAAATTTCCGGGTCCGCGACCGTTGCGGGCCCATACTCACGTTTCATTTATTCCGTGAAGCTCTAATAAGCGTTGAGGCTTCGGTCTCCAAAGCGCTCTCCGAACTCTCCAGGAGTATTGAAAAACAATGAGCAAAGCGAACAAACTGGCGTCAATGCCGGATATTGCCAGTCACGCCAAGGCCCAGGTGGCCGGCAAGCTGGACTGGGTCGGCATGAACCATATCGAGATGCCGCTGATTCTCGAGGCCAAGGGTCAGCGCCCTGTCCAGGCATCGGCACGAATCAGTGCTTTCGTCGATCTGGACAAGGAGGATGCTCGTGGTATCCACATGTCCCGGCTCTATCTGCATCTAGATCGAACACTGGCCGAGCAGCCGTTGTCTCCGCTGATGCTGCGCCGGATTCTCAAGGATTTCATGGCCTCTCATTCGGACCTCAGCACGCGCGCCATGGTCCGCATGGACTTCGACTATCTGATCAAGCGAAAATCACTGGTCAGTGACAACGCCGGGTGGAAGAACTATCCCTTCAGCCTCATTGCGAGCATGCACGCCGGTGAGTTCGCGCTGGAGATGGCCTATCAGGTCATCTACTCTTCGACCTGTCCCTGTTCGGCAGCACTTGCGCGCCAGCTCATCCAGGATCAGTTCCGCAAGGATTTTGCCGGCCAGGACAGCCTGGATCCAGACGCTGTCATCCGATGGCTGGGAAGCGAGCAGGGCATCCTGGCAACTCCGCATTCACAGCGCAGCGCGGCCGATATCCGGCTTCAGCTTTCGCCGAGTTTCGAGGCTTTTCCCTTCGTCGAAATGATCGATGCCATCGAAGATGCGCTCAAGACACCGGTCCAGGCGGCGGTCAAGCGTGAGGACGAGCAGGCGTTCGCCTTGCTCAATGGACAGAACCTGATGTTCTGCGAGGATGCGGCAAGACGAGTCCAGGAGGCCCTGAACGCGAAAGATCGCGTGGTCGACTTCTGGGCCCGCTGCTCACATTTCGAGAGCCTCCATCCGCACAATGCAGTGAGCATCGTGACCAAGGGCGTTGAAGACGGTTACGAGCCGATCGACGGCCACCCGTCTGCCTGGGGAAACTGAGGCTGACTCGGGCGGAATCCCTGGCAACTCAGGGATTTCGCAAGCGTTCCAGGCCGACCTGAACTTCGGGGGTGGCCAGTCCGATGCGGCTGGCGCCTGGCTCGCTCCAGGTCCTGGCTATTGTTTCCTGTTGTTCTGCATCCAGAACGGTCAAGCGAACGATTGTCTGCTCCGTCTGACCCGGCATGACAGTCTGGTCGAGCTGCACGACGATGCCAAGGGACATGCCCGCGGCATCCAGCGGCTCGATACTCCCATTGGCCGTGTCGAGCTGGATATCCCGGGCGATTCGCCACTGATCGCCCTCCGAGACGCCAACCCAGCCGACATACTGGTTGAGGCGAAAGAATCGCAGCTCGGTCAAGGACACTTCGTCCTGCCCGGAATCGGTGACGCGGACCAGGCGATCGGCAATCCTGACCTGACTCCCACTGAACAGAAGTTCTTTGGCCAGGCCGACTCTCTCCGCGCCGGTGCCGAATTGACAGCTCGACACCTCGGTGCTGACGCTCAGCCCCATCGAACCGGTGCGGACGACCACAGGGCACTCGGCGATCGCCCGTCCGTCAGGACCCCGTGGCGCGAGGGTGCCGGTCAGCGGGTAGGTCGTCCCCGGGTCGGTCTCTTCAAGCGTCAGCCTGAAGCGTCGAGACGGTGCGTCGGCGGCTTGCTGGAAAAGATTCAGCACAACGGCGCGACTACCTGAAATCAGCGGCTCCGAAGAGACGGTCAGCAGAATTGCCGGGTCGGTTTCGTCGAGACTGGTCGCAAAGTCACCACTGGCCGTGGCTGAAATCTGCTGGAGCAGAGGGCTGGTTGTCCGTGATTCTGGTTCAGCAACGCTGGCGCATGCCGTTGCGAGCACCAGCAGGACAAGGGCCAGGCCCTGCCGGGCTGGCGCTGGGGGCAGACTCAAGGCCCGGTCTCCAGCAGCAGCGCCGGATCGATCCGGATGCTCCCGACGTTGATACGCCAGTCCAGATGCGGGCCGGTTGCCCGGCCGGTGGCCCCGATGAGACCGATTTCTTCGCCCTGGCCGACGCTCTGACCGACCTCGACCAGTATCTGGTCAAGATGGAGGAATGCCGACACCAGGCCATGACCATGATCGATGAACAGCGTTCCACCGGAAAAATACATGTCATCTTCGGCCAGCGTGATGAGTCCCGGGGCAGGCGCGACAACCGGGGTTCCCGTGGGCGCGGCGATGTCCAGACCCCAGTGAGGGTTGCGAGGCTCTCCGTTCAGGATCCGCTGGCTGCCATAGACGCCGGAAATCCGCCCCCGCGCCGGCCAGATCCAGCCCGCAAGCCAGTCGGTTCTTTCGTCTCGCCGCTCGCGTGCACGGCGGGTGAGTGCGGCGTCATCACGGATGCGCTGATAGACCTCGGGTGGCGGACTGACATGATTCTGGTCGAGCCCGTCAACGCGCTCGATATTGAACTCGCGCTGATCAGGCTCGAGGGTACGTGACCAGCGCTGCCCGCCCCCGAATTCAACGGCGAGCGTCTTTGCCTCGGTCTCGTCCCGGCCGAAACCGAAAACGAAATGGCCGTCGTTCGAATGCATCAGCAATTCATCATCGAGCTGGACCCGGACGGCTCCGGGCGCATGGCCGAAAATCAGGCCTCCCTGGACGATCCGGCCGTCGAGCCGGACCTCATCGGCCCACAGCGGAGCAGCAGCGATCAAGTACATCAGACAGAGAATCAGGCGCATCAGCTTTCTCGGTGAATGGTCAGGGTCTGGCCGGGCTGCAGAATGCTGGATTCGTCGAGACCGTTCCAGCGCATCAGGTCGTTCATGGAAACACGATGGCGCCGCGCAATCAACCACAGCGAGTCGCCGTTGCGAACCGTGTAGGAGACCGTTGGCGCCGGACCGGCAGGCCCGTCCATTTCGATCATCAGGCGCTGTCCCGGTCGGATCAGCGAAGAGCTGCCCAGGCGGTTCCAGCGACGAATGTCATCGACCCCGACCGAGTAATTGCGGGCAATCACCCAGAGGCTCTCCCCGGGGCGCACAACATGCCGGAATCGACGCGTCGGCAACAGTCTCTGCTGAAGCTGGGCCAGTTCGGCGTAGCGATCGGCAAAAGCGCTGTTTACCGGCCGACGATTGCCGTCCGGGATCCGCAACACCTGACCGACTCGCAGAAACCCGTCGCGGGACAAGCCGTTGGCGTCGGTCAGCGCCTGGATGCTGGTGTCATGACGAAGGGCAAGCTGGGACAGGGTATCGCCACGCTGAACCTCGATCTGTCGCCAGATCAGCATCTCCGACTGATCGAGTTCAGGCACGACCGACCGGACACGCTCGGCGGCCTGCCTCGGGACGATGATGTGATGGGGGCCGGTGGGCGAGGTCAGATGGCCGCTCAGACCGGCATTGAGTGCGACCAGTTCGGTCAGATCGAGATCGGCGTGGACCGACAGCTGCACGATGTCGATGGGGCCTTCCAGCTCGATCCTGCTGATCTGTGCCTGGTCGCGCCACTTCGGACGCTGCCAGCCGTAGCGCTCGGGAGTGCGAAAGAGACAGCCCAGGCCGTTGACCTTGGGAACATAGGCCAGTGTTTCGCGGGGCAGGCCAAGATCCGACCAGTGGGTCGAGCGGCCCCGTGATCGATTGCGACGTATCGCACGGGCGACGCGTCCCTGTCCGCCGTTGTAGGCAGCCAGGGCAAGGTTCCAGTCGCCGTCGAAGCGGCGACTCAGGGTCTCCAGGTACTCCAGGGCGGCCCGGGTTGCGGCATGCAGATCCCGACGCCCGTCGTAGTATTCATTGATCTCCAGCCCATACTCCCGGCCCGTCGCTGCAACGAACTGCCAGGCACCCGATGCCTGGCCGTGCGAGTAGGCGAACGGATCGTAAGCGCTCTCGACGATCGGCACCAGGGCCAGCTCTCCCGGCAGATCACGCGCCTCGATCTGCTCGGTAATGTCATGCAGCCAGGGATGGGCGCGGACCATGACCCGGCCCAGATAGTCCTGGCGCTCGCCGAACCACTCGGCCCACTGCTCGGCGCGACTACCCGCGGGACAACTGGAGAACTCGAAACGATCAACCAGGCGCTGCCAGATATCGATCGGTGGTTCCGTCGGCAGCTCGGCCGCGGACTCGGGTGCCGGCTGTGTCGAGCCAATGCGCTCGATTGCCCGGTCGATGCGCTCGAAGGGATCCTCGACTTGGGCTCTCAGGAAATAGGGGGGGAGCAGGTCCTGTTGATCATCGCCGGGTGCTTCCGGATCGGTCCGGGACGGGTTCGATACGCAGGCACTCAGCATCAGCGCCACGGCAAGGTAGATGACAAGGGATGGGATGGGTCGTTGCGAATAGGACATGCGGTCTGCTTTCTACGGCGCAACCGGCCATTATCCGGTCTCGCGAAACAAGGTCAAGCTGAACAGAATACAATGTTCGGACCAATTCACAGGCAATCTGTTCCATGACTCGATCCAAGGCGCGTCCTATCGACGCAGATAAAATTCGCGAACTGCTCAAGGAGTCCAGTCATCCGCTGACACGGCGCCACCTGTCGGACATTCTCGGTCTTGACAAGGCCGAGTCGGATGCCCGACTCAAGCCGGTCCTGAATGATTTGATTGCGGCCGGTGAAGTGGTCCGCAATCGACGCGCAGCCTACGGGCTGGCCGCCGACATGGACCTGGTCAGGGGCCGGATCAGCGCCCATGCCGATGGTTTCGGGTTCCTGATGCCTGATGACGGAGGGGATGATCTCTATCTCTCGCCCAGGCAGATGAGACAGGTCTTTCACGGCGATAGCGTTCTGGCGGCCATCACCGGCGTGGACCGGCGCGGACGAAAAGAGGGCGGCATCGTCGAGGTTGTCGAACGCGCTCATCGTCAGGTCGTCGGGCGTCTGATGCTGGAATCCGGCGTTGCCTCGGTGATTCCCGATGATCCGCGACTGACCCAGGACATCCTGATTCCGCTTGACAAGACCGGGCAGGGCAAGCCCGGGCAGATCGTGGTCGCGCGGATCGAGCGGATGCCGACGATCGAGCGTCAACCGACCGGTGAGGTGATTGCGGTTCTCGGACACGCCGATGAGCCGGGCATCGCGACCGATATCGCGATCTTCGGCCACGATCTGCCGCAGGAATTTCCCGATGAGGTTCTGCGTGAGGCGGAAGGCTTCGGCGAGCGCATCGATCAGTCGATAGCCGCGACCCGGAAGGACCTCAGGTCTCTGCCGCTGCTGACCATTGACGGGGCTGACGCACGGGACTTCGACGATGCAGTCTACGCCGAGCGGCTTGACGAGGGCTTCCGGCTGATCATCGCGATCGCCGATGTCGCCGAGTACGTGCAGCCTGCCTCGCCGCTGGATCAGGAGGCCCGGCAGCGCGGAACCTCCGTGTACTTCCCTGATCGCGTGATACCGATGCTGCCGGAGACCCTGTCGAACGGACTGTGCTCGCTGCGCCCGGATGAGGACCGTCTGAGCATGGTCTGCGACGTCCGGCTCGATGACAAGGGCAAGGTGCGCTCGAGCCGGTTTTATGAGGCCGTCATGCGCTCCCACGCCCGTCTGACCTACGATCAGGTCCAGGCAATGATGGTCAAGGGGGATACGGCGCTGCGCGAGAAGCATGCGCATGTGGTCGACAATCTGGCTGCGCTTTACGAGGTGTTCCGTGTGCTGTTCAAACGGCGAACCCGGCGCGGCGCCCTGGATTTCGACTCCAGCGACGTCTACTTCCAGTTCGATGCCGAGGGTCGGGTGGCCGATATTCGGCCGCGCACTCGACACGATGCCCATCGCCTGATCGAGGAGTGCATGATCCTGGCCAATGTCGAGGCCGCTCGCTTCGTTGGCAAGGCCGGTCTGCCGATGCTGTTCCGGGTGCATGACTCGCCACCGGCCGAGAAGCTGGAGAGCCTGGAACTGTTCCTGCGCGCCCAGGGCCTGAAGGTGGGCTGGTCCGAACAGCCCGAGCCCTCTCAGTTTGCCGCGATCCAGAGCCGGGTCGCCGGCAAGGACGATGCCCGCCTGGTCAATGCAGTGCTGATGCGCAGTCTGAGTCTGGCGGTCTATCAGCCCGAGAATATCGGTCATTTCGGCCTGGCGCTGAACGACTATGCCCATTTCACTTCGCCGATCCGGCGCTACCCGGATCTGCTGCTGCATCGGGCGCTGAAGCACCTGATCCGCAAGAAGCCGCGCACGGAATTCACCTACGACGCATCGACCATGGCCGAGTTCGGCCGTCATTGCTCGTGGACCGAGCGCCGCGCCGAGGAAGCCTCCAGAGACGTCGATGAGCGGCTCAAATGCCAGTTCATGCAGCGTCATCTGGGTGATGAGTTCGACGGGGTGATCACCGGTGTGACCAGCTTCGGCCTGTTCGTGGAGCTCACCCAATTCGGCGTTTCGGGGCTGGTTCACGTCACCGCCATGCCCAACGATTACTACAATTTCGACCCGGTCAGTCATCGCATGACCGGCAAGCGCCACGGCAAGGTGTTCAAACTGGCCGATCGGGTGCGCATCTCGGTTGCTGCGGTCAACGTCGATGAGCGCAAGATCGATCTGGCGCTGGTCAAAGGCGAGCGGTGAAACGAGAGCTTGCCATGGGGATCAATGCGGTCAGCGGCCTGGCCGAGGCGTCTCCGGAGAAGATCGTGCGGGTCTGGATCAAGCCGGGCAACGCGCGCCTGAAAGCGCTGGCAGAGCGTCTGGACGCCCTGGGGGTCACCTGCGAGCTGACCGAGCAAAGAGCGCTGGATCGTCGAGCCGGCGGCGTCAGGCACCAGGGGGTCATCGCCGAATTCAGTGCGCGCCAGGCGATCGATGAAGCCGGACTGATGTCGCTGATCGAGGCGCGTGATGCGCCCCCTCGGGTATTGATCCTTGATGGTGTTCAGGACCCGCACAATCTTGGCGCCTGCATGAGAAGCGCACTTGCGGCAGACTGCTGCTGCGTGATCGTACCCAGGGACCGTGCCGTGGGACTGACCCCGGTCACGCGCCGGGCTGCTGCAGGTGCCGCCGAGCAGCTTCCCCTGGCCATGGTGACCAATCTGGCGCGCTGCATGTCCAATCTGGCCGAGCACGGCCTGTTCCTGGTCGGCCTGGCGGGGGAGGCCGAGCGCGGCCTGGGAGAGCTCGATCTGACCGGGCCCCTGGCCCTGGTTCTCGGCAGCGAGGACAAGGGATTGCGCCGTCTCACGCGCGAGCGCTGCGATGTTCTGGCCAGGATCGAAATGCCCGGCCCGATGGAGAGCCTGAACGTCTCGGTGGCTGCCGGAATCGCCTTGTTCGAGTCGGTCCGCCAGGCCAGGTCATCGATCGCCCGAGTTTGATGAACCTCAACCCCATGCGAGCGTACTGATGATGCACCAGGCCGAATCCATCCGCATCGAACTGCCCAGCTGGCTGCGTTCTTTCCGCCGTCAATTGCCCGAGCGTCTTGATGGCCCCGAGGAGCGCATGCGCGTGGCGATCAGTCTGTCCAGACAGAATGTGCTTGAAGGCAGTGGCGGGCCCTTCGGCGCGCTGGTGGTGGGGCGTACTAGCGGCCGGGTCATTGCGCTCGGCGTCAATCGGGTCGAGCCGACGCATTGCTCATCGGCACATGCCGAAATCGTGGCCCTGACCCTGGCCCAGCAGTCTTTGGCCAACTGGAATCTTTCTGCAGGTGGCGCGGGGGAAATCGAGCTGGTCAGTTCCTGTGAGCCCTGCGCCATGTGTCTGGGTGCGATCCCCTGGTCCGGGGTCACTTCGCTGCTGTGCGGCGCCACCAAATCGGATGCCGAGGCAGCGGGGTTCGATGAAGGCGATCGGCCCGAGGCCTGGACTGATAAACTCCGGGCGCGGCGGATTCAGGTCACTACCGGTCTGCTGCGCGTCGAGGCTGCCGCCGTCCTCAGCGACTACGCGAAATCAGGGCTGACGATCTACAGCCCCTAGGTTATCGCGTCCCTAGGATTCCACAGCCGTGAGCGTGACGGCACCGGGCGAGAGTCCGACATCCTCACGCAGGATGCGGTGGTCCTTTTCGCTCAATCTCTCGTATTGACCGCCGCGCAGGCCTTTGGGCAGGAACACCGGGCCGAAGCGAACCCGCTTCAGGCGAGCGACTTGCGCACCCACAGCCTCCCAGAGACGGCGGACCTCTCGATTGCGCCCCTCCATGATGGTGACCGTGTACCAGGTATGTCCGCTGGTGGTCTCTCCGATGACCAGATCCGAGAAGCACGCTGGCCCGTCCTCGAGTTCGACGCCATCGAGCAGGGTCTGAAGCTGGGAATCACTGACCTCACCGCGGATCCGGCACAGGTATTCACGATCGACCTGGCCCGAGGGATGCATCATGCGATTGGCCAGTTCACCATCGGTGGTCAGAAGCAACAGCCCCGAGGTATTCAGGTCGAGCCGGCCGACTGCGACCCAGCGCCCGCGCGCCGGGCGCGGCAGGCGCTCGAAGACGGTCTTGCGGCCTTCCGGATCGCTCTTTGTCGTGATTTCACCCTCGGGCTTGAAGTAGATCAGGGTTTCTGACGGGGTTGCAACAGCGATCACCTCCAGCCTGCGCCCGTTGTAATCGATCCGGTCCCCCTGGGAAACAGCCTCGCCCAGGGTCGCGCGCGTACCATTGACGCGGATCGAGCCGGACTCGATTTCCTTTTCCAGCGCGCGTCTCGAACCCAGGCCGGCACCGGCCAGGACTTTCTGCAGACGCTCGCTAGCCTTGTGGTTCTCGATCCGCCGTGCCTGCCGGGTCGACTTCGTCTGTTCCGCCTGCGGGCGCTTCTTCGGACTCGTCCCGCCGGGCCTCGCGGTCCGGGTCGTCCGCTGTCTCGGCGGATTCGATCGCTCGTTCCGCGAGCTGCTCGTTGTCTTCGTCGTCCGGGTCTTTTTCTGCCTCATGGCTCATGTCCTTGCGTTCGTCGATTTCACTCTCATCCTGCTCGGCTGACGACTCGTCGTCCCCGACGTCCGGGTTCGCTTTACTGGCGTTATCCGGTGGTGCAGGGTGGGTGAGCTGGAGCTCCGGCTCCAGATTGTCGATGTCCTTGATTTCAGCCAGGGTCGGAAGCTGATCGAGTGATTTCAGATTGAAATAGTCGAGGAAGGCGCGGGTGGTGCCGAGCAGTTCGGGACGGCCCGGAACATCCCGATGCCCGACCACCTTGATCCAATCGCGCTCCTGCAGCGTGCGCAGAATATTGGAACTGACGGCCACCCCTCGAATCTGCTCGATATCGCCTCGGGTGATCGGCTGCCGGTAGGCAATGATGGCCAGGGTCTCGAGCAGCGCGCGCGAATAGCGCGGCGGCTTTTCCGACCAGAGCTGGGAGACCACAGGCATGAGTCCGGTCCGGATCTGGATGCGATATCCGCTGCCGACCTCAACCAGCTCGACGGCGCGCCCCTCCAGCTCGGCATCAAGGGCGGCCAGCGCCTCCTTGATTGGGCCGTGCCCGGGCTTTTCGTCGTCCGGAAACAGGGCATTGATCTGATTGAGGCTCAGCGGCCCGCCAGCGGCCAGCAGCACGCCCTCGACGATTTGCTTGAGAGATTGGATTTCCATGCGTTCAACCAGATTGGGGTTGTCAGGCCTCGGCCTGAGACGGACTGCGGAGGTAGATGCGGCCGAACAGTTCCTGCTGAACCAGATCGACCAGATGCTCGCGCAGCAGTTCCAGAAGCGCCAGAAAGGTCACCACTGCGCCAAGTCGGCCTTCTTCGAGATCGAAGCAATCCTCGAACTCGACAAAGGGCTTGGAGGAGATCAGTTGAGTAATCCGTGACATTCTCTCGCGCACCGAAAGCGGTTCGGACTGAATATGGTGGCTGGCCAGCATCTCAGCCCGCGCCATCACATCCTTGAGTGCCAGCAGAAGCTCTTTCAGATCGACATCGGGCGGCAGCTTGACCTGTTCGAGGTGTTCCACGCCGGCCGAGGCAACGGCAAGGTCCCGTTCCAGCCTCGGCAGCTCGTCGATATCCTCGGCCGCCTGCTTGAACCGCTCGTACTCCTGCAATCGACGGATCAGTTCGGCCCTTGGGTCACCCTCGTCATCCTCTTCCGGGATCGGGCGCGGCAGCAGCATCCGTGATTTGATCTCGGCGAGAATCGCGGCCATCACGAGATACTCGGCGGCAAGCTCGAGCCTGAGTCCCGCCATCATGTCGATATAACCGGTGTACTGACGCGTGATTTCAGCGATCGGGATATCCAGAATATCGAGATTCTGCCGTCGGATCAGGTAGAGCAGAAGATCGAGCGGTCCTTCGAAGGCTTCGAGAAAGACTTCCAGCGCATCCGGCGGAATATACAGATCGTCCGGCAGCTTCAGAACGGGCTGGCCCTGCACGATGGCGAAGGGCATTTCCGTCTGGCTGGCGGGTGAATCGACGATTTCAGTCATAGGCTGGCAAGTGTAGCGTGTTCTCCTTCGGGCGGGTGAGCGTTACAATGTCCGCCGCCAAACTCAGGAACGCCCATACCCGATGCTCTACATGATTCGAGGAGTCGATGCTGAAGGCAGTCTGTCGCGGCGGGCAAGCTCGCGCGAGGCTCACCTGTCAAGGCTGCGTGCCCTGGCCGACGAGGGCCGTCTGATCCTGGCCGGGCCGCTACCGGCCATCGATGCCGAGGACCCGGGGCCGGCCGGTTTTGTCGGATCACTGGTCGTGGCCGAGTTTTCCAGCCTCGAAGAAGCCCAGCACTGGACCGATGCTGACCCCTATCTCCAGGTCGGGGCATGGACGGGTGCCGAAGTCCAGCCCTTCAAGCAGGTTCTTCCATGACGGCCCAGCGGGTCGAGATGATCGAATCGCGCTTGCGCACGGCCTTCAACCCCGACCAGCTGGAAGTGATCGATGAATCGCATCTGCACGTCGGCCATCCTGGCGCCCGCGATGGACGAGGGCATTTCCGCGTGCGTATCGTCGCCGACCTCTTTCATGGTCTGCCGCGCCTGGCCAGACACCGCAGGGTGTATCGCTCGCTGGGAGAGCTGATGACCACCGAAATTCACGCACTGAATATTGAGGCAGTTTCGAAAAATGAATTATAGAATCTTGATTTTAATGTCTTTTATTTTACTGACCGCCTGCCAGGATCAGTCTCCCACAGAGCCGTCTGATGGGTTGATCAGAGAAGATGATGTCCTGCTGGTGCTGGTCGACGGATCGCCCATCAGCCTGCCGATGCTGGAATCGGTGATGGCAGCCCGCGGCATCCGCGAGGATGATGAAGAAAGCATGCGTGACGTGCTCGAGGAGCTGATTCGCATGCAGGCAGTGGCCAATGCAGCCGGGGCTTCTGGCCTGAGCGATGAACCCCGCATTCGGGCGATGCGCCAGTTACGCAACCTCGAAGTGATCTGGACGAACTACATCGACCGTGTGGTTCAGGACGAGCCGGTCACCGAAGCGGAAATCCAGGAAGTCTATGCCACCCAGGCCAGCCAGACCGGGGGGCAGCAATATCAGATCGAGACGGTGGTCTACACCAATCAGCCGAGCATCCTAAGGGATCTGGCCCGGCTCGAGTCGGGGGAGGCGAGCTACGAGGAATTGCTCGCTGAGTCTCGCAGTTTCGAGCGTGCGATCGACCAACCCTTGTGGGTTGACCTCAGCCAGCTTCCGCCCGACATCGGGGCTCTGCTGGCCGAAGCCGAGCCGGGTGATGTCCTGAGCATTCCACTGCAGACGCCTCAGGGCTGGCGGATGGTGCAGCTGACCGATACCCGAGAGTTCCAGCCGCCGCCATTGGCGTCCGTGCGAGAGGGGATCGTTCAGACCATTCAGCGCCAGCGCGTCAACGCCCATATCGAAGCGCTGTACGATGCATCGGAAATCACCCCGATGCTGCCGCTGGGGGATGAAGTTGCCGAGGATTCCGACGACAGCTGATGCTGCCCGGTTTCCGGCATGATCAGGGCAGCGAGATCCTGTCGGCGGCTTCCCACCCGGCTTTTCGGTACTCGGCGATGACTTCGGTGTAGATACCACCTCGAACCTTGAAATCGGATCTGAGGCGCATGAACCGCGGTTGGGTCGCTTCCACCAGATCATCCAGGATCTGGTTGGTCACGGCTTCGTGAAAAGCGCCTTCATCGCGGAAGCTCCAGATATAGTTCTTCAGGGCCTTCAATTCGACACACAAACGATCGGGTACGTATTCAAGATGCAGCTCCGCGAAATCCGGCTGACCCGTCTTCGGACAGAGACAGGTAAACTCGGGCATTCGAATGCGAATGGTATAATCGCGTTCACTGTTGGGACTGGGAAAAACTTCCAGTTCCCGACTCGGTTGGCTGGGCATATAACAGTCTCGACAGGGATGACAATCCCGAAGATTAAAACAAAACGCAGGGAACCAGGGCGTCAATGCGACTGACCGCGATCAAATTGTCTGGCTTCAAGTCCTTCGTCGATCCAACGACGGTGACCTTTCCTTCCAACCTGATGGGCATCGTTGGCCCGAACGGTTGCGGCAAGTCCAACATCATCGACGCCGTGCGCTGGGTCATGGGCGAAAGTTCAGCTCGCCAGCTGCGTGGCGAGTCGATGAGCGATGTGATCTTTGCCGGCTCGGGTTCGCGCAAGCCGGTCGCCACGGCCACCGTCGAGCTGCTGTTCGACAACAGCGACGGACGCGCCGGCGGCGAATACGCCAGCTATACCGATATTTCGGTCAAGCGTCAGGTCAGCCGCGACGGCCAGTCGGCCTACTTCCTCAATGGCGCACGCTGCAGGCGCAAGGACATCACCGACCTGTTTCTCGGCACCGGCCTGGGTCCGCGCAGTTACGCGATCATCGAGCAGGGCATGATTTCCCAGATCGTCGAGGCCCGTCCGGAAGAATTGCGCGGATTTCTCGAAGAAGCGGCAGGCATATCCCGCTACAAGGAGCGCCGCCGAGAAACCGAGAACAGGATTCGTCACACGCGTGAGAACCTCGAGCGCCTGCTCGATCTGCGCGAGGAAGTCACCAAGCAGCTGGAAAAACTCAAGCGCCAGGCCCGCGCGGCGGAACGATACAAGGACTACAAGCAGCGCTATCGGCAGGACGAAGCACGGCTGACCGCGCTGCGCTGGCGCGATTTGCAGACCGTGGCCGAGCAGGAAACGCTGGCGCTGAAGAATGTCGAGACCCGATTGCAGGAGGCGCTGTCTCGTCAGCGTGGCGCCGAGAAGGAACTGGAGACGCTGCGCCAGAATCAGCACCAGGCCTCTGATCAGGCCAGCAAGGTGCAGGGTGAGCTCTACGAGGTCGGTGGCGAGATCGCCCGGCTCGAGCAGGCCATCGAACATCAGCGCGAAATCAGGCAGCGCCAGCAGTCCGAGTACGCCGATACCGAAAAGCAGCTCAATGAACTCAAGCAGCACATGGTGCTTGATCAGGCCCAGGTCAGGGAAACCTCCGAACTGATTGCCGAGCTGACCCCGAAGGTCGAAGCGGCGAAGGCCGACGAGGCATCGGCAAGTGAAGCGCTGGAGCAGGCCGAGAATGCGCTGAATCACTGGCAGACCCAGTGGCAGGAGCATCAGACAAGGGCCTCCCAGGCGCGCAATCAGGCCGATCTTCTGCGTCAGCGCATCGAGCACCTCGACGATCGCATGAATCGAGCCTCGGAGCGCCTCGAAACGCTCGAATCGCAGTCGGGTGACTCGGCATCCCGGCAGCTAGAAGAGGAGAAGGCTCGGGCCGAATCAGAACTCGAGGCCAGGGAAGAAGCGCTGACCGGACTCGCTGAGCGGATCGACGCATTGCGTGTCGAGATGACCGATCAGCGCTCGAAGATCGAATCGCTGCGAAATGACCTCGAGGCGGCCAGAGCGGAGAGACACGCCAGGCAGGCGCGCCTTGAATCGCTCAGAGTGCTCAATCGCGGCGAGGATGACAGCGCGCTTCAGGAGTGGCTGGTGTCCGCCGGACTGGACGCGGAGGCGCGGGTTCTGGAATCGCTGGAGATCGAGGATCCGCGCTGGACCAGCGCTGTCGAAACCGTCCTCGCCGGCTGGCTCAAGGGTCTGATGTCGGACAAGGCTTCGGCCATCATCGACGGTGATCTGCCGCGATCCGGGCTGGCCGTAACCGATGTGTCGGAAGTCGCGGCGCGGCAGGGAACGCTGGGTTCGGTCGTCAGTGGAGCAGGCGCACTCGGCGGCATCCTCAACAGGGTCTATTGCGAAGACGATCTGGCCCGCGCACGGCGTCGGTTGAGCACCCTCGAGGAAGGCGAATCGGTAGCGACACCCGACGGTCTCTGGATCGGCCCTGGCTGGTTCTGTCTTCCCTCGGGGGAGGAAGGCGAGTCGGGGCTGCTCGAGCGCGAGCGCGAGATTCGTTCTCTGGAAAAGGACATCGAATCCGATTCGCAGCGGGTCGAATCGATCGAAGGCGAACTGGGACAGGCACGGGCTTCGCTCTCCGAGCAGGAAGGCGCGCTGCGAGACCTCGACGCACAGCTGCAGCAGGCGCAGCGCCACAGGGCGCAGGCGCAGGGCAACCTGGCCGGGCTGTCGTCGCGACTCGAAACTCTCAAACGCCAGCGCGAAGCCGCGGACGCAGAGCGTCAGGCGCTGGAAAAACGCCAGCAGGAAGATACCCAGGCCGTCGGCAAGTCCAGGGCGGAAATGGAGGAAATCCTGGCCCGGATGGAGGCTGCCGAGACAGAGCGCGAGCCGTTGAGGGAAGAAAAGACCCGCCTCGATGAGGCCAGAGAGGCCGCTCGCCTGGCCCAGCGGGAAGCCAGACAGCAGCGCGAGACCTGTTCCCTGAAGCTGGGTTCAGGCCGGGCAGGGCTGGAGTCCCTGCGTCAGTCGATCGCGCGCATGGACAATCAGGTCGGCCAGCTTCAAACGCGTTATCTGGAGCTCAGCGAGGCGCTGGCCAGCGGTGATGAGCCGGTTCGCGAGCATCAGCGCAAGCGCGATGAACTCCTTGATCAGCGACTGACCATCGAAAAGCGACTGCGCGAAGCACGGTCCGAAGTGGAGTCGATCGAGGCCAGGTGGCGCGAACAGGATCAGATTCGTCAGACGGCTTCCTCGGAAGCCGAGGGTATTCGCGGCGAACAGTCCGAGCGCCAGCTGGCGCTGAAGGAAACCCAGCTCAAGGCCCAGTCGCTTCAGGAGCGCATCGCGGCACTGGACGAGGACCTCGATGCTCTTCTCGGCGACCTGCCCGAGGGGGCCGAGCGGCAGAAGTATCAGGAAGGGCTGGAACGCCTCGAGGAAAAGATCCGCAAGCTCGAGCCGGTCAATCTGGCCGCCATCGAAGAGGCCGAAGCAGAGGCCGAACGCAAGGCCTATCTGGATCGTCAGCATGAGGATCTGGAGGAAGCGCTTTCCACGCTCGAGGCCGCGATCGCGAAGATCGATCGGGACTCTCGAACGCGATTTCGCGAGACCTTCGAGCAGATCAACAAGAACATGGAGACGCTGTTTCCGCGGCTGTTCGGGGGCGGGCACGGTCACCTTGAAATGGTCGGGGATGACTGGTTGTCGGCCGGTGTCGCCATCATGGCGCGCCCGCCGGGCAAGCGTATTGCCCGCATCCATCTGATGTCGGGAGGTGAGAAAGCCCTGACTGCAGTAGCCTTCGTCTTCTCGATCTTCAACCTGAATCCGGCGCCGTTCTGCCTGCTCGATGAGGTTGATGCACCGCTAGATGATGCCAACGTCGGGCGCTTCTCCGAGATGGTTCGAGAGATGTCCGAGCAGGTCCAGTTCCTGATTGTGACCCACAACAAGGTGACGATGGAAGTGGCCCATCAGATGCTCGGAGTGACGATGCGTGAGTCCGGCGTCTCGCGCCTGGTATCCGTCGATCTTGACAAGGCGGTGGCGCTGGCCGAGGCTTCAGCATGACTGGATTATCCGACTCCTGCCTGGGTGACCGTTGACTGTGGATAGCTTGCGCATCGTCCTGATCCTGATCGGATTGCTCGTACTCGCTGCGATCGTCCTGTTCCACAAGCCGGCCGGTGAGTCGAGACGCAACCATCAGCGCTGGCTCTCCACGCGCCGGGAGCCGAGGATGGACGCGGCCCATCAACGGGATCCGGATGATCGACAGGAGCCGAAGCTGGAGCCGGAAAGAGACACTCGATCCTCGCCCTCGAATCTCGCCGCCGGACTGGCTTCGGCCAGACTGACCACGCTCGCCTCGGAGGCGGAGGAAGAATCGACTGCCGCGAGTCCGCAGGGTGGCTCGGGCCGCGGTCATCGACAGGCCCCACCGGACAAGATCGTCACCCTGTACGTGCAGCGTCGCGAGGGTCGGCGGATCAATGGATCAGAGCTGCTCGATGCGGCGATCAAGGCCGGCATGGTATTCGGCGAGATGAATATCTTTCATCGCCTGCACGAGGGCGCCACCGAGCCGGTGTTCAGTATGGCCGACCTGACCGCTCCGGGTAATTTCGATCCCTCGAACTGGAACGTCTTTGATACCTCGGGCGTGACGTTCTTCATGACCCTGCCGGCGCCGATCAGCGCGCTCGATGCCTGGGATGCGATGTTGGCAACGGCCAGCAGGATGGGCGAACTGCTCGACGCCGACGTGCTCGACGACGCCCGTTGCCGGGTCAATCGTCAGAGAATCGCACAGCTCAGAGAATCCATGCGCGACTACGACCGCCGGCACGGTCTGGGAACATCTCGCTGAGCGAGCAGGCAGTGGGCCAGGTCGACATCACAGAGCAGCTCGAGGATCTGCGTACACAGATCAACGAACACAACCATCGCTACTACGTCCTGGACGATCCGCTGATCAGCGATGCCGAGTACGACCGCCTGCTGCGAAGGCTTGAAGCGCTCGAAGACAAGCACCCCGAACTGATCACCCGCGACTCGCCGACACAGCGGGTCGGTGCGGCACCCGCCGATGGCTTCGAGACGGTCGAGCATCGCGTCCCGATGCTTTCTCTCGGTAATGCCTTTTCCGAGGATGAGGTCGCAGAGTTCGACCAGCGAGTGCGCTCCACGCTGGATATCGAGTCGGTCGGATATCTGGCCGAGCCCAAGCTCGACGGCCTGGCCATCGCGCTGCGCTACGAGAAGGGAGAGCTCGTGCTCGGTGCTACCCGTGGGGATGGTCGGAAGGGTGAGGATGTGACCGGCAACGTCCGCACGATTCAGTCCATTCCGCTCAGATTGCGCGGCCCGGATGTGCCGGAGGCGCTCGAAGTCCGGGGAGAAGTCTTCATGTCGCGATCGGGCTTCGATGCGCTGAATCGTCGACTGGCCGACGCCGGCGAAAAGCAGTTCGTCAATCCGCGCAACGCCGCGGCGGGCAGCCTGCGCCAGCTCGATCCGTCGACCACGGCCCAGCGGCCCCTGCGCTTTTTCTGCTATGGCGCGGCCACCGAGGAGGGGATGCCCGATTCCCAGGCCGGGATTCTGGCCAGGATGCGCGATTTGGGTCTGCCGGTCAGTGCCCAGGTCGATCAGGTCGATGGCCTCGATGGCCTGCTTGCCTATCATGCCCGCATCGGCGAGCAACGGGCCACGCTCGACTACGATATCGACGGTGTGGTCTACAAGGTCAACGACATCGATCAGCAGCGCGAACTGGGTTTCGTCAGCCGGGCGCCGCGCTGGGCGCTGGCCCACAAGTTCCCGGCCCAGGAGGAATCCACTACCCTGATCGATATCGAAGTCCAGGTCGGGCGCACCGGCGCCCTGACGCCGGTCGCCCGCCTCGAGCCGGTGTTCGTTGGCGGCGTGACGGTCACCAATGCCACGCTGCACAATCTGGACGAAATCAGGCGCAAGGACGTGCGACCGGGCGATCGGGTGATCGTGCGACGCGCCGGAGATGTCATTCCGGAGGTCCTGCGCTCGGTTCCCGAGTTCCGGCCGGATGAGTCGAAACCCTGGCAGATGCCCGAGCAGTGCCCGGCCTGCGGATCTGCGGTCGAACAGGTCGAGGGAGAGGCCGTTGCCCGCTGCACGGGTGGGCTGGTCTGCCCGGCACAGCGCAAGCGCGCTCTGGAGCATTTCGTGAGCCGCGGAGCGATGGATATCGACGGCATGGGCAGCAAGCTGATCGACCAGCTGGTCGATCGGGATCTGGTCCACAGTCCGGCCGATCTGTATGGGCTCGATCTGGATACCCTGAGTTCACTCGACCGGATGGCGGAAAAATCTGCCAGGAACCTGATCACAGCGCTCGAAGCCAGCAAGCAAGTCGCCCTCGGCCGGCTTCTCTATGCCCTGGGCATTCGCGAGGTCGGCGAGGTGACCGCCCGCCAGCTGGCGCGGGCCTTCGGCTCGATCGAAAAGCTCGCCGAAGCAGACCTGGAGACGCTGTGTGAGGTTCCCGATGTCGGGCCGGTGGTCGCTCAGCATATCCATGCCTTCTTCCGGGAGCTCCACAACAAGGCCGTTATCGCAAAGCTGTTCGAAGCCGGCGTACGCTATGAGCAGGAGCAGGTCGTCGATCGATCGACATTGCCGCTGCAGGGAAGAACCTTCGTCCTGACCGGTGCGCTGGAATCGATGCCGCGCTCGGAGGCGAAGCAGGCGCTCGAAGCGCTCGGGGCGAAAGTCAGCTCCAGCGTGTCGAAGAACACCAGCGCCCTGATCGCCGGGTCAGAGCCCGGTTCGAAGCTGACCCGGGCAGAGGATCTGGGCATCGACATTCTCGACGAGGAGGCGCTTCTGGAATTGATCCAGGCGCATTGAATTGGCCTCGATCAAATCTTTCCTTGCCACTTGTCCTTAGAATGAGGGTTCAATCAGGCGCAAGATGCGGGAGATGAGCATGACTGAACACATCAAGGAAATTCTGGTGCCCGTCGACGGCTCGGAGAATTCGATCCGGGCGGTCAAATATGCGATCGAGCTGGCCAGGCCACTGTCGATCGGAATCAGGCTGTTCTACGTTTTCCCTGCAGCGTCGGTCGAAGTGATCGGCATGGCCGGGATGTCGAGAGCCGATATCGACCAGGCCGCGCAGGTTGCTGCACAGCGCGCATTCGATCAGACCCGTGAGGGGCTCGGGGCCGATATCATCGACGGCATGGAAGAGGAAACCTCCATGGGCGATCCCGCCGAAGAGATCATTCGCTATACCGAGGACGATCACGCCATCCTGGTCGTGATCGGCAGGAGAGGGCTGTCCAGAATGAAGTCACTGATGCTTGGAAGCGTCAGCGATCGGGTGCTCAGACATGCCCAGAGCCCAGTCATGGTCATTACCTGAAGTCTG
>CAYTQT010000007.1:0-55908 GCA_964439915.1 uncultured Wenzhouxiangella sp. | reverse complement strand
TGAAGTCTGCGTCAGATTTTGCGAGCAGACGCTGCAGGTAGGCATCCACCCGCTCCTCGAGCTGGCGCAGTGATCCGCTGTTGTCGATGACATGATCCGCGTGTTTCAGTCGCTCCTCGCGTCTGGTCTGTGCCGCGAGGATCTTGCCTGCCTGTTCTTCGGTGATGTCATCGCGCTCCAGCAGGCGATTGATCTGAACCGGCTCGGGTACATCGACCACCACGACCTCATCGGCTGTCTCGAACAGACCGCTTTCGATCAGAAGGGGCACGACCAGGACAATGACCGGCTCGGTACCGGCCGCCTCGATGTCCTTGTCTACCTGCTCCCTGATCAGGGGATGGGTGATCGCTTCGAGCTGCTTGCGGGCGGCCGGCGAGTCGAAGACCCGTTGCCGAAGCGCCCGCCGGTCAAGTGCCCCATCGGATTGAAGGACCTGCGGGCCAAAGACCTCGACGATCCTAGCCAGCCCCGGTGTGCCCGGCTTGACGACCTGCCTGGCAATCACATCGGTATCGATGATCGGAATGCCTGCCTCGGCCAGGCGATCCGAGACCGCGGTCTTGCCGGAGGCGATGCCACCGGTCAGGACGACGATTCGGGGCCTTTTCAGCGATGGGTCGTTCATTTCCAATAATGTTCTAGGGATTTCAGGGCGCTGGGCCGGGACGCTACAGGCTAACGGTTGAAGCCATCGCGAGTCCAGCGCCGCAGAGGGCTGGGTGTCGGCACATGACCCTCGAACAAGCGCAGCCGCCGGAAGATTGGCGCTCCGGCGGCTGCTGAGAGGTCCAGAATCCTGGTCTGGATCAATCGCTGCCTTCGAAGCGATCATTGAAAAGGGTGTCGTCGAGTCGGATCAGATTCAGAACTCCACCGCAGCAACCGCTCGTCAGAGGCTGAAGGGAACTGCCGGCAGTGAGGACATCACTGGAGCCCTTCAGGCGAACGGCAATGCTTTCCAGAGGGCCGGAGTAGTCGCTTTCCAGTTCACCCCAGACCTCGAGGACAGCGATCGAGGAGGCAGTGAAGCCCGGCCCCGGGGGCGCGATGACCTCGGCGCCATCGGCTTCTTGAATCGTGAATAGAATCGGGCTGGATTCTTCGATGGCCGTGAGTTCAGCGAGCATCACCGCGTTGCCTTCACGCCTCAGCACGAAGAGGCGAGCGAACAGTTCGTCGATGGTCGCTGCATCGAGGGGGGCGCCGAAGAGGGACTCCTCAAAGGTAACGGCCAGAGCGTCGAGTTCGATCGGCTCGTCCGTCGGACGGCCCAGATGCTGGACGTCGATGCGCAATAGCTGGGCCTGCGTGCCGAATTCAATGGTCGTATCGGCAGGACGAGCCGGCTCGACTCGAATCTGCCCACGCACCGTCTCCACCCATTGGATCGCACCGCCGCCTTCTACGCCAGTAGGATCCTGATCACCGTCGCGGTCGACGTCGCCGAACTGGAGCAGGCCAGATTGCAATCCCCCGAGATCACGAGCAACGGGCGCCAACGCACCGCGTCGGTTTTCCAGCCAGATCGCGCCTGCGGAACGGCCGCCGAAGATATCGAGGTCGCCGTCTCGATCGATATCGATGGCGTGCAGGGTCTGGATCTGATCTTCGAAGGAAGTCACTATCCATGTCCAGATCCCGTTGTCATTATTCCGGTACAGATAGATTGACTCGGACGTCTGACCTATAACGTCGATATCACCGTCGACATCGAAGTCACCGGTCACGATGTGGTTGGTGTCTCGAGACGCGATCGTCTCCTCAGAAAACACCGTGTCGGCGATACGCGTCAAGGCCTTCATTGAACCATCGGAAGCGAGGATGAGTTCGGGCTGCGTGTCGGCGTCAAGGTCAACGGCGGCAACGTCTCTGTAAGTGGAAAGGGAACTGCGAATCGTATTGCGGAAGAAGCTCATGGCGTCGCCGAGATTCCGCCACCAGTAAAGGTCATTGGTGACGGAGTCGAAGGCGATCACGTCGAGATCACCATCGAGATTCAGATCGATAATCAGCACATCGCTGATGTTGTTCGAGGTGTTGTTCAGGGTGTTGCGGCTGAACTGGTTGCCGAAACCGTTGTTCTCGAGCCACTCTAGGCCGTCGTCCAGACCGAGGACCACATCGACGTCACCATCGTTGTCCATATCCGCCAGTGCGAAGGCCTGTGGATCGTTCAGAACCGCGCTGGTCGCCTGCAGCAGGGTGCCGGGATCGTTCATGTTGTCGCGGTAGCGCAGACGCTCGTCGGAGTCGTAGCTGACGACATCGATATCGCCGTCGCCGTCGAGGTCCGTCATGCCGAAGGCAATGGGGAACGCCGAGCCTCTGAAATCCCCCTGTGCGTCCTCGAATCGCACGCTGCTGCGGATCGTCTGGTTCTCGATTGTGTCAACCACGTTGCTGTTCCCCCCGGCGACGGCAAAGTCGAGGTCGCCGTCGAGATCGAAGTCGGCTGTAGCTGTGGCCCTCGGCGTCTGATAATCGCCGCCAAGATCCTGCTCGATAAAGGCGCCCGCTCCATCGTTCTGCCAGTAGCGGAGATCGCCGTTCGGGCTCCAGCGGGTGGCCAGGACATCCAGGTCGCCGTCCTGATCAAGGTCGCGCAGATCGACATCGGCAACCGCATAGCTGCTCTGGATCACGGTCTGCGTCCAGGCATCGGTGATCACCGGCGGGCGGTCGTAGAAGGCGAGGAGCGGCATATTGATCGCACCGAAGACGATCTCATCCTGCCCGTCGCCGTCGATATCCCCCGAATCGACGGCAATGCCGGCAGGTACATCTGAATCGATGTCGTGGACAAGCCAGGAGGTCGAGGGTTCATCCAAGCGGTTTTCCAGCCAGACGAGATTGGTGAAGGTCTGGGTGTAGGTCACGATCACGAGATCCTGATCGCCATCGAGATCGATGTCGCTGGCCACCGCATCGATCGGTGGGCCACCCGGCGTCGCGATCGACCCGTTGATCCAGCTCTCGCCGTCACCCTTGTTGATATGCAGGGAGACCTGGCCGGAGCCGAGTTCGCAGGACGCCGCATCGAGGTCGCCGTCATTGTCGGGGTCGAAGAGGGTGATGCAGATCGGCTGGTCGAGCGTATTGTCGATCGGGACCCTGAGCGTTGAGGCCCGATTCAGGACCACGCCGATCCGGTCGTCGCTGCCGCTTGAGTCTCCAGCCGAATAGACGAAATCGGTGGTGCCGTCACCGTCGACATCGCCGACGTCGAGGTCGGTCACCGGGTGAGCGAAGGGGATGGTCTGCTCCACCCAGCCGAATTCCTGATTGCGCCAGACGCTCAGATCCCGACCGTCGAAGGCCCCTCCGACGATATCGAGCTTGCCCTCCTGGTCCCAATCCAGCACGTCGATGATCCGGGCGCCGACGAAGTTGGGATCGACGGTTTCGGGCGGGCCTGTCGGAATATCCGCCGCACACAAGGAGAAGGCGCTCAGGCAGGAAAAAGCGATAAGCGCTCGCCGCACAAGCTTGATGTCAGGCAAAAACTGTGATGCCGCACGATGCTTGAGTCCGTGTAGCCCTCGATGAATATTCTTGGCAGCCATAGTCAATTCCTCAGTCGCTGGCGAAAGAATGTCACCGCAAAGCTTGCTTGCGACACAGTTCTCGAACTTGAAAATATCTTGAAAGTTTCTTGAAAACTGGTGGCGGATTGACAAGCTTTCTTCGCTCCCTCGCAAGTGCTCCCTGTGCACGGATTTTCAAGATAGTTTCAGGTTAATTTCAAGTTAGCCCGATTTATTTGGCGCATTCTTTATGGCGTGGTGCCGGTATGCCCTGGAACACCCTGAATCAGGCGACGGGCGTTTTTTCCGGGATCAGGCACCGGATCTTCAAGGCTTTAGAAGAGGTGGCTACGTGGAAGAATCGGAGATGCGAGTTCTTTTCCTGGGATCGTCGCTTTTTGTCGGGCTTGCAGCGCAGGTCGGGATGACCTTGCTTGGCCTGGTTGTGATTGCATCTTTCAGCCCGGCTACGGCGGCCGGCCAGCCTGTCGAAGCCAGCTATCTCAAGGCATCCAACACGCAGGCCGACGACCGCTTTGGAAGCGCAGTGGCGATGTGGGGAGACACCGTGGTCGTTGGCGCGCCGGGAGAAGACGGCTCGGACGATTCAGCCCCCCTGTCCGGCGCGGCTTATGTCTACGTTCGCGACGGCAGCGGCAGCTGGTCGCAGCAGGCCTACCTGAAGGCTGACAGCCTCGACGATCGGGATGAGCTCGGTTACAGCGTCGGCGTCGCTGGCTCTTGGATCATCGCGGGCGCGCCCTTCGAAGACGGAAGTGCGACCGGGGTGGGGGGAGGCGACGATAACTCGACCGAATCAGCCGGTGCAGTCTACGTCTTCGAGGATAGCGGTGGTGGGAACTGGGCACAGACCGAGTACCTCAAGGCCTCCAACAGCGGCGTCAACAATCGTTTCGGGACGGCAGCGGCGATCGCCGGGACGACGATCGTGGTTGCCGCTCCCGACGAAGGCAGCGCGGCAACAGGCGTCAATGGCGACCCGGGCCTGGGATCTGCCATCAGCTCCGGCGCGGCCTACGTGTTCGAGCATGCGGAGCCGGATGGCTGGGGCCAAACGGCCTATATCAAGGCCTTCAATACCGGCACCCAGGACCGCTTCGGCCGTTCTGTGTCGGCCTCGGACAACCTGATTGTCATAGGCGCCCATCAGGAAGGCAGCGGCAGCGGGGGGAGGCCATCGGACAACAGTCGACAGGACGCGGGTGCCGCCTATGTCTATCGGCGCGAGCTCGACGGGACCTGGTCCTTCGATGCTTACCACAAGGCCCTGCGTCCCGGAACGGGCGATGTCTTCGGACATGGCGTCGCGGTGGCCGGCGAGGTGATTGTCGTTGCAGCGCTCGAGGAAGACAGCGCCGCAACGGCCATCGATGGCGATCAGTCCGACAACAGTGCCGACGGCGCCGGGGCCGTGTTTGCCTTCCGCGGCGTTCCCTGGTTCTTTTCCGATCGCTTCGCGCAGTGAGATGCGGCATCCCGGCAACTGCAACTCGGCTTCAACGATGTGAGGTAAGGAACATGAGCAACGATCAGCTTGATTCAAGATCATCGCGGTACCGCGAAGTATCCCACTGTAGGATCGCCCCTTGCCTTGGGGCACCCTCGGCAGCAACCCAGGCAAGGCCTGAGCGCCGCGGCTTTGACCTGCGCGGAGCGCTGACAATCGCCATCACTGCGGCGCTCGCCGTGGCGAGCTCCGGATCGCTTCAGGCTGGGTCGGATCCCTCCGAAGTCGAGCTCAGCGCACTGGACGGAACGAACGGATTTGCGATCAATGGCGAAGTCGCCAATGATCGCCTTGGGCAATCGGTTTCCGGCATCGGCGATATCAACGGCGACGGTATCGATGATGCCCTTGTCGGGGCCTTCCTCGCCGATCCGAATGGCGACAATTCCGGTCGGGCCTATGTCGTGTTCGGCGCGAGCGGCGGATTCTCCAGCTCGCTCGATCCATCGACGCTGGACGGCACGAACGGTTTCGTCATCAATGGAGAGGCCGCAGAGGATCGCGCCGGCTGGTCCGTAGGGGGAGCGGGCGACGTCAACGATGACGGCATCGATGATCTGATCATCGGTGCCATCTTCTCCAGCCCGAACGGCGATAGATCCGGCCGGGCCTACGTCGTCTTCGGCTCCGCCGGAGGATTCACCAGCCCCCTCGAACTGTCCTCGCTCGATGGCGCCAACGGCTTTCTACTGAACGGCGAAGCCGAGGGCGACGAGGCGGGTGAATCAGTGGCGGGCGCGGGTGACGTCAACGGCGATGGCATCGACGATCTGATCATCGGATCCAGCCTTGCCGACGGTAGCGGGGACCAGTCAGGTCGCGCCTATGTGGTCTTTGGCTCCGACGACCCGTTCCCGGGGGTCATCGAGTTGTCCTCCCTTGTTGGTGTCAGTGGATTCAAGATTGATGGGGAGGCGGCGACCGACTACGCCGGCGTCGCGGTCGCCGGCGCCGGCGATATCAACGCTGACGGTCTCGACGACCTGCTTGTCGGCGCACACTTCGCTGATCCCAATGGCATTACCTCCGGTCGCAGCTATGTGATTTTCGGGTCGAGTGATCCGTTCAGTAGCCCCTTCAGCCTGTCGGCGCTGAATGGCTCGAACGGTTTTGCCATTAACGGTGAAGCAGCGCAGCATCGTTCGGGTGAATCGCTTGCAGGCGCCGGTGACATCAACGGCGACATGATCGATGACCTGATCATCGGCGCTCCCCGGGCAGAAGTTTCAGGCACTCGCGTTGGTCGCAGCTACGTGGTGTTCGGATCAGAAGAACCGTTTGCCAGCGAACTCGACCTTGCTGATCTGAACGGCGCAAATGGCTTCATCCTCGACGGCGAAGGGGAGTTCGATGACTTCGGAGCCTTCGTGTCCTCGGCGGGAGACGTCAACTTCGATGGCATTGATGATCTGCTGATAGGAGCCGAAGGAGCCAACCCCAACGGCAACGCCTCGGGCCGTGGCTACATCCTCTTCGGCACCGAGCAGCAACTGCCCAGTCCTTTCAGCGTGGCCGCTCTCGATGGTTCGAACGGCTTTGTGTTGAACGGCGAGACCCTTGGTGACAGCGCCGGCGAATCCGTCTCTGGGATCGGTGATTTCAACGATGACGGCATCGATGATGTGGTGCTCGGCGCCCGAGGCGCCGACCCGAACGGCAGCAATTCGGGACGTGCCTACATCGTTTTCGGCCGGCGAGGCGATGCGATCTTCGCCAACCGATTCGAGAGTCCTTGAAGTGGCGCAAAGTCGACGGCAGCACCGAAGTTCCCCGTTGCCGGGGCTCTCGGTATCTACCGCAGTCGAGGTTTCCGACTAGCGCTACTCGCACCTCCGCCGAGCCGGTCTCGCGCCGGCTCAGCCTCGGCGCCAGTTGAAGAAGCGCTCTGCCCAGGCCAGCAAGCGTTCCGGCTTGTTGGCTCGTTTCCAGACCCCGGCGGCGTACTTATTGCCCTCGCCGAAGGTCGGATAGACATGGATCGTGCCCATGATCTTGTTCAGACCCAGCCCGTGGGTCATCGCCAGCGCGAACTCGGGCAGCATCTCGCCCGCGTGGGCTCCGACAATCGTAGCACCAAGAATCCTGTCCTTACCCGGTGCGGTCAGAACCTTGACATAGCCGTAGTCCGCGCTGTCGGCAATGGCCCGGTCCAGATCATCCAGGCCGTAGATCGACACCTGATGGTCAATGCCTTGCTCGATTGCCTCCTCCTCGCTGAGACCAACCCGAGCGACTTCGGGGTCGGTGAAGGTGACCCACGGAATCGCGTCATAGCGTGTGCGGAATGACCAGAAGGGCGACAGCAGGGCGTTGACGGCCGCCGACCAGGCCTGATGGGAGGCCACATGAGTGAACTGATAGGGCCCGGCCGCGTCGCCGCAGACATAGATATTGGGAAAATTGGTGCGCTGGAACTCATCGCTGGCGATGCGGGACTGGTCATCCAGGCGCACGCCAAGGTCTTCCAGGCCGTAGCCGGAGACTCGCGTCCTGCGTCCGAGTGCGACGAGCAATCGATCGAAGTCGAAACGGACTTCTTCGCCGTCACGGTCACAGACCAGGGTCGAGCCATTCTCGACGCGCAGGGCGCGGGTCGAGGTCGCCAGGGTTGCACCCTCGGCGTTCATCTTTTCGGCCAGAAGTCTTCCGGCTGCGGCATCCTCTCGCGGCAGCAGACGGTCGGCCATCTCGACGACCGTGACGCTTGAATCCAGCCGGGTAAAGGCCTGGGCCAGCTCCGAACCGATCGGACCGCCACCCAGAACCACGAGGCGCTCCGGCAGTTCTTCCAGATCCCAGAGCGTGTCCGAGGTCAGATAATCGCTTTGATCCAGCCCGTCGATGGGCGGGACCAGTGGCTCTGCCCCGGTCGCCAGGACGATCGAGCGTGCGCTGATCCGGCGATCGCCGACCTCGACCTCCCAGGGTGAAACCAGCCGCGCATGGCCGTGGATCACGTCCACGCCGAGGTCACGGTATCGTTCCGGGGAATCATGCGGGGCAATCCTGGCGATCACCTCGTGCACCCGTGCCATGACCTGTTTGAAATCGACCTCTGCGGTCATGCGTTTGATGCCATAGCGCTCGCTATCGCGGGCTTCGGCGAGCAGTTTTGCGGTCCGGATCAGAGCCTTCGAGGGGACGCAGCCGGTATTCAGGCAATCGCCGCCCATCTCGTTCTTTTCAATCAAGGCCACCCTGGCATTGACCGCAGCGGCGATGTAGGCCGACACCAGACCGCCGGCGCCAGCGCCGATCACGATCAGGTTGTAATCGAAACGGCTCGGCCGACGGTGGCCCCGATAGACCTTGCGGCGCTTGAGCCAGTTCAGGGTCCAGCGCATCAGCAGCGGCAGCAGACCGAGCAGAACGAAGGCCGCGATCAGCCCCGGTGAGAGGATATCGCCGAGGGAATCGACCTGCGCCAGCTGGGTGCCCGCATTGACGTAGACCAGGGTGGCCGGCAGCATCCCGAGCTGACTGACCCAATAGAAGGTCCAGGTCCTGATCCGGGTCAGCGCCATCAGCAGGTTGATCAGCCAGAAGGGAAAGACCGGCACCAGGCGCAGCGCCAGCAGATAGAACGCACCATCCCGCTCGACGCCTCGATCGATTGCCTCAAGACGTTTTCCGAAGCGCTTCTGGATACTGTCGCGAAACAGGAATCGAGCGGCCAGGAAGACCAGGGTAGCGCCGATTGTCGAGGCAAAGGACACGGCGATCGTGCCGGCCACCACACCGAACAGCGCACCGCCGGCCAGGGTCAGAACGGCGGCCCCGGGAACAGACAGGGCGGCCATGGCGATGTAGACCAGCACATAGATCAGCAGGCTGGTTGCAAAATTGCTCTGAACGAAGCCGAGCAGGCGATCGCGATGGCTGCGCAGGCTCTCCAGATTCAGATACTGGCCCAGGTCGAAGGCCAGAAAGGCCGCGATTCCGGCAAGGAATAGCAGGACGATGAGGAGTCTGACAGCGAGTGTTCGGGACATTGATTCTTCAGCTGGCGGGGGAGGAGTGTGATATGAGACCGTCCAAGCTTACTTCAGCTTGCACCCGGCGTTTGCGAATGGCCTGCAGGATCAGCCCTCAGGGTGACGCCTGCCCTCCGCTGACGCGCTCGATTGCGGCAAGATCTGTCCAGGACCGGACAGAATCGAAGCCTTGCTTGTCGAGCAGTGATCGAACCGCTTCGGCCTGGTCGTGACCGTGTTCGAGCAACAGCCAGCCTCCGGGGACCAGGACTGAACAGGCCTGAACGATCAAGGGCTTGATCAGATCAAGACCGTCGTGACCGCTGCTCAGCGCAATCCCGGGTTCAAAGCGCAGGTCGCCCGCATCGAGATGTGGGTCGCCTTCGGCGATATAAGGGGGATTGCTGATGACCAGATCGAAACGCCGCTCGGGGAGGCCGTTGAGTAGATCACAATGGAATAACTCCACCCGAGCCAGCCCCAGGGCATCACGATTGCGCCCGGCGATTCTCAGCGCCGCCTCGGACAGGTCGCTTAAAGCCACTCGCCAGTCCGGCCGCTCTGCCGCCAGAGTCAGACCGATTGCGCCTGACCCTGTACCGACATCAACGACCCTGGTGTTTTTGTCTGGCAGCAGGGAGATCGCCAGATCGACCAGGAGTTCGGTCTCCGGGCGGGGGATCAGGACTGCCGGGGAGACTTCAAATTCCCGACCGTAGAATTCGCGGTAGCCCAGCAGATAGGCCACGGGGTGACCGGCTGCGCGCTTCTCGACGAACTTCTGGTATCGCTGGAGCGATTCGGGAGCGATCGGCTCATCAAGATGCGACCAGAGCCAGGCCCGGTTGCGTTCGACCGCATGTGCCAGCAGGACCTCCCGCTCGAAACGGTCGACGTCCTGGTTTGAATCCTGGAGCGCGTCGCGATAGCTTGTGGGTTGGTCGATCATGGCGCCCGGTTGCTCTGCAAGGAACAACAGGAGAGGCTGGTCGTGATGAACAACGCGGGAACGTTCGCGAGGAAAGGAGGGTCTGAACTGAAGTTCACGGCGGGCCTGGATACGTCGGCCTGAGGAAATGGTGGCCAGGGGCAGAATCGAACTGCCGACACGCGGATTTTCAATCCGCTGCTCTACCAACTGAGCTACCTGGCCGATTTGCTTGCCTACAACGTGCCTGCATCTCACAGCACGAAGCCGCGTATTAGAACGTTTCGAAACGATTAAGTCAAGAGCAGATTGGCAATCCTATCGGCAATCCTATCGGCAAACACCGGAGATCAGACCATGCATGATCAAGCAGAAATGGCGCGACACCGACGGCCATGGACGAAGGCAGATAGAGCAGTCGGGACGCCCCGGACCGCGTTGCTCCTGTTAGTGTTCATGAGTCTGGCAGCCTGTTCTGCATCGCCTTCCGGCAGACAGGGTGATGCCCCTGATCCCGCCTTGCTGGCGCATGCGGGCGAGCCGGTCAGGAATGTCTTCATCGGGAACTTCATTCGCGACTGGCAGGTTATCAGTCGCAATACGGTCAGGATGGAGTTCAATCGGCAAAGGCATTTTCTGGTCGAGCTCGGGCCACCGTGTTCAAGCGTTCTGGGCGAGGTCATCAGTCTTGAGCTGATGCCGAATCATTCGGGCTACCTCAGCGTTTTCGATCAGGTCCAGGCGGGGGATATGCGCTGCAGAATCGAATCCATCCGGGAGCTGGATTATCAGGCCGCTCTGGCCGAGCAGGTGCCCTGATCGACCTCGGGTTGGCACTAGCCCGCCTATGCAGCTCAGGAGGACTCAGGCGGCACATAACCCACCGCCCGGTCGACTTCGCCGCCAAACAGAAAGGCTTCGGCCTGTTGTTCCAGATACTTCCGATGTTCGGGATTGATCGGGCTGAGACGGTTTTCGTTGATCAGCAGGGTCTGATGGGCCAGCCACTGTTTCCAGGCTGGCCTCGAAATCTCGTCCAGTATCCTCTGGCCAAGCGGCCCGGGTAGTGGTGCTCGGTCAAGTCCTTCCTCTTCTCGATCGAGATAGGCGCAGTGTACTTTACGGCTCATGAGTCAAGCGATGGGATCGGTTTCGTGCCTGCCGGCATCTTAGCACCCGGTGCCTGATAACGGCGGTTCAACCAGGTGATCGCAGCGAGGCCGATGATCAGCGGCAGCAGCCAGCCGAGCATGCTGCTCAATTCTCCCTGTCCGGGAAGCACTCGCGACAGTCCGATCTGCGAAAACGCGATATGGGTGGCAATCCCGTTGCCGATCATTGCGCCGTAGTGCTCCTTCAGCCACCAGTTTCGCGACGCCTCCTGCGCGCGGATGTCCCTGATCAGCGCGATCATCGACATCACGCCTATGCAACCGAAGGGCACAAGGATCGCGGCCATCGAGCTGCTCGCACCCATGATGATCACTGCGGCCCCTGCTGCACCCAGGATGCCCGTGGCAATTCGATGGACGGGCCCGAGAAAGGCTTCGCGATCCTGGCGATGGCGGATCGCCCGAACGCTGGTCAGGCAGCTATGGCTGACCAGAATCAACAGGTAGCCGAGAAACAGGGCGCTGGTGTAGTGGCCGAGCAGATAGGCTTTCAGGGTCAGCGGTATGCCGGTCAGAACGATAACGGTCATGCTGAGCAGATACGCCTGACCGATGCGTCGGTGCAAGGCAGTGCCCTTTCTGTTGAATGCTGCAGTCCAGAAAAGAAGCAGGGCCAGTGTTCCGGCAATGACGTGGGGCAAGACGAACGAGGACAGGGTCATGGCGTTCTCCGTGGTTTCCGGTCGGTCGGGTCAGCTCGTGATCAGGGGCGGTCCGTGTCTGTTCTCGGGCTGCATGATCAGGATGCTGGTGTCTGAAAGCTGATTGAGGTGCCGGAAGTCAGAAGATCCGGGTGCCAGAAGTCATGACTTGTCCCGGCGCGCTTGTGAAGCAAGGCCGCTGGCGTGGATACTCCTTCCATGGAACAGACTTCACTCATCGGGCGTCTGCTCAGCCCCCTCGCGATCGCCTCCTATCTGGCACTGGGCGCTGTCTGGTTCTCCAACTCCGGCCTGCTCGGCAACGCACCCTCGGATGGACCCTGGTCGGATCTTGCGGTGCTTGGGTTCCTGTGTTGCTGGCTGTGGTTCCTGATCACTGACAACGATCGGATCACCCCTCCGTCACTGGCCGTTCTTGTGGCCATGGCGGCCTGCACATTCTGGCTGCTGCTGCAGGGGATCTCCGGATCCTCACCGATCCTCCTGATCCTTCTGGCCACGCGTCTGGCCGTGATGTTTCCCCTGTCTGCAGCGATCGCCGCGCTTGTCGGCATCAATCTGGCCTATTTCGTGATTCTTGAGAAGGTCTGGGATGCGTCGCTGTCCAGTGCTTTGATCAGCCTGGCCGCCTATGGCTCGTTCCAGATGTTTGCTTTTCTGGTGCTTCGCTATGGACAGGAATCGGAGCGCATGGCAGAGCAGCTCCGGCTGGTCAACGCCGATCTTCTGGCCACCCGGACCCTGCTTGCCGACAGCGCCAGAGACCAGGAGCGACTGCGGCTGTCGCGCGAGCTGCACGATGTAGCCGGCCACAAGCTGACGGCTCTGAAGATGAACCTGCGCGCCCTTCGGGCCCGGTCCGATGCGCAGGGGCGGGATGCCTTGGCGGCCGCCGATGTGCTGGCCGGTGAGCTTCTCGATGACCTGCGCGCCGTCGTTGCCCAGCTTCGCAAGAGCGATGGTCTGTCGCTGGAGCAGGGCATCCGACAGCTGGCCTCACCCCTGCGCGGCCTCGATCTCCAGGTAGACTTCTCGGATGAATTCAGGATGGAACGGGTCGTCGAGGCCGAAGTCTTCCTGCGCGTGGCTCGCGAGGGCCTGACCAACGCGGCACGGCACGGGCGTGCCAGTCAGGCCTGGCTAAGCCTGTCGCGCAGTCATGGCGACTGGCAGATGCAGCTCGACGACAACGGTCGGGTCCAGTGGCCGGTCAAGCCCGGTATCGGCATGGCCGGGATGAGGGAGCGACTCGAGTCGCTGGATGGATCCCTCGAGCTCAAACCCTCGGCTCACGGCGGACTCTGTCTGATTGCCCGTCTGCCCGCGGAGGCATTCGAATGAGTGGGGAACATGGTCTGCGGCTGGCTCTTGCCGATGACCAGGCGCTGGTTCGCGAGGGTCTGAAGGCGATCATCACCCCGATTGTCGGCATGCGGGTGGTCGTTGAATGCGAAACAGGTCAGGACCTGATCGATGAGCTGGCAGGAGTCACAGTGGATGTCGTGATATCGGACATCCGGATGCCGGGGCTCGATGGCATCGAAATGACCCGGAAGCTGCGCCTCGCCGGCAACGAAGTACCCGTGCTGCTGCTGACGACCTTCGACGATGAAAGCCTGCTGCCGCGTGCAGCCGCGGCCGGGGCCCAGGGGTTTCTGCTGAAGGACGTCGCGCCGGAGGACCTGGAGTTCGCCATTCGTGAAGTAGCGGCCGGTCGCAGCCTGCTCCAGCCGGTATCGACCGAGGGCGTGCGCAGCCGCTACCAGTACGCCGACGACAGCGCACCATCCGACGCCTTCGGTCCGCGTGAAATCGAGATTCTGCGCCTGCTCGCCGGCGGCTATTCGAATCGCGAAATCGCTCAGACCATTCACCTGGCCGAGGGCACCGTCAAGAACTATGTTTCCGACATCCTCAGCAAGCTCGGCACCCGGGATCGGACACGCGCCGTACTGAAGGCCATCACCCTGAGAATCATCTGAAAGTGCTCGGCAACGAGGGTGGGTCAGGCCTCGAGTGTTTCCAGAAGAATCTGAATCGGCCGGGGCAGACCCATCGGAGCTCCCTGGCCCGGTCGCACCCAGCGGCCTTCGGGCCAGTCCCGAACTGATTCCGGCGTGCTGGCGTCCAGGTGCAGGAACTCCATGGTCAGCCGGAAATGGGTGAACTCGTGAACGATCGGTGGGATCGTCTCGCGGCCTGGCTCCGACAGATGCGCCGTCTCGGGATCTGCCTCGGGAAGACACCAGAGCCCGCCCCAGATGCCGCTCGGTGGGCGCTGGATCAGCAGGACATCGTCGGCTTGATTGCGAAGAATCAGGAAAAGCGAGCGTCGGTGGGGCCGCGCCTTCCTGGGTTTTCTGCCGGGAAAATCCGCCACCCGATCGGCCTGTCTTGCCAGACAGTCGGCTCGGACCGGACAGCCCTGGCAGCCGGGTGCGCGCGCGGTGCACAGCGTGGCCCCAAGGTCCATGATGGCCTGGGTGTAGGCTGCGGCGTGTGTCTGTGGCGTGCGCAGATCGGCTTCCTGCCAGAGCCTTTTTTCGACAGCGGATCGGCCTGGCCAGCCCTCGATCGCTGCATGGCGTGACAGGACGCGCTTGACGTTGCCGTCCAGGATCGGAGCTCGATGATTCCAGGCCTGGGCGATGATGGCATTGGCCGTGGAACGGCCGATTCCCGGCAGATCGAGCAGCTGCTCTGGCCTGGCCGGCAGCTCACCTCCGTGATCGCTCATGGCACGTCTGGCTGCCGCATGCAGATTCCTGGCCCGGGCGTAGTAGCCGAGCCCGGTCCATTGCGACAGCACATCATCGAGGTCGGATTCTGCCAGTGCCTGGAGGTCCGGAAACCGGTCCATGAATCGCTGGAAATAGGGAGTCACGGTGCGCACCTGGGTCTGCTGCAGCATGATTTCGGAGATCCAGACCCGATAGGGGCTGCGCTCGATCTGCCAGGGAAGATCGTGCCGACCGTTGTCCTGCCACCAGCGCAGCAGGCGCCCGGCGAAGGACGCCGGATCGATCGCGGCTTGACTCAATCCGCAGCGACCGGGAGCAGGGCGTGGACGAAGGTGCCGGCATCGAAGGGTCGCAGGTCGGCCGCGGTTTCGCCGACGCCGATGAAACGGATCGGAATCCTGAGCTCCTCGGCAATCGCGAACAGCACCCCGCCGCGGGCCGTGCCGTCGAGTTTGGTCACGGTGATCCCGGTCAGGGGCACGGACTCATTGAACTGCCGTGCCTGCGCCAGCGCGTTCTGGCCGGTGCCCGCATCGACCACCAGCATCGTCTCATGCGGTGCCTCGGGGTCGACTTTCTGCATGACACGACGCACCTTGGACAGTTCCTGCATCAGGTGGCCCTGGGTATGCAGCCGGCCGGCAGTATCGGCGATCAGCACGTCGACCCCGCGCGAGCGAGCGGAGTGGAGGGCATCGAAGATCACCGCTGCGGTGTCTGCGCCCGTGCCCTGGGCAACGACGGGCACATCGTGGCGTTCTCCCCAGGCCTTGAGTTGCTCTACGGCCGCAGCCCGGAAGGTATCGCCGGCCGCCAGCATGACCGATTTGCCTTCATCGAGATAGCGCCGCGCGAGCTTGCCGATGGTGGTGGTCTTGCCAACGCCGTTGACGCCAACCATCAGGATCACGAAGGGTTTGCGCGAGGGGTCCACGACAAGAAATTCCTCGCAGGGCTCGATCAGGTCGTAGAGTTCGGCCTGTACCGCCGGCAGTACGGCGGCCGGCGAGTCGATCAGGCCCTGGTCGATAGCACCCCGGAGTCGATCGATGATCCGGGTGGTCGCGGCGATGCCCATATCCGCCGTGAGCAGGGTCGTCTCGATTTCTTCGATCAGATCATCGTCGACCTGGCTGGCGCCGCGGATCAGACCGAACAGCTCACCGAGACTTGCACGGGAGCGCTCGAGACGCTTTTCCAGCGGATCCTGGCCGGACTCCTCGACGGGTCGTACCGCCGTTGCCTCGACTCCGCTGCCTGACTTTTTGCGACGAAAGATGGAAAACATACGCGCTGTGCGATTGCCTGAATCGGGTTGTGGGTGAAGCCGGATCAATCAGCTCGTCCGGGCCGCGCTATGCTACCACCATGACTGGAAAAGTTCGGATCATCGGCGGGTCCTGGCGCGGCCGGAAACTCGATGTGCTGCCGCTTTCGGGCCTGCGCCCGAGCGGTGACCGGTCGCGTGAGACCCTGTTCAACTGGATCGGACCGTCGATCCATGGCAGCCGCTGTCTGGACCTGTTTGCCGGGACGGGCGTACTGGGTCTGGAGGCGGCTTCCCGCGGGGCGCGTTCGGTCACCCTCGTCGAGCGAGCGGCCCCGGCCATCGAGCGGATTCGCGAGCAGATCAAGGACTGGCCGCAGCAGGAACGGGTGATGCTGGTCAATGCCGATGCGCTGAAATGGCTGCCTGGACAGGAAGTTCCGTTCGATCTGATCTTCATCGACCCGCCGCATGGGATGGGTCTGCAGATCAAGGCGCTCGAACTGTTGATCGAGCATCAACTGTTGTCTTCAAGCGGACGGGTCTGTGTCGAACACGGGATGCGCGAGGACTGGGTTGCAGGACATCAGTCCTGGCTCGAGGAATACTTCGTGCTGGCCAAGTCCGGACGCTTCGGCCAGGTCGGGATCGGTCTCTACCGAGCATCGACGTTATAATCCTCGATCTTCTCAAACGCCGAGACATCCATGTCCAGCGCTCCGGATTATCAGGTTGCCGTCTATCCTGGCACTTTCGACCCGCTGACCAACGGGCACACCGATCTGGTTCTTCGAGCCTCCAGGATGTTCCGCAAGGTCATCGTGGCGATTGCCGAGAGCCCGCACAAGCAGCCGGCATTTTCGGTCAGCAGGCGGATGGAGCTGGCCGATGCCGTGCTGCACGAAGCCGGGGCCGTCAATATCGAAGTCACCGGCTTTACCAATCTGCTCGCCCACTTTGTCCAGGAGCAGGGCGCGGGCGTCCTGCTTCGTGGTCTTCGAGCGGTGTCTGATTTCGAATACGAGTTCCAGCTGGCGTCGATGAATCGCCATCTCGTCGAATCGGTCGAAACCGTATTCTTGACGCCCGACGAAAAGCACAGTTTCATCTCCTCGACGCTGGTCAAGGAAGTCGCGCGTCTGCACGGCGATGTGCGTGAGTTCGTGCATCCACTGGTTGCTGAGGCGCTGAAGGACCACTACAGTTGAAGCCGCTCCGCCCATTCGCCCCATCAACGATCCAACGCCACGGTGCCCATTTGATGCTTATATCGAAGACCAGAGTTGTCATTACCCTTGCCCTGATCGCGCTGACCCTCACCGCCCGGGCGCATGGCCCGGGGCAGTACGCGGTCTCCAGTGCCCATGAGCTCGCCACCCGGGCAGGGATGGAGATCATGGCCGACGGCGGTAATGCCTTCGACGCAGCCGTGGCGGTCTCGGCAGCGCTGGCCGTGGTCGAACCGGCATCCTCGGGCATCGGCGGAGGAGGTTTCTGGATTCTGAGCCGGTCCAGCGATGGCTGGGCGACCATGGTCGACGGGCGCGAGACCGCCCCCGGTGCGGCCTTCGCCGACATGTACCTGGATGCAGACGGCAAAGTCAATCGCGACCTGGCGGTCAACGGGCCGCTGGCGGCCGGGATTCCGGGTGCGCCCGCCGCCTGGGTCCATATTGCCGAGGCCTACGGTACACGCCCCCTCTCCGATCTGCTTGCGCCAGCCATTCGTCTGGCCAGCGAGGGCTTTCCTGTCGACGAGAAGTACCAGCGTCTGTTGGGCTGGCGGGGCGAGGTCATGCAGCGCTATTCGGAAACCGCGGCGATCTTCATGCCTGGCGGTGAGGTCCCCGAGCTCGGGACGACCATCAGGCAGCCCGAGCTTGCCGATGTGCTGATGCGACTGGGACGCGACGGCCACGACGGTTTCTATGCCGGTCAGACGGCCGATCTTCTGGTGGCGGGCGCTCGCGCCGAGGGCGGAATCTGGACGCTCGAGGATCTCGCCGCCTACCGGGCGGTCGAGCGCGAACCGATCCGACTCGACTACGAGGGTTATGAGCTGATCACCGCCCCACCGCCTTCATCCGGCGGTATTGCCATTGCCCAGATTCTCAATCTGATCGAGCCCTATGACATGGACAGCCTTGACCCCGTTTCCCGTGTCCATCTGCTGTCCGAGGCCATGCGGCGAGCCTATCGAGACCGGGCCCTTTACCTTGGCGACCCCGACTTTGTCGACATTCCCACCGAGATGCTGCTGAGCGAGCACTATGCCTCCGGGCTGCGTGCCAGTCTCCGGCTCGATCGTGCCACGCCGTCCTCGAGCCTGTCCGGTGATCCCTCCCTGATCCCGGAAAGTGACAACACCACCCATTTTTCCCTGATCGACGCCGACGGCAATATGGTTTCTGCGACCCTGACGGTGAATCTCCCCTACGGTTCAGCGTTTGCGCCACCGGGAACGGGCGTGCTGCTCAACAACGAGATGGATGATTTCTCGGCTGCCGAGGGTGAGCCCAACGCCTACGGCCTGATCGGCTTTGCCGCCAATGCGATCGAGCCGGGCAAACGCATGTTGTCCTCGATGTCTCCGACCATCGTCCTGGGTGAGGAACGAACGGCCATCCTGGGGACGCCGGGCGGCTCGAGGATCATCACCATGGTGTTGCTGGGTCTGCTCGATTTCATCGACGGCAACGGCCCTGAATCCTGGGTTGGTCTGCCGCGCTTTCATCATCAGTATCAGCCTGATCGAATATCCGTCGAGCCGGATTCGCTTCCAGCAGAGGCCATTGCCGGGCTCGAAGCGCTCGGTCATGAGGTCGAGGTCCGTGATCGGACCTGGGGCAATATGCACGGCGTGATGTGGGACAGGCGTGGTGACGAGCTCGAAGCCGCGCACGACCCGCGCTGGGTCTCTGGCGGTGCCGAGGTCGCTGCGCCGGATGGCTGATTGCGAATCAATGCTGAAGGACGGGAAAACTGTGATCTGGGGCACGGAACGCCGGCGGCTGTTGGGTTAGATTTGAATCTCAGTTTTCCCGGGAGACTGATGCCATGGATGCTCAGATCGGGGGGAATACGACGGATTTTCGCGGGGACGAAGATCCGATCTTCAACGATCGTTTCGAGGATGCCAGCACGGCAGGCGTCGACTTCGCCTGGCGGGTGCTCGAGCGCGCAAGCTACGGTGCGCGACCGCAGGATGTCGCTGCCTTTCTGGCGCTTGGAGACAGCAATGACGCGCGCCTGAGTGCCTGGCTCGATCTGCAGCTGGATCAATCGGCACTGCCGGACGCCGATCTGCAGTCCCGTCTCGCTTCAATGGGATTTTCGACCCTGGAGAAATCGATCAGCGAGCTCTGGGCTGATCATGTCCTTGGCGGCATGGCCGACTGGCCCGAGCGCTATTTCCCGGTGGCGGAGACCGACGCAGCGCGCTGGATGCGGGCGCTTTACTCCAACCGCCAGGTCTACGAAATGATGGTTGAATTCTGGCACGATCACTTCAACGTGGCCGGCTGGGATTTCAGTATCGCGCCGGTGTTCGTCCAGCACGACCGTGATTCGATCAGACCCGAGGCTCTGGGCAATTTCAGGACCCTGCTGGAGTCGGTCGCCACCAGCACCGCGATGCTGTACTACCTCGACAACCTGTCCAATCGAAGCGGGGGCTACAACGAGAACTGGGCGCGCGAGCTGCTCGAACTGCATACCCTGGGAGTTGACGTCTATTTCCCGGGCGCATCGCATGGCGCCGTACCGCCTGGAGACGACGGGCTGGCCGTCGGTTACAGCGACGCCGATGTTTATGACGTGGCACGATGTTTCACTGGCTGGACCGTTCGCAACGGTCACTGGCAATTCCCCGATACGGCCGAGTACAACACCGGGGAATTCTTCTATTACCCGAACTGGCACGAGGGCGGGAACAAGTATGTGCTCGGCCAATGGTTACCACCGGCCGGGCAGCAGCAGGCGCGGGATGTGATGGATCTGCTGGCCCGTCACTCGGCCACGGCGCGCCATCTGGCAACCAAGATCTGTCGCCGTTTCGTTGCCGATGATCCGTCACAGTCCCTGATCGACTCCACGGCCTCGCTCTGGCAAGCTGCCTGGCAGGCGCCGGACCAGATCGCGCAGGTCATGCGTCACGTGCTGACCTCCCAGGAGTTCAAGCAGGGGCAGGGCAGCAAGGTCCGACGCCCCTTCGAGCTGGTCGCCAACGCCATGCGCAAGATGGATGCGGAATTCGAACCCCGTCATTTCGGTCAGTGGAATCCCTACAGCGAGTTCTTCAATCGCTTTCAGCTCACCGGGCACGCCTCCTTTCAGTGGCCGGCGCCTGACGGTTATCCGGATACCCAGGCCCGCTGGACCTCGGCATCGGTCATGGGTCAGTCATGGCGGCTCCTGAGTCGTCTGCCCGAGTTCAGGGATCCCAGCGATGGGCCTTTCCTGATGAGGGTACAGGACATCACGATCGATGCTTTTCCCGATGCTGCTGATCGCAGCGCCGTGAATCTGGTCGATTTCTGGGTCGAGCGTCTGGTCCACGGTCGCGTCCACACCGGCCGTCGCCAGGAGTTCATCGACTTCCTCCGTCAGAACGCCGACCCCGAAGACGCCCTGGATATCACCGATGGGTTTCCCAACGGCAACTGGTCACAGGGCAATCTGAGTGCGCACTACACGCCGGTCCGGCTGCGCGCCATGGTGTCCCTGATCCTGATGTCACCGGAGTTCTATCAGCGATGATCACTCGAAGAGACTTCATCAAGGCCTGCTGTGCTGCTGCGGCTGCAGGCACGACGGTGCCAGGCATGGCCTACTTCAACCCGGCGGGGCCCGGTCGGGGCATCGGCCACGACGTGATCGTCTACCTGTTCCTGCGAGGCGGGATCGACGGTCTCCACCTGGTCGTTCCATATTCCGGGCCCGAGCGGGTGGCCTACGATGCCATTCGACACCCGGGCGTTCTGATTCCCGAGGCGAATCTGCGCCCGCTCGATGCCCAGGGGCGGTGGGGCTTTCATCCGCGGGCCGGCGGAGGGACCGGCGATGGCGTCGGCGCTGCAGCAAAATGGCTGCAGCGTCTGTGGCTGCAGAACAGACTCGCCATCGTTCAGGGTTGCGGCATGTCAACGGCGCTTTCGCGCAGTCATTTCGACGCCCAGGCCTGGATGGATCTCGGCACGCCTGGAAGCAAGAATACGCCGACGGGGTGGATCACTCGATACCTGAGCAGCGCCTCGGGCCTGCCCGAAGCCGAACTCAGCTCAGTGTTCGGGTTTGCTTCGACGCTGCCACTCCCCCTTCTGGGGAATAACGATGCGTTTACCGTGTCCCGAGCCGAGGAATTCCGCGTCGACGGTTTTCACTGGTCCTGGAACGATAGCGACCCCGGCATCGCAGGCCATCAGGGGGCGCATACCCGACTGACCGATCTCTGGTCCCAGAGTCCGGGTCTGCTCGGCGACAAGGGCCGCACGACGGCCCAGGCCCTGTCGCTGATGCGCGAGATCGAATTCGACACCTACCTGCCTGACGGTGGGGCGGAGTATCCGGGCGACGGCCTGGGGATCCAGATGCAGAACCTTGCCCAGTTGATCAAACAGGACACGGGACTGGTGGCAGCCACGCTGGATTATGGCGGCTGGGATACGCACGATGGCCAGGGCCTGCCCCAGCCCGGCAATCCAGGCCACTACGATTACTACGGCAACAGGCTCGAAGGCCTGGCGCGTTCACTCGAGGCCTTCTATACCGATCTGTCCCAGTCACCGCAGGGTGACCTGATGAGTCGCGTCAACGTGGTTGTGCTCAGCGAATTCGGAAGAAAGGTCCGAGGCAACCAGTCGAACGGAACCGACCATGGCTACGGCAACGTCATGCTGGCCATGGGCGGGTCGGTCAATGGCGGACAGTTCTACGGTGAATTCCCGGGCCTCGATAAGTCGTCCTTGTTCGAAAGCCAGGATCTGGCCGTGACAACGGACTATCGACAGGTGATGGCCGAAGTCCTGGTCAGGCGAATGGGCTTCTCCTCGAACGATCTCGAGCAGGTCTTTCCGGGACTGGACAGCTACCAGCCGCTGGGGATCTTTCAGTCCTGAGCTTCGATCAGAAAGACCGGTGATTGCTTCCATTCGAAAGAAAACGGCGATAGAATAACGAGTTTTGCCAATTCAGCAGTTTGTGGCGCGCGGAAATCCCCGCCGCCGACCGAAAGTTTACGGAGAAATCATGGTCAAGATTCGACTCAGCCGCGGCGGCGCCAAGAAGCAGCCGTTCTATCACATCATCGTTACTGACAGTCGCAATCGTCGCGACGGCCGCAATATCGAGCGTATCGGGTTCTTCAATCCGGTAGCGCGCGGCAACGACGAGCGCCTGCGCCTGGATACCGATCGCGTCGACCACTGGGTCGGCCAGGGCGCGCAGCTGTCGCCCCGCGTATCCCACCTGTTCAACGAAGCACGCAAGGCGCAGCAGAGCGCCTGATGAACGCTTCGGAGTCCGCTGAGCGCGTCCAGATCGGCCGCGTCATCGGGCTCTGGGGGGTACAGGGCTGGCTGCGTATCTATTCGGATACGCAGCCACCCGACGCGATCTTTTCCTATCGCCCCTGGTTGCTGGGTACCGAAGGCCGGCCCTTCGAGGTTGAAGACTGGCGCCGCCAGGGCCCGCGACTGATGGCCCGGCTATCGGGGATCGATGATCCCGATCGGGCCGCAGAGTTGATCGAGCAACCCATCCAGGTCACCCGAGCCTGCTTTCCGGAGCCCGAAAAGGGCAGTTTCTACTGGGCCGATCTTGTCGGCCTCGAAGTGATCAACCTGCAGGGCCATCGCTACGGACCCGTGCATCGTCTGATCGAAACAGGCGCCAACGATGTTCTGGATATCCGCAACGATCGAGGTGAATCGACGCTGATTCCCTTCGTCTCCGAGCAGGTCGTGCAGAAGGTCGACTTCGAAACACGCCAGATCACGGTGGACTGGCCGCTGGAGTGGTCGCAGTGAAGATCCTCCGCATGGCGCCTGGACGACTGCATCTCCGGTGGATCAGCGGATCATAGTCAGTACCAGGCCATGCTCTCTCGAATCGACATCATCACCCTGTTCCCCGAATGGTTCGATGGCCTCAAGGGGCTCGGCCTGACGGGCCGGGCCCTTGCCGACGAGCGGGTCTGTTTCAGAAGCTGGAATCCGCGTGACTATGCCGAGGGTGTCCATCGAAGCGTCGATGACCGCCCCTTCGGTGGCGGGCCCGGCATGGTGATGCGGCCGGAACCGCTGGCTCGATGCATCGGCGAAGCTGTCGCGGACGGTGAAGCGGCTCGGGTGCTGTATCTGAGCCCCCAGGGCCGCAGGCTGGATCACCAGGGCGTCATCGAGCTGGCCAGCAGATCCCGACTGATCCTGCTCTGCGGGCGCTACGAGGGCGTCGATCAGCGCGTGCTCGATGATTGCGTGGACGAGGAATGGTCGGTCGGGGACTATGTTCTCTCCGGTGGAGAGCCAGCGGCGGCGGTGGTCATCGATGCGGTACTGCGTCAGATCCCAGGGGTGCTCGGGCATGCTGATTCTGCCCGCGAGGACTCCTTCTTCGACGGTCTCCTCGACTGCCCGCACTTCACCCGACCGGATCGCTGGCGGGGCCAGTCGGTGCCGGAAGTTCTGCTCAGCGGGGATCATGCCCGGGTCGCGCGCTGGCGTCGCGCGCAGTCCCTGCACCGAACCCGACGCCTGCGTCCCGATCTCTTCGATGCTCGATTGCTGGATGCGGAGGATAGGGCGGCACTGGATGAATTTCCGGACGAAATCTAGAAAAATCGACTGTTTTCGCCGGCTTGCACTCCACAAACAGGAAAAAAAACGCTATCATAGCCGGCTATCCGCAATTGAATTCAGCGCGGCAAGACCAACGACCGGGAATCACAAGGCCATGAGCAACATCATCGAAGAATTGAGTAACGAGCAGATTCAGCGCGACATTCCGGATTTTTCCGCCGGCGATACCGTCGTGGTCAACATCTGGGTCCGAGAAGGCGATCGCCAGCGTGTCCAGGCATTCGAAGGCGTGGTTATCGCCAAGAAGAACCGCGGTGTCAATTCCGCCTTCACCGTTCGCAAGATCTCGCACGGTACCGGCGTAGAGCGTGTTTTCCAGACTTTCAGCCCGATCATCGACTCGATCATGGTCAAGCGTCGCGGCAAGGTCCGTCGCGCCAAGCTGTTCTACCTTCGTGATCTCGAAGGCAAGGCAGCTCGCATCAAGGAGAAGCTCACGCGCCGCAGCGCCTGAGGCTTTCCCTCGACCTGGCCCCAAGGGCTCGCTGGTGTAACCGGCGGGCCCTTTTTGCATTCGGACAAGGCGCATTGGAGCAGGATTTCAATCCAGCATGCCGCGAAACTTGAAAGCCTCCCGTCTAAAAAGAGCGATGAATATATGGCCGCCGTTCCTGGCTGCTGGAATCCGTGTCGTTCATATCGCGGAGGATTATTCTGAGGTCAGGGTTCGGATGCGGCTTCACTGGTTCAACCGCAACTACGTCAAGACTCATTTCGGCGGGTCACTGTTCGCGATGGTCGATCCCTTCTACATGCTGATGTACATCAACCGCATCGGCGATGAGTATGTCGTTTGGGACAAGGCGGCCCGGATTGAATTTCTGCGCCCAGGGCGGGGAACGGTCAGGGCACATTTCACACTGGACGACGAGATGGTCGAGACGGCCCGCCAGCGGGCCGCTGACGGCACTCCGGCACTGATGGACCATCCCGTGGACATACTTGACGATGACGAGCGGCTTGTCGCCCGGAGCATTCGAACGGTATATGTCAGGCTGAAGCCCCGTTTTCGGCCCTGATCCGGAGATTGGCGAATCAGGCCTTGCTGGCCGATTCCAGCTCGGTCACATCAGTAGCGGCCTTCCGCTCCGTTTCCTTCGAGATTCTCGGGGTCTGACTATCGGCTCCGGCCGCCTTGATCTCACTGGTGCCGTTGAATCGGGCCCCCGACTCGATCACCAGCTGCTGTACCGAGATCGTTCCGGAAACGCTCCCCGTCGAGACGATCTCGAGGCGCTGCGCCTCTATCGATCCCTCGAATTGGCCGCTGATCATCACGCTCTCGGCGCGCAGCTCACCATGGACCCGACCGTCGACTCCGATCGAAATCTCTCCGTTCGATTCGATCTTTCCTTCGATCCTGCCGTCAACGTGAAGGCTGTCGGTCAGGGTGAGGTCGCCGACCAGTTGTGTGCCTGCAGCAATGACGGTCGTTCCGGGACGCTTGCGGTCCGGCGTATCACCTCGACTAATGATTCCCATTCGACTCGATCCTCTTCCGCGAAAACGCGATCATAATCTGTCATCGACCAGTGCAGGAAAGGCATCGGGTCGAGCCGGCGATTCAGATGCCGGACTTCGTAATGCAGGTGGGGTGCGGCCGAGGCGCCGGTGTTGCCGGAATAGCCGAGCAACTGGCCGCGCTTGACGTAGTTGCCGACCTGCAGGTCGATGTCGCTCAAGTGACCGTAGACGGTCGAAAACCCGTAGTTGTGGATGATCTTGACCATCTTGCCCAAGCCGCTGCTATGGTGCATGGAGGCCCATTCGACCACGCCATCCGCGGTCGCATAGATCGGGGTTCCGACCTGCGCGCGCATGTCGACACCCCCATGCATGGCCATGCGCTCCTGAATCGGGTGGAGCCGCATTCCGAACTGGCTGGTCACGATCTCTGATTCGACCGGGAAACCACTGGGAATGGACTCGAGCATCAGGCGCTTCTCGAAGGCCGTCTGGCTGGCCGTGTCGATCCGCTGGGCCAGAGGGCGGTCAGGCTCGGCACGCAGGCCGATCATGATCTCGATGCTTTCCAGCTCGTCGCTCATTGCCATCAATGAGGTGGCTTTTTCTTCGACCTCACTTTGCAGAAGCTGGCGTTCCGCGGAGAGTGATTCGTTGGTCGCTAGAATTTCGGACTGTCTTTGTTCGAGCACCGCCAGTTCGGAATTGAGGCCGTTCACGCGGCTGTTGAGACCGTGCAGCAACAAGGTGCCGGTCAGGGCAACGACCAGGCCGACCGCAGCGGTCACCGCGAGTGTTCGCCTCATCAATTGTGACAGCGTGAAATGGCGAGCACCGCGGTAGTCGGTGATCGTGATCAGATAACGATTTCGCATGTATTCAAATTCTTGATTCAGCGGAATAAATCCGGTTCGCAGCCGTATGGACCGACATCCACGGCTCTCCCGCGAACGGCCGCCCATTATGCGTACCCACCGTCGATGATGCAAATAGCCTGTGGAAGCCGCGGCATCAGTGTTTTCGATCTCCAAGACGACCGGGCAAAAACGGTCGATCAGGCGAGTCCGAACCCGAGGGGGTCTGGTCAATCAGCCCTTGATTTCAGGCTCCTCGAGGCCTATCTCGAAGGGAGGCCAATCATCCATCCAAGAGCAAAGAGACATGAGCCCCAACTCCCCAGAGACCCGTTCATTCGACACGGAAGTTCATCAGCTTCTGAAACTGATGATCAATGCGCTCTATTCCAATCGAGAGATCTTCCTGCGTGAGCTGATTTCCAACGCCTCGGATGCCAATGACAAGCTCCGTTTCGAAGCGTTGACCAACGATTCGCTTCAGGGGCTCGATCAGGATCTGGGAATCGATATTGCCTTCGATGTCGATCAGCGGACGCTGACTCTGTCGGACCAGGGCATCGGCATGAATCGTGCGGAGGTGGTGGAGAATCTCGGAACCATCGCGCGCTCCGGCACCCGGCGCTTTCTGGATTCGCTGTCAGGGGATCAGAAGCGCGATGCCAGACTGATCGGGCAATTCGGTGTCGGGTTCTACTCGGCCTTCATCGTCGCCGACCGGGTCACCGTCGAGACGCGTCGTGCCGACGAGACGGCCGACCAGGGTGTGCGCTGGTCATCGGCAGGCGAGGGCGAGTATCAGATCGAGGCCATCGAACGTCCGGAGCAGGGCACCCGAATCCAGCTCCACATCAGGGAGGAGCATGTCGACCTTCTGGACCGATGGAAGCTTGAGCGCATCATTCGACACTACTCCAATCACGTCGCCTTTCCGATCCGGCTTGCAGTCCCGACGACCAGCGAATCGGAATCCACGCAGGATGACGGCAGGTCCGATGAGCCGACGATGGAGGTGATCAATGACTCCAAGGCGCTATGGGCGCGGGCGAAGAACGAGCTCGAGGACGAAGACTACAAGAGCTTCTATCGAAGTCTGGGTACCGACGCCAGCGACCCGGTGAGCTGGGCGCACCATCATGTTGAAGGCAGCCAGAGCTACAGTCTGCTGCTCTATCTGCCCGGCCAGGCGCCCTTCGATCTTCTCGTCAACCGAGACGATCGGGAAGGCCTCAAGCTCTACATCCAGCGGGTTTTCATCATGGATGCTGCCGAGCAGCTCCTGCCGCGCTATCTGCGCTTCATGCGCGGTGTCGTCGATTCCGCCGATCTGCCGCTCAATGTGTCGCGGGAAATGCTCCAGGACAGTCCGCTGTTGACCCGGATCCGCGCTACCGTGGTCAAGCGCAGTCTCGACCTGATCGAGAAGCTGGCCGAGCAAGGTGGCGATGACTGGAAGCGTTTCTGGAATGCCTTCGGGGGAATATTGAAGGAAGGCGTGATCGAGGACCCCGAGCAGCGCGAGCGAATTTCGGCGCTGCTGCGTTTTGTCTCGACGCATGACAGTGCCGCCGAGCCGTCGGTCGGCCTGGATGACTACATCGAACGGATGGGCGAGGATGAGGACACGATCTGGTATCTGAGCGCTGACAGCCTGCGCGTGGCCCAGGCCAGCCCGCATCTGGAGGCATTCCGGGCGCAGGGCAGGGAGGTTCTGCTGCTGACCGAAAGGATCGATGAGTGGCTGGTCGCCCATCTCGATGAGTACAAGGGCAAGTCGCTGAAATCGGTGACGCGAGGTCAGGCAGAGGCCTCCGGGGCAGACGATGAACCCGACGAAGAGGCGCTGGCGCTGGCCGGTCGAATCAAGAAGGCGCTGGGAGATCGGATCGGAAACGTGAAGCCCGGCACAAGACTGACCGATTCCCCTGCCTGCCTGATCGAGGAAGAACATGGCATGAGCCTGCAGATGCAGAAATTGCTGCGGCAGGCCGGACAGGAGGTGCCGGAAACAACCCCGGACCTGGAGATCAACCTCAAGCACCCGCTGATCCAGTCGCTGTTGCAGGAATCCGAAGGAAAACGTTTCCAGGCCCTGGCATCGGTTCTGCTCGATCAGGCAGTGCTGGCCGAGGGCGGCGACCTGCCGGACCCGGCGGCTTATCTCAAGCGGGTCAATGCTTTGCTTGTCGGAAACCTCGATGAGGCAGCACAGGAACAATTGAACGAAGCCTCTGTCGATGGCTGAGCCGATGGATCCGACGCTGGACCCGCCGCAGACCCGTGCGCGTCTGGGCGCGTGGCTGGAAGGGCGCGCCTTCAGTCGATTCATCATCGGCCTGATCATCATCAACGCGGCCATTCTCGGCCTGGAAACCTCGCCGACGGTGATGGCTCAGACCGGCGGCGCGCTGGTCTGGCTGAACAAGGCGATACTGGCGGTTTTCGTCGCCGAGATTGCTCTGAAGCTGGTGGCGTTCGGGCCACGCTTCTTCCGCTCGGGCTGGAATGTCTTCGATTTCCTGATCGTCGGGATCTCCCTGGTGCCGGCATCGGGTCCCCTGGAGATCCTGCGAGCCCTGCGCGTGCTGCGGGTACTGCGGCTTCTGTCTCAAGTCCCCAAGCTGCGCGTGATCATCGAGTCTCTGATGCGTGCGCTGCCCGGCATGGGCTGGACCACGCTTCTCCTGCTGCTGGTGTTCTACGTCTTTGCGGTCATGGGCACCATGATGTTCGGTCAGGAATTTCCCGAACTCTGGGGCAACCTGGGTCGCAGCCTGTTCACCCTGTTTCAGGTCATGACCCTCGAATCCTGGTCGACCGGCGTCGCGCGGCCGATGTTCGACGCCTACCCCTGGGCGTGGATTTTCTTCGTCCCGTTCATCCTGGTGTCGAGCTTCATGGTACTGAATCTGTTCATCGCCATCATCGTGACCGCCACCCAGTCCATCCATCTGGACGAAGAGGATGAACAGCGTCGTCAGATCATCGCCACCCTCGATCGCATCGAGGGGCGTCTGGGGCGGCTCGAGGAGCAGGGCCGGGGCAACGACAGGGACTCATGAGCGAGGCGGTACGACTGGACAAGTGGCTTTGGGCAACCCGGTTCTTCAAGACCCGGGGCCTCGCTCAGCAGGCCATCAGAGGGGGGCGAGTGGAGATCAACGGGCAGAAACCAAAGCCTTCACGACTGGTCCGCATCGACGATACGCTGGAGATCGGGCGCGGCGATCTGCGCTTCGATGTGCGTGTTCTTGGTCTGATCGAGCGGCGCGTTTCTGCCGAGCAGGCGCGCCAGCTCTATCAGGAGTCGGCCGAGAGCATCGAACGCCGCGAGACCCGAGCCGCACAACGCCGGGAGGAGCGCGAGGCAGGAGAAGCCGGCAAGCGGCCCGACAAACGCCAGCGCCGCCAGATCCATCGCCTGCGATCGCGCAACGATTAAAGGGCTGGTCAGAGCGAGCTGTTGGCGACACCCTCTGCCTCCGGGAAGAGCGGGTCAATAGCGCAAACGGACCCGTCGAATGCCTTCGAGGCCATCGATTGCCGCCAGCAGGTCGCTGGTCGGTGCCACCTGCCAACCCTCACCCAGCTTGAGCAGTGCCTGAGCTGACTGGTTCTGATAGCGAACGATGATCGGCGTCTGTCCGCTTCGATATGGGTGCAGGGCGGCAGCCAGATCCTGGTCGAATTCGGTCCCGGCATCATCCAGCTCGATTTCCAGGCGTTGGGCGAAGCGCGCGCGGGCCTCATCGACCTCCAGGACATCCTCGGCCACCATCCGATAGCCACCGCGGAAATTGTCCACTTCCGCCCGGCCCCTGACGACGATGATCTCGTCGCTGACCAGACGGTTGGAAATCCTTTCGAACAGGCCTTCGAAGATCGCGACTTCCAGCCTTGCAGTGCTGTCGTCGATCGCAACGAAGGCGCCTTTGCCCGGCCGTTTGCGGATGGCGACGATCAGACCTGCCAGCGTCATCTCGATCCCCCGACCGCGCCCCCGGCCTGAATCCTCGTCACGCGATCGGCCCAGCCGCTGGCCGAGCTGGTCCAGGGTGCAGGTGATGAAGCCCGAAAGCTCATCCCGGATCTCGTCCATCGGGTGGCCGGACAGATACAGGCCCAGCGCTTCGCGTTCGGCCCGCAGCCGCTGGCGGCCGGTCCAGGGGCGAACATCGGGGATGGCAGGTGCACTCACCGGGCTGGCCTCATCAGTGACGCTGACCGCACCGAACAGGCTGGCCTGGCCGGAAGCCCGGTCGCTCTGAAAACGCTCGGCCTCGGTCAGGCTGTCCGGAAGGGCGGCCATGAGGGCGGCCCGGTTGGCATGGATCCCATCGAAGGCCCCGGATCGCAGCAGCGTTTCGAGCGTCCGGCGGTTGCACTTGTTCAGGTCGACCTCGCGGCAGAATGTCGACAGGGAGTCGAATCGGCCTATGCGATCCCGCACCTCGACCAGATTCTGGACTGCGCCGGCGCCCACCCCCTTGATCGCGCCCAGACCGTATCGAATCGCTTCCTCCTCGACCGTGAATCGATAGACCGAGCGATTGATATCGGGTGGAAGGATGGCCAGTCCCATCGCCTTGCAGTCCTCGATCAGATTCGAGATCTTGTCGGTCTTGTCGAGATCGGCCGACAGCACAGCCGCCATGAATTCGGCAGGATAGTGGGCCTTCAACCAGGCCGTATGGTAGGCAACCAGAGCGTAGGCCACCGAGTGGGACTTGTTGAACCCATAGCGGGCGAAGGTTTCCATCAGGTCGAAGATCGCAGCGGCCTGTTTGTCATCGATGCCGTTCTTCGCCGCCCCGTCCAGAAAGATCGCGCTGCTTGGCCATCTCTTCGGGCTTCTTCTTGCCCATCGCGCGACGCAGCAGGTCGGCCCCGCCGAGACTGTAACCGGCCAGGTCCTGGGCAATCTGCATGACCTGCTCCTGATAGAGGATCACGCCGTAGGTGTCGGAGAGAATCGGTTCGGCCAGGGGATGTGGATACCTGACCGGTGCCTTTCCGTGCTTCCGATTGATGTATTCATCGACCATCCCGGCGTCCAGCGGCCCGGGTCGGTAGAGCGCCACGGCGGCGACGATGTCATTGAAGCTGTCGGGCTTGAGCTTGCGCAGCAGCTCCTTCATGCCCGGGGACTCGAGCTGGAACACGGCCGTGGTGTGTGCGGCCTGGAGCAGCTTGTAGGCCTCGGGGTCGTCGAGGGGCAGGGTGTCCAGGTCGAGCGGGCTCTGCTCCTCGAGCGCGCGTCCCTCGTTGATGAATCTGAGAGCCCAGTCGATGATCGTCAGGTTGCGCAGGCCCAGAAAGTCGAATTTCACCAGGCCGACCGACTCGACATCGTTCTTGTCGTACTGGGTCAACACCGAGTGGCCGTCCGGTTCAGTGTAGAGCGGGGTGAAGTCGGTCAGCGGCCCCGGCGCGATGACCAGGCCGCCGGCATGCTTGCCCGCGTTGCGTGCCAGCCCTTCGAGCGATTGGGCAAGGTCGAGGACCGAACGGGTATCGTCCTCCTCCTCGTAGCGCTTGGCCAGCTCTGGTTCCTCGTCGAGTGCCAGGCTCAGGGTCATGTCGAGCTTGTTCGGTATCAACTTGGCGATCGAATCGACAAAACCGTAGTTGAAACCGAGCACGCGACCGCAGTCGCGGACCACGGCCTTGGCAGCCATCGTGCCGTAGGTGATGATCTGGGAGACCTGATCACGACCGTAGCGCTGGGCGACATAGTCGATGACCCGGTCTCGACCTTCGACGCAGAAATCGATATCGAAATCGGGCATCGAGACGCGTTCCGGATTGAGAAAACGCTCGAATAAAAGCTCATAACGTATTGGATCAACACCAGTAATCTTCAGGGCCCAGGCAACAACAGATCCAGCGCCCGAGCCTCGACCCGGCCCAACCGGGACGCCGTTGTCGAGCGCCCAGGCGATAAAGTCGGCAACGATCAGGAAATAGCCCGGGAAACCCATGGTGATGATCACATCGAGCTCGCGCTCCAGTCGTTGCTGGTAGTCCTCACGAGTGACATCCGGCGCCAGGCCGAACTGTTCCAGGCGCGCTTCCAGGCCCTCTGCTGACTTGCGTCGCAGATAATCCGCCTCGCTCTCACCGTCGGGGACGGGGAAGGCGGGCAGGGAGTATTCACCCAGTGTCAGTTCGATATTGCAGCGCTGGGCGACCTCCCAGGTGTTGCTCAGGGCGACCGGCAGATCGGCGAAGGCGTCGGCCATTTCCTCGCCACTCTTGAGGTACTGCTGGTCGACGAACTCGCGGACGCGCCGCTTGTCGTCGAGCAGACGGCTCTGGTGAATGCAGGAACGGGCTTCGTGGGCAAAAAAATCCTCGTGTTCCAGGAAGCGCACGTCGTTGCTGGCGATGACCGGGGTTTCGGTCGTGATGGCCAGCTCCAGCATGCCGCTTTCCATCGCGGCTTCACCGTCACGCCCCAATCGCTCCAGAGCCAGATAGCAACGATCCGGGAACAGCCTGAGCCACTCCTTGTGTCGGGTCAGTGCAAGGTTTCTTCGCCCGTTTGCAAGGGCCTGGCCGACATTCGAGCTGCGCCCGATCAGCACGATCAGGCCCTCGGTCTGGCCCCTCAGCCAGGTCGAGTGCAGCCTGGGCTGACCCTTGAACCGCCCCTCGAGAAAACTTCTTGAAATCAGGCGGCAGAGGTTGAGATAGCCCGTGCGATTCTGGATCAGAAGGGTAACGACACCGAAGTGCTCCGGTTCTTCGGGATCGGAGACCCGAAGGTCGGCACCGGCGATCGGCTTGATGCCCCGGGCAATGGCCTGCTTGTAGAACTTGACCAGGCCGAACAGGTTGTGCCAGTCGGTCACGGCCACGGCGGGCATTCCCGTTGCCACGGCCTTGTCGATCAGGGAGGCGATGCGAACCGTGCCGTCTTCCAGTGAATATTCGGTGTGGCAGCGCAGATGGACGAAGCGCGTCGGAACGGGTGAGGACTGAGGCAGGCTGGACATAGCCAGATTATATCGTTGGCCAGGACCCGAGCATCACGTATTCGAGTGGCGTCCCAGCATTCGCAGGCCGATCACCAGCAACAGACCGCCGACCGGAAGCAGCAGCCAGAAGGGCACGCCGAAGCCGGCCGGGATGGCGCCAATCAACAGGGCGACCAGTCCGGCGAACATTGCGTAGGGCAGCTGTGTCCTGACGTGCTCGACGTGGTCGCACTGGCTGGCCATCGATGACAGAATGGTGGTATCCGAGATCGGCGAACAATGGTCGCCCCAGACCGCACCCCCCAGGATGGCCGCGACGACCGCATAGATGATGTGGAGATGCTCGGCTGCATTCATGTCGCTGGCGATCATCAGAGTCCAGGACAGGGGCAGCATCAACGGGACCAGGATCGCCATCGTGCCCCAGCTCGATCCGGTGGCAAAGGCGGTAAAGGCGGCCAGCACGAAGACCAGGGCAGGCATCCAGCCAGGATGCAGATGCTCGCCGACCAGCTCCGACAGATAGGGGGCCGTGCCCAGCGCCGTGGTGATTTCGGACAGACCCCAGGCCAGGATCAGAATGATGATGGCCAGCAGCATGGAGCGCACGCCGGTAAACCAGGCCGCCGTCGCTTCGCCCAGATCGAGGATTCCCTGACCCAGGCTCAGAACGGCGGCGGTCAGCACACCCAGCAGTGAGCCCCAGAGGAGGGATTTGTAGGGGTCTGCGCTACCGATGATGTCTCTGAGACTGTCGCCTTCTCCACTGACGAACAGGCCGATGACTACTGTGGCGACGAGCACGCTGATCGGAATCAGGGCGTTGAAGGCGCGGTGCGGCTGGTCTTCTGGGGGATCGAGCTGACCGCTGTCTTCCTCCAGCAGGCCCTTGCTGGTCACCGGTGGAGCGACCTCGCCGGTGGTGCGTGCCCGGCGTTCGGCATGCAGCATCGGCCCGAAATCCCGCCCGCTCCAGACCACGGCAATCACCAGCACCAGAGCGAACAGCGGATAGAAACTGTAGGGGATGGCATTGAGGAAGACGAAGTAGGCATTGAGTTCGAGCTCGGGGATGCCTTCCAGCGCGGAGCGGATCAGGCCGACCTGATAGCCGATCCAGGTGGTGACCAGAGCCAGGCAGGCAATCGGGGCAGCTGTGGAGTCGACCAGATAAGCCAGCTTCTCGCGCGAAATCCGATGCTTGTCGGTAATTGGCCGCATCGTATTGCCGACCACCAGGGTGTTGGCGTAATCATCGAAGAAGATGGTCAGACCCAGCGCCACCGTGGCCATGCTGGCCCGCCGGGCCGAATCGGCAAATCGCACGATGGCCTCGACGATACCGGCCAGCCCGCCGTTGCGCGTGATCAGTCCGACCATGCCGCCGATCATGGCTGAAAACAGGATGACTGCAGCGTGATCACTGTCGGCCAGGGCGCTGACGATGTAGACCTGAAAACTCTCCAGCAGACCGATGCCGAGGCCTGCGAGAGTGAAGCCATTGAGTGCCCAGGCGCCGATCCAGATACCGACGAACAGCGCTGGAATGATCTGGCGCAGCCAAAGCGCCAGGCCGACCGCCAGAACGGGCGGCAGAACGGACACCCAACCAAAATGGGCCGCGACCTGATCGGCCTCGGCTGCCATTGCCTGAACAGGCACACAGGTGAAGGCAAGCAGGAGCAGGCCTCTCGTCATTATTGTAGTCATGCAATCCCCATCATTTGCCTGATCACGGCCTGGCATTTTTCGATCCGCGCCTGGATCGTGCTGAAATTGGCTTCAGGCAGCGGCAGCGATCGATACCAGCGGCCCTCGAGTTCGGCCAATTCGGAACCCAGATCCTGCTGGCCGCTTCTCTCCGACATCCTGGCTGCAAGCCGCTTGACCTGGAAATCCATGCGGCGATTCTTTTCCTCTGTTGGAGAGTCCAGCCCCGACAGGAACTCGAACTCGACTGCGATCTGCAGTGCTGATTCCAGATTCGCCTCGGCCTTTGCCTTCAGCTGATCGACATCGTTGGACTCATCGGTCACCGCCTCGACCGCCGCCTGCAGGCCGGCCGGCACCTGCTCGCAGCTCTTGCCGATCCTGTCCTTGTCCACGGGCTGCCCGACGATCCGTTTGGCAAAGGCGGCCTGGACCGCTTCAATGCAGTCGGCGAGATCGCGCACAGCCTGCTCTTCCCGGGCCTTGCGAATCTCCGCCTGGCGATCACTGAAAGCTCGCCGGGCCTGCTCGAAGCGCTTGACCAGGGCAGGGGGGCTGGGCCTGAGTGATCCCATGCTGTCGACCAGACCCTGCATCTGTCCTCTGGCTCGGGACAACTCATCGTCCGGAAGCCCGGTGAGGCCCTCGGCCTGCTCGCAGAGCTGCTCGATCTTCTTGATGACTTCCTGATTGGCCTGCTCGCGTTCCTTGCGCTGTCCGTCGAGCTGATCGAAGAGCGGATCGATCTCAGCCCGAAATTCCTTCCACAGCTTCTGATCGCTCGCTCGCCGGCCCTGCCCGGCCCGTTTCCAGTCGGCCTGAAGCCCCTTGGCGCGATCGATTGCCGTCTTGAGATCGCTCTCCTGGCCCAGGGCCCTGGCCTCATTGATCAGGCGACGCTTGGTCAATTCAACCTGTTCGAATGCCGAGTCGAGCCGTTTCGAGATCGTATTCATCAGATCTCGCAAGCCACCGGCACCAGCACCGCGAGATTTCGGCGGCAGGTCATCGAGGCGACGAATCGCCTGACGGGCCTTGCGCATCACCGGCATCAATTCCTTGGGGCCGAGCGATTCATCCCTGGCCTGTTCCATGCCTGCCTCGATGAAGGCCTCGAGGCGACTCAGGGTCTCTTCCTGAACAGTCTGGCGTTTTTCGAAGTAAGGCTTGGCCGTATCGAAGGCCGTGCTGCAGGCCTCCTGGAAACGTCGCCATTGGCCGCCTGGAGCGGCATATTTGCGCTTGTCGCCCGGCAGGATTTCCAGCTTCTCGAGTCGCTGCCACTCGGCCCGCGCCTCTTTCAGCGCAGCGGCAATCGCATCCGGATGCTGTCCCGAGTCCGGCAGCGCCTCGACGCGGCCGATCAATTCGTCGCGATGCTCGTTGTGCGACCAATGCTGATAGTCGCGCAATTCCTTCAGACGGCCTTCCAGGCGCTGCAAACGACCGCTGATGTCTCGCGGCCGCTGCTTGAGCGGCAGCGAATGCAGCCGGCCGCGAATCCGATTCCGGTGCTGATTGGCTTCGGCCAGATCCCCGGCCTCGAGCAAGGCGGCGAGCGCGTCGAGTTCGGTAGAGAAGGCTGCGACATTGGCCGTGTTGCCGGCCTTGACCTTGCTGTCCGACGCATTGGCGGCCGCCGAGGTGGTGGTGATATTGCGCTGGACCTGGGCCTGAAGCTCCTTGAGGATCGGCAGCATGTCATTCTTGACGTCCAGATCGGCTGGGCCGACCCGGCCCAGGGCATTCCAGGCCCGGTCCCAGTCGGCCAGCAGCTTCTGCGGCTTCAGACCCTTTCGATTCCTGCGCAGCTCACTGCGTATCGCATCGGCCACGCCCTGCATCGAGGATTCTCCGCCGTCCGTCCCGGCCTCGGTCGCGGCAGCCGCTGAACTTGCATCGCTGACTGACGGGGCCGGTCTGGCGATGGCGGCTTCGACGATCGACAGCGCGCCCCGGAATCTGGCTTCCAGTCTCTCGGGCACGCTTTCCAGTCGGTCCCAGGCTTGACGCAGTTCAGGAAGCAGCGAGCCCCGTTGGTCCAGATTCTCACCGCGCGCCAGCGTCTCGGCCTGATCAACCAGGCGCTCGGCGTCGACCAGACCGGCATCGTACTGACCGCTGGCAGACTGGATCGCCTGGATTCGAGCCATCACCGCCTTGCTTTTCGACTTGCTGGACTTCTTGAGCTCCTGATGGAGGCGTTCGAGGGTCGAAATCTGGTCGATTCGCTCGAGCACGCCAGCTGCCAGTTCGGCATCCGCTTCGCTGGCATAGCAATCGCCGAGAAATCCCTGTGACTGGATCCGCTCGAGGGCACGCTGTCGAAGTGCAGGGTCTCTGGCCTTGAGGGCCAGGGTTCTGATCGTCTCGCCTGACTCGATACGCTCAAACCACTGTATCCGAGCATCCGCGAGCTGATCAGCGCTCTCGCTCACGACAGCGCGCAGCAGGAACCGATCGGCAGCCTCGATAATTTCGCGATCGGATTCTCGCAGGCGGGCGTCCAGCCAGAAGGGCTCGGTATTGATTCGCCGCAGTGCGGCCAGTCGCACCCCGGCAGAGGGGTCGTGCTCGGCAAGCTCCGGAAGTGCGCTTGTCAGCTCCGGATCGTCCTCATCGCGGACAGCGGCCAGGCGTTTGTCAGCGTTGGCGTGCTGCCAGGGTTTCTTGAAGAAGCGTGATTTCAGACTCATGCAGAACCGGCGATAGGATTGTTGAGATCAGTGTAGCGCCTGGCTTTACCAGGCTTGAACGAAAGCAAACGATGCCAGAGACACAACGCGCCAGCCCGTGTCGAGCCTATCCACCTCATTCCGCGGTCCGCGTTTGATCGGCCTGATCCGAGGTCAGGCTCGACGAGCGGGCGACGGTCTTGTCGTTGGAACTGTCGTGCTCTTCGGGCTCGTTGCGTTCGTCCTGCGATCTTCGCTTCGGATTGAATTCCTTGCTGAAGATCTGCCAGAAGGCTATGAAGAGCACGGCGATCAGGGGCCCGACAACGAACCCGTTGATCCCGAACAGGGCAAGACCACCCAGGGTGGACAGCAGGACCATCCAGTCGGGCAGCTTGGTGTCCCGGCCGACCAGTATCGGGCGCAGGACGTTGTCGGCCAGTCCGATGACGAGAAAACCATAGAGCACCAGCACCGTGGCAGCGACCCAGTCGCCTATCGCGTAGAGATAGAGCGCAGCCGGCAGCCAGACCAGGCCGGCACCGATGGCCGGAATCAGCGACAGAATCGCCATGACGACACCCCAGAGCAGGGCGGCCGGAAGTCCGAGGATCCAGAAAATGATCCCGCCAAGCGCGCCCTGGACCATGGCAACGAGCAGGTTGCCCTTGACCGTTGCGCGGGTGACTTCGGAAAACTTTCTGAACAGCAGGCGCTCTCGCTCGTCGCCCAGGGGCAGGGCATGGACCAGTTCATCGGTCAGGCGGCGGCCGTCGCGCAGAAGAAAAAAGGCGACGTACAGCATCAGGGCCAGTTTGAGGAAGAACTCGAAGGTACTCTGACCGACGGCAAAGGCATTCTGAGCCACCATTCGACTGGCCGCGACGGCGGCCGATGCCGCGTTTTCCCGCAGCTGGTCGGTGTTGATTCCGAATCGCTCGAAAATCTCCTGGATCGCAGGAAAGGCGTTTCGGATCTGATCCAGAAACTGCCCGGGACGAATCTCGCCTGTATCGATTCGCTGATACAGGTCGACGCCCTGCTGGATGAAGGAGGTCAGCAGCAGCAGGACCGGGATCACGACCAGCACGATGCAGGCAAGAAGCGTGGTGAGCGCGATGATGTTGGGTCGCGGGCCCCACCATTTTTCGAGCTGGACCTGCACCGGATGGAACAGGACCGCGATGATGCAGGCCCAGAGGATCGGCGCAAAGAAGGGCTTGAGCAGAAAGCCGAAAAGCGCCGTCACGATGGCAAGCAGAATAAGGAATGAACGTTGTTCCAGCTTTTCGACCATGAGTCTCCACTGCCTGGCCCGGCGATTCAGCCTCAGACTATATACGAGTTTGCCGCCTGACCGGTCGACAGATCGGGGGTGCGAGGTCAGCACCTGACTTTTGCCACATGACAGGGGCAGGGCGGCTGCGGTTCAATACAGCTCGTATTCAACAACACGCCGGATTTGGCGCTGGAGCTGTGCAAGATGTCTGAAGTCGATAACAGGATCAACGCGTTGTCCAACACCGTCTCGAAACGGCCCCTCGCCGCTCGCCTGGGTCTTCTGGCTGCCGCGGGCCTGATCACGACCGGCGTTCTTGCGGGGCCCGTTGTGGTCGACACCGGTGAAACCTTCGATGGCAGTATCGATTCGCGCAATGACGCCGTTCGAATCGAATCCGGCGCCAGAGTGAACGGCAGCATCGAATCCCGAAATGCTTCCATCACCATTGAAGACAACGCTGAAGTCCAGGACGTCGAATCCCGCAACGGTCAAGTGGTTGTGGGTTCTGGTGTTCGGGCTGGCAGTGTGAGCACGCGAAACGGCAATATCCGGATCGGTTCCGGCGCCGTGATCGGGTCGGTGGACGCCAGAAACGGCCAGATCACCATCGGTGATGACACGAACACGAGCAGGATCGAGAGTCGTAATGGCGCCATTACGATCGGTTCGGGCGTGGCCGTGGCCGGGTCGATCGAATCGCGAAACGGAGAGATTCGGGTTGGGACTGATTCGCGTATCGACGGCCATCTGGATTCACGAAACGCTTCTGTCAGCGTCGGTGCAGACTCGGAGGTCCGCGGCAGCATCGAAACACGCAACGGCGATATCACCCTGGATCAGGCCGCCGTGATGCAGAACCTCAAGACGCGCTACGGGAGTATCACTGTCGAGAATGGTGCCAGCGTCGGTGGCAGCGTCATCATCGAGATCGTCAACAACAGCGAGGGCTCGTCCTGGATGTCGTGGTCGAATGACTGGTCCGATGCTGGAAAAATTCTCGTTGAGACTGGCGGTGTGGTCAGAGGCGATGTGGTCGTGATCCTCGATGAAGACTTCGAGGGCAAACCACCGGTGGTGACTATTGAATCCGGTGCACTCGTCGAAGGCTCGATACGAGCCGATGCTCGCGCCGAATTGAATGTGGATGGGGACGTATCGGAAGAGATCGAACGAACCGATGCCTACTGATATCTGCTCACGTTGTGCTGCATTCGAGAGGGGTCGCTTGTCGGCCCTTCTTTCTGCCCACCACATCATGTAGTTCGCATAATGTATATTATGTATAATTATGCGACCACAATGATCTGGCACTGAGAAATTCCCCTGGACGCCAGATTTGCCTCGGTCATTGAACTAGGTCAAAATTGCTCTGTTTTTTAGCGCTCACCCCGGGGCAAAATTTGATCTGGGTGAATGATTTGTCCATTCCTTCAGGAATCAATTCATGTCCGGCAGCAAATATCAACGTTCTCGGCTCGCGCTGGCAATTACATCGTCACTCGCGATTTCAGCGACACACGCCGCAACAATTACCGTCGATACACTCGACGACCCAGGCACCGTTGACAACTGTTCCTTGCGATCGGCTATCACTGCGGTCAATACACAGGCCATCATCGATGCCTGCAACGCTGGCGATGGCTTGAACGATGAAATCGGTTTCGAGCCGGGCTTGACCGGCACAATCAACCTGAGCGAAGGTCCCTTGGCGCTAGCGGCTGACGTCATCATTACCGGCCCAGGAGCCGAGAATCTGCAGATCGATGCTGGGGGAAATTCCGGAATTTTCGAGGTTTACGATGAAGTGGTCGCACAGGCCTCCGATCTGACGTTGACCGGCGGCTATGCATCTTATGGTGGTGCGTTTTATCTCCAAGCCGGAAGCCGACTGAACTTGTATGACATGGTCATCGATGGTAATCAGGCTACGGAAAATGGGGGCGCCATCGAGGTCTTTGGCGGCGAGCTCTACGTCCTCGACAGCACCTTTAGCAACAACTCTGCCGGTAACAACGGCGGTGCCATTGCGGTCACGCGCGGGGAGGCGCTCGTCTCAGGGTCGTATTTCACCGGCAACTCGGCCGAACTGGGTGGTGCGGTGCAGGTCAATTTCTTTGCCGAGGAAGGCACCGGGCCGGTTGGAGACCTTCCTGCGGCGCTGGAGGCGAAACTGGTCGTTGAGAGCAGCACACTGACGACAAACATGGCCACTTACGGCGGAGCCGCTGGTGCAGGTTATGCGTATGGAGGAGGTCCAGTCGAGACTCCCTCCAACTCAAAACGAACCGGTGGTTCGGCTGCACGGGGCATTGCACCGACCGTGAATCTGGAAATCAATTCTTCCACGATTACCTTCAACACGGCCATCTACGGCGGCGCCGTCGGCGCGCAGAGATATGACTCCGGAGGGCCCGGGCCTTTGGGCGACCCTCCCCCGCCTGAGCCGGCCCTCAGCAATCTGATTTCTATCAATGATTCCCTCCTGCAATACAACGAAGCCGATTACGGCGGCGCGGTGGCTGCGGCCTATTCCGGCGTTGTAATCGGCGAGAGCCTGGTCGCTGACAACACGGCCCTGATCAGCGGGGGTGGTTTATTCAGCGCTCGACAGTTCGACGTGGCTCCGGCTCCCATTCGAGGTATCGGTGGGCCCACCCCGTTTCTCTACCTCATTGATTCGTCAATTTACGATAATTCGGTCTCAAGTCCGCTAATTCGCGGCGGCGGCTCGATCACCCCCCTGGTTGGATCGGGAGCAGGCGTGAGCGTGAGCGACAGCATCGGCTACATCGTTGATTCGGCGGTCACAGGCAATGATGCGCCCAATCGAGGGGGTGGAATTCTCGCCCTGAACAGCGACCTGGCCGTGGTCTACAGTGCAGTCTCCACCAATAGTGGTGGCGGCATCTACAGCAATGGCTCAGACGCCTATGTCGTCTACTCTCGAATCATAGCCAATGCAGGCAGCGAGAGTTTCTACTCGGGCGCTGCCGGCCTGCAATGCGAATTCGAATCCAACTGTGGCGTGAAATACTCTGAAGTGTCGGAGAATGCCGGAGACGCGGTTGGCGGGATTGCCGCCGGCTTTCGGGACATCGGTCCAGCCTCTCCGGTTCGAATCGTCAATTCGACGATCAGCGGTAATTCCGGCGATAGCGTTGGCGGAATACTGGCGCAGGAACTCGAGATGGATTTCGCGACCGTTGCGTATAACGAAAGCACGGAAGTTGATCGGGGTTTGTCGGCGAGTTTCACCGGCGGGGTCTTTACCTCGGATCAAGCCGCAATCAGAAACAGCATCGTTTCTGAAAACACCAGTGTGTCGGGCAATGCTGATATCAGCATCGACTCCGGCAGCCTCACCATGAATCACAGCCTCGTCGGCGAGGCTTCCGGTTTCTCCTACACGGGCAGCGGTAATCTGCTCGATGTCGATCCCCTACTCGCCCCATTGGATCTCAACGGCGGACCAGAAACCCACGGTAGAACGCACGCCCTTGAACCAGGTTCACCGGCCATCAACGCAGGATTCTTTGTCGAAATGAATCTGGCTGGAACTGGCAATAATGCCCTTACCGATCAGCGTGGAGATGGATTTGATCGCGGTTTGGCTGGTGACGCCGACATGGGTGCCTATGAAGTGCAGCCCGGTTCAGCCTCTGATCTGCTGTTTTCGGATCGTTTCCAACATGATTGAGAAACGCCGTCGACGCGCTACGCGTCGGTGAGTGAGTCAATCCTGCGGCAGATGAAGGTGAACTTTTCGATTCCTGAAGTCGGTTGTCACCAGGAAATTCCGGAGGATCTCGTAGCCCAGCAGTCCGTCGTTTCGCGTTAGGGCCCTTCGTATCCGGCTTCCCGTTTCGGCCTCGAGCCGGTACATCCCTCGCGAAGAATCGACACCATAGCTGGCCAGCAGCGACCCGAATCTGTAGGGGCCGATCTGGGCGCTTTCGAACTGCAGTATCCTGACCTCACCTGATTGAATGACGCCGCTGGCGTTCAATCCTTCCGTCATGACTTCAAAGTCCTGCAGTTCATGGTTCTGCACGAAACGCTCGTTCAGAAAGACCGTGCCCAAGTTGCCGGTATCAAGCATCAACCAGGCACGCTTTTCCTGGATGAAAGTTTCGATCAGGATGGCGCCGGAACGAGTGCTGCGCACTTCGACATTGCTCTCGAATTCGACCGCATCGCGGTTCAGGAAACGTATCCGCTGATTCGGATAATCGATCTGAACCACCACCTGTTCGAAGATCCAGCGACCAAGCAGAATATCGAAGCTGCCACCGGGCACTACCGCGAGATCGGCAAGGTTCAACTTCTGTTCGTTCAGCACCAGCTCGAAAGGCCTCGAGCCATACACCCGGGTTTCGCCAAAAACACCGGCGACCTGAATCGGACGGCGCGGGTCGGGTTCAATGCCGGCACGTTCACTGAATGATCCTGACACGACCCCGATACTGGCCCCCGAATCCAGCATGATGCGGGCCGGCTCACCGTTCACTGAACCGCTGAAGCTGACCGCTCCACCCTGCCCCTCGAAGGCGATCCAGCCTGCCGCATCCGGCTCTGCTGCGCGTGCTGCCAATACTGCCAGGCTTAGAAAAACGACTGTAACCGACAGCCACTGCTGAATACGCATCACGCCTCCGATCTCCTGATCTCACAATCCCCTTGGCCTATAGCCGGATAATATAATAAGACATCAATCCATGTTTATCGAGCATCGGAGCCAGAATTTCCGGCGGCATCGGGCTTTTCTGACTCGAAGTATCCCTTAAGTGATCTCGCTCGGCCCCGGGTTGCGAAATCCGGGTGTCGCCATAGCGGCAGGTTGCGATGTCGCTCTAAAGGGAATTCAGCATTTGATTCCGGAGTCAGACTGGCGGCATAATCAGTCCAGCCTGGCTTTCTAATCTCGCCGGGTGCAATGACCCAGGAGTCGATTGCCGATGGATTATCGCGATTACCCGGATTTTGTCGTCGAGGACATCATCAGGCTGCGCCGACGGCTAGATCATGTCGATGTGCCACCGCGCCGCACCGATCACAACTTCATTCTGGGCACTTGGAATATCCGCAGCCTGGGCGGATATCACAATGACTGGGGTGAAAACCCGGGCTCACCGAAGCGCAACCTGCGCGGTCTGGCTCTGATCGCCGAGGTCATTCGACGTTTCGATGTCGTCGCCATTCAGGAGGTCAAGCGGGACACTAGCGCGCTGAGACTGCTCACCGAGCAGTTTCTGGGCCCGCACTGGTGCGTGATGATGAGCGATGTGACCGCCGGCGATGCCGGCAATGTCGAACGCTCCGCCTACCTCTACGACACTCGTCGAGTCACACCTTCCGGCCTCGCCGGTGAGATCGTCCTGCCGCCGACCGACAACGGCGATCCTCAGGAGCAGTTCGACCGCACCCCCTACCTGGTCGGCTTTGTCGCCGGCGGTGAGCGCTTCGCACTGCTGACTGCACATATCCGCTACAAGAACATCTCCGATCGGGTACCGGAATTACGCAAGCTGGCGCACTACACGGCAAGAGAAATTCGCGATCGCTCGCGCGACGCCAACGCCGAGGAAGCCAACCTGATCGTACTGGGCGATTTCAATACCGACCGAAACACGACCACTGACCTGTTCGAAGTCTTTCTGGAAAGAGGCCTCTGGGTGCCGCACGAACTGCGTGATCTCAAGACCACCTACGGCCAGGAAGCCAAGCACTATGACCAGATCGCCTGGTTCCGTGACGATATGACCCTCGAGCCCACCGGCAAGGCCGGCACGGTCGACTTCGCTGGTGCCGTATTCCAGGAGCTCACCGATCGCCAGATGACCTACCGGGTCAGCGATCACTTCCCCCTATGGTGTGAATTCAGCACGGATCGCAGCACCGCCGCTCTCGCCCAGGTGCTGGGCCTGAACCCGGACGAGCCGGATCCCTTCAGGACGGTGCACGACTGATCTCTTCCCGGCCCTGACGCCCGGGATGACCATTGCGCTGCGCGATCCAGAACGTTCTTCCGCCACACTGCGGGTCCTCGACGGCATAGCGCAGGACCTTGAATCCGCTCTCGCCCAGACGCTGCCGGTACTCAGCCGTATCCAGGCTGGCGTGGAAAATCGGTACGGACTCGTAGCCTCTCATCGGGCTCCAGAATTCACCCTCCTCCGTGCCGGAGTTGAAGATCAGGAAACCGCCGGGACGGGTCCAGCGGCTAACGCGTCCGAGCAGTCGTCGTTGATCGTCACGGGTCAGATGAAACACGCTGTCCCATGCGATGACGAGATCATGGTTCCCGCTCACGTCGAAGCTGGAGAGGTCTGCGTGAATCCATGTCTGATCAGGAAATCGCTGCGCGTCGTAAGATAAATGGCTCGCTGGACCTGGCCCTGCCGGACGGGTCCATCTACATCGCACCTGCCGGGTTGATCGGTCATGATGACACTCTATTCGATGAGCGAGACCTGCGCGCTCGCGCCGCATATCGCCCTGGCCTGGTCCGCCCTGCCCCATCGAGTGCGGATACTGGGGCGCGGGGAGAATCACCAGCCCGAGTATCTATCCTTGAATCCGCTGGGTTCGGTGCCGACTCTGGTGCTTGCAAACGGTGAAGTGCTGACCGAAACCACGGCCATATTGACCTATTTCGGTGCCCTCAGACCCGGGGCCTTCGAGGCACCGGAACGAAGCGAGCAGGATCAGGCCAGGCTGGTCTCCTGGTTGTCTTTCATGAGCAGTGAACTTCAGCCTGCCTTCATCTCGTATTTCAGGCCAGGCCGCCTTTCTCCCGATCCCGACCATCACCAGGATCTCAAGGACCAGGCCCAGGCTCGAATCGACTTTCTGCTGCGTCACGCGGAAGAACGCTTCAAGGGCCCTTACCTCTTCGGTGAGCACCGTTGCGTCGCCGACCCTTATCTGTTCGTCATCTGTCGCTGGATTGGCGACACATTCATCGATATCGAGTCCTTTCCGAAACTCGCCTCATTCCAGCGCCATATGCGTCTCGACGCCGACGTGGTCGAGGTGCTCGGTCAATATCGCTGACAGCCAAGCTGTGCTCTTGCTGATGGTGTCTCAGAGCGAAACCACGATGGTCGACTGAGGGGAATCACTGGCCCCTGCTCTGGAAGGTCATGGAGACGACTTCGACCGCGATGGCCACGAGGATCCCGGAGGTGATCAGGCCGAACAGCGCAATGACGATCGCCAGGAATTTGTTCAGCCCCACGGTCGGTCGTAGATCGCCGTAGCCCACGGTCAATGCCGTGATGAAACCGAAGTAGAGACTGTCCCCGAACGACCAGCCCTCGCGCCGCCCGATGATGATCGACAGGACGGCGATGATCAGGCCAAGACCGAGGAACAAGGGCAGGAGCAGCAGCAGAACGCTTCCAAGGTTCCACAGAAAATCGAGGGTGAATCTCATTGCACTCGGACTCAGTAAATCGAGTCCGACTCGGCAAGGAGTTTCTCGATTTCCTCTCGAATCACGCGCATGTCATCAACGCACATCGCGTGGTCGCTGGGGCCCGATTCGTCGTGGTATTCCATGCCCGGGTGGATGAAGCGAATCACGCCCTGCTTGTCGAGGAGAAAGGTCACCGAGGTGGCCGGCCGATCGGGGCCGGTGAGCCACCACTCCTTGAGCGTGCGGTTTCGCCAATCCCAGTCGACGGCGATCGGAAAGTCGAATTCTCGCTGATCGACCACACGCTGGACGCGCGGCAGGTCGAGGGGGTCGTCGCGTGCTGCCTTCGGATGGAAAACGCCGACCAGGGTCAGGCCCCGGGAGGAATACTGCTCGTGGATTGCCCGCAAGGCAGGCGCACTCGAGGCGCAGAAGGGGCAGGTATCGGTCCACCAGCGTACCAGCACGACCTCGCCGCGCAGTTCATAAAGGCTCATCGGCTCGGCATTCAGCCAGGCCTCGAAATCGAAGGGCGGCGCCTTGATCCCGATCCGGTCGGCGCCTGCGTCTCGATCCATGTCCTCGAGCGCCCCCAGCATGGAGGCGATGCGCTCATCGGCCTCGCTGGGCTCATGGCCATCAGCCAGCATGAGATCCCGAAAGTGGCCCCAATCGCGGACCGGGACGACATCCTCTGCGGTCGCATCCAGAATGGTCAGGGAGAGCAGAAGGAGAAAGAGCATTCGAGCCATGGTTCGCACCCTTGATGTTGATCACCCATCCTGCCTCAAAGGACGGGGCCTTGCAAAGTCGATAACTTCGAATTCAAGTCCGAGACAGCATCCGTTGCGGTGGTTTTCAACCGCCGGTCGATCTTGATGCGCGGGCTCCGTGGCAAGTGCCGTCAGCACGGCGGCATAGCCAGGACTTCATCGAACGGCTTCGATCCGCTCGACCTCCAGGCGAAACGGCCCTTCTTGACCGTCGTAGACATAGAACTCCAGGCCGGCGACCTGAGCTGGCTGCAGGCGCCCCCGAATCGGATTACCGAAGTACTGTCGGACCATCTCGCGGATCGGCACCGTGATCGTCAGTGACTCCCCTGCGGTCGTCTCGAAGCGGTGCCAGTAGCTGTCGCCGCGCCCGGTGCGGCTGCTCGCGCCGAGAATGTAGCTGCGCCCGTCGCCCACCACCTGGATGCGCAGCGCGTTGTAGCCCGCCAGTGAACCGGCGGGAATGCGGGCACGGATCGACGAGAAGCCGCCGTTGTTGCGCAGCGAGGTCTCGCCGCTGAAGATCAGACGATCGTCTTCGAGCTGCACATTCCCGGTCGACAGCCCGCCCATCACCCCATCGAGCACGACCCGCCAGGGCTCGATGTCATCCGGATCGGAAAACTCGAACAGGCTCAGCGATTCAGCCAGTTCGAGCGCGGTGATCGGCTCGTTGGAAAGTATCCGGTCGATCAGTTCGCGGTAGGCCCAGGCCCGCTCCGAGGGATCGACAATAGTCGAGCTCAATGCCAGCCTGTCGGCGACATTGGATCGCGCCTGTTCATCCATCCCCCACCCGGCATTGGCGGCAACCCCCTCCAGCGCCGTGGCATAGACCGCCGCGCAGGCCTCGGGATTGCCCGCATTGAAAAGCGGCACGCCGCGCTCGATGGCGCGAGACAGGTAGCGCTCGAGGTCCGGTGAGACGCCCGCGGTCAACGAAAGCGTCAGCAAAAGGCTACTCAGCATGGTTCAACTCCTGGATGGATATGGCGGGCTCGGTGATCGAGCCCGGTTCAGACGTCCCTAGTCTGGCAAAGCTCCGGTTTGAAACTGTGATGACACTGCCTTCGGGAAGTCACCGGAAGATCAGGATGGCGGTCTCGCCTCACCTTCTGACGATCACCGTGAGTTAACCATCTCTTAACCGCGCTCAAGTAAACTGTTGTACCTCTGGGGGGGCTGTTGAAGCGCTTTGACCCAGGGATCAGTAAGGCCATGAACGAAGATCTTCTGTTTGCAGACCGATTCATGGCCGTGGCCGGCCTGCCGCCGGTTCCCGTTCCGGACACGCTGGCCGATGCCAATGCCGCCAGCCGTTTTCTGTCTCAAACCACCTTTGGTCCAGATCGCGAATCGATCACGGACCTGAGCGGTGGATCGGCTTCTGCCTGGTTCAGATCACAACTCAATACCCCTTCGAGCAGTTATCTGAACAGAGTATTCGATCTACTGAGCGAACCCGGTGCGACCGATCCGTCAGGACAGCCCACCTTCCAGGGGCGGCGCGCACCGAATCACGCCTTCTGGCAGCTGGCCATCGAGTCAGACGATCAGCTGCGGCAACGCATGGCTTTTGCCTTGTCGCAGATCCTGGTGATTTCCAACGCCATGAATACTCAACTGTTTGATTGGCCAACGGCCGTGGGCTATTACCAGGACGTGCTGGTCACCCACGCCTTTGGAAACTATCGCGATCTGCTCGAGGCGGTGACCTTTTCACCGGCCATGGGTTCATACCTGACCTACCTGCAGAACACGCTGGGAGACCCCGCCACCGGGCGGGTTCCCGATGAAAACTACGCCCGTGAAATCATGCAGCTGTTCACCATTGGTCTGGTCGCCTTGCAGGACAATGGTGTGCCGGTACTCGACAACGGGGAAGCGGTCGAGCTCTACAACAACAGCGATGTCACCGGACTCGCGCGTGTCTTTACCGGAATGAGCCTGGATACGGATGTCTTTTTCTTTGGGTTCAACGAACTCAATTCCGGTGCCCAGTATCGGCCCATGCGACTGTTCCCCGAATGGCATTCGCCGTTGGAAAAGCGCTTTCTCGACACGGTCATCCCCGCAGGCACGGGGCCTGAAGAGAGTATTCGAATCGCTCTCGATGCGCTGTTCGAGCACCCGAACACGCCGCCCTTCGTCTGTCGGCAGCTGATTCAGCGATTGATCAGCAGTGATCCGTCTGCGGACTCGGTCGCACGCGCCGTCAGAGCCTTCTGTACCGGCACTTTCCCCCTGCCCGACGGCAGCCAGGTAGGAGAAGGCCGACGCGGCGATCTGGCAGCGACCCTGGCCGCGATCATCTTCGATCCGGAAGCTCGCCTGGAGCCCGACAGTCCGCAGCGGTTCGGCAAGATCCGTGAGCCGGTCATCCGCTTTACTCAGTGGGCGCGCGCATTCGAAGTGAGCCCTGTCGTGCCGCGCGCCCTGCCCGTGCTGGATTTCACCGGAAACAGCGAGGACTTGTCTCAGGCACCCTTCCAATCGCCCTCGGTCTTCAACTTCTACCGGCCGGCCTATGTCGCCCCGGGAACGGCCAGTGGTGCCGCTGGCATGACCGTCCCGGAACTGCAGATCGTCAATGCCAACGCCCTGTTCGGCGCCAGCAATTTCATGCAATTCTTCATCACTGGCGAAGCCGCAGCCGAGGCACAGAATCAGGGTGTCGACAGCTTCATCCCGGACTATGCCGCTGCCCTGGCCCTGGCCTCCGATCCCCAGGCCCTGGTGGCTGATCTCGACACCCTGCTCAATCACGGCGCCAGCAGCAGCATCACACGCGATCGCATCGCCGAGCTGATTGAGACCTTTCCGATCACCACTCCCGGTGATCCAGATGACCCGGGGGCAGGAAAGCGCGTCGAGCTGGCCATCCTGATGCTGATGACCAGCCCTGACTACGTCGTGCAGCGCTAGTTCACAGGAGCTTCTCACCATGCCCATGACCCGACGCCAACTCCTCCGCAGCGCCAGCGCGCTGAGTGGCTTGTCCCTGGCCGGTTTCGGCAATCTGGCGGCGCTGCCGATCAACTCGACCACCATGGGAACAGACCTGAGCGAGTACCGCGCCCTGGTCTGTGTCTTTCTCTTTGGCGGTCTGGACAATCACGATACGGTCCTGCCTTACGACGCGGCTTCCTACGGCGACTACGCGGCAATTCGTGCCGAGCTGCTGAATCAGTACAGCTTCATGAGCGGTGGCTCGACGCGGCTGCGAGACCGGTTGCTGCCCCTGAGCACTGCCCGCCCCTTCGGTGGCCGTGAATTCGCGCTGACGGAAGAATTCTCGGGGATCAAGGGCCTCTACGATGCTGGAAATGCGGCGCTGGTCACCAACGTCGGCCCCCTTCTTCACCCGCTGGATCGAACTCAGTTTCTGGAGGAGTCGATCGCGATTCCCAAACGCCTGTTTTCGCACAACGACCAGCAGTCCACCTGGGTCTCCAGCCAGCCCGAAGGGGCCCAGTTCGGCTGGGGCGGCCGCTTCAGTGACCAGCTGCTGCTGGCCGGTGCCAACCCGATCCGGCCCGAATTCAGCGCCATTACTACTCAGGCCGGTAACCTTTTCATCAGCGGTGACGCGACCGCGCCCTACCAGGTGGGTGTGCGAGGTGCCGCCAGGCTGGAGGCATTGCGTGCTCTGGAAGGCGATCAGGGCACGCCCACTGGCGACCTGCGCTATACCTTGATGCGCCAGCACTTTGCTGCTGCGGGCCTGAGCATGGACAACCTCATCCACTCCGATTTCGGGAATGCGATGGAGGCGGCCCTGAACACCAACGAACTCTACGATGCGGCGCTGCAAGCCGCCGGTGAAATCGGCATCCCCTTCCCCGCCGGCAATCTCGGCGGCCAGCTGCGCGCTGTTGCCAATACGATTGCGGCTCGAGAGGTTCTGGGGGTGACACGACAGATCTTCTTCGTTGGCCTCGGTGGTTTCGATACCCATTCCAATCAGGCCCTCGAACTCCCCAATCTGCAGCGCGAAATCGATGCCGGGGTGACTGCCTTCTTCGCCGCCATGCAGTCGCTGGGACTCGGCCAGCAAGTCACCTTGTTTACCGCGTCTGACTTCGGACGCACGCTCGCCGTCAATGGCGACGGAACGGACCACGGCTGGGGTGGCCATCATTTTGTTGTGGGTGAAGCTGTCAACGGCGGCGAAATCTACGGTGATCTTCCACCCTCACTTCTGGACCACGATCAGGACGCAGGCGGCGGCCGACTGATACCGACACTTGGCGTCGAACAATATGCAGCGGCACTGGGCCGCTGGTACGGCCTGACCGATGACGCGCTGTCGTCAGCGCTGGACAACCTTGATGCGCTGGGCGGTCCGGCCTCGGCCCCAGGCTTTATCTGACCACTGCACTTCATATTGACGCGATCGCAGCGCTGCTTTGCCGAGCGTGTCCCCCAAAAGCCAGGCTCATGGGTTCGACTGATTTTTGAAAAGCTCCTGGTTTAAGTCCGCATCGTTTCTGGGCTGGACCTTGTGATTGCTGAAGGAAAACCAGCCGATGCCGCGGATCACGTCGAAGCTCTCTCCCAGAGCGGGGTCGATGGTCAGCGTGGTACTGAAGCTGTCGCCGCGCGCTTCCGCACTGCCGTCAGTGAATAACCATTCGCCAAAGTCCTTATCCGGCCCGTCCGGGTTTTCGTCGGTGACCGTCACGTCGTTGAACTCGATCAGCACGCCCTCCCACTGTTCGGAGACCAGGACATCGCTGGGCACGAACTGGCTGGTGCTGAGGGCCACGGGTAGCGGATCGGAGGTGGTTCCGAGCAGTTCAACGTTGTCGTTGAACGACACCTGGGTCAGTCCAAAGGGCTCGTTCACCTCGCCGATGACGCGAATGATGTCACCCCGCTGCGCATTGACCGACGAGAAGTTACCGACCACGCGCACGCCGCTGTAGGGCCCACCGGCCACCTCCTGGATCACCGCTGTCGCCGGCCCGCCGATCTCACCGGGCGCTGCGGTCACCACGCCATCGACCTGGATGATTCGATCCACGAAGGGCGAGGCATCGTCCACCATCAAATCGACGGGGGTCTGGATGTCATAGATCGACACGTCCGGGACCTCGAATCGGTCACTGAAGATCGGATCAGGGAGGTCGCCGGTCGGAAACGGCCCGGCGATCTTATCGCTGGCGACGGCCGCAACGGGTAACGCCGTGCTTGTCGCGATCAGGGCGACCAGTATGGCGATGGATCGGATTCTTCTGGCAGTCATTGGCATCTGTTGCTCCGTTCGAAAAAAGTACGAGCGGAAGGCGCTCACCAATCAAAAGCGTAAAACATCCGTGTTCTGGTTCAGAAATAGCTGCTTTGACTGGCTTCCCTGGCACAACTGCCGCCCATTCCCCGGATGACGCCCTCAGGGACATCGCAAAGTCCGGGCAGGATGACTCGAGCTTTGCCACCACCTCAGCGGGATACGGCTCAGTCTGCTGCCCTCATGGCCTCGACGATCAGCGACTCCAGCGTTCGATTGTGGTCGTAATTGTCATCGCCGATCGCACGGGCCATGCCGTCTTCGTCCCAGTCCAGAACGACACGGCCGTTGAGGAGCACCAGGATGTGGTTGTTCAGCATTTCAATGGCGGCCAGGTCATGCGAGGCCATCAGCACCGTGCAGCCCGCCTCCGCGGTCAGTCGGGTCAGCTCCTGCTTGAGCGCCAGGGCACTGATCGGGTCCAGGGCGTTCAGGGGCTCGTCGAGGAGGATCAGGGGCGGCGAGCCCAGCAGCGCCAGCAGCACCGAGACCTTCTGACGCGTACCCAGGGAGCACTCGGACAGCCAGGTGTCCAGCCACGGGCCCATTCGCAGGGCCTCGACTTGGCTCCACGTGTCGTCAGGAATCCGATCGAGCCCGCGACTCTCGGTGAACAGCGTCAGGCACTGGCGAGGGGTCAGCAGGCCGGGGAGCTGCTCCTGGCCCACCATATAGCCCAACTGTCTGCGGGCAACCTGTGTCTGTCCAAAGACCGAGCACCCCTGAATCAGCACCTCGCCCTGCGCCGCAGGATGCAGGCCCGCCAGCGTGGCCAGCAGCGTACTCTTGCCGCTGCCGTTGGGACCGACCAGGGCGGCCAGCGCCCCGCCCTGCAGGCTGAAGCCGACGTCGTTAATAATCTCCCGACCGCCGAGGCTGACGGTCAGATCCCGAACCCCCAGCGCGTCGCTCATCCGGGTTCCCTCACGATCAGCCGGATCAGCCCGGCCATCAGGAGGAGCCAGACCAACGGCGACAGAAAGGGCATCGACACCGACAGCAGGCCAAAGACCAGCAGCACGGCCAGCGGTTGCCATTTCAACGCGGACGGGTCGTCGCGCCAGGCCAGGACGGCCGCCAGGTAGAGGATCAGGGCCGAGCCCAGGACCAGGCTCGTCAGCAGGGCCGCCGTGAAAGCCATCCCGGCCGCGGCCGACGCGAGCGCGATCGCCGGCAGCAACACCGCGACGCTGGTCAACGGCAGGCGCGCCAGTCGCGCAGCAAATGTCCGGCGCGAGAGCGGCAGTGCCCGCGTCAGCGCACTGCCCTGCACGATGACTCTCAGGCCCGCCGACCAGAACTGGCTCCACTGGACCAGAGCCAGACCGATCAACAAAGCGACTGCCACCTGCAGCGCCGCGGCGCCGGCGGGGATCAGTAGAAGGAGCAGACCCAGCGACCATCGCGTCCCGGCGCTCCAGCGCTGGCTGCGGTACTGCTGCCTGTGCCACTGTGCGATGATCGGCTCGGGGGCGAGATCACGGTCGCTCGAGGCATGGGCCCGTGACGTCCTGAATGGTCGCTTAGACGCGGTTGGCCTTCCAACCGCCCAGGGCAGGATGAGCCAAGCCACAAGAGGAATCACCACCGCGAGCAGAAAGTGCGAGTCATTAAAGGCGTCGTCACCCGGCGCGACGGAGCCTGCCCACGCCAAAACCCCCAGCAGCCCCACTGATTGCGCCATCGCCCACCCAAAGGACTGCCAGCGAGACCAGCGCTGCATCGCCTCGGGCATCTCGGGCCAGGCCGCCATCCATCCGGCCCGAGCGGTGACCCATTCCCGGTGCGAGGCCGGGCGCTGCATGGCAAGACAGAGCAGAAAAATTGTCGGCCAAACAAGAAAAGGCCAACGCTGAAGGCTGGCGATCAGCGCCGTGTGGTCCTGCTGCCCCAGCCGCCCGAACACGACGCCGATCAGCAGACCAATGGCCAGACAAAAGACGCCGAGCAGAGCGGTGACGAGCGGATGCTGGCGCAGTCGGGACAGCAGGTTACCGACGATCAGCTGGCGTTCGCGGAGGACGGGATTCATTCAGGCGAAGAATTTGCAGGGGTGCTGATTTTATGAACGTAAACCTCGGTTGGAGTTCAGGGCAGCTGGCTGGGTGTCCTAAAAAGACCAGCCATCACCTGCCATCTAGATGGCCATATGGTAGGATTGCTGTCTGCACGCACTACAAGAGAGGAACCATGGCAGAACCCCAACTATCCGTTCGAAGTGCACGAGCGCGCGAGCTCGCACACGCTTTGGCGAAGCGTGAACGGCGGACCATCGCGCAAGTGGTCGAAAGCGCGCTGGAGGAATACGCCGCGCAGCAGACAGGTCGATTGCCAGCCTCCCAGTTCTATCGCGACCTGAATCGTCGTTGCGCCACAGATCTTGATCTTGAGGCTGTGATTCAGGAACAACGCAAACCACACGAGGGTATCGATCTTTGATTTTTGTCGATACCAACGTCATTTCAGAAACGATGCGAATTCAACCCAGCCCAGCCGTAATGAGCTGGCTGGCAGCCCATGATGAGTTGCTTGCAGTGTCGACGGTAACGATTGCCGAGATTGCCTTCGGTATTGAAAAAATCCGTCCCGACGAGCGCTCTGAACGACTTGCTGCAGGGCTAAACGACTGGCGTCAACGGTTTGCCGATCGAATCTTTCCATTGACTGACCAGGCAGCGTTGCTCTACGGCGAGCTGATGGGGGTGACTTATCGATCCGGTGTTGGCGTTTCTGTGCCGGATGGCATGATTGCGGCCATCGTAAAAGCAAACCGAGGTCAGTTAGCGACCCGGAATACGAAAGACTTCGAGCCGTTAAATCTGGATCTCATCAACCCATGGGACAAACAGTAGCTGTCAGGTTCCGCTCTCGATCGTTTCTGGATGGGACCGGGTTCGCTCGACTGACGTGTTACGACTTAGGCTATTGCTGCCTGTCTTGAACTGCCAATATCGATCATCTGAAAGCGCTTTCAGACACCCCCGCAAGACGTCATTTCCAGCATGGTGGCAATGCGACATTGACTATGGATGATTGAAAGACCAGTGCTCGTTTCACGACCTGACCCCCAAGTCTTTCATTTCCGTATCGACCCTTGCTCACTAAGTTATGTACATACTGCACCAGTCTAATGCCTCGAGGATCGAGGAGTCAGTGCTTGCTCAAGGCTGTAAGAATGCCGCAGATGGAATGGTCTTTTCTTGCCAGCGATGAAGTACTTTGCAGTCAATGTCATAGAGGATGCTTTCTCTTTTGGGACTCGCAATGCCATTGATATAGTCGCCTTCTCGTTTGGTTCTACATCCAACTTTGCGTCATGGAAGTTAGAAAGTCCGGGGGAATCCAAATGAGAAACCTGAGGCATGCTTATCATTATCGAAGTAAACCAAGCAACTGAAGAACCCTTCGGCTGTCGAACAGATATTCCTCTGAGATGCAGCGTCGCACCGACTTGATTTCGAAGTGTAAATTGAATCTCATAGTCAGTTCCACTTAACTTCCAGATCCTTGCATCCAAGATTGAATAAGTCAACAACTAACCGCACTTCGAATAACCACAAGCCAGGCAGGTATTGCACCCGTCCAGAATCACCATCGCCTTGGTGTTGCACTTGTGGCAGAGGGTGGCGGAGGCGGGATAGTCGGACTCAGTGACGCCCTGCTCTGCTGCGTCGACTTCGGCCTTTTCGCGGGCCTCGTATTCGGCGCGCTTTTCTTTCAGCATCAATTGCTGCTGTTCGCTGAGCTCGTCGGGTTCGAGCAGGCCGATGCGCTTGAAGTGGTGTTCGATGACCGCGCCGATGTCGGC
>CAYTQT010000006.1:85253-88637 GCA_964439915.1 uncultured Wenzhouxiangella sp. | reverse complement strand
TCTGTTGCTGCTAGATTCCTTATCGGTGCTTGAGGTGGGGGCGGGACAAGTCTGAAACTGTCTGTGCGCAAGCCAGAAAGGTTTATTAAGTCCCTCCGCCCCCGGCAACTTCATACTCTCAAAAGCGGGTTGGCCCGGCCCGTTTAATCGATCTGCTTCAGTCGTTCCCGAATGCGTTCAGGGCGGCGGCGACAATCCAGAATTGCATAAATTCTGATCTCATCATTGACGATGCGTTAGTAGACGGCAAAGGGAAAGCGCTTGGAATACAGGCAGTAGTAGCGGCCAAATGGTTTTACATGTACACCTGCACTCACCTGCAGCGACTCGACGTCTGAGTATAGGCTGTCCAGAAAATAGCGCCCGATTCCTGCAGCCTGCTTTTCGTGAGGCCGTTCACGACGTGCGTTCGGGACAGCCATCGAATTGCCAGGCTTTATCGTGACAGGCGCAGGGCGCAGGAACAACGGCTTTGGGAGTGGTTCTGGTGTCGGACCCTTGACCGGCGACCAAGGCGGTCGCCGGCGGGAGTGGCTTGCTAGTCCCAGATGATGACGTGCGGGTCGAGCACCGGGCGGCTGGGATCGCCCGTGTTGATGACGTCGTATTTGCATCCGCCTTTCTCGGCTCGACAGACGCCGTCGGCATAGTCACGTACGGTAAAGACATTCGTGCCCGGGTTCAGCGTAACGGTCGTCATCGGCCGGCCGTTGCGATCGACGAATGCAGCTTCCTGGAAGCGCAGCACGGTCGCGCCCCGGGCGCCTCGACTGGTCTGGTTGTCCAGGTTGATGCTGACGGTGGATCCGCCGCGGGCGTGCATAACCGACTTCGAGATCGTCGGCGACATCCGGGCGTTGGTCGGTAGCGTGACGTCGAGCTCGCATTTCGGCGGACACTCGTTGTCCGGACTCGGCCGTGCCATCTCCGACGGAAGCGGGGGTGGCGGAGGTGGCGGTGCTGGATCGGCGACGATGGCAGGTGCCGATGCCAGATCGATTTCATCGAGGGGATCGGCTTCCATGGTCGTTGCAGGTGTCGGAGTCGGCTCGATTTCCTCGATCGGTTCGCTGGGCTGCACCTCGGCCTCCATGGATTGGCAGGCCGTCAGGCCGAAGGCCAGAAGCGATAGAAGGGCGAGCCAGTGCAGGCTCCTTGGCGAATGAAATGGCGCATGGGCTGAAGGTTTCATGAGTCTGTTTCCTTATGGGTCGGTCGTGGGTTCGGCGGGGACGGAGATCAACGCCGTGAATCTGGGGTCCTGGGTCAGTGGCTGCAGGCGTGGGTCGTCTGCGAAGATCTGCCGTGGCAGGCCGGTGGCGACTGCGGCTTCGAACTGGTCGATGGCGTGTTCCGGACGCTCCAGCGCCAGGTAGGCGAAGCCGGCGGCGCGATGAGCGAGCATGTCCAGGTCGGCGGTACTGTCCAGGCGTTCGAGTTCGGCTTCAGCCTCGAGCGTTTGCCCGGTCTTGGCCAGATAGCTGGCGATCAGGCTGCGTGCGCCGTGGTCGGCCGGGTTGACCGCGAGGCGTTCGTAGCCCAGGCGGATGGCCAGCTCGTACTGGACGGCGATTTCCTGTGAGTCTTTATCCGGCTGCATTTCCAGCGCCTCGGCCAGAAACCCGTGCCAGCGGAAATCACCCGGCGAGAACAGCTCGAGCGCGCGGCGGAACATGGCCTCGGCCTGCGCGTATTCGCCGGCGTAGAAGTAATAACTGCCGGCGTTGGAATAGGCGCGCGGTGTGGGATTGCGCTCGAGCGACTGCCGGTTGATCTCGGCGGCTCTCAGATAGTCGCCCTCATAATAATGAATCGCCGCCAGGCTGACGTAGGGCACCGGGTTGTCCGGCGCCAGCCGGATGGCCTGATTGAGCTGGTCGACAGTCTCGTCGACGCGGCCCTGTTCGTAGACGACCCGGGCCAGTGCAAAGCGATGGCGCCAGTAGGCCGGGTCGAGCTGAATGGCGCGGCGCAGATGGAACTCGGCAGCCTCTGAATCGCCTTCCATGCGCAATGACTGGGCCAGTCCGGCATGCGCGCTGGCGCTGTTGGGTTCTGCTTCCAGCGCGCGCCGGAACAGGTCCTGCGATTCGGCCACCCGCCCGGTTTCGCGGTAGACGTTGCCCAGTGCGACGAGCGTCTCGGCCCGGTCGCTGGTGGCTTCGGCCTGGCGACAGGCGGTGATGGCCTGGTCGGCCAGCTCGCTGTCGCCGACCATTTCGTACTGTTGCCAGTAGCCAGTACAGATTCCGGCGCGAGCCAGGCCGAACGAGGGGTCCATTGCCAGCGCGCGCTCGAATCGTTCGATGGCGGCCTGGATATCATCCACGCTGTTGCCGCTTCGAAGCTGATCGCGACCGCGCAGATACTCTTCATAGGCGAGCTGGTTATAGGTTGGCGCTTCGACCAACGTGCCGCCTTCGAGCACGCGTACGCGGAGAACGTCAACGATGGCGCGCGAGATGGAGTCCTGAACGGTGAATACATCCTCGAGCATCCGGTCGTAGGTTTCGCTCCAGAGTTGGTGGCCGGTGCGACCGTCAACCAGCCGCGCGCTGATGCGCAGTCGATTGCCGTCCTTGCGCACGCTGCCTTCGAGCAGGGTGGCGACTCCCAACGCCCGGGCCAGCTCGCGTATGTCGTTCTGGCGGTCTCGAAACGCGAAGGACGATGTCCGTGCGGCCACCTGCAGGCCCGACAGGGAGGCAAGCGCATCGAGGATCGCTTCGGCCATGCCGTCGCAGAAGTAGCCGGTGTCCTGCTCAGGACTCAGGTCGGTGAAGGGCAGAACGGCGATCGACCGCTCAGGCTGCAGGGGCTGTTCCGGCCCCGTGAGGTCGATATCGGTCATCAGCACGAAGGCAAGTACGGCCAGCAGGGCTGCGATGATCGAGAAATCGACCCAGCGCCAGTTGAATTCAGTGCGGTCGGTACTGGTTTCGTTGCGCCGCCCCGGGGTGCGTATGACGCCATCTGGCGTGATGTCGTAGATCCAGGCCAGAAGTGCGGTGAGCGGGAAGCCGAAGACCATTGCGATGACAAGCAGGGACATCACCCAGTCCGGGACCATCAGTGCCGGAAGAATGATGTCGGCCACCTGCAACACGCCCCAGGCCGCGATCGCATACAGACCAAGCACTCGGAAGACGTGTCTGCGACGAAGCTCGCCCAGTGTTTGGCCTAGACGTATGAACAGGTTGGCCATTCGTACTCCTGGCGGCTAGGCGTCTGACCGAAGATTGCACAATTCCAGGTTCATTATGCAGGACAGATTTGTTTTTGTGATTGATCTTGTAGGTTGCGTCACGGAATGGGGGCGGGTTTCGGTTTTCGGAAAACATGACGGGTGAAGGGGAAAAGGGTTCAGGGTTCAGGGTTCAGGGA
>CAYTQT010000006.1:37458-85153 GCA_964439915.1 uncultured Wenzhouxiangella sp. | reverse complement strand
ACAGGGAACAGGGAACAGGGAACAGGGAACAGGGAACAGGGAACAGGGAACAGGGAACAGGGTGGGGGGTGACTGCTTTGTGGGGGGCGGTGGGCACGGAGAAATCTTCTGGCACCGTGCTATTCTTCGCGCCACCGGGAGGTATGAAATGAGTGAGCAGGACGACAAGCCCGAACCGCCCCAGATGGGCCCGGTGACGATGGCTGACAAGTCGGATCGGATCGCGACGGCGAGTTTTACCGTCGTCGAGAAGGCCCTTCTGGTTTTGACCGCAGTGATGACCCTGGTTGCGGCGATGATCAAGGTAGGGATTGTCATCGAGGCGCGTGATATCACCCTGGCCGATATTCTTCTGATGTTCCTCTACACCGAGGTCATCGCGATGATTGCGGTCTTCTATACCGGCAAGGGTTCACCTTTCATCTATCCGATCCTGATTGCGATGACGGCGATTGCCCGTCTGATCGTGCTGCAGGGCAAGGATATGGATCCCCAGAACATTCTCTTCGAGGCCGGTGCGATTCTGCTGCTGGCGATCGCCGCACTGGTGATGTTGCGGGTCGGCGCCTACGGCCGCGACGGCAACGACTCGGACTGAGCGGGTGTGTTGGGGGCAAGTGATGTCCGATGGCAGCGGCGGTGCGCGCCACCGCAGCGACTCGATTCGCCGCATTGGCGGAAATTCACGGATTTCTGCTCAACACCGTTATGATTCTCTCAAGTGCATGAATTCCATACATTTTAAGGCATTCTTGCATTGTTCGGGGGCTCCTGCCTACAATACACCGTCCCGCGGACGCCGTTCTCGTCCCGCTTGAAATTCCGCAACCCATTACACAAGAAATTACCTCGGCATGAAGATAATCATTCGAAGCACCACATTTGCTTTTAGCGCCGCCCTGGCATGCAGCCTGCTGCTGACCGGTCTGGCCACGGAAACCCGTGCTCAGGCCATCGATCCGGCTCTTGATAACAGTCGTCAGGCTGCTCAGGGAACGGCTCAGTCGCAGGAGCGCATCAATCAACTGGATGCTCGTACGCAAGAGCTTCTGGGTGATTATCGGGCCAACCTGAAACAGCTCGAGCAGCTCAACCGCTACAACCAGTCGCAGCAGCGCCAGGTTGACGCTCAGCGCCAGGAAATTGCCTCGTTGACCGAGGACATCAACAACATTGCCAGTCTGCAGCGCGCCGTTCAGCCGCTGATGGAAGACATGGTCAATGCGCTCGATGAGCTGGTGGCAGCCGATCTGCCGTTCCTCAGGAACGAGCGCGAGGCGCGAGTCGAGCGCCTGTTGGCCATGATGGAGGATCCTTCCCAGTCCCCGGCACAGCGCTACCGTCTGATCATCGAGGCCTATCAGATCGAGTCGGAGTACGGGCGCACCATCGAGGCGTATCGTTCCGACGTTCAGGCCGATGGCACCCTGTATGAAGATGTCAGCATTCTGCGAATCGGCCGTCTGGAGCTGATCTTCGTGACCGATGATGACCAGGTCCTGAAGCGCTATGACCGTGCGAGCGGCGGCTGGGTCGATCTCGATCGGGATTATCTCGGCGACGTCAAGCAGGGTCTGCGCATTGCACGCGAGCAGATTCCGCCTGACCTGATGTTCATTCCGGTCGAGGCGCCTGCCACGGCGGGAGGGAATTGATATGTTGGCGTTGAATCAACCCGAGCACCGCTCCGACAAGAATCGCTCCGAATCAAGCAGAGAAGGCTCCATGTCCAAGTCAATCGTCACTACTCTGACAGCGATGGCCATTGGTCTGGTGGCGCTGTCATCGACCGCTGTTGCTCAGCAATCTCGCACGCTCGATGACGTGCTGCGCGCCATGCAGCAGGAACGTCAGGCTGTGGCCGAGTCCAACGCCGAGCGCGAAGCGCGTTTCCGTAGCCAGCAGGCCAATCAGGAAGCCGAACTGCGGCGCATTCGTCAGCAGGTCTCCGATGCCGAGGACGAAGCCAGCCGACTCGAGAATCTTCGCAACGAACTCGACCGTGAGCTCGAAGAACTGCGTGCGCAGCTCAACGAGCGGCAGGGTGAGTTCGGCGAACTGTTCGGTGTTGCCCGCGCTGCGGCAGCGGACATGAATGAACAGCTCAGGAATTCACTGATCTCAACCCAGCTTCCGGGCCGCGGTGAGGAGCTGGATGACATGGCTCAGTCCAGTTCTCTGCCGACGATCGAGCAGCTGGAGGGACTTTGGTTCACGATGCTGCGGGAAGCCAGCGAACAGGGCAAGGTGGTTCAGTACCAGGCCAATGTGATCGGTGAAGACAACCAGGTTTCGCCCCAATCTGTCATTCGCCTCGGGCCCTTCACCGCATTCGGTGAGCGCGGCTACATGGTGTTCAATGAGGGCAGTCTGCGCTATCTGGCGCGCCAGCCCGGTGGTGGTGCGCTGGCCGCTGCCGATCGCGTCGCCAGCCATTCCGGTCCTGGCGTGGTCCGCGGCATGATCGATCCTTCACTGGGCTCGCTGCTCGGGCTGGTGATCGAAACACCGACGCTGCGGGAACGTGTTGATCAGGGTGGTGCGATCGGCTACGCGATCATCGTTGTGGCCATTTTCGGTATTCTGCTGGCGCTCTATCGCTGGGTATCACTGACCCTGACCTCGTTCAAGGTCCGGTCGCAGATGCGTTCGTCCACTCCGTCGAAGTCCAACCCGCTGGGTCGGATCATGATGGCTTATGAAGACCACAAGACCGAGGATCTCGAGACGCTGCAGCTGCATCTCGATGAGGCGGTTCTGAAGGAAATTCCACCGCTGGAGCGCGGGCTCAACCTGGTCAAGGTGTTGGCCGCTGTGGCACCGCTGATGGGACTGCTGGGTACGGTGATCGGTATGATCGTCACCTTCCAGGCCATTACCCTGTTCGGTACCGGTGATCCCAAGCTCATGGCCGGTGGTATTTCTCAGGCATTGATTACCACGGTACTCGGCTTGATCGCTGCCGTACCGCTGTTGATTCTGCATGCGTTTGCAGCGGGTGCATCACGTCGTCTCGGCCAGATTCTGGAAGAACAGTCCGTGAGTTTCGTGGCTGACGTCGAGAAGTAAGTCAGCATCACAGCATCCGAGGTTAGAACACTGTGTCCAATTTGTTCAGTCTGAGCAGTCTGATCGACAGCATCAGAGGGTTTCTGGAGGCGGGCGGCCCGGTCGTGGTCGCCCTCCTGATCAGCACTCTGTTGATGTGGATCCTGATCTGTGAACGCTTTCTGTACTATTTTTTCGCATCCCGCCGCTTCCGTCGCGAACAGCGCGAGCGCTGGGACGCAGTTGCCGGTCAGCCGAGCTGGGAGCTGTATGCCTTTCGCGAGCGTCTGGTTTCCGAAGTACAGATCGAAAACGAACGATTCCTGGGTGTCATCAAGGCGCTGATCCTCATCACCCCGCTTCTCGGGCTGCTGGGAACCGTGACCGGGATGATCGAGGTCTTTCAGATCATCACCGATACCGGCGCGTCGAATGCTCGACTGATGGCTGCAGGTATTTCGAAGGCCACCATTCCGACCATGACCGGGCTGGCCGTATCGCTGACCGGTGTATTCGCGATCAGCTACCTGGAACGCCAGAATGATCGCACTGCGACTGCCATGTCGGAAGATCTGCAGGTCGAGGCCGGAATGGGGTACGGTGCTGTCCGTCGGCTGACAAACCCGGAAATGGACGAAGCAGAGGTCGACATCACGCCGCTGCTTGATATCGTGTTCATTCTGTTGATCTTTTTCATCGTTACGTCGACCTTCCTCGAGGAGGAGGGTCTGGACATCGTGACTCCTCAGGACACTCCGCCTGAAGAGCTGACGCGTCCGCCACCCACGATGGTACTGAGCGTGCGCAATGACGGATTCGTCATGGTCGACAACACGCGCATGATCGATCCGAGATCGGTCAAGCCGGTCGTCGAAGCGTTCATCGCCGAGAAACCTCGCGGCGTCGTACTGCTCAACGCAGCACCGGATGCCGAAGTCGATACCACCGTGTTGGTCCTGGACCAGGCGCGCCAGGCGGGCGTGGACCCAGCCCTGGCGATCCAGGGCTCAAATTAAAGAGGCGTTTTGACCATGCTCAAACGAGGCCGAAGAACTGCTGCACGTGATGACGGAGACGTCAACGTCACGCCGCTGCTGGATATTGTCTTCATCATGTTGATCTTTTTCATCGTCACTGCAACGTTCATCAAGGAGCCCGGCGTGACCGTCGAGCGACCTGAAGCTCAGACCGCAGAGGACCAGCGCCTGGTCTCGATCCTGGTTGCGATCGACAGCGAGAACACGATCTGGATCAACCGCAACCAAGTTCCGCTGGAAGGCGTCCGCGTTGCCGTCGAGCGGCTGCGGCGTGAGAATCCACGCGGTAGTGCCGTCGTCCAGGCGGACGGTTCGGCGCACAGTGAGTACCTGGTCGAGGTTCTGGAACAGATCCGGGCGGCAGGTGTCAATGATGTAGTGGCGGTCTCGACGAGAAAATCATGAGTAGTATTGTTCGACTTATCTTCGGCTTTCCCGGTGCCCTGGTCATTACCGGCCTTATATTCGCGTTGCTGGCCACGGTCATTCAGCAGAATCAGAACGTCGAGCTGACGGATGCCACCACCGTCGAGATCAACGTGACTCGCCAGCTTCAGGACTCCCAGACCCGCTCGGCGGAGGATTTCCAGCGGCCCGTGCTTGATCAGCCGCCACCGCCACCGCCGACGGTCGTCGACCCGAGTTTCCGTCCGCAGATGGCGGTACAGATGGGTGAGCTGCCTGACCTGAGCAACGTGGATGTCGAGATCGGCACCAACTTCAACCCGGATCGTGATGCCCAGCCGATCGTTCGGATTCCGCCGCAATACCCGCAGCGCTGCATGGCGCGGGCCGGTGAGCTCGAAACCGTGACCGTTCAGTTCGACGTCACGCCGGAAGGTACCGTGGTCAATATCGAAGTCGTTGCTTCTACCAACACCTGTCTGAACCGCGCTGCTGCCCGAGCAGTTGAGCGCTGGCGCTACAACCCCAAGATTGTCGATGGCGTGGCGCAACCTCGATTCGGTGTTCGAACGGCCCTCGACTTTGCGCTGGAAGGTGACTCTTGATGTCTTTGTTGAATCGATTGATCCCGAATCGCCGGCAGCTTGCCTGCCTGTCGGTCCTGCTGTGTGTCGCCCTGGCCGGTTCGTTGGCCCAGGCGCAGGATGATGACGATGATCGTCGTCAGCAATCGCTCAATCCCGCGGTTGCCCAGGACCTGCTCAGTGCCTATGAGTTGATCGAGGCAGACGATCACGCGGCGGCCCTTGAAGAGCTCAACCAGTTGATGAATCGGCGCGGTGACAGCATGCAGCCCTTCGACCGGGCCTCTGTGCTGCAGATCCGCGGCACGGCCTATGTCAATCTGGACGACTATGACCGGGCGTTGAGTGATTTCGAAGCCGCGATTGCAACCCGAGCGCTTCCTGTCGATCAGGAAAACCGCCTGCGCTTCAACATGGCTCAGCTCAACTTCGTGCTGGAGCGCTACGCCGATGCCATCGAGCTGTTCGAGACGTGGATGGCCCAGGGCGATGTCGAGATCACCGATACGACCTACTTCATGCTGGCCGCGGCCCACTACAACCTCGAGGAATACCGCGAGGCGATCGAGCCGATCCAGTCCGCTATCGAGATATCCGACGGACCCGAGAAGCGGTACTACGATCTGAACAACGTCATCTATTCGAACCTGGAGATGAGTGCCGAGCGGACACGCCTGCTCGAGCGCATGGTGACCATCTGGCCCAACGAGCTGACTTACTGGCGCCAGCTGACCGCCCTGTATCTTGACCAGGGCGAAGAGATGAAATCCTTCGGTGCGCTCGAGACCGCGTATGTTGGAGGATTGATCGAATCAGACGACGATATCATCCTGCTTGCCCAATACTACTCGACCTATGAGAACCCGCATCGCGGTGCTCAGTTGATCGAGAAGGAAATGGAGGCCGGTCGGATCGAACGTAGCGTCGACAATCTGGAGCTTCTGTCCCAGCTCTGGAGTCAGGCCAGAGAACATCGCAAGGCCATTCCTGTTCTGCAGGAGGCCGCTGAATTGGCCGATACCGGCATGCTGTCCTACCGCCTGGGCCAGTCGTTTCTGGCCGATGAGCAGAATCAGCGGGCCGAACGGGCGTTCGAAGACGCGATCGAGAAAGGTGGTCTGAGTGACTCGACGCTCGCCGAGGCCTGGATGCTCCTGGGTAACGCCCGGTTCAATCAGGCCGGTCCGGGAGATCGGGATCAGCGAATGCTTGCCGATCAGGCGTTCGCTCGCGCCACCAACTTTTCCGAAACCCGCTCGCAGGCCTCCGACTGGCGTCAATACATCAGTGCCATCAACCGCACCGAGTCACGCCAGGCCATCCTCGAGCAGGAGCAGGCGGACCGCATGGCCACGGCCGCCGAGGAGCGCTTGATGACCAGCTGCCGTGCGCAGCAGTTGGCGGGTCAGGAACTCAGCGAGCGATGCCAGCGACTGTTGTCGTCAGACGACGGTTGAGCGGGGGCGCCTCAAACTGACAGTGTTTCGAGGGCCGGGGCTTCCCGGCCCTTTTCTTTTCGGCCTGGTGATCGCATTCAACGGATCCTGACCAACGCGGGTGGCCCGATTCGGTGACCGTCGAGTTGACTCGCTGATCCGGCACTGCGAATTCTGGGATAATTCACGGCTTGGCGCACGGCTCCATATCGCGCACCCTTCAGCTTGCAAGAGCACAACATGACCGATTCAATTGACGACGCAACGCGATCGAGCATCGCGGAACATATGGACGCGGGTCGCTTCGATGAGGCCATAGCGGCCTGTCGTGCGGCCGCCGAGAGCGCCCCGGAGGACGCGGAACTGTTCTATCTGCAGGGCCTGTGCGAAGAGCAGCGCGGCGACTCCGCCGCGGCGCTGCTACACCTCAATCGAGCCCTCGAGCTCGATGGCTACCACCCCTCGATCAGGTTCCAGATGGCGCGGCTTCTGATCAAGGAGGGTCAGAGTGATCCGGCGACGCGTCACCTGCGTCGCTGCGTCGAGCTCGACCCGAACCATGCCGCGGCGTGGACCCTGCTGGCCCGGCTTCACCTCAAGGCCAATCGACGCGATGACGCGCTTGCCGGACTGAAAACCGCGCTGCGCGCCGAGGAAGACCATGTTCCTGCCCTGATCACGCTGGCGACAATGCTGCTGGACCGAGGCGAGCTGGACGAAGCCAGGATGCAGGCCTCCCAGGCTGTCAAGGTCGATCCGAATGATGCCCAGGCTCAGATTCTGATGGCCCGCATCTTTCTGGCACAGGGCTATCTCAATTTTGCTCGTCAGAGTATCGAGAACGCGCGCAAACTGGATCCAGGCGATCGCTCGATCAGGATTGCCGAGGCTGACCTGGCACAGCGACAGCAGCGGCACCGAGATGCGCTGGATCTGCTCAAGCAGGCCGAGGGTCTGGAGGACGCGCGATCGACCGTCGAGACGCTGAAAGCCCGAAGCTACATGGCGCTCGGCCAGTGGGACACCGCCCGTCAATCCTACGAGCGTTTGGTTCAGGCCGGTTCGACCAAGCGTGAAGTCTGGTTCGGCCTGGCGGATGCCTACGTCCACCTCAACCAGCCGCTGGCGCTGGACGCGCTTTCCGAGCAGGCCGTGATCGCAGGTGAAGCGACGCAAGCCTGGCTCCGGGCGCAGGCTTCTGCCCTCAATGGTGAGCTCGATGAAAGCCGCAAGCAGGCCCAGGCGCTGTTTGACGAGACCGACGCAGACCTTCGATTCCGCGCCCGTCTGCTGGTCGCACGAATTCTGATGCAGGGCCCCGAGCCACAGGGCGCTGTCGACGTGCTGCGGCCGCTGATCGATGACCGGGATCTGGCTTCCCAGACCGCCTGGCAGGCCGCAGCCCTGTGCCGTCAGGCTGATCATCATTCGTTGGCGCTCGAACTGCTCGACGCCCTGCTCAAGCGCGGCCTGGAAGACGAAGGCGAGCGCGCCAAGACTCACGCCATGCGGGTCGACCTGCTCGACCAGCTGGGTCGCTACGATGATGCCCGGGAAGCGTTCCCGGATGCCGCCTGGCAACCACCCTACCTGGGCGACCCGGCCCAGCTTGCCGGAGATGATCCAAGTGCTCAGCCGGGCCTGTCCGGGCTGAGTTCGATCGACTGGTCCGCCGACTCCGAGGCGTCGATCCGGCCCATCCTGTTCTATGGCTGGCCCTGCAGCGGCCGGGACATGGTGCTTCAGGTCCTGGCCATGCACAGCGGCTGTCCGGCGCTGTCGATTGCCGATTGGCCGGCCCGGCGCCAGGCTCTGGGAGCCCCATTGACCTTTCGCCAGCTCCGCGAGGCCACACCCTCTCATGTGCATCTGATGCGCAAACGCTATCTGCGCCGCTTGAGCCCGGAGCAGAAACAGCAGGACAAATGTCTCGAGCCGGCAGTCCCCCTGCTCCTTCAGCTTCCCCACTGGGCCCGGGTGTTTCCGGATGCCAATGTGGTCGTCACCCATGCCGAAGAGAATTATCTGAAGATGCAGTGGCGGCTCCTGGGCTATCGTCAGGTGCCGAGCATGGTCAAGATCTGGCGGCGTGACCAGGAAACGCTGGCCGCGATTCGTGATCAGGTGCCGCTCAATTTCATCGACTGCTCCCTGGAATCGCTGATCGAGGCCCCCGGGAAGACGCTGGAGTTGTTGTGCGATTCACTGTCACTGCGCTACGATCTGCAGATGACAGGTGCGATCTCGACGCTGGTGCGTCAGCACGGATATCGTCCCCCCGAGCACTGGCGGCACTATTTCAGCACCTGATCGATTTCGAATCGATTCTGCCCCAAGATTTCAGGAGAGTCATCATGCGTTTGTTCTTTGCTCTTGCTCTGGCGCTGCTTCTCAGTTCTGTGCTTAGCGCGAATCCGACAGGTCCCGCGGGCCAGAATCCCGGCCTCGCGCTCTACAAGGAGGCTGTGCGCCAGTATCAGAGTGGTAATCACTCCAGGGCTTTCGACACGTATGAAGAGTCGGCGCACTGGGGCAACAAACTGTCGCAGTTCAACCTGGGCACGATGTACTACAACGGTGTGCACGTCAGCAGGGACCCGGCGCGCGCCTGGGCCTGGATCAAACTCGCTTCCGAGCGCGGCTATCAGCAGTTGATCGAGATGGAGCAGGCCATTTGGGACGAGCTCGATGATGGTCAGCGCACGCGCGCCGAACGCATCCTGGAGGCTGAACTCGTCCCCGAATACGGTGATGAAGTGGCATTGCCCAGAATGGAGCGGTTCGTCAATCGACGTTATCGATCGGCGACCGGTTCACGCCTCGGCGGTGTGGCCGGATCCAACCCGGTCTTTGTCCAGCCGCGTGATCAGGTTCAGTCGACCGGGGATGTCTACTATGGAGAGGATAACTGGCGCGTCGAGCGCTGGCTGGAACAGGAAGCGGCCTGGTTCGATGACATGATGAATGCCGGTGAGCCGGTGACCCGGTTCGAAGAACAGTAAAATCCGGCACGATCCCTCGATCCGCACACCATCAGCGGCCTTGTTCAATCGAGAGCGGGCCGCATGTCGAAAGCAATCGTCATCCTGGGCTGTTCGTCCTCGAATGGCACGGTACCGTGCCACATGTAGGAGGGGAACAGCGCCAGATGCCCTGTCCTGGGCTTGATCGTTCGGCGTGGGGCCAGATCCAGCCCCAGTTCGCTGGGCGGTTGACCGAACTGGATGCTTCCGGGATGGACGATCGTATCATCGCTCGCCCCCGGCGCTGCCACAGAGGGCGGCAGAGCCACGTAATAGGCCGAACTGATCCAGCCCTGCGAATGAATGTGGTTGACGTGGTTGCCTGTTGATCTCAGCTTGACCGACCAGGATCCGGTGTAGCGGATACTCCCGGTATTGCGCTGGTAGAAGGGATGGTCATCCTGTCGTGGCCAGCGTGCCAGCCACGACTCGATGGTCCGGGTCAGTGCCTCCTGGGTCTGCTCGATTTCGCGAATCGGCCGACCGAACAGCCGACCCGGAGTCTGCGAGCCTCGCCTCAAGGACTGCTGGATCGGTTCACGATGGGCCTGGTGGAGCCGATTCAGTACCGTCTGCAGGGCGGCGATATGCTCATCAGCGTCGGCATAGTCGAAGGGCGTTTCCACTTCGAGAAAGACGATGCTGCGCTCGTAGTCGCAGAGCCATTCTTCCCGCGCATCGCCCAGCAGCCGCCAGGCGGTTCCCAGATAGGCCCAGGCTTCCTGGTCTTCCGGGTTGATGCGCACTGCGGCCTGGGCACGTTTCTGGCCCTGTTGCCATTCACCGCTGCGCAACAGGTGGCGGGTGAATGCATTCAGAAAAGCGGGCTCGCTGTCGCCCAGCTTCGAATGCATCAATCGAAACAGCCGCCCGGACGCGTCGGTCTGGCCATCGATTTCGAGCGCGTTGGCCTGCATGATCGTCAGGCCTGGTTCGTCCTGGGTCTTGCGCAGTCTTTCGAGCAGTTCAGCGGCCTCGGCTCCGCGCTTCGCCTTGAGGAGGAAGCGGGCGTAGGCTACCTCAACGGCCCGGGGCGTGGTGCTGCGCCGAATGGAGCGTTCGAACAGGCTGTCCGGTTCGGGGTATTCCGGGCCACCGTACTCCCAGACCAGATTGACCAGGGTTTCCAGACCCTCGACATAGTCGGGTTGATGCTCGACGAGTCGCTCTGCGTCTTCGAGTGCGCGTTCGACCTCGCCGCAGTCAAGCAGCGCACCGATCTGCGCATTGTCGAGGTCCGCCTGATCGATACCGCGCTCGCGTGCTGTTCTGTAGCATTCCACCGCCTGATCGGGCCGACCCATCAGTCGATGGCAGACCCCGAGACTGAAATGATACCGGCCTCGATCCGGTGCCAGTTCGACCGCCCGTTCGAGGCTGTCTCTGGCCTGTTGAAAGCGCTCCTGAGCCTGCAGGATCAGCCCCTGCTCGTTCCAACCCACGGCTGATTCCGGCGCCAGCTGCAGATAGTGACCGACGGCCGAGGCGGCCAGCGCCAGATCGCCGGTGCTGCGGGCGGCCTGGGCCAGACCGAGCCAGGCGGGGGCCGAGCGGGGAGCCCGGCGGCTGGCCTGCTGAAAGCTGCGAAGTGCATCCTCGGCACGTCGGAACCGGAGTTGCATTTGGCCCTGGTTGGTGAGAATCAGGGGGTGTCCCGGGGCCAGCTTCAGGGCCTTGCTAAAGGCCTGCTGTGCGCCATCGGCGTCGCCGAGCGTTGAGCGGCAAATGGCCAGGGTCTGGAACCCGTCAGGCGAGCGAGGTCGCTGCTTGACGAATTGCTGAGCCATTCCGAGCGCGCGCTGGGAGTGACCGTCGCGGATCATCAGCTGAAGCCGCTGCAGGAACTGTTGGTCGGCCGCGCTGAGGGCGGCTGGACTGGATTTCGCCATGGGCGACAGCTTACACCAGGCCGTGACGGAGGTGACTTCTCGAGCACCCCAAAGGCCACGATGACACGGTCTCGCCGATGCTGTGCTAATCTCTGGCTATACATCAAGGCTGCTACTAGGAGTGTGCCCATGAACATTGCCCTGAAAACCTTCATTTCCGGCGTCATCCTGATCGGTGTCTCGGCCTGCGCCGTGAGTCCCGAGCCTCAGGCTGTCGCTCAGGCCGATATCGATTCGGCCGAGATCGGTACGCTCCAGCCGGAGACCCGATACGTGACCGTCACCGGATCGCGCATTCGGCATCGGGTCAGCGAAGACGGTACCCCGCCGATGACCGCTTTCCCCGTCACTGGATACACCAATGACGATGTCGAGTTCACCGGCGCGACCAATATGCAGGGCGCGTTGAGCATCCTCGACCCACGCATCGACTGATCCCCGGGTCCGGGCCGGTGCTGACGCGCATGCCTGGGCCGTTTTTTCAAGCCTTTTTCCTGTGCCGGCACGCCTTTCGTGCGCCGGCCCTTCTGGTGTGTCTGTGCCTGATCTGCGTCGATCGCCCGGTGCTGGCCGGCGTCGATCAGACCGGCGGATTCAGCACGATCAGCGTGGCTGACGGACTGCCCGACAACAATGTCGAGGCGATGGTCCAGGATGCGAGCGGATTTGTCTGGATCGCGACTCGCAGCGGCCTGGTTCGCCACGAGGGAGCGCGTCTCAGGGCCCTGGATATCGATACCGATCGCTTCGATGCACTCCCCGGTAATAACGTCATGGCGCTGGCCGCTGACCGCGACGGGTCGGTCTGGGCTGCGATCGAGGGTCACGGGGTGGTTCGAATCGGCCCCGATCTGCGCGTCGACCTGCACCTGAAGCCGGGAAGTCAGGGTGGGCCTCTGCCGGAGGCCGATGTCTGGTCGATCGCTCAGGACTGTGATGGTGCGATCTGGCTGGCGCATATGCAGGGCGGCCTGTCGCGCTTCAGCGAGGGCCGCGACGGCGTTGATCGGGTGGCCCAGGCGGCCGAGCACGGCCTGGCGGTTTCAGGCTTTCAGATGCATTTGGAACTGGACCCCGCCTGCCGACTCTGGCTGGTGCAGAGTGACCGTCTCGGCGTGCTCGATACCGATCGCGGCGGGGTTTTCCAACCCGTGGCCCAGCGCCTCGAAGATCAGGCCCTGATGACGTCGATGCGCGCGCTGGGCCCGGATCTTGTTCTCCTCCAGGGCAGCCGACTTCTGCGCGTCATCGAAGACGGCAGCGCGTGGGTCGTCGAGGAATGGTTCGATGCCGGTGCCGTGGCGGTTGATGTGGTGCGTCACGATGACGGCTGGCTGAGTATCTCGACCTTCGAGGGGCTGGTGCGTTGGCATCCCGCGCAGGGACAGGCCTATCGAACCGGCCCCGAGGATGCCGGGTACCACGGCCTGGCAAGCCAGGAGCTGTTCCATCTACTGCTCGATCGTGAGGGTGGGTTATGGATCAACAGGGCGCGCAGTGGTCTGGCTTACATGCCGCCGACCGCCTGGGCGTTTCGGCGACTTCGCCATGATCCGACGCGATCCGACGGGCTGCCCATGCGGGCGGTTTATGCGGTACTTCCGGCTGAATCGGCCGACCATCTCTGGATCGCGGGTCGCACCGAGGGTCTGCATCGACTGGCGCTGGCATCGGCGACCACGCGTCCGGCATCAGAAGTTCTGGGACATGCCGGGCTTGATGATTTCGAGCGGATACATCGCCTGGCCCGGGTCGATTCGCGACTGCTGGTCGCCCGAAGCAGCCAGGTCGATGCCTTCGACCCGGAGCGGCAGAGCCTGAGCCGAGTCTTCGACAGTCCGGATCTCAGTCGGGGAACAATCCGGTTCATGACCCCTGACGGTCCGGATCGCTTCTGGCTGGCGACCCTCGAAGCCGGCTTGTATCAGATCGATCTGCCAACACGAGCGACGCGGCGTTTCGGCCCGGATGAAACAGGGCCAGGGCATCTGCCTGCACCGAATATCGGCGCCATGGCGCGAGATGCCTCAGGCCGCTGGTGGCTGGCGGCGGATGCCTATCTGCTGAGCCAGGCCGACGAAGGGCAGGGGTTCGAGCTTCGGCATCGGCTGTCGGAGGGTGCCATTCGCGTCATGAGCTGGCGAGAGGGTCAACTCTGGATCGCCAGCGACCAGATCCTCAGCCGCTGGCAGGAAACCGCCGAGGGGATGAGGCGGATCAGCGCCAGGTCATTCGCTGACCTGGTGCCCGGCGGGCGACCCTTTGCCTTTCACCACGCCGCCGATCGGAGTCTGTGGCTGCTGCTGACCAGTGGACTTCTGCGGATCGACACCGGTACGGACACGCTTGACTACGTCGGCCCCCAGCTGGGGCTGGATATCGGGGAAATACTGAGCTATTCCCATGCCGCGCTGTCTGATGGACGGCTTGCGCTCGGCGGGAGTCGCGGCCTGGCTCTGTTCGACCCGACCGCGCTGAAGATGCCGGATCTGCCGCCGGCACCGATCATCACCCGGGTCCGCCTGGGCGAGACGGTACTGCCGCGCAGCGCGCTGAACAGGCTCGAGCACTGGCAGCGCGATCTGTACTTCGACTTCTCCAGTCCCAGCTTCATCGATCCCGACCGGCTGCGCTATCGGATTCGCCTGCTGGGTCACCAGGATCAGTGGGAAACGACCGATGCGCGGCTGAGCCAGCCGTATCGTGATCTGGGTCCCGGGCGATATCGATTCGAGGTCCAGGTCGGTCGCCCGGGCGGGGACTGGGTCGGGGGCAGCACCGCACTGACCTTCCAGATCGAGCCGCCACCCTGGCGTCAGCCGCCGGCTTACCTGTCTTATGCACTGCTGCTTGCTGCGCTGACGGTGTATGCCGTTTGGCTGCTGCGCCGATCGGCACGGCGCAAGCAGAACTATCTGAAAGCCCGCGAAGAGCGCCTCATTGCCCAACAGGCCGACCAGGCCAAGTCGGACTTTCTTGCCGTCATGAGCCACGAGATGCGCACCCCCCTGCACGGTGTGCTGGGCATGCTCGATCTGATCGAGCGTCGGGCTCATGACCCCCAGACCAGAGAGCTGGTCAGCACCGTTCAGCGGTCCGGGCGCCAGCTCAAGCGGATCGTCGACGACGCCCTGGACCTGTCGCGGATCGAGGCCAATCAGCTCACCCTGGATTCAGCACCCTTCGAACTGGTGCCTGCCCTGGAGCAGGTCGTCGAGCTGTTTGCGCCAATGGCCGCCTCGGCCGGGCTCGATCTGCGGTTGCGTTTCGACTCGGCCCTCGCGCCACTGATGGTTGGCGATCGGGACCGCGTCATTCAGGTGGTTGGCAACCTGCTCAGCAACGCAATCAAGTTCACCCCGTCGGGTGCAGTAGAAATCGAGCTTCGCGAAGCGCCCGAAGGAACGCTGCGGCTGCGGGTCACCGACAGCGGGGCAGGGATCAGCGAGGCGGGGCGAGCGCGCCTGTTCCAGAAGTTCCAGCAGCTCGATCAGTCCGGTGAGTCGAAGCATCAAGGCTCCGGTCTGGGGCTGGCGATCACCCGCCAGCTGATCGAAGCCATGGGTGGGCGTATCGACCTGGTCGTGCGGCCACTTCCCGGCGCCTGCTTCGAGATGATGATTCCGGACTGCCTGGCGGGGTCCGATCTTGCGACCGGCTCCGTGTTGATCGATGGGCTTTGTCTCGACTCCGATCTTGCCGCAGCGGAGCGGCGAATCGTCCACCGCCTGGCGCAGCGATGGGGCTTCGTGCATCGCCGCAGCAGCCGAACGCAGCAGACACCGGGCGATATGCTGCTGATCGACCCGCGCGTGCGCCATTCGGTCGAGCGCGATCAGGACTATGGCTGTTTCCTGTACCTGGATACCCCTTTCGCCGCCACTCCGGAGGCCTGGCTGAGTTCGGATCGGTTCATCCCGGTCGGCTGGCCGCTGACCGAACAGCGTCTGATCCGGGCCCTAATGGCCCAGGTGTTTTCCGGGCACGGCGCCAGACCGCCTGAAACCAGCCCCACGGGTGCCTAAGCACGGTTGTCTGTCAGGCCCTCTGAGGACTTCCGGCGCGTCCCGCAACACGGTACACTCCAGAGTCTTTATGTTCCCAGGATGAGGAGTCTTTCAATGACGACCCTGATCGTTCTCGGCGTCATCGCGGTGGCGCTGGCCGGTTTCGTGATCGGTATCTACAATCGATTGATCGCGGCCCGCAATCGCTACAAGAACGCCTTTGCCCAGATCGACGTCCAGCTGACCCGTCGCTACGATCTGATCCCCAATCTGGTCGAAGTGGCCAGGAAGTACATGGCCCACGAGAAGGACACGCTCGAAGCCGTCATTCAGGCTCGCAACGGCGCGGTCAGCCAGCTCAAGAAGACCGCGGCCGATCCGACCGACCCGGATGCGGTGGCCAAGCTCAACCAGGCCGAGCAGGGTCTGTCCGGCGCGCTGGGTCGTCTGTTTGCACTGTCTGAGGCCTATCCGGATCTGAAGGCCAACCAGAACATGATGCAGTTGACCGAGGAGCTGACCAGCACCGAGAACAAGGTCGCCTTTGCCCGTCAGTCCTACAACGACTCGGTCATGGCCTACAACATCCTGCGCGAGAGCTTCCCGAACAACCTGGTCGCCGGCACCTTCAATTTCCAGCCCGCCCAGTTGCTCGAAATCGAAGACGAAGCCAAGCGCGAAGCGGTCAAGGTGGATTTTGGTTGAAATTCAGGAGCAAGGCACAAGGAACAAGGAACAAGGAACAAGGATTTGCAGGGCTCTTCGAGTGGTCCAGCAGAATTCGAGCTCCGGGAGCTGTTCATTGAACCTTGCGCCTTGAACCTTGATCCTTTCCAATGAACTTCTTCGAACATCAGGACAGGGCACGGCGGCAGACGCGCTGGCTGGTGGTGCTTTTCATTCTGGCCGTGACCGGCATCATCCTGGCGGTCAATGCGCTGGTGCTGGCGATTTTCGGCATCGACAACCTTCAGTCCAGCGCCAGCCTGGGTCAGTTGGTCAGCGCCAACGGGACGACCGTTGCGGCGTCCACTCTGATCACCAGCTCGGTGATCGGCCTGGCCAGCCTGTTCCGGACGCTGCAGCTCAGAGGCGGTGGTGGTGAGGTCGCACGCGAGCTCGGCGGCACCCTGGTCGAGCCCGATACCCGCGATCCCCTGCGCCGACGCTTGCGCAACGTGGTCGAGGAAATGGCGATCGCCTCCGGAATCCCGGTGCCCGAGATCTACGTGCTCGAACACGAGCAGGGCATCAACGCTTTTGCCGCCGGATTCAATACCGCCGATGCGGCCGTGGCGGTGACGCGTGGCACGCTGGAGTCGCTCAACCGCGACGAGCTGCAGGGGGTCATCGCGCACGAGTTCAGCCACATCTTCAATGGCGATACGCGAATCAATATCCGCCTGATCGGTTTCCTGTTCGGCATTCTGGTGATCTCCATCATCGGCCGCAAGCTGCTGCGCACGGCCAGCTATGCGCGCGACTCGCGCAATGCCGCGCCGGCGGTGTTCATCGGTATTGCCGTGGTCATCATCGGCTACCTCGGCCTGTTCTTCGGGCGCTGGATCAAGGCCGCCGTCTCGCGCCAGCGTGAGTATCTGGCCGACGCCTCGGCCGTTCAGTTCACCCGTAATCCGGCGGGCATTGGCGGGGCGCTGAAGAAGATTTCCGCCTCCTACGCAGGTTCTTTTCTGACCACGGATGCTGAAGAAGTCGGCCATATGCTGTTTTCCCGCGGCATGGGCTATCAGATGTTCGCCACGCATCCGCCGATCGAGAAGCGGATCCAGGCGATCGACCCCGGCTTTGATCCAGCCGAGCTCAAGGACATCGCCAGGAAGATGGACCGGCATGCCCAGGCCCGTCAGGCCGAAGCCGAGCTGGCCAAGCGGGACGCTGCAGCGTCCGCGGGCGAGGGTGAAAGGAAGGGGCCCGGTGGCCTGCCCTTGAGTCCCGATCAGCTGGCCGAGCAGATCGGTCAGCCGGGGCTCGATCAGGTTTTCGTTGCTGCCGCGCTGGCGGCCGCCATTCCACCGGTGCTCGAGCGCGCCGCGCACAGTGACGAGTGGTCGCAGGAGGTCATCTGCAGTCTGTTGCTCAGCGCCAATGCCGAGGTGCGTGAGGACCAACTGCTGCGGATCGCGCAGGTCCTTGGTGGCGATAGCGAAGCGCAGGTGCGGGCACTGCGCCAGGCCACGCCGGATCTCGAGCGCAAACTGCGACTTCCGCTGATGGAGATGGCTTTCCCGGCACTGCGACGGCGTCCCCAGTCGGAGCTGATCCGCTTCATGGGCCTGATCGACGACTTGATCAAGGCCGATGGCCGGGTCGACGTGTTCGAGTTCGCCCTGGCGCGGCTGACCGCGCGCCAGATCGAAGACGTGCTCAATCCAAAAAGGGCGTCTGCCGGAGGCTCGAAATCGCTGAGCAAGCTGAGCGATCAGGCGCTGGACCTGTTGAGTATCATTGCAGCCCATGGCCATGAGAGTGAAGAAGCTGCCGCCGCGGCACTGCAGGCGGGCCAGAAAGCCCTGATCGACAGAACGATTGATGCCCGGCCCGACCTGAGCGAATGGACCGGCCGGCTCGACGCGGCGCTCAAGGCCCTGGATACGCTGCAATTGCGCGACAAGAAAAAGCTCATGGCGGCCCTGGTGGCAGTGGTCATGCACGATGGCCGGGTCATGGCGCAGGAATACGAGCTGGTTCGGGTGATCTGCGGCGCGCTCCACGTGCCGCTGCCGGTACTGGAGGAGACCGAGTCGGTCTCATGATCGCCCTGCTGCAGCGGGTGAGCCAGGCGGAAGTGCGCATTGGCGGTGAGCCGGTCGGTGCAATCGATGCCGGGTTGCTGGTGCTGGTCGGATTCCAGCGCGGTGATCGCGACGATCGTCTGCCGCGATTCCTCGAGCGGATCCTCAACTATCGCGTCTTCGCCGACGCGCAGGGACGAATGAATCGTTCCCTGATCGATCAGGACGGCGGACTGCTGCTGGTGCCGCAATTCACCCTGGCCGCTGACACCAACTCCGGCAATCGACCCAGCTTTACGCCGGCGGCTCCGCCCGAGGAAGGACAGCGCCTGTTCGAGAATCTCGTCGGACTCGCACGGGATCAGTGGCCGCGAACCCAGACCGGCCGCTTCGGCGCCGACATGCAGGTCGGTCTGATCAATGACGGCCCGGTGACTTTCTGGCTGGAGCTGCGCTGAGTGCATTCCATTGGGGCGGCGAGATCGGTTGCCCAGTCAGCCATCTCCAACGCAGTCGAAGTGTATTACGGAGCCGGTTTCCGAGGCAGAGCAGCTCAATCCATGAGCGCGATCCAGCGTATCGAGCCAGTTGCGAAAGCTGTCCATCACGCCCTGTGACGGCTTGCTGAACTCGAAGCGACGATTTTCCAGCCAGGCAACGTCGATCTCGAATGCGGGACCCATCGGGTTGACGAGGGGGATCGATGTTCGTGTCGCATCCCTCATGCTTAAATTGAAGTAGTCGGAACTATCGGCGCGAATCATCGTATCGATCAGGCTGCCGTCCTGGTATTCGATCACCACGCGGAGCGGCAAGTGTCGCAGTTGCCCGACCTGACCGACGCCCTCGATAGAGATGCCGAGTAGATCGGTCTCCAGCATCTGACCGACGGCGCCCGCGGTCGGGAAGTGGAGTGTGTCTTGAAGGTGTCTCCATGCGCTGGTGAGTACTTTCCGGTCCAGATAGCCGTGCTGGATATCGTCAAGCAAGGATCGTGGTTGGTGACCGTCGTTGTACTCGCGCGTCAGGAGTTGCCGTTCGAGTACCGTGATGTGATCACTGCCGCGTTCCATCGCCAGCGCAAGCGCCTGCTGGTCCTCGTCCGTGATCGGCAGGGCAGAGACGTTGCGAACCGGAACGAAGCCGCTGCCGAAGGCTTCCCAGCGGTTGGTTCTTTCGAATGCCCGGCTTTCAAGGGTGTTCGAGCTCGACACAAAGAGCAGGCCGTCCGGTGCGGGGGCATTCAGCGCCGCGTCTCGAAACTGTTCCTCGCTCTGGCAGTTGCCACACAGGTGCCACCATCCAGGCTGATCCGCCGAGGTCGGGCCTGAGAGACCAAGCAAGAAAGCGGAGGAAAGAAGGAAGACGCTGAGTGCTTTCATGTGAACTCTCCAGTGTTCAAAAAGCCTGATAATTAATATATCCACTCAACCACTTTATAGAAAAAACATTATAGCAGAGCACTTTTTTCTTTCGAGTCTGCGTTTATTCGGCGGCACGCCAGCTTTCAAGGTTATGAGGATTCGTTGAGAATCCGGGCGAGCGTATTGCGGCTAATGCCCAGGCGACGGGCCGCCTCGGACTGGTTCTGCTCGCAGAGGGTCATGGCGCACTGGGCCATCGCCTGCTCGAAGCGGGTCTTGTAGCGGTCGAACAGGCGATCCTGGTCTTCGGTCAGTTCGGTGCCCAGGACACGGCTCATGGACTGAACCCATTCAAGCTGCTCGCTGGCGCTGAGCGTGCCCGGTGACCATCTGGCTGGAGTTGCACTGAGGCCACCGGGCGGTTTGTCGATCAATCCGATCGGATACAGGTCACTCTGATCCCAGCGTCTGTAGTGGTCACGGCGCAATCCATTGCAGTGCCGCTGGTCGCCGAGTTCAGCCAATTTCCGAAATTCTGCCGTGCACTGTCTCGCTCGGGGCCAAAATTATACGTGCGATTGTCAAAGACCGGGCCATTGATTTGAATTACAGGCCCACTGGTGTTGACGAGGGGGATTTCGGTTCCATCCCTGTCGGAGACGCTGAATTGGAAGAATCTCTCCCCATCTGCAGAGACCAGAAATTCAATGCGACTACCATCGTCGTAGTTGATAACGACACTGAGTGGCGCATGCCTGAAGCGACTCCCTGTTCCTTGGCCCGAAAATGACAAGCCTTGGATGTCTATGCCAATTCCGCCGCTGACGCTGGTCGTAGAAGGGAAATAGGAATCAGCAGCTAATTTCCTGAAAACAACGTTTATCAGGGCACTAGACACATGGCCGTTTTGGATCTCATAAAGCACAGATTGGGGGACATAGTCGTTTAGGTCCCAAAACGCAAGGTTTTCTCGAGGATACATGACCGTATGGGTGCTGCCGTTCTCCAACGACTCACTGAACACCTGGACTTCTTGAACAGACATAGTGACCGGCGTTACATCACGTATCTGGACAACGCCATTGCTGAAATCTTCGTAATAAGTGACTCTGTTGAATTTCCTCGATTCCAAAGTCTCAGGGTTTGAGACGAAAATGATGCCATCCGGAGCAGGAGAATTAAGCGCAGATATTCTAAAATGATTTTCTGAATTGCAATCACCGCAAATATGCCACCATCCAGTCTGATTGGCATCGGCGTCACCAACAGTTGCAATCAAAACCAGGACGAAAAAACAGACCAGACTCTTGTTGTGCATACCAACTCTCCCAAAGTAAGCCCCTTGGAGTAATAGCAGAGTCCGAAAAATATACTACTATCTTGATTAAATCAATAGATAAATATATTTAAATCAATAATTATTTAAAATCCTTGCCAGGGTATTGCGGCTAATGCCCAGGCGACGGGCCGCCTCGGACTGGTTCTGCTCGCAGAGGGTCATGGCGCACTGGGCCATCGCCTGCTCGAAGCGGGTCTTGTAGCGGTCGAACAGGCGATCCTGGTCTTCGGTCAGTTCGGTGCCCAGGACACGGCTCATGGACTGAACCCATTCAAGCTGCTCGCTGGCGCTGAGCGTGCCCGGTGCCCGATAGTCGGGCGGCAGGTCATCGATGCTGATCAGCGGGGCAGGGGCCAGGGCGGCGAGGGACTGGCAGAGGTGCTTGAGTTCCCGCACGTTGCCCGGCCAGTCCAGGGTCTTGAGGTGATCGAGGAGGGACTGGTCGGCCATCTTCGGGGGCAGTCTGAATTCCTTGCCGGCCTCGCGCAGAAAATGACGGGCCAGCTCGGGTATGTCGGCGCGGCGCTCGCGCAGCGGCGGGACGCGGAGGCTGATGACCTTGAGGCGGTGGTAGAGGTCGGCGCGAAACGAACCCTCGGCCACGCGCCGGTCCAGGTCGCGGTGAGTAGCTGTAATGATCCGGGCGTCGGTCCGGATGAGATCGCGACCACCCAGGCGGTAGTATTCGCCTTCGGCCAGCACGCGCAGCAGGCGCGACTGCAGGGTTAGCGGCATATCTCCGATCTCGTCCAGGAACAGGGTGCCGCCGCGGGCCTGCTCGAAGCGCCCGCTGCGCTGATCGGTGGCGCCCGTGAAGGCGCCGCGCTCGTGACCGAACAATTCCGATTCCAGCAATTCCTCGGGGATGGCGGCCGTGTTGATCGCAATGAACGGGCCCTCGGAGCGCGGCGAATGTCGGTGCAGAGCGCGCGCGATCAGCTCCTTACCAGTCCCGGTCTCGCCGGTGATCAGAACCGGAATGGCGCTGGCCGACAGCCGGCCGACCATACGAATCATGTCCTGAAATGCCGCTGAGGAGCCAATCAGACCGTCTTCCGGAGGGTGCTGGGACTCACCGGCACCGGCACCGGCAATCGCTTTCCTGACCAGTCTTCCCACTTCGTCGAGATCGAAGGGCTTGGCGAGAAACTCGAAGGCGCCGCCCTGGAAGGCGCGCACGGCGGAATCAAGATCGGAATAGGCGGTCATGACGATGACCGGCAGATCCGGCAGGATCTGGCGAATGGACTGCATCAGTTCCAGGCCGTTTTCGCCCTTCAGGCGGACGTCGGCCATGACCAGGTCGGGATGATGGTGATCGAGGGCTTCCCTGAGATCCTTGCCGTATTCGAAACAGCGCACCGGCAACTGCTGGCTCAGAAAGAACTCCTCGAGTACATAACGCACGGCCGGGTCGTCGTCGATGATCCAGATTCGCTCACTCATCCGCCGGGCTCGTTTCTCTTTCCTCGCCCACCGGCTCCTCGACCGGTCGTGCTCCGGTCGCGGGTGGCGGCGTGCCCGGACCGGTCTGCAGCGGAATGCGAAGGGTGAATCGGCTGCCGGGATCAAGCGCACTGAAGTCGACCAGGCCCCCGTGAGAGCGGGCGATCTGCTGAACGACAGCCAGACCGAAGCCGGAGCCCTGATCGCGCCCTGTCACCATCGGCAGGAACAATCGGTCACGCAGTGCTTCGGGCACGCCTTCGCCATCATCATCGATGTCGATCCGGATGGCGTGCCGCGCGGGAGGATCGACCCAGGCCGAATCGTGCTCGATCCGGCTGCGCAGGGTCAGGTTCAGGGCACCGGCCTGGACGCTGTTTCTCAGCAGATTGAGAAAGAGCTGATGAAGCTGGCCTTCGTCTGCGTCCTGGTCGGGAATGCTGGGATCGAAATATCGCTGGATCCTGAGCCGGCCGCCGCTTTCGGCCTGAACCAGCTCGAGCGCATCATTGAGGACACGGTGCGGGTTGAGGGGGCCGAGGCGAGGCGGGCGATCCTCGGCGACGTGGTCGATCAAGGCAATGATGCGATCGACTTCACGTTGAATCATCCGGGCATGACGCTGCGGCGCACTGGCATCGCTGCTTCTTTCAATCAGCTGGGCGGCACCCCGCACGCCGGCGAGCGGATTGCGCAATTCATGGGCCAGGCTGCGCGCGAGGAGGGTCACGGACTGTTCCCGGTCGGCCCGCTCTGCCCGTTCACGCTGACGGATCCTTTCTGTGATCGGGTGCATCTCGAAGTAGCACCCGTCGTCTTCAATGCGGATGAACAGGTCCAGAACCGGGCCCCGGGGGAGGATGTGGGCTTCGCTGACGCTCAAGGGGCCATCGATGCGTTCGGCCCGCTGCCGGAGACGGTCGAGGGGTGAACAGTAGTCCCCCAGGCGCTTTCCTGTCAGGGCTTCCGGGCGGCTGTCGAGCAGATCGGCCGCGGCCCGGTTGACCCAGCGCGTCTTTCCTGTGGGGTCGACGTGGATCAGGCCGGTTCTCAACTGATCCGGATCGATCCCGCTCACGGGCCGGGCGGATTCAATCTTGAGGCTTGCCGCATGTAGAACGTGATGGTCTCTGTTTCGGCCAGGACCCGACCGCTGGGAGTCTGCAGTTCGGCCCGCAGGGTGTGCTCGCCACGCGGGATGAATTCGAAGGTATAGGTCAATGACTGGATGGGGTCCTGCGCCTCATCATCGAGGTACAGGACGACCTGTGCGGTTCGAGGAATCTCGACACTGCTCTCCAGGGCGACAGACAGCGAGTTGCCGGTACCGAAAATGTTCTCTTCATGCTGCGGCGAGCTGAAGCTCAGCCGCAGAGGTTCGACTTCGCTTTCTTCTGCGTCGGTGGGCAAGTTCGGGGGCGCGGCGCGACTGTCGAGGACGTTGAGCTCAGGCAGCTCCATCGGCTCGGCGTCGTTACTGGGCTGCTGATCGGTGTAGGTCACGTTGCCGTCCTCGTCGACCACCTTGTAGATCGGCTGCGCCAGGACCAGGGCAGGGGCCATGATCATGCACATGGTCAGAATCAAAAGTTTCATGCTTGCCTCCGATCTGAAAGAAAACGAATTCAAGTCTACCCGAGTCAGACCCTTGCGACGAGTGGAGGGTTCCGGATGAAAGGCGGGCGCATAAGGCCTCGATGCGGGCCGAGTCGACAAAAAAACGCCCCGGGCTCTGTCACCCGGGGCGTTGTGGGGTCGATCGATGGATCAGCTCGAGTAGTACATGTCGAATTCGACCGGGTGGGTCGACATCCGAAAACGCTGGACCTCGGCTTCCTTCAACGCAATATAGCCGTCGATCAGGTCATCGGAGAATACGTCCCCGGCCTTGAGGAAATCGCGATCCTGATCGAGGGCTTCGAGCGCCTGGTCGAGTGCGTGACACACTCGCGGCAGATCGCGCTCTTCTTCCGGCGGCAGGTCGTAGAGATCCTTGTCCATCGGCGCGCCCGGGTCGATCTTGTTGCGGATGCCGTCCAGTCCGGCCATCATCATGGCGGCAAAGGTCAGGTAAGGGTTGCCGGCCGGATCACCGAAACGGACCTCGATGCGGCGGGCCTTGTCGCTGGCCACCCAGGGCACCCGGCAGGATGCGGAGCGGTTGCGCGCCGAGTAGGCCAGGAAAACCGGCGCCTCGAAGCCCGGTACCAGACGCTTGTAGCTGTTGGTGGTCGAATTGGAGAAGGCATTGATCGCACGGGCATGCTTGAAGATGCCGCCGATGTAATGCAGCGCCGTTTCACTCAAACCACCGTAGCCATCGCCCGCGAACAGGTTGGTACCGTCCTTGGCCAGGGACTGATGAACGTGCATGCCGGTGCCGTTGTCGCCGACCAGGGGTTTCGGCATGAAGGTCGCCGTGCGGCCGTGCATGTGGGCGACGTTGTGGACGACGTATTTCAGGATCAGCAGCTCGTCGGCTTTCTTGGTCAGCGTGTTGAACTTCGACCCGATCTCGCACTGACCGGCGGTGCCGACCTCATGGTGGTGGACCTCGACCGGGATACCGATCGACTCCAGGGTCAGACTCATCAGGCTTCTCAGGTCGTTCAGGCTGTCGACCGGCGGTACCGGAAAATAGCCGCCCTTGACCCGCGGCCGATGGCCGTGGTTGCCGTCATCGTATTCCTTGCCGGTGTTCCAGGCCGCTTCTTCCGAGTCGATCCTGAAGAAGGCACCCGAGATATCGTTGCCGAAATGCACGCTGTCGAAGACGAAGAACTCGGGCTCCGGGCCAAAGAACGCCGTATCGGCGATGCCCGAAGCACTCAGATAGGCTTCGGCACGCTTGGCCAGCGAGCGCGGGCAGCGTGAGTAGGGCTGCATCGTGGCCGGCTCCAGGATGTCGCAGCTGACGTTGAGCGTCTTGTATTCGGTGAACGGGTCGATGAAGGACGATTCGGCATCGGGCATCAGGACCATGTCCGACTCGTTGATGCCCTTCCAGCCGGCGATCGACGAGCCATCGAACATCTTGCCTTCGGTGAACATGTCTTCATCGACCGAGGAGACCGGTATCGTGACGTGCTGTTCCTTGCCCAGCGTATTGGCAAAACGCAGATCGACGAACAGGACTTCCTCGTCCTTGATGTGTTTGAGAATTTCGGATGGTGTCATGTTGGAACGGTCCTTGGCCTGGTTTCAGGCGTGATGTGTGAGTCGACGTCCACTCATTAAGCATGTTGCGTGCCAAATAGTAAATCGTCGCTCAATCAATGATTTGGATAGTGTTGAGGGATGGGCCTGCTCAGAGTTTGAGCAGCGCGGATGCCGAGCTTGCGCAGATTCGCAACGAAGTCTCGAGGCAGCGCCCGGCAGCTTCGTGCCGGGGCGCATGCCCGTGATTGACCTGTGGCTCAGCCCACCGCCGGATTCAGGGTGTAGGTCCCTGTGATCGAGGCCTGGTCCAGGACGTGGCCCTGGATGGCCTTGACCACGTCTTGGCCGGTGAAGCCGTCCGGCAGTTCGAGACGTTCGACATCCAGCGCGTAGACCGTGAAGACATAGTGGTGAAGCACCAGGTCGTTCCACGGCGGGCAGGGTCCGTCGTAGCCGTTGTACTCACCTTCCATCTCGCTGCCTGCCATGAAGCTGGTGTAGTCATTCAGGCCCTGACGGCTGCCGGCCGGTCCTGGCGGCGCCTGTTTGCCGCCAACCGTCACGCCCTCGCTGCACTGCCCGGTGCCCAGTTCGGTGATGCCGGGCGCCAGATCGATCAGCGACCAGTGGCAGAAATCCACCCGCGGCAGATCCGCTGGAATGGCTTTTCCCTCCTGATTCACGTCGTCAGCGACTGACGGCACATCCGGGTCCATGCAGACAACGGCAAACGATCGTGTGCCTGCAGGGGCACCACTCCAGGCCAGATGAGGGCTGAGGTTGTCGGATAGCGCCATATGCTCGTCGGGATCCTGCTTTCCGAAGGCAAAGCGCGGATCAATCGGCTGCTGGTCGATCAGGTCGTTGGAATCGAGTTTCATGGGTATTCTCCCGTCGTGGATCTGTGACGATAACGATGCGAAAGTCGCTATCCTATCAGGCCACTCGATTCAAACCGTCAGGTGTCTTGATGAAGTTTTCGCTCACTGTTTTTGCGCTGACCCTCTTGGCCTCGTCGGCCCTGGCCCGCCAGGACCTGGGTCTTCCGGCTGATTTCGACCCGGATCCGGCCATCCCCGCGCCAGCAGATGTGCTGGACTTCGAAGTCGGCGAGCTGCATCCACGTCACGACCAGTTCGTGCGTTATTTTCGTGCCCTGGCCGAGGCATCCGATCGGGTGGAGATGGAGGTCATCGGGCAGTCCCACGGACGGCGTGATCTGGTGCTTCTGACCTTCGTCAGCCCTGACCGGCGCAGCGAGCTGGACCGTATCAAGGCCGATCGACAGCGCGCCAGTCGCGCCGGTGACGGTCCCGTGGTGCTCTGGATGGGCTACAACGTTCACGGCAACGAGGCTTCTGCGGCCAGTGCGGCTCTGGTAACGGCCTGGTATCTGGCCGCCGACCGCAGTGCCGGCACGCAGTCCTGGCTCGACGATATGGTCATCGTGATGGAACCGATCCTGAATCCGGACGGGCTGGATCGCTTTGCCCACTGGGTCAACATGCACCGGGGTCGGCATCCGTCGCCGGACCCCAACGACCGCGAGCACAGCGAAGTCTGGCCGAACGGCCGTACCAACTACTACTGGTTCGACCTCAATCGCGACTGGCTGCCGCTGGTCCATCCTGAATCAAGAGCGCGTGCTGAAGCGCTGCAGCAGTGGCAGCCGCATGTGGTCACCGATTTTCATGAAATGGGTACCAACTCGACCTATTTCTTCCAGCCCGGGGTGCCCGAGCGCACCAATCCGCTCACCCCCGTTCAGAATCAGACCCTGACCGCTCGCATCGGTGAATATCACGCCCGCGCCCTGGAGGCCGCCGGAGAGAGTTTCTACACCCGCGAAAGCTTCGATGATTATTATCTGGGCAAGGGTTCGACCTATCCAGACATGACCGGCGGGATCGGCATCCTGTTCGAACAGGCCTCGTCTCGCGGGCACGTACAGGACAGGGACTATGGCCGCCTGACCTTCGCAGACGCCATTGCCAACCAGGTGCGCACCTCCATTTCCACGCTGCAGGCGACCAGCGAGCTCGACGCCGATCTGATCGCCTATCAGCGTGAATTCTTCACCACCGCCGGTGAGCTGGCGGCCGATGCCGGTCATGCCGGCTGGGTCTTTGGTGATGACGGTGATCGGGCTCGGGCCGTGGCGTTGGTCGACCTGTTGCTGGCTCACGGCATCGACGTGCGTCCGGTCAATGAGGCGGTCGAGATCGATGGGCAGCGCCATCAGGCCGGTTCGGCCTGGGCCGTCCCAGTGCGCCAGGATCAGTATCGCTTTCTGACATCGATCTTCGATCCCGTCGACGAGCTGCCGATGGAGACCTTTTACGACGTCTCGGCCTGGCCGCTGGCGCAGGCCTACGATCTGCCCCTGACCACCGTGCGTCGGCTGCCGGATCTCGGCGAACGCCTGACCACGGCTCCCGGCGTTACGTCGTCCTTTCCGTCGATGCAGGCACCGGCCTGGCTGGTGTCCTGGGATCAGTACCGGGCCCCGGCCCTGCTCGCCCGGCTGTTGGCCGACGGTTATCGCGTCCAGGCCAGTTCCGATCGCCTGAATACGCGCACTGACCAGGGCGAAGTGGCGCTGCCGCACGGCAGCCTTGTGATCTCGCCGGGGCTTCAGGACGACGATCTGCCGCCCGTCGGCGAGCGCTTGCGCAGTCTCAGCCAGCAGTACGGCGTCGATGTGCTGGCCGCCAGAAGCGGCCTGAGCCTCAGCGGTCCGGATCTGGGCTCGCCTTCGGTTCCGGTCCTGACGGCCCCGCGGATTGCCCTGGTGACCGGATCCATCATCCGCGCCAATCATGCCGGCTATATCTGGCACTGGTTCGACACCCGCCTCGACCAGACCATCACCCAACTGGACCATGACCGGATCGGCAGCGTCGATCTCTCCGACTACACCCACCTGATCCTTCCGGACGGTCGTTATTCGGGCCTGGGAGAATCCGATCAGAATGCGCTTCGCGACTTTGTCCGCAGTGGTGGCATCCTGATCGCGGCGCGGGGTGCGGCAAGCTGGGTCGAATCACTGGATCTGGATTTCGACTTCCTCGAGGCCGACGAGGCAGAGACTTCCGAGGACGCGTCGGCCGAACCCACGAAGCAGCGCCGTGCCTACGCCGATTTCGAGCTGGATTTCGCACGGACCCTGATCGGCGGCAGCGCCCTTCGAATCGAGCTCGACACGACCCACCCTCTGGCCTGGGGCTATCAGCGTCCTGAACTGGTCGTTTTCAGGCGCGGATCCCATGTCCTTCAGGCCAGCGACAATGCCTATGTCCATGCCGGCCGTTACGCCAGTGACCCGCTGGCCTCCGGCTACCTGTCCGACGACACCCGAGACAAGCTGTCTGAAACCCCGGCGCTGGTAGCGACGCGGCACGGGCGCGGCGTGGTGGTCCGAATGGCCGATGACTATCTGTTCCGAGGTTACTGGATCGGAGCCGAGAGACTGTTTGCCAATGCGCTGTTCTTTTCCGATCTGATCGGCCGGACCGAACTGCCCGAGTAGTGACAACAAGCCGTCGCGCCCTGGGCGTGACGGCTTCTCCGGCCAGTGTTTGTGGAAACGAGTGACGGGGTACGTCAGGCGTTTCGGCGGCGTTCGGTTTCCTCGCCGGTTTCATCCGGGCCGAGCTGATGAGCGAGTTCGCGCAGCGCCTCGCGGTCGAGGATCTGGACCATCTTGCCGCGCACCAGAATGATGTCGTCGCGCTGGAGCGCGCTGACCGTGCGCGAGACCGTTTCGATCGTCAGGCCGAGGTAGTTGGCAATGTCGCGACGATCCATGGTCAGACGGAACTGATTGGGATCCTGATTGCGTCTTGCCAGTCGTCGTGACAGGCTGAGCAGGAAGAGCGCGACACGGGTCTTGGCGTCGAGGCGACCGACTACCAGCAGCAGCTCCCGGGTTTCGGTCATTTCCTCGGCCAGTAGACGCAGCATCACCTGATTGAGCTTCGGGCTCTTGTTGAGCATCGTCATGAAGTCGTTGAATGGGATGTCGCAGGTGCGACTGTCCTCCAGCGCGACGGCAAAGCCGGGGTGTTTTTCGGTCGGCAGGCCGTCCAGCCCGATGACTTCGCCCGGCAGGTAGAAGCCGGACACGATCTCGTCGCCGTCGGGAGAAATCTGATACGACTTGACGGAACCCGAGCGCACGACGGTAACCGTCTTGAGCTGCTGTCCGCCGTGGAACATATGCTCACCCTTGGCCAGCGGTTGCTGACGCTTGAGCACATCGTTGAGGTCGTCGCGTTCCTCCGACGGGAGTTCCTGGGCAAAACAGAGACTGTAGAGCGAGCAGTCCTCGCAGCGTGTTTCGATATCCCCGGCTTCGCGCAGCGTTTTCCGATTGGCCATGATCTGTCGGCTCGTCATTGAACTCCCTGATGCGCAGTATATCAGCGAGTCTTCATGTTTCAATCGGTAATGCTGGTTAATGCGTCATTAGACGATTCTCGAGAATCGGTGGGTCTTTTCCGACGCCGGGCCGGTGTAGGCGTCGAAGATTCGGGCAATGGCGCGCAGGAAGAGCAGACCGGCTTCGGTGACCCGGAATCCGTGGTCGTGTCGCAGCAGCAGCCCGTCTTCGGCGAGCGCGCCGAGTGCTTCGAGCTCGGTGTCGAAATAGCGGTCGAAGTGCAGCTCGAAGAATTTCCCGATCTCTCGGAAGTCGAGTTCGCCCTGGCACATGATGCGTTCGATGATTTCGGCCCGGAGCCGATCATCAGTGGTGCGATCGAGGCCGCGCAGAGTCGGCAGGCGGCCCTCTTTCAGCGCGATCGCCCAGGCATCCAGGTCGCGCGTGTTCTGGGCAAAGCTGTCACCAACCTGGGAGATGGCCGAGGGTCCGAAGCTGACCAGATCGAGCCCGCCGTGGGTCGAATAGCCCTGGAAATTCCGGACCAGGCTACCGTCCTGGCGTGCCTTGACCAGTGAGTCCTCGGGCAGGGCGAAATGGTCCATGCCGATGAATTCGTAGCCGGCATCGAGTAGGCGGGTCAGGCTGTTTCTGAAGATGGCCAACTTGATCGACGGCGCTGGCATCTGATCGTCGGGAATCTGGCGCTGCGCCTTGAACATGTGGGGCAGGTGCGCGTAGTTGAACAGCGAAATGCGGTCCGGTCGAAGTTTGATGACCGAGTCGATCGTGCGCGCGAAGCCTGCGGTGGTCTGCAGCGGCAGGCCGTAGATCAGATCCACGCTGACAGAATCGAAGTCGGCCGCCCGCGCGGCCCCGAAGATGCTCGAGACCAGTTCGAGATCGTGAATGCGATTGACGGCGCGCTGCACTTCGGGCTCGAGGTCCTGAATACCGATCGACACCCGGTTGTAGCCCATGTCGCGCAGCGCCATGATGCCGCTCGGGTCGATGGTTCGAGGGTCGATTTCCAGTCCGAGCTCGGCTCGGTCGGCGAAGGCAAAATGGCTGCGGAGCGACTCGGTCAGACGCCCCAGCTGGTCGACCGTCAGAAAGGTCGGCGTGCCGCCGCCCAGATGGAGCTGCTCGACGCGCCGATCTGCATCGATGCGCGGTGCCACCAGGGAGAATTCCTTCTCGAGGGTGTCGAGAAACTGATCGCCAGCGGTTGTCGAGCGCGTGATGACCCGATTGCAGGCACAGTAGAAACACGGGCTGCTGCAGAACGGCACGTGGACATAGATCGACAGGTCCGCCGGAATCGGCAGGCTGTTGGACTCGGCCAGGGCGCGCAGGTAGTCGTCCGGGCCATAGTCCTCCGAAAACTGCACGGCGGTGGGATAGGAGGTATAGCGCGGCCCGGCACCGCCGTAGCGGTCGATCAGATCCTGGTCGAAACTTGGCCGCATCAGGGTGGACATCACAGGCGTTCGGCGCACTCCGGCGCGTCAATCGTTGAAGTGCACAGGCTACGGCAGCGCGCGCGGCTTCAAATTGATCAAGATCAATCCGGCCGGGGAAGTTGGCTTCTGATCTGCTAGATTTGACGACTTGACCCCTTTTCCTGTCTCAAGGACGACCCGATGAAAATTGCTTTGACGCTGCTTGCCTTCACTCTTGTGGTGACGCCTGCCCTGGCCGACCCCGCATCCGACAGCGCGCCGTCGGTTGCTATCGAGACGGTGCTGTCACTGTCGGCCCTGCCGATCAGCCACCAGAGCCTGGATGAGAGCGCTAAGTCCGATGCCCTCCAGCGCACGATCTACGGCCAGCTCACGCGCCAGGCGCGGCCAGCTGCGGGTCGCGAGGTCATGATATTCAGCCAGGCTCTGGAATGGGCCAGCGCTCCCCCGGACGCGGCTCCGGCAGACCTTCTGGGGGTCTGGATGCTGCCGATCGAGGTCGAGCGTTTTGTCGAGGGAACGTTGACGATGGAGGGGCTGGAAGCCATGACCGGCTTCATGGACGGGGAGTCGCTGACGATCAAGGAAGGAGGGATCGATCTGGCGCTACCACCGGGCATTCACGATCTCTGGGTGGTGCATTCCGGCCCGCTCGAGGGGGCGACGCCCTCGATTCGCTTTCAGGGAAAGGCCGAGCACGACCGGATTGAAGTCCGCCTCGAGCCGGCCACCCACGTCACCGCCGAGCGTCTGACCAATGCCCAGACGGTCAGTCAGCTGCAGATCTCGCCCGACGGACGCAATCTCGCGCTCTGGTTTTCCGGACGGGATGAGGCGGCTGATCTTTCGCTATCCCGGCTCGAGATTCGCTCTCTCGACAGCAACCAGGTGATTCGAGCCTGGACCGATGAGCTGCCCTCGGCGCTGCTCTGGAGTCCCGACAGCGAGACTCTGGCAGTGCGGCAGGGCAACAATCTGTGGCTGTACCCCGCCGGCGGCAGTCCGTATCTGCTGCTGGCCAATCACGAGCAGCTTGGCCAATTCGTCTGGCATCCGGACGGGCAGTCCCTGCTGTTTTCATGGACAGCGCCCGAGGAGGAGGCCAACGAACAGCGCCGCAGGATACGGTCGCTGGAGGATCGCTGGGGTAATTTCCGCGACAACAGCCAGCTCTTTCAGGTCGATGTCGCCAGCGGCCTGATCCGGCCGCTGACGCAAGCCGATGTCAGCGTCAACCTGCTCGATGTCGACCCGGGTGGCGAGCGCCTGCTGCTGTCTCAGCGGGTCATCGACTACAGTGAGCCCCCGCACAGCCTGTTCAGCCTGATCGAAATGGATCTGGCAACCCTGGAGCAGCGCGAGATCAGGCAGGTCCGCATGCTCGGCGGTGCCCTGTTTGCCGAGGACGGCTACTGGTTGCTGTCCGGCCCCGGCCTGCCCGGCGGTGATGGGGCGACCACCGAAGCGCCCCTGATTCCCAACGAGTACGACACCCAGCTCTATGCCCTGAGCGCCGATGGCGGCGAGGCGCGCAGTGTCTCGCGCGATTTCGACCCCTCGATCGGTTCGGCTCATCGCCTGCCTGACGGCGATCTGCTGCTGTCGGTCGCGCGTGGCGAAGGCACAGCCCTGGTCCGTTTCGATGCCGAGCGAGAGCGCTTCGAGGCCATCGAGACCGGCGTCGAGGTGATGGAGCGATTCGTCGCCTCCGAGGGAAGTCGGGTGCAGGTCGCCTTGAGCGGCACCGACGCCAATGGCCCGCAGCGCGTCCACCTGCTCGATCTGGCCCGCGATCGGCAGACTGTCCTGATCGACAGCCGCCAGAGCGAGTATGCCGACGTCGAGTTCGGCGAGGTTCGCCCCTGGACCTTCATCAACGCATCCGGCGACGAGATCGACGGCCGCTACTACCTGCCCCCCGATTTCGATCCCGATGAGACCTATCCCCTGATCGTCTACTACTACGGCGGCACGGTCCCCGTCGGCCGGGCCTTCACCGGCCGCTACCCGTTCAACCTGTGGGCGTCCAAGGGCTACGTGATCTACGTCCTGCAACCGCGCGGAGCGGTCGCCTACGGCCAGGAATTCTCGGCCCTGCACGTCAACGCCTGGGGCCGCTACACGGCAGACGACATCATCGAGGGCACCGGCAAGTTTCTCGAAGCGCATGATTTCATCGACCCGGAACGGGTCGGCAATATCGGCGCCAGCTACGGTGGCTTCATGACCATGTATCTGGCCACTCTGACCGATATCTTTTCGGCTTCGATCTCGCACGCCGGCATCAGCACCCTGACCTCCTACTGGGGCGAGGGCTGGTGGGGTTACGGCTATTCCGGCATCGCCAGCCGCGGCAGCTTTCCCTGGAACAATCGCGAGCTCTACGTCGAGCAGTCACCGATCTACAACGCCGACAGGATCACCACGCCGCTGCTGCTGGTCACCGGCGATTCCGACACCAACGTCCCGCCGGGCGAGTCCGACACCATGTTCACCGCCCTCAAGCTGCTCGGCCGCGAGGTCGAACTGGTCGAGTTCCCCGGCGAGGACCACTGGATCCTCGATCGCGAGAAACGCTACGTCTGGTGGGACACGATGCTGGCCTGGTTCGATAGGCACCTCAAAGATGAACCGGAGTGGTGGGAGTTTCTTTACCCAGAAGAGGGGTGAGGGGTTGCCTGGCGGCCTGTAGTTTCAGGCTCGCCTGCTGGCGTTTCCTTTCAAACTTCAAAAGCGTTTGTTTATCTGTCGCTCCGCGACAGGAGGGTCAAAGGCGTTTCGCCCCAAGTGCGGCCGGTGACGCTCAAGGGCTTCTTGCGCGATGCGCAAACCGCCCTTGCGTTCCCGGCTGCGCTCCGCTCAAACAGGCATGTCCAGAAGGCCTCCGTTCTGCCCTACGCTGCTCGACGAGTGTCCAGGGCACGAAATGCAGGGGTCTGGCCACGTGCGGCCGGGCACACGAACAGGCTTCATGCGCTACGCGCAAACCGCCTGCTCGCTTTCCCCTGCACTGCTTCGCTCGGCCCGAATGAGGAATCAGGGATCAAGGATCACTATGCATTTTTCTTGTTGCCTGCGCGAAGCGCGTGGGCGAAACGCCTTTGAATTTGAATTTCATTCCGCGAAGCGGAATAAAACCAAGCGCCTTAGGCGCTTAAAGAGCAACGCCGAAGGCGAAAAAACCCAGCCGCAAGGCCCCTTTTCGCTATGAAACGCAATCCATCAGAAAGTGCATCCACGGATGATCGATGTGGTGTGCCAGCTGCGGTCCGACGGCGATCAGCAGGCCGGTGAGGGTCAACAGTCCGGCGGCGGTCCAGCGCAGGGAGCGGCGGTTGATGGCCGAGCGGAACTTGAGCATCAGCAGCCCGCTGCCCAGCAGCAGCGGCACCGTGCCGGCGCCGAAGGCGACGACCATGGCGGTGGTGGCGAGCGGGTCGGCCAGCAGGACGGCGGCGGCAACGATGGAATACAGCAGGCCGCAGGGCAGCAGGCCCCAGAGCAGGCCCAGGCCGATGGCCTGATCCAGCGAGCGGACCGGCAGGAATTTCGAGAAGACCGGAATCAGCCGGCGGGTCAGTGGCGCGGCCAGCTGGCCTGCCAGATCACGGAAACGCCCCGGGGCCGCGACATAGACCGCCATGCTGATGATCAGCATTCCTAAAGCAATGCGCATGATCGCCGGGGCAGCGTCGGGCAGCAGCTGGCCCGGCAGCATCCCGATCAGGGTCGCGAGCATCGCGATCGCCAGGTAGCTGGTGATGCGGCCGATGTGGAATCCGGCGCTCAAGGCCGACCCGCCCTGGGGCAGCTGGGAGTGCAGCAGACCGACAATGCCGCCGCACATGGCCAGGCAGTGGGTCGATCCGAACAGGCCGGCCAGAAGGCCGGTGAGCAGGGCGGTTTCGGGATTCATGACACCTTAAATAGTAACGGCAGCAGAGCGACCCCGATTCCTTTTCATGCACATTTCCAGGCAAAAAAAAACCGCCGGAGACCGGCGGCTTTTTCATCCCCAAGGATTCTGGGGTGTCTTGCTTCAGGCGCGCGAGCGGATCACTCCGGCCGCGACCAGTCCCAGGAACAGGGCCAGCAGTCCGAGTGCCCAGGGGCTGTCGACGGGAACCGAGCGGAAGCTCAGGCCATCTCCGGGGCAGGTGCCGACCACAACGTCGGGGTTGAAAGGATCCAATTCAAAAAGAAGTTGGCCAAAATCAGAGTCGGGACCGTCCATGATATACACGCCGACCCCTTCCGCGCCCTGTCCGATCACACCTTCGAAGGTCAGCGTGACTTCGACCGCTTCGGTAGTGCCGACAGGAACCGAAACGACTTCGAAAGCGCGTTCGGCACCATCGTCAAAAATCGTGAATCGAACCTGATCGTTTCCGCCGCCCAGGTCGTTGATGCCCTCGATGTCGGCGTTGATCGTGATTTCGACGAAGGAACATCCGCCGGTCGGGCCGTCGGTCTGTGTGCCGGTCACGGTCGCGTTGGTCGCGACTGCAAACGGCGATGGGTTGATGTCGACACCAGCGTTGTTAGCTACCGCCAGGCTGGCCAGAAGCAAGCCGCAAATTCCCGTAATCAGATATCTCATGTAACGCCCTCCAAGGATTAATCCTGAAGGATGACTCAGTCGAGGCTGAATTGCAACGAAATTTGAATGGTTATTTGAATCGCACATCCAAGCGTTCGAAAGCCGGATGGCGTCGGGAAATCGCATCCTCTATCTGGATTCTGTGCTGTTGTCAGTTGATTCTCCCGGCGCCGCGCTCTGAGCTGGAGAGCCCTTCTGATCCGGCGGTGGATCATCATCGAGCATATCGAGCGCGGGGCTGTCCAGGTCGTCGAACTGGTTGTTCTTCACGGCCCAGAAGAAAAAGCCGATGGCAAAGACCATCAGGATGACCGAGAGCGGTATCAGAACGTAGATGATGCTCATGGGCTGGCTCCCGGCAGAGGCCTCTGCAGCATACGCCCGCGCCGTTGCGTCCGTTCGACCTCAGCGCCCAGGCGACGGGCGTTGAGTACCACGATCAGGCTCGAGGCCGACATGCCGATCGCCGCCAGCCAGGGCGGAATCAGTCCGGCCATGGCAAAGGGCAGGGCCAGCAGGTTGTAGCCCAGGGCCCAGCAGAGATTCTGGATGATGACCCGGCGCACACGCGGAGCCAGGGCCAGCGCTGAGGCCAGACGGTCCAGGCTGGAGCCGGTGACGACAAGATCGGCCTGGGTACGGGCGATATCGGCACCCTCGGCCAGGGCCATGGAGATATCGGCGCCGGCCAGCACGGGCGCGTCGTTGATGCCATCACCGATCATCGCCACGCGTGCGCCGTCGGACTGGAGCTTGCGGACCAGTTCGAGCTTGTCCTGCGGCGAGAGCTCGGCCCGGAAGTGTTCGATTCCCAGGCTCCCGGCCATCGCTTCGACATTGGCCCGGCGGTCGCCAGAAGCCAGCCACAGGGTCTTGCCGCTGGCCTGGAGCTGCTCGATCAGCTGCCGGGCACCCTGGCGCAGCGGCAGATCGAGATGGAACCAGGCCAGAACCCGCTGGTCGTCGGCAAGGGCCAGCCACTGGCCGGGCCCCGGTTCGGCCACCGGCTCGCCGATCTGCTCGGCAATGAAAGCGGCCTTGCCGAGTCGATAGTCCACACCGTCGATGCCCCCGCTGACGCCGCAGGCCGTGACGGCCGTCGCATCGCTGACCGCGCCGCCGTCGTCGAAGCGGGAAAAGGCCAGGCTGAGCGGGTGGCGGCTGATCCGTTCCAGACGCCCGGCCAGGCGCTGGGCCCGGGCCGGGTCGACCCCGGCGGCGGCGCGCGTCTCGCTGAGCAGCGGACGGGATTCGGTCAGGGTGCCGGTCTTGTCGAAGACCAGATGGGTCAGTCTCGGCAGGTTTTCCAGCGCGTCCGGGCGATGGATCAGGATGCCCAGCCGGGCCAGACCGCGGGTGGCTGATGCCAGCGCCACGGGCGTGCCGAGAGCAAGCGCGCAGGGACAGGAGACGACCAGCACCGCCAGTGCGACGGGCAGGGCCTGGCTGGGGTCGATCTGCCACCAGACCAGGCCGGCCACGGCCGCTGCCGCCAGCACGACGGTCACGAAGTAGCCGGCAATGCGGTCGGCCAGCCGCGCCATTCGCGGTCGGAACTGGCGGGCCTGGTCGAGCAGTCGAACGATGCCGGACAGGGTGGTGTTCTGGCCGAGCCGGTCAATCCGGAACTCGACCTGGCCATCGCGAATCAGACTGCCGGCCATGACCTGATCACCGGCGTCGCGTCGCCGCGGCAGGGACTCGCCGGACAGCAGGGATTCGTCGATCTGGGCCTGTCCGCTCAGCACCGTGCCATCGGCCGCGATGGTTTCACCGGCACTGGCCTGGATCCGATCACCGACTTCGAGTTCGATCAGCGAGACCAGCTCCGAGCCGGTCCCGGTCAGGCGCCGGACCTGGGTCGGCAGGGCGCGGGCCAGAGCCGAGTGCAGACGGCCGGCCTTCTGGCGTGCGACCAGGACCGCATAGCGGCCCAGCAGCAGGAAGAAGATGAACATCACGACCGAATCGAAATAGGTTTCGCCGGCATCTGCCCAGGTGATCACGATGCTCGAGAACAGGGCCAGCAGCATGGCCAGGGCGACCGGTACGTCCATACCCATGCGGCCGCTTTTCAGGGTCCGCCAGGCCGAACGGTAGAAGATCTGCCCCGAATAGAGTGCCACCGGTACGGCGACGACCATGCTGATGAGCTGAAAGAAGCGCTCGCTGGTCGGGTCGATGTCCTGCATGGCGCCGATGTAGCCGGCCAGGGCAAAGCTCATGACCTGCATCATGCCCAGACCGGCCACGACCAGGGCCTTGAGCATGTCGTGACGCTGCTCCCGGTCTCGATCCCGTCCGGCCTCGGGGCTGTCCAGGTGCGGCCGGTAGCCGAGCGCGGCAAGCCGGGCGGCCACTTCGCTGAGTGGAGTCCGGGCAGGATCAAGGCGCAGATTGGCCCGCCCATCGGCAATATCGACCTGCAGGGAAATGACACCGGGCAGCTCGCCCAGGAAGCGGCGGATCAGCCAGGCGCAGGCCGCGCAGTGGACGTTTTCCAGGACCAGTGCCAGTTCGACCTCGCCGTTGCCCAGGCGACGGGCATGGTGATCCAGCACGGCAGAGCGATCCCAGGCCAGGAAGTCTTCCTGCGACAGCTCGGTCGACTCGGGGCGCTCCGGCAGGGCATCGCGAAAGTCGTAGTAGCGGCCGAGGCCGGAGTTCTCGATCAGCTTTGCGACCGTCTGGCAACCGTGGCAGCACATCGGCTGCTCACTGCCGCCGATCGTGGCGAACAGCTCCAGACCCTTTGGCACGGGCTCGCCGCAGTGGCCGCAGTGGATCAGCGCGTGTTCGCACTCGCCGGCTGCAGCGGGATTGGGGAGGACCGCACTCACAGCCGCCTTGGGATCAGTTCCAGCATGCTTTCAGGCGTGTCACCGAGGTGTGCGCTGATCCACCAGCTCTGCGACAGATCCTGCAGGATCAGGGTTGCGTGATGCGGCGGCGCGGTCCATTCGCCCCGGAACAGGCCGTAGCTGTCGCGATTGAGCAGCACGGTTCGATCCTGTTCGGCGTCGACCGGATGCTGCACGATCAGCAGGAGTTGATCGGGCAGGCTGGCGCTGTCGTTGGCTGCCAGTTCGAGAACCCATTCGCTGTTGCGTTCGGTCAGTTGGCCGCTGAGTCCCAGCGTCCGGGCCTGCTCGGTGCGGCTGCCGATATCGACCATGCCGCGACCGAAGCGCTCGTATTCGCCACGGACCATCTGCGGCGGGTTCGACAGGCCGATCAGCAGGATTGAAATGCCGAAGAAAACGCCCAGACCGAGGATGCTCAGGATGAACCAGGGCCAGGGTTCGCGGTACCAGGGGTTGATGATCTGCTCGTTCATGCGTTGTGTGTTCCGTTCAGTTCGGGTTGGAGGGCACGTAGAAGCGGGTTTCGATCGCCTGATAGGTGTCGCCTTCCGGGCTGGTGGCGGTGACTGTGACCGGCAGCATGCCGGGGTCGGCTGCGTCGAGCGGCAGCGCCAGGGTCAGTGCGAAATCGCCGGACTGACCGGGGTCGATGGTGAAGGGCTGGGTCGGCTCGACGACGCGCAGGCCCTGCAGGCCACTGGCACTGACCTCGACGGCCAGGGTCTGTTCGGTCCGGTTCGAGAGCTTGAGCCGATAGCTGTTTTCCAGCTCGGAGCCGATGACTCGATACAGCGAGGTTCGATCTCTCAGCACGTCGCCGATCAGAGGATCGCGGTTGGTCAGGATGCTTCCGATCAGCGTCATCAGGGCCAGCAGGACGAACAGATAGATGAAGATTCTCGGCCGCAGAACCCGGGTGGGCTTGCCCTCGATCGCGTTGTCGGTGGTGTAGCGAATCAGGCCGCGCGGGTAGTCCATCTTGTCCATGACTTCGTCGCAGACATCGATGCAGGCCGCGCAGGCAATGCACTCGATCTGCAGCCCCTCGCGGATGTCGATGCCGGTCGGGCAGACCTGCACGCAGGCCTTGCAGTCGATGCAGTCGCCCAGACCCAGTTCGGCCGGATCGGCATCGCGTCTGCGGCCACCGCGCGGTTCACCGCGATCGATGTCATAGGAGATGATCAGGCTGTCGGCGTCGAACATGGCTGACTGGAAGCGGGCGTAGGGGCACATGTACTTGCACACCTGCTCGCGCAGATAGCCGGCATTGCCGTAGGTGGCAAAGCCGTAGAAGAACAGCCAGAAGGTCTCCCAGCCGCCCAGCTCGAAGCTCGGGATGCGCACGGCCAGGTCGCGGATCGGCACGAAGAAGCCGACGAAGGTAAAGCCTGTCCAGAGTGCAAAAACGATCCAGAGAAACTGCTTGCTCGATTTCCTGACGACCTTCTTTCGGTTCCAGGGACCCTGGTCCAGCTTCATGCGCTGGTTGCGGGTGCCTTCGGTGACCCGCTCCATCCACAGAAAGACTTCCGTCCAGACCGTTTGCGGACAGGCGTAGCCGCACCACAAGCGTCCGGCCAGGGCGGTAAAGAAGAACAGGGTGAAGGCAGCCAGCGCCAGCAGCAGCGACAGGATGAACAGATCCTGTGGCCACAGCGTCAGCCCGAAGAAATGGAACTGCCGGTTGGGCAGGTCGAACAGTACGATCTGGGTGCCATCCAGATTGATCCAGGGCAGCACGTAGAACAGGCCGAGCAGGACCCAGGCGGCGATTGCCCGAAGGCGCGCGAATCGGCCATGGATTTCGCGCGGATAAACCTTGTCGTGCTTGACATAAAGCGGAATCGCTTCGGGCGTCGTGCTGTTATCGCTCATTGAGGAATCAATCTGAATGACGGGGGGGATTGAACCGGCTGGTCGGGCGCAGCAGGATCCAGCTGAACAGGCTCGATGAGGCGGTCGCTGCCCAGAACAGAAAGAACGCGATCGTGTAGCCGCCGTGGCGAGAAATGTTCAGCTCCGGAAAGGTGATGTCTCGCAGTACCAGGGGATCCACGGCCATGAAGAAAACAACTGTGGCGACGCCAGCGGCAAAGAAAGAGGGCCAGAGAATCGCCCCCAGGCGCTGAGCCAGGGGGCGGGGTGGTGGCGTGCTGCTGGCGTCGGTGCGGCCTGGTGTTGTGGCCTCATTCATTGCCGGCAGCGGCCTCGTTTGCCAGGTTCAGCACATAAGCGGCCACCAGACGGGTCCGGGCCTCGCCGAGCAGATTGACCTGGGCCGGCATGATGCCGTTACGACCGTTCCGGATGGTGTATTCGATGCTGTCCCGGTCGCTGCCGTAGATATAGATTCCAGCGGTCAGATCGGGCGCGCCCAGCAGGGCGTTGCCCTTGCCGTCCGCCCCGTGACAGGCGGCACAGACCATGTCGTAGTGCTGCTTGCCGGCCGAGGCCGTGCTGGCATCGACCGACTCGCCGGCCAGCTGCTGCACGTAGGTTGCCGTCCGGGTCACGGCCTGATCATCCAGAACGGCGCCAAAGCCAGGCATGGCGGCCTGGCGGCCCTGATGGATCGAGGTCAGGATCTGCTCGGGCTGGCTGCCCCAGGTCCAGTGATCATCGGTCAGGTTCGGATAACCCTGGGCGCCGCGGGCGTCCGAACCGTGACAGGTCGAACAGTTATGGGCATAGAGATTGCGACCCATGCGCAGGGCATCCTCGTTGTCGGCCAGCTCGACCAGCGGACTGGCCGCCAGTTCACCGAAGCGATCATTGAACGCGGCCGAGGCGCGCGCCATCTGCTGCTCGTACTGGCCCTCCGAGCTCCAGCCGAGTGCACCGTCATAGCGGCCCAGTCCGGGATAGAGCACCAGATAGATGATCGAAAAGATCACCGTGCCATAGAACAGCCACAGCCACCAGCGCGGCATGGGATTGTTGAGTTCCTCCAGATCATCGTCCCAGACATGACCGGTGGTGTCCTCGCCGCTGGTGCCCTTCTGTGAAGGAACCTTGGCCTTGCCGGTGGCAACGAACAGATACACCATGAAAGCGGTAAACGCGACCACGATAACGACGACAAACCAGTGCCAGAAAGCGCTCATTTACGAATCCTCCTTCTTTTCTTGCTCTCGCAGCTCACGCGCGTCATCGTTCAGCGGCATGTTCGCCTGAGCATCGAAGTCCTTGCGGTTCTTGATCAGAAATACCCAGATGACGATGGCGATGAAAGCGCCCATCGAGAACAGGGTCCAGAGACCTGCGCTCATGTATCACCCCCGGCCCGCGGGGCAACGCGCTGCCCGGTCCATTCGGTGCCAAGGCCCTGCAGGTAGGCGATCAGCGCTTCCATTTCGGTCTTGCCTGCCACCTCTTGCGCGGCGGCCTCGATCTGTTCGTCGCTGTAGGGGTCGCCGATCCGCTGCAGGGCGCGCATGTGCTTCTGCAGGGTCTGCCCGTTGACAACGCGCTCGGCCAGCCAGGGGTAGGCAGGCATGTTGGACTCCGGCACGACGGCGCGCGGGTCGATCAGGTGCAGTTCATGCCAGTCATCGCTGTAGCGACCACCGACCCGCGCCAGGTCCGGCCCGGTGCGCTTCGAGCCCCACTGGAAGGGGCGGTCGTAGACGAACTCACCGGCGACCGAATAGTGGCCATAGCGTTCGGTTTCCGAGCGGAAGGGGCGGATCTGCTGACTGTGACAGCCGTAGCAGCCCTCGCGGACATAGATGTCGCGACCAGCCAGGCGGATCGGGCTGTAGGGTTCGACCCCCTCGGCCGGCTCGACCACCGCACCCTTGAACATCAACGGAACGATTTCCACGATGCCGCCGACGCTGATGGCCAGGATGATCAGGACGCCGAGCAGGGCCGCGTTCTTTTCGATCTTTTCATGAATCATTTCGCAACTCCTCTCAAGCGTGCGCAGGCACGGTCACGACGACCTCGCGATCGCTGCCTTTGGCCATCTGGAAAGTCTTGATCACGTTGTAGAGCATGATGAACATGCCAGACAGGAAGATCAGACCACCCAGCAGACGCAGCAGATAGAACGGTTCGGTCAATTTCAGAACTTCGATGAAGGTGTAGGTCAGGGTGCCGTCATCGTTGAAGGTTCTCCACATCAGACCCTGCATGACACCGGCGATCCACATGGCAACGATGTAGAGCACGGTGCCGATGGTCGATGTCCAGAAATGCCATTCGATCAGGCGCGTGGAGTACATGCTCTTGAGTCCCAGCAGCCGCGGAAACAGGCTGTAGAGCGATCCGATCGAGATCATCGCCACCCAGCCGAGGGCACCGGAGTGGACGTGGCCGATGGTCCAGTCGGTGTAGTGGCTGAGCGCGTTGACGGTCTTGATCGACATCATCGGGCCCTCGAAGGTCGACATGCCGTAGAACGACAGGGCGACGATCATGAAGCGCAGGATCGGGTCGGTGCGCAGCTTGTGCCAGGCGCCCGACAGCGTCATGATTCCGTTGATCATGCCGCCCCAGCTCGGGGCCAGCAGCATCAGCGAGAAGACCATCCCAAGAGACTGCACCCAGTCGGGCAGCGCGGTGTAGTGGAGATGGTGCGGCCCGGCCCACATGTAGATCGCGATCAGCGACCAGAAGTGGACGATGGACAGGCGGTAGGAGTAGACGGGACGCCCGGCCTGCTTGGGTACGAAGTAGTACATCATGCCGAGGAAGCCGGCAGTCAGGAAGAAGCCGACCGCATTGTGGCCGTACCACCACTGAACCATGGCATCGACGGTGCCGGAATAGATCGGGTAGGAGTGGGTCAGGGTCGCCGGTATGGCCAGGTTGTTGACGATATGCAGCACGGCAACGGTCAGGATGAACGAGCCGAAGAACCAGTTCGCCACATAGATATGCTTGACCTTGCGCTTGACAATCGTTCCGAAGAAGACGACCGCGTAGGCGACCCAGACGGCTGCGATCAGGATGGCCAGCGGCCAGATCAGCTCGGCATATTCCCGGCCCATGGTGAGGCCCAGCGGCAGTGTGATGGCGGCACCGACGATGACGGCCTGCCAGCCCCAGAACGTGAACGAAGCCAAGGCATTGGAAAACAGCCTGGCATGACAGGTTCGCTGAACGCAGTAATAGCTGGTGGCAAACAGGGCTGATCCGCCGAAGGCAAAGATGACCGCATTGGTGTGCAGCGGTCTGAGGCGACCGTAGCTCAGCCATGGAATCCCCAGGGTCATGTCTGGCCAGATCAACTGGGCGGCGATAATCACGCCGACCAGCATTCCCACGATGCCCCAGATCACGGTCATCACCGCGAACTGACGCACAACCTTGTCGTTATAAGTAATGGTTTCGCTCATTTGGGCTTCCTTGAAGGGGCCGGTAGAAGATCGCAGCAGATTGTCCCAACAGGCTTGGGCGCTCTTGTTGACCGGGATCAAACTTTCACAGATTGGTTTCCTGTCTCTGTGGCGGCCTTGTTAGTAAGATGTCGGTCTGAACTCCAATGGGACGCTGATCGGGACTTGGTCACACGAGGTATCGAACTGAACGACTGGCTGCTCACCGAGGCGCTGCGTCGGCGAGAACAACGCCAGGGCCGATGGCGCGATGATGCGGCGGCCGTGCGCCTGGCTCGCGAAGCTGAAGGGGGCCTGGAGGACCGGCTGGCGGTTCGGGCGCGGGCGGTCCCGGGTCTGGTCGGGGTTGGCGATGATCTGCTGACGCTGGCTCGAAGCGGCCGGCGATTTCTGCTGGGCCTGGGTATCCTGGGAGTGATGACTGGCTGGCTGGCAGCCAGGGCGAGTGTTGCCGATCGCCAGATGGACCTGCTGCTGGCCTCGCTGACACTGGTCGGGCTGCCGACCTTGCTGCTGCTGGTCTGGCTGCTGGTCTGGGTCTGGGGTGGGCGGTCGAGGGGTTCAGGAGGCGTGCTCACGGGGATGGTCGATCGGCTGCTGGCCTGGCTCGGGCCACGTTTTCTGACCAGCACGCTGGCGCCCGAGCTGGCCCAATCCGCTGCAGCATGGCTTGCGACCCCGGCTGGTCGCTGGTGGCTGAGTCTGGGCTCGCATCTGCTCTGGTTGGGCTACGCCGCTGGTGCACTGCTGGGACTGCTGTTTCATTTCAGCATCGCGCAATATGATCTGAGCTGGGGCACGACGATCCTGAGCGAGCGAAACGTTGCCAGCCTCATTCAGGCGCTGGCCTGGTTTCCGGAATGGCTCGGTCTGGGGCCTGCGATGACGCTGGAGCTGATCGAGCGCGGGCGGGTTGGTGGTCTGGCCGGCGCGGATCGGGCGCTCTGGGCCCGCTTCCTGATGCTGCTGGTCGCACTCTATGTGGCTCTGCCGAGACTGCTGCTGGTGTTCTTGTCCTGGTGGCGATTTCGGCGTCGGGCCCGTGGGGTGACGCTGGACCTTGGCCAGCCCGGCTATCTGCGCCTCAAGGCCGAGTTGATGCCCGGTGCGGGCTCACACAAGACCCTGGGTACGATGCCGGAAGACGAACCGGACCGGGCGCCCAGGTCTCGGCCGGCACCCGCAGGCCGTCCCGTGCTGGTGGGGTTCGAGCTCGACGGTGACGCGGATGCCCGGATCGCCGAAATCATGGATGACCGGGTCATTCATCTGGGTCGCGCCGATCGACGCAAGGAGCGTCAGGCCCTGGTTCAGGCGCTGGAGGCCATGCGACCGCCCCCTTCGGACCTGCTGGTGGTCTGCTCCCTGCTGCGCACACCCGACAGCGGCGGCGCGCGCTTCATCAATCGCCTGGCGGATGCTGCACGCAGTGCTCTGACCCTGCTGCTCGTGGGTAGCGAGCAGGTCGAGTGCCGCGGCGGGGATCTGGCCGCGCGGCTGGCAGACTGGCAGCGCCTGGCTGTCCGCGCCGGCGGACGGTCGCGGCCAATCAGCCTGCGCCAGGCTCCGGACACGGTCAGAGCGCGAGTGGTCGATGCGCTCGAGCCACCCGGAGATGATGCATGAGTTCGCGTCTGCTCAGAATCGCGGTGGTCGGCCACGCCAACACCGGCAAGACCTCGCTGGTCAGGACCCTGGCCCGGAATCGGGATTTCGGCGCTGTGGAAGACCGCGGCGGCACTACGCGCCAGGTCACCACCACCGAGCTTCGAAGCGAGGGCCGTGGGCTGATCGAGCTTTACGACTCGCCCGGACTCGAGAACGCGCCCGACTTGATCGAGTGGCTGGATCAGCAACCGGGCGATCGCCATGCGGGGCCGGCTCGCGTCCGCGCCCTGCTCGATGATTCACCGGCCGTTCAGCGCTTCGACCAGGAAGCGCGCGTCCTGGAGTTGATGCTGGGCATGGACATTGGTCTGTATGTCATCGATGCCCGCGAACCCGTCCTCGAAAAATACCAGGACGAGCTGGCAATCCTGGCCTTGTGTGCCCGACCGATCGTGCCCGTCCTCAACTTCACTGCGGCCGAGGACAGCCGCGAGGAGCAGTGGCGGCTGGCCCTGGCCGAGGTCACGCTGCACACGGTCATTACCTTCGATGCTGCGGTGCGCGACCCGGCCAGCGAGCGACGTCTGTTCGAGAAACTCAAGAGCCAGCTGGATGGATTCGAGGCCACGCTGGATGACTGGCTGGCCCGTCTCGAGGCCGATGAGGACGAACGGCTTGAGGCTGCTCTGCGTACGATCGCCTCGCTGCTGATCGATGTGGCCGCGGCCCGTCGGCGCGCCGACGCTTCCGACCCTGCAGCCGTTTCGTCGACCCTGGGCGCTCTGCAGGACAGTGTGCGTCGACGAGAGCAGGCCACTGTGGAGACCCTTCTTGCCCTCTATCGCTTTGATGTACAGGCCTACGAAGACGAGGGCCTGCCGCTGACCGACGGCCACTGGGCCGAGGATCCCTTCGATCCCCAGACGTTTCGAATCTATGGAATTCAGACCGGAAAACTGGCCGGGCTCGGCGCCGGGGCAGGGGCGCTGGTCGATGTGGCAACCGGCGGTCTCAGTCTGGGCATGGGAACGGTGATCGGGACTCTGGCCGGCGGTGGCGTGGGTCTGGTCAAGGGGCTGGGCTCACAGGTAGTAGATCGAATCCGCGATCGCGTCACCCTGGCCATCGACGATCCAACGCTGGCGCTGATCAGCGCTCGGCAACTGCACCTGCTTCGAAGTCTGCGAAGAATGGGGCATGGCAGTCCGAAAACCGTGGCGGCCGGCGAGGCGGCGGACCGGGAACTGGCGGTGCCGCTCCTGCTGCGCAAAGCGCGCTACCGGCCGTCGTGGTCAGAGCTCAATCCGGGTGCGCGGCCTTCCGAGCGGCAAGTCCAGATTGAATCGCTTGCGGTCGAACTCGGAGACCGTGTGGGCCGGGGAGCCGCTGAATGACTTCAGAGGCGTGCGCCAGGCGTCGGTCTGCAAGGCAGGGCTGAGCCTGGAGATGGGAAAAAAAGAGCCCCGGCCGAAGCCGGGGCCACCAACGCTCGCCAATCGTCAATGGGAAGGAGGAACTGACGACTGCCAAGCCCCCAAGTCTGAGCGTGCGACGTGTGTGGGTGCCGCACGATCAGTTTTGAGTCTTGAAAGCTGTTGTATGTCAGCGACTCGCTGCAGCAGTTCTGACCGTGGCCATGACCTCTTGCGGACCGTCGACCGTGTCGCGATGGACGAGGATATAAGTGGCATCCGGATCGATCACCAGCTCGAGCTGGCCCCAGCGCGCGACCTGGGAGCCGCAGCCCTCGGATCGCCCTTCGCGCGCGGCAGCGGGACTACCGGTGCCTGAACCGTAGGTGTCAGTCTCGCCGGTGCCTGAGCCATAGGTATCGGTCCAGCCGGTACCCGAACCATAGGTGTTGGTTTCGCCGGTGCCTGATCCGTAGGTAGCGGTCCAGCCGGTACCCGAACCATAGGTGTTGGTTTCGCCGGTGCCTGAGCC
>CAYTQT010000006.1:11845-37358 GCA_964439915.1 uncultured Wenzhouxiangella sp. | reverse complement strand
TAGGTATCGGTCCAGCCGGTACCCGAACCATAGGTGTTGGTTTCGCCGGTGCCTGATCCGTAGGTAGCGGTCCAGCCGGTACCTGATCCGTAGGTATTGGTTTCACCGGTACCTGATCCGTAGGTGTCGATGTCGCCGGTGCCTGACCCATAGGTATCGGTCCAGCCTGTGCCCGAACCATAGGTGTTGGTTTCACCAGTACCTGATCCGTAGGTCTGAGTGCCGTAGTTCGCGCAGTTTCCGGCCTCACCAGTTCCCGAGCCATAGGTCTGAGTGCCCCCGCTGGCCAGCGCTTGGACATCGTAGAGATTGACTGTGACCAGGCCGGAAAGGGGAACCGCCGATTGAACCTGACCGACAACCATCCGCTGATCGACATGCATGGAGACTTGAAGACCGGTTTCGGTCTGGGAAAGCATGAGCCCTGGAGTGCTGGCCTGCACGATGGTGGCCGTGCAAAGTGCCGCAGCGCCAAACATAGCCTGGAAGAGGCGCGCCCGCCGCGTGTAGCCTGTACCCGATCGATTGATTCCAGTACCGGATTTTTCGATGCCGGTTCCTGATTTCTCGATTCCAGTGCCAGATTTTTCGATGTGAAGGTTCATGCTCGTATCTCCTATTGATATTGAATGTCAATGCTGTCGCTGACAAAGGTCTGGTTGTTCAAGACTGATTGGAATCCGATTCGGTCAGTCCAGGCGTTACGGACTTCTCCCAGTAATACCAACCCACACCGACCATCGATTCTTCGGGGTCGGAGGCGGGTTTTTCTTCGCTGTCGAGATAATGCTCAATCTCGAGAATGTGTCGGTTGAGTACAGCGCGCATTTCGGCGCGAATCACATCCAGCCGCTCGGTCGGGATGCGGGTACACCAGCGATCCTGCTGCAGCCACGGTGGCTGATCCTGATCGAAACGATCGATGTTGTGTTTCAGCGTAGCGCCAAGCCGACCGATCGCCAGGCTGCTCGCTTCGATGGCGGCACGCTCCGAGTGCTTGACTGGCTGGTAATACGGATCGATCAGTGTGACGTGGGTACCGTCTTCGTTGAGGCTGACGTTGCCGCTGTCGATCAGCTTTTCGAGCGCAGTCTGTACCGTCACCGCCCGTCCGGCAGCGCGCGTGACCAGTCGCTGAAACGTGCCGTGCGGGCCGTGGATGAGCAGCTCTGCCGGTTCACCGGTATCGGGATCGCGGAAGGTATCGTCATTTTTCCAAACTCCCAGAATGGTCGCTTCGGAGCAGACATCGGAAGCCACATACTCTCGATTGACACTGTCTTCGAAGGTCTTGATGGCGCGACCGTCCATGCCGCAGAGCAGGGCGAGCGCTGAGCGGGTGACCTTCTTGTCGGGATTCTGTGACTGCAGATGGTTGCGTGCTTCCTGGACGTAGACCAGACGAACGAGATCGACCAGAGCGCTGCAGGAAATCCGCCCTATCGAAAAACGCACGATTGGACGAATCATTCTCGATATGGCATCAACCAGCCAGTTGACGTCTTCCCCCTGATTGGATTGTGCTGCGATATGGCTCATCTCAGATATCCAGTCGCTGAGGTTTATGGAAATAAAAGCCCTGGGCGAAGTCCGCGCCCATCTGGCGAAGGGTTGCGACCTGACTGGCCGTTTCGACGCCCTCCGCCACGACCCGGGCTCCAAGGCCCCGGCCAAGTGTCAGGATGCTTTCGATGACCGCTCGCTGGTTGGAATCGCGGTCCAGACCGTCGATCAGTCGAAGGTCGATTTTCAGCAGATCGACAATTCCGGCGGCACACAGATCGAAGCAGTTGATCCGGCTGCCGAAGTCATCCAGCGCGATCAGAACGCCGGCCTGCCTCAGTTTGTCGGCGTTGATGATCAGCAGGCTCTTTTCGTCACAGCGCCCGTACTCGATCAGTTCCAGACACAGAGAATGACCCCGTTCAGCGAGGCGCTCCTGGGTTGCCAGGACCTGAGCGACGAAGCGACTGTGGGTCAGTGATTGCGGGTGTGTGTTCACGCTGATCCGGTGCGGCTCGTTCTGCGCCATGACCCAATCGCTGGCTCGTCGGAGCACTTCCCGGTCGGTGTACACGGTCTCGCGCTCCTCGTAGAGCCGATCAACGAACTCCGCCGGAGAACAGCCGCCATAGGGGCCCAGCGGGCGAATCAGCACTTCGAACCAGTTGAGCTGCGAGCCAAAAACGCCACGGTCGGAGCTGAGCGCGCGGATGGCCTGCACGGCGAAAGTGCAGTGTTCGGCGGCGGCGCTGAGCGGTGTGGCGTAGAGGACGCTGGATGCCATGATCTTTTTGAGCCTGTTATCGTCAATTGCCAGAAGTGTGGATTGACAATACTGTCAATTTTTGGAAGATGCAAGAAAATTTCCGAAAATTTGTGTGATGCCCGTCTCACCCGGTATTCGCGGTCAGCGAGTAATTGGGCGAGAATGGGCACTGGTGACATTGGGTTTCCGCACGCGGGGGTTGGCATTAATGCGCAAGCAAGGAACGGTGCAATGGGCCTGGATCGGGCTGCTTGTCGTTCTGCTGATCGGTTGCAATTCGGACTCGTCGAACCCGCAAGCGCCGGTCAAGGTCTATCGACACGCCATCGACGGTGCGCCGTCCTCGCTTGATCCTGCCCAGGCCAACAACACCTACGCCCGGCTCCTGGTGCCGGCCATCTTCGATACGCTCTACCGCTACAAGTACCTGGAACGGCCGTATGCGTTGACGCCATCACTGGCCGTTGGATTTCCTGACGTTTCCGATGACGGCCTGATTCACGAGATCACGATACGTTCCGATGCGCGATTTGCCGACAGCCCCTATTTCGAGGCCGGTCGTGGCCGCCGTGTAACCGCTCTGGACGTCGCCTGGTCGATCGCCCGCCACTTCGATCCGGCGTCCCGTTCCGGCGCGACCTGGCTGTGGCGGGATCGCATCGTCGGGCTCGAATTCGGACGGGCGATCAGGCCGGAGACCCTCGATGTGGCGGGGCTCGAGGTGCTGGATGAGACCTCCCTGAGGATTCATCTGCGTGAACCCTTCCCGACGCTTGTCCACACCCTGGCCACCGCTCAGTCGGCTGTGGTTCCGCATGAGGTGGTCGAGGCGCTGGGCGTCGAATTCGGGCGCTCTCCGGTGGGGTCGGGCCCGTTTCGACTGATCGCGTTCGATGAGACCCAGGCGACGCTGGTCAGGAACGAGAATTTTCAGCGCGGAGTGATCGACCTGGCTGCCGAGGGCTATGACTCTGACGAACACGCCGGTCTGGGGATCGAGCCGATCGACGGACAGCTCTACCCGCTGATCGATCGACTGGAAGTCCAGTTCATTCCTGAAGCCAGCGCGCGTTGGAACAGTTTCCGATCGCGCCTGGGAACCGATCTGGTGATGCTGCCGCCGGAACTGGCGCCGTCAGTGCTCAGCCACTCAAGTCCCCTGCGGTTTCAAGAGGAAATCGCCCGCCGCTACCACACGCAGGCAACGCCGGAGGCCGGGTTTGTTTATTATGGATTGAACTTCGGCAATCCGGAACTTGGCCATCACAACGATCCGGATCAGGCCGCTCGCAATAGAGAGTTGCGCTGTGCGCTCGGTCAGGCCGTCGACTGGTCAGCGCGCAATTTGCGCTTCTACCACGGCATCGGCGAGCGGTTCACTGGTGTGATCCCGCCGATGCTGCCATCCTGGGATGGATTTCTGGCCCCCGACCCGTTCGATCCTGAACTGGCGCGTCAGCGCTGGGCGCAGGCCGGCTGGACCACGACCACTCTGCCGAACCTGGTCTATGGGTATCAGAGCGGCGTGCAGCAGGCCCAGCATTTCGAAATGTTCCGGGCCAACCTGATTGAGGCCGGCTACCCGGCTGATCGCATCGAGCAGAAGGTCTTCCCGACCTTTGCCGAGTTGTTGCGTGGAATCTACCGCGGAGAGATCGATGTTTTTCTGATGGGCTGGACGATGGCCTACCCGGACGCGCTGTACAACCTGCAGCTGTTCTACGGTCCGAACGCGCCACCGGGTGTGAATGCCAGTCGCTATCGGAATCCACGCTTCGATGCGCTGTTCGAACGCGCCCGGCGCGAGCTGGATCCTGATCGAAGAATCGGGTTGTACAGAGAGCTCAATGAGCAGATCGTCGAGGACTGCGTGATCATGGGTTCGATGGTGCGCACTCGCCTGCATTTATGGAAACGGCACGTCCACATGGTGCCGGACCGAGAAATCATCGGCGGATTCTTTCTGCCTTTCGTCGACGTCGAGGCCCGCACTACCCGGTGACCTCGAATGCCTCCATGGTCGGCCTGCTGCTGCGACGCCTTGGCGGTGCCGTTCCCCTGCTGGTGGGTGTGACCCTCATCGGATTCCTGCTGACCCAGCAGATTGGCCCGGATCCTGTCTGGGAGCTGGCCGGTCGCAGCCCGACGCCGGCCGAACTGACTGCACTGGAAGCTCAACTGGATCGAGATCGCGGCGGGGTCGGACGCTACCTGGATTTCATGGCCGGCCTGCTTCGTCTCGACCCCGGTTCCTCGCTGATCACCGGTGAGTCGGTGCGCTCGATCGTTGGGCGCAGTGTGCCGGTGACGCTCGCGCTGATGTTGCCGGGTCTGATTCTGGGCGTCGGTCTGGCGCTTGCGCTAGGCTACCTTGCTGCGCGTCACCGCGGTCGCCGGCTGGATCGATGGATTGCCGGGGTCTCGGCGCTGAGCATGAGCGTTTCCCTGGTCATCGTGGTGATGCTGCTGCAGCTCGTTTTCAGCGTCTGGCTCGGCTGGTTTCCGGCCCGAGGCTGGTCGGCCGCAACCTTCACGGACTGGTTGCTGCATGCCACCGTGCCGACCCTCATCGTGGTCCTGGTCAACCTCGGCTACAACGTGCGCTTCTTCCGTGCCCTGTGGCTCGAAGCCCTGCAGCTCCCGTCGGTTCGCGCGGCGCGCGCCTATGGGCTGTCCGAACGCAAGATCCTCCTGCGGCGTCTTCTGCCCTGGGCCTTTGGGCCGATCATGACCCGGTTGATCTTTGCCGTCCCCATGCTGCTGCTGGGCGGCAGCATGGTCATCGAGACCCATTTCGGGATCCCCGGGGTCGGGAGGGTGTTCTACAACGCGGTGCTGTCCGGCGATCAACCGGTGATCCTTGCCCTTGTGGTCCTGACCGGCAGCCTGGTGGTGTTGTCCCAGGTGCTGGTCGAGGTCGGCGTGCGATGGTTTGATCCGCGAGCAGGAACCCGATGAGCTCGGTTCCGGGCCAGATGCATCGAGCCCATCGGCCGGGCGGCATGTCGACGCCGACCGGCTGGCACGTCGTGGCCCGGCTGCTGCCGATGGTCATTCTCGCTCTGTTTGCCGCTCTGGCGCTCGGCGCGTGGGTCGGGCTCTGGGCCACTGGCTGGCGGGAAATCTCGGGACCGGCCTGGGCCGGTCCGTCGCTCGATCACTGGTTCGGCACGAACCAGATCGGGCAGGACGTTCTGGCCCGCAGTCTGCAGAGTATCGCTGCGGCTTTCGAGGTCGGTCTGATCGTGGGCCTCGGAGCCGCGGTGCTGGGGCTGCTGGTCGGTGCCCTGGCCGGGTACTTCCAGGGCCGCTGGGTCGATGAGCTGCTGCTCTGGCTGACCGGTTGTTTCGAATCGATCCCCTATTACCTGCTGATGGGGGCGGTGCTGTTTGCGTTGGATGGGATCAGCGGCGCTTTGCAGCTGGCGATGATCCTGAGTTTCTGGCCAGCGGTGGCGCGGGTAGTGCGGATTCGAGTCGTGGTGCTGCGCTCGGAGGGCTACATCACGGCGGCTCGGGTTTCCGGCTCGCACCCGCTGCGGATCGTGCGCAGGCATGTCATTCCTCACCTCTATGACATCACCCTGGTTCAGGTGACGCTGCTTTTTGTCGCGGCGATCAAGACCGAAGTGGTGCTGAGCTTCATTGGGCTGACCGGCTCGGATTCGATCAGTTTCGGGAGGATGCTGGCCGAGGCGGCTCAGGACCTGCTGGCCGGCCAGTACCAGAATTTCGCGGCCGCGTCGGTTCTGCTGTTCTTGCTGGTGTGGTCGCTGAATCGTTTTGGTGATGAGCTGCAGGTCGCGCTCGATCCCCGTCGGCCTGGTCCGCCATTGCGCCGGCGGCTGGATCTGATCTGAGTTCGGGTGCACGCCGCAAGCTTTTGTGACAGTTCAATGGCATGCGTTTGTGGTTACTGGAATTGTGCGCTTGATCACGCTACACTGCGAGAGCCTGTAGCGTATGGCTGTGAGTTTGCAAGAGCGTATTTCCCTTCAGGGCTTGACCTCCGAACAACCCATTTCCTGATCTGCAAGCACTTTCATTTTTGTTGATTTTCAAAGGTAGTAAGTAACATGGCAACTGGTTCCGTCAAATGGTTCAATGAGGCGAAGGGGTTTGGGTTCATCAGTCAGGACGATGGTGGCAAGGACGTATTCGTGCACTTCAGCGCAATCCAGGGTTCAGGATTCAAGACCCTGGCTGAAGGACAGAAAGTCACGTTCGACATTCAGGACGGTCCGAAAGGACCACAGGCAGCAAATGTGATGCCTGAGTAATCATCCGGACTGCATTCAAGGATGATGTCGAAAAAGCCCCGCCTCGAGCGGGGCTTTTTCGCAACAGCATGCCAGAATGCGGCAGGCGTATCATTGCACTCAACTTCCCCGGCTTTAACGAGGTCATCGAGCACAATGAACGACCAACCAGGCCCAACCGAGTCTGCCCCTGATCCGAGCGAACAAGCGGCACCCGAGTTTCCTCTTGATCCGATCCTGGACGCGGAAGAAGCCCGCGTCCTGGGCTGTCTGATCGAAAAGGAATCCACCACGCCTGAATCCTACCCGCTGACCCAGAATGCCTGTCAGAGCGCCTGCAACCAGAAAACCAGCCGTGTCCCGGTCATGAAGCTCGACCCAGGTCGGGTCGGGACGGCGCTGAGAAAACTCGAACAGCGGGGCCTGGTCAGGAGCGATTTCGGAGCGCGTGCCACCCGCTACCGGCATCGCGTGGATTCGGCGCTGGAACTCACGCCCGCTCAGCGAGCGCTCATCGGACTGTTGCTTCTGCGGGGGCCGCAGACCCTGGCCGAATTATTCACTCGCTCGGAGCGGATTCACCGTTTCGACGATCTTGAGGATGTCGAATTCAACCTCGGTCGCCTGGCTTCGCGCGAGCCGGCATTCATCGTTCGCCTGCCGCGCGCGCCGGGTCAGCGCGAGGATCGCTACATGCATCGCTTGTGCGGCGAGCCTGCGGCACCGGCTTCTGTGGCGGCAACGCCAGCAACACCGCCGGCATCGAACCCGTCGAACCGGAATGAATCAGAGCTGATCGATCGGATCGAAGCGCTGGAGCAGCGTGTCGCCAGGCTTGAAGCTCGGCTGAACGACGATTCCGATTGAGTCAGGCGGCATCCGCGGCACAGCTGAGGCGCTGAAAATCACGGCTCAGGGAGTGAAGTCTGGCCAGCAGTCGCTGCTTCTGTCGGGGTGTGAGAGAGGCATGGATGTCGACCAGCGTATCCAGGGTCCGCTGACGATTGATCGCCATGACTGCCTGGAAATCGTTGGGCCAGTCGCCGCCCGGCTGAAACAGCTCGGTGAGAGCTGGTTCGAAGGTGTCGGCCTGGTGCCGATCTGCAAGAAGCGCGGCCAGCTTGTCTCGCCACTGCAGCTGATGACTGTACATTCTTGGCGCGACAAACAGCAGTGAATCGGCCCACAGCTCCAGGCGCTGGTCCTGGGCCTCGCTGGTCGATCCGATGAACCGCTCGAGACTGCGTTTCATCCCGTCGATCCGATCCGATCGACGCGCCTCCTGATCGACCTCGATTCGCTTTTCCCGGAACTCCTCATTGCGCTCGTCAATGCCGGTCAGAAGTTCTTCAACCTGCCTATCGTCCAGGCTGGCGAACAATCTGACCACCGAGGGCATCGCACGATCGACCAGGCTCTGACCGAATCCGGCCACCTCGGCACCCATGCCCTCGATCTGCTCGACGGTGACCGTGTCCTCTTGCAACACGACAGCGACCGAGTTCAGGAACGGCGCGTACCGGGGCAGTTCGTTGGCGCAGTGCCAGGCGAGTTTGTCTTCCAGCGCATCCCTGAAGGTCATTTCCTGGACCGGATTCAGGGTCACCTGCTTGTTGACCCAGCGCATCGCCAGCCAGTCGAGGTGATTGTAGGCTAAGCGGACGCCACAGGCGCTGGTCCCCAGAATCAGGATCAGAATCAGCAGGAATCGGACAAGCGCTCGCATCCTGCGCACTGTAGGCCGGTAGTGATGAACTCCGCGTTAAAGATCGGTTCAGTCGAGGTCGCCCGGATCGACGGGAGGTCTACTGCGTTCGGCCGGGCAGTGCACGGGTCGACCGTTACGTCCGGCATGGAAGTAGGCATCCTGACCATTGGCACGCAGATGCACGTAGAAGCCGGGCACCAGTGCCTGGGTATACATCATTCCGGGCTCGGGGCAGCCGATCGAGCCATCGCCCCAGGTCACGCGCCGCGCACTGATCACTTCGATCTCTTCATCAGTGACCGACCATCTCGCGGCAAGATCATCTCTGGCGGCTCGGGCCACAACCTGAATGCTGGGTTCGGTCTGTTGCTTGACGGGCATGTCGGACTCCGTGACTGCGGTTGACTGTTCGGAGGATCGGGATGGCGCTGGCGGCGGGTCGGCAGTTGAACAGGCCACGGTCCCGCCAAGGGTCAGCAACAGCACAATCGTTGGTGTCGGACCTTTCATGCCTGGGCTACCATGTCATTTCAACTTGTCAGGGTAACTGCAATGGTGACGAGCAGCAAAGGGTGCTGCCCTGCTGTGGCGATGAGCGCGGATATCGAAGCTATCATGTCAGGCTCGGGAGTGTGCAGGCCTCGATATCATTTTTCCGAGTCGACCAGAGAGATGCTCAAGCCGTTCGGAGTCCGAATCGTCGATCCGTTCATCGACCATGCGCCCATTCAGGCGACACGTCCGGTCAACGATCGTTTGATGAGCTGTTTTCGATGGGCAGGGGTTCAGCACGGAGCATGCAATTGATGAATCAGGAAACACATTCGGTCGATGCCCTGCTGCGTTTCCTCAAGCAGGCTGGCATGGAAGGGCTGATCAATCCGGCCGTCGCCCGCAGTCGGCGCAACGCGATCGAACAACTGCAGGGAGAGATGACCGAGGAGGAACGGCGGGATATTCGCGGCCTGGATGTCGACGATCTGGCTTCCCGCTTCCACAAGCTCGAAGGCTCCAGTATCCGCAATGAGGCGCTGGCACTGTATGTCGAGCGCTTCAAGATGGCCCTGGTCGACTACAAGCGCTGGAATGAAGGGCCGTCGAACTTCGAAACCATCGGTGGTGAACGGTCGCGGTCGATGCAGCGGGCCGGTGAAGGTCGCTCGGCGATCGGGCCGGATCAGCAGGCCGAAGAGCGGATTCGGCTGGAGGCCAGCGACAACCCGTCAGACGTCGTGCCGATCCCGCTTCGCCACGACTGCACCGTCTATCTGGCCGGCCTGCCGCTGGATCTGACCGCCGTTGAGGCCAACAAGATCGCGCGTGTCGTGACCGCGTTTGCGCAAGCATCGTCTGCCGCGCCGGAAACCGACGACGAGCCCCCCGCGGAGTTCGGCAAATGAATCGCTTCTGGCTGGTCGCCCCCATGCTGATCTTCGGTGCAACCGGGATCGCACTCTGGCTGATGTTTCTGAGCCCGAGTTTCACCGGCCCCTTCTTTGACGACCTGGTGCCGGAGCTGGTCTCGTTCTGTATCGAGGGCTTCATCCTGATTGGTCTGTTGACGCTGATCCAGCGTTCGCGAGAGCAGGCGCGCCGGCGCGAGCTCTGGCTGAGCCTGCGCGGTTCGTTCCGTGACCTCCTCTCGCGTCTGGATGTCGCCTTTCTCGAACCGCACGGCGAGCCCAGACCGTCCCGGGAGCTGGAGACCGACCCGAGGGTGATCGACTACCTGCTCGAACAGCTCGAGCTCAAGCACCCCGATCTGGACAGTCTGGTCGCCCTCAAGCGTGAGGGTGACGAGACACTGGCCCTGACCCGCGACCTGGTCGCCGTTGCCGCGCAACTCTCCGCGACGCACATGAACTGGTGGATCGCGATCGTCGACAGCATTCGTCGTCTCTCGGAGGCCCGCGACAGGGACACCCTGGAGCAGAGTGCGCATCAGATGCTGATCAATATCCGCGAGTTCGACCGGCTCGACTATTGACCGGTCGATCAAGCGTCGGGCACCGGGCAGTTGCCTGAAATCGGAAAAAAATTGGCACGAAAAACGTCGAGCTGTCGATTGGATAGGTGAGACGTTTACTAACGAGATCAATGATCGGGAGACATTCAGCGCTTCAGAGCCGGCCTCCGGCAAGGCGCGCCGACGCCTTGCCACGAACGCTGAGAGACAAGCTGAATGTCTGCTGATCATTGATCTCGTTAGTAACTCACGCATCCATCCGACGGAGCTCTTGCCATGGCCCTGGCCGCACTTTCGAACCCGATCTTTCGCTGTCGATACAATCACAACTTGGTAACCCTTTTGACCGTCTTGTTCATGGGTTTTTCGCTTGCTTCAAGCAACGACGCGCACGCTGGCGTCACCTATCGCGTCGGGCCGGGCTGTACCTATGCCAATATCCAGGACGCGATCGACGCGATCCCGAGCTTCGGCAGTGGCGAGATCCGGATTCGCGCCGGAACCTACACCGAAAACCTGATCATTTCCGGCAAGACGGTCGAGCTGATCGGTGGCCATGGCAACTGCACCACGACCAGCCCGACGGGAGTGACCAATATCAACGGGTCCGGCACGACGTCGTCGGTCATTACCTTTTTCCTGCTTGGCGGTGCCTCCGATCTGTCCCGCTCGCTGACGGCCGAGCGTCTGCTGTTGTTCAATGGCACTGGCAATGCGCTGGCGCCCGGGGGCGGGATCACGGTGTCGACCACTTCGGATCGCAGCGCTCAGGTCACCCTGCTGAACACCTTCGTTCGGGGGAACGAGACCTCCTTCGGCGGCGGGGGAATTCGCCTGACGGGGAACGGCAGCCTGACCCTGCTCGAAAACTCCCAGATCGATGGAAACACCGCGTCCGGCGACCAGCCGGACGGGGGCGGCGTCTACTGCTCTGGTGATTTCAACATTCTTGCCTTTGGTGGTTCGATCTACGGCAACACTGCCGGAGAGTCGGGGTCGAGCGATGGCCGCGGCGGCGCCGTGTTTCTCGACGGTTGTGACATGACCTGGTTTGCCCAGAGCGCGCTGGCAACCAGCGATGATGCCAGCCTGCGCAACAACACGGTCTTCGGCAACGGTGGCGGTCTGTACGCCACGGGCGGTGCGCAGGTCGACCTCATCGGTGCCAGCTTCAGCTTCGGTAGCCCGGTCAGTATTCGCCCGCTGCGCATCCGCGACAATCGTGCCGTTGGCGTTTCAGAAGGAGGCGGGACCGTCGGCGGTCAGGGTGCGGGCGTCTACGCTCAGGGTGCCGGAACATCGGTTCGGGTCGATCGGGCCTGGACCTACAACAACGAGAGTGACTCGACCGGTGGTGCATTCACCATTCGCAATGACGCGGCCCTGGAAGTTACCCGTGCCAGCGAGACCTGTCATACGCCGAGAAACTGTTCGAGAATCTTCGACAATCACGGGCGAATCAGCGGTGGCGCGATCTATGTCTCCGGGGCTGAAGCAATAGTTCGAAGAAGCATCATCACGCGAAATGATTCCGTCTTCGGTGCGTTTTCGACGCGCGGCACGATTACCGGCTTCGACAGTGATGTTCGACTGGAAGACTCGCTGGTTCATGGTGACGTCGGCCCCGGAAATACCCTGGCCATCTGGGACGGCACCCTGTTCGTCATCCGATCCACAGTTGCAGATACCACGCCGTCCGGGGGCGTTTTCGGCATGAACGGGACCGGAACGCTGGTCTTGTTCGATTCGATCGTTCATGAAACCGATGGCGCGCCCATTCTCAACGAGGTCGGCGGTATGCCGCAGGCCACGACAAAGTGTGTGCTCTGGCACGACGACGCGCTCGCAGGTCTGGGACCGAATACGGACACCGAGGTCGCGGATCCGCGATTCGCCGATCGCGAAAACGAGGTCTTCTATCTGAGCCCGGACTCACCGGCCATCAATTATTGCGGTGACGATCCACCGCCGCCAGCGGTCGATCTGGAGTGGAATCCCAGGGGAATCTGCCACAGCGTCACGCCCCCCCTATGCCCGGTGGATCAGATCTACGACCTGGGTGCCTTCGAGCTGCCACTGCTGCTTTTCCGCGATCGCTTCGAATCGCCGTTTCTCTGAATCAACGGAGAGCGGAACGGGCGGGCTGGGCGCTGTGCCTACCAGCGATGGTAGGCCGGATGGCCGGGCTCGACGGCAACGAATTTGCCGACGCAGTGGTCGCAGAGCCTGTCGCCGGCCAACAGCTGACCCTCGACGGTGACCACCTTGCCGTCCGATTCGACCACCCGGGCTTCCAGATGAAGGGGGCCGTCGGTGGGTGTCGGTCGACGCAGCTTGATGGTGTATTCCATGGTGACCGTGCAGGGTGGTCGCTCGAGACCCTGGCTATCCATCAGGTGCCAGGCGGCAGCCCAGTTGCAGTGGCAGTCGAGCAGGGAGCCGATGATGCCGCCGTTGAGTACGCCCGGAAACGCTTCATGGTGGGGCTCGGGCGTCCAGTCGGCGACGACCCGGTCGCCGTCGACAAAGGAGCGGATGCGCAGGCCTTTGTCGTTGGCCGGCCCGCACCCGAAGCAGGCGTTGTGGGGAGCGTAGGTTTCCTGCAGGCAACGATCGGACATGGTTCGAACCCCGTCTCTGGTTTCAGCTTTGGATGAGGTTGAGCTGCCCTGAGCCTGAAGGGCCCAGCCTCTGTTCAGCAGCTTGTGTTCTCGCCCCGCCGCCAGCGTTCGACGGCGGCTTGAATGAATTCCTCGATTCGAGTCTCGTCGACCCGGATCGTTTTGGAGAACCGGACGCAGCCCTTGCCGACGCTCAGGCCCTGCAGCAGACCGCGGCCGCGGTCGATCGCATCGGTATTGCCCACATACAGGCTGACGTAGGCTTTCTGGGCGTTGAGATGGCACAGGGTTCGGCCGTCCTCGCCGAAGGCAAGCATCTTGTACTGGATGCATTCCTCCGCCTCTGGGGCGGCGGCCTGAATCAGCTCGCGCAGCGCCAACAGGGTTGTCCGGCGCCAGTCGTCATCAAGATGGGCCAGATAGGCCGCGGGCGTGGGCTGGTCGTACTGCATCGGGCTTGAACGGTCTTTGAATCGACGGATCTCCAATCGTCAATGTAGCAAAGACCAACGGTCCGGGGGGAGATGGTGGCTACGGGTGGACTTGAACCACCGACCTCAGCATTATGAGTGCCGCGCTCTAACCAGCTGAGCTACGTAGCCAAAAGCAAGCCGGGTATTATTTTGGGCGCGCGCCGGATTGTCAAGCCCGGGCTGCAGTTCGGCGAAGGTAGTCCCGATCTGCCTGATCAACCACGCGCCTCCGGTTGCCTTGTGCCCGGCAGTCTTTACGCAGGAGTTCGGAGGTCAGCACCGGCGTTCATCTCCAGGATCGAGCGCGCTATCCTAGGACAACGCAATCCTTGAATCGGGAGTCAGGTCACTTGAGTATTGAATGGACACCCAGCCCATCCATCGACCTGGATGAGGCGGCCAGAGAGCTGGCGAGCGAACGTCGTCTGCAGGTACAGGATTTTCTGACTGATGACTCGGCGCATAGTCTGCATGCGGCCATTGCCAGCCACAGTCCCTGGTTCGTCTCCTTCAATGAGGGGCCGGAGAATTATGAGGTACTGGAAGCCGATCTCGATCGAATTCCTGCTCCCCAGCGCGCCCGGTTCCTGCAGCAGGTCGAGGAGCGGGCCGGGCGTCAGTTTCAGTATCTGTTCCTGCAGTATTACGTGACCGAGATGATTCGCCGAGGCGAGGGTGGGGAGTATCCGCTCAATGCGCTGCAGACACTGATGAATACGCCGGAGACTCTCGAGATCTTTCGGCGTCTGTCAGGTGAACCCGAGGTGCGGGAGGTCGATGTGATGGTCAGCCGCTATGATCGCGGGCACTTCCTGATGCAGCATGATGACAGCCACGCCAGCCGTGACCGAGTGGCCGCCTACGTGCTCAACCTGACGCCTGAGTGGCGGGCCGACTGGGGTGGGCACCTGGCCTTCTTCGACGAGATCGGGAATATCGAAAGGGCGCTGGTGCCGCGCTTCAATACCCTGAACATGTTTCTGGTGCCGCAGCACCACTCGGTCCAGATGGTCGCGCCCTATGCACCGAAATCGAGAATGAGTATCACCGGCTGGCTGCACCGCTGAGGGGCGATCCTGCCAGTCCTGCGTCTCCGCCGCCGCCGGACCCGATCAGGATCCGGGCATGGCATGTGCGAATTCGGCCTGGAAGCGTTCGGCCATCCTGCCCGGGCTGAAATCATGATGCTGTGGCCCGGCATGGGCAATCTTGAGTGATCCCAGCAGTGACCCCAGACGACAGGCGTCGGCGGGATCCCAGTCTCGTTCCAGTCCGAACAGCAGACCGGCCCGAAATGCATCGCCACAGCCAGTGGGGTCGACGATCTTTTCCGGAGTCACCGCCGGAATGCGCACGACCTCGCCCCGGGAGTGCAGTTCGGATCCATCGCCGCCGTGGGTGATGATCATTCCCCCATCCAGGCGCGCGGTGACGCTCGACTCGTCGAGCCCCGTTTTTTTCTTGAGCATCTCCCACTCATAGGAATTGACGGCCAGCCAGTTCGCCCGGCTGATCATTTCCTCCAGCTCTTCGCCCGAGAACATCGGCAGGCCCTGGCCGGGGTCGAAAATGAAGGGGATGCCGGCATCGGAGAACTGCTGGCAATGGCGCTGCATGGCAAGCTTGCCATCCGGCGCCACGATGCCGAATGCCGCACCACTGTCTGCATCGAAGGTCTGGCGGTGATTCTCGTTCATCGCGCCGGGATGGAAGGCGGTGATCTGGTTGTCGTCGATATCGGTAGTGATATAGGCCTGGGCGGTCCAGAGCTGGTCGCAGACGCGAACGAAATCCTGCCGGATTCCCAGCTGGTCCAGATGACGAGCATAGTCATCGAAATCGGCTCCGACGGAGGCGACCGGCACCGGTTCACCGCCCAGCTTCTTCAGGCTGTAGGCGATATTGCCCGCGCAGCCGCCGAAATTGCGGTGCAGCTCGGGGACAAGAAATGCCACATTCAGCATGTGGGTCTTGTCAGGCAGGATATGGTCCTTGAAGCGTTCCGGAAAGACCATGATGTTGTCGTAGGCAAGCGAGCCGCAAATCAGCACGGACATGAAGAATCCTTGAGAGTTGAGAGACTGGGAGTGGGCATTGTATCGAATCGGGCCGGGGCTGCCCTGGCTCTGATCGGACTCGCTTCGATTGAAAACCGGCATGCTTCGGACCGATTGGGAGGCCGCTTAACGGAATCTTGCCCAAATAGCTGTTGCCGCTTTCAGTTTGCGTTGCTACATTAGTCGGTCTCTCTCCACGGCGGCCCACGCCGCTTTTCGAAAACTCCTATGTTCAAGCGTTTACGCGGCCTTTTTTCCAATGACCTGTCCATCGATCTGGGCACGGCCAATACCTTGATCTTCGTTCGCGGTCAGGACATCGTGCTGAACGAACCCTCTGTGGTTGCCGTTCGTATGCAGCGAGGGCCGGGTGGGCCGCAGGAAGTGGCCGCTGTCGGGGCCGAAGCCAAGCAGATGCTCGGAAGGACGCCGGGCAACATTCGCACCACCCGACCGCTGAAGGATGGCGTGATTGCCGACTTCAACATGACCGAGCAGATGCTCCAGCACTTCATCAAGAAAGTGCATTCGTCGCGTTTCCTGCGTCCGAGCCCGCGCGTGCTGGTCTGCGTGCCCTGTTCTTCGACCCAGGTCGAGCGCCGTGCGATCAAGGAATCGGCCGAAGGCGCGGGCGCGCGTGAAGTATTCCTGATAGAAGAACCGATGGCCGCGGCGATCGGCGCCGGCATTCCGATTCACGAGGCGCGCGGTTCCATGGTGCTCGATATCGGCGGCGGCACGACCGAGGTCGCCGTGCTGTCACTCAACGGGATCGTCTATTCCAATTCGGTGCGGGTCGGTGGTGACCATTTCGACGAGGCCATCATCAATTATGTTCGCCGCTCCTATGGCACCCTGATCGGTGAATCCACGGCCGAGCGGATCAAGATGCAGATCGGCTGCGCGTTTCCGCAGGAGTCGGTCTCGGAGATCCAGATTTCCGGCCGGAATCTTGCCGAGGGCGTGCCGAAAATGATTACTCTGAACAACAATGAAGTGCTCGAGGCCCTGTCCGAAGCGCTCAGTTCGATCGTCGGCGCGGTCAAGACCGCGCTGGAACAAACGCCTCCGGAGCTCTGCGCCGATGTGGCCGAGACCGGAATTGTCCTGACCGGAGGTGGTGCATTGCTTCGAGGCCTGGACAAGCTGTTGATGGAAGAAACAGGCCTTCCGGTGATCATCGCCGACGACCCCTTGACCTGCGTTGCTCGCGGCGGCGGTCGAGCCCTGGAGATGATGGATGAAAATCGCGGTGACTTCTTCTTCTCGGGCTGAACCGGGCGCTGACCTGATCACCCTGAATATCCAGGGTCTGGAATGAACACTTCCGCCCATCTCTACCCGCCCCGGCCGGCACGGTGAGCCACAGAAATTCATCCCTGCCAGGCGGCCTGGCCGCAGATTTCAGCAGCCGCATCGCCCGACTGATGTTCTACATCGTGCTGTGCATGGTACTGATGACTTTCGATTTCCGCGGTCAGTGGGTTGAACGGGTGCGGAGTGCATCCACACTGGTGGCCGAGCCGCTCTGGTTGGCTGTCGAAGCGCCGTTCAGGCTGGCCGGGACCCTGTCTGATCGTTGGGCCGACCGCAGCGCGCTGCTTGCCGAGAGAGACGCGCTGGCGCTGGATCTGAACCGTAGTCGTGCGCGCTTGCTCATCCTCGATGAAATCGAACGCGAGAACGATCGTCTGCGCGGTCTGCTCGATGCCAGCGCGACGATCGATCGTGATTTCCAGACCGTCGAACTGCGCCAACTCGATCTCAACCCCTATTCCCATCGCCTGTTGGTCAATCGTGGCGCCAGCGAGGGCCTGCGCGTCGGTCAACCGGTTCTGGATTCCAACGGCCTGGTCGGTCAGGTCGACGAGGTGCTGATGCACTCGGCCTCGGTCATCCTGCTGTCGGATCCGGATCACGCGCTGCCGGTCAAGGTCGAACGCTCGCGGTTGCGCACGATTGCCTACGGCAGCGGTCGGAGCGGTGAGCTTCGATTGACCGATCTGCCCATGAATGCCGATATCGAGGTGGGCGATGTCCTGATCAGCTCGGGCCTGGGTGGCCGGTTCCAGCCGGGCTTGCCGGTCGCCGATGTGGTTGAGGTGACACGGGTACCCGGCGAGGCCTTCGCTCGGGCTCGTGCCGAGCTTCGGGCTCGTATGCAGGGAGCACGGCACCTGCTGGTGGTGACTGAATTCGCGGCCGAGGAGCGAATCGAGACCGAGGAGGTCCCGGCTGCAGAGACTACCCAGCTGCAGGCCGAAGAGGACGGGTCATGAGCGCTCGCGACGGGGGACAGGGCGTCCTGGCCATCAGCCTGGCCCTCGGCCTGGCGCTGACGATCATGCCCCTGCCGGCCGCGCTCGATCTGCTGCGGCCCTACTGGATTGCATTGATCGTCATCTACTGGAACCTGGAGGGCGGGCGCCTGCGCCATCTGGGCCATGGCTTCGCGCTGGGTTTGTTGCTCGATGTCATGACCGGCACCTTGCTCGGTCAGCATGCGCTCGGCCTGGTGATCCTGGTCTTCCTGCTGGAGCGCTTCCGGGCCCGCATCCGGTTCTTCCCGCCCTGGCAGCAGGCAACAGCGGTCCTGGTGCTGCTGCTCAACGACCGCGTGATTCATTTGTGGATCATCGCGCTTCAGGGCAATGCGTGGCCGGCCTGGCAGTGGTGGCTGGCGCCGGTCATGGGTGTCCTGGTCTGGCCCTGGCTGTTTCTCCTGCTCGATGCCCTGCGCCGACGAGCGCGGGCGCACTCTCATTGAGATGGCGTCCTGATGGCGAAATCGAGCACCCGCAGACTCCGCGACGAGGCCAGCGAGCAACGACTGACCCAGAATCGATTCCAGTTTCTGATCGTTGTCGTGGTGATGGCGCTCTTCGCCCTGGGTGGGCGATTTGCCTATCTTCAACTCGGTGCGCATGAACAGTACGCGGCACGTGCCGATGAAAACCGCATCCGCCTGCGTGCTCTGCCGCCCAATCGTGGCCTGATTCTCGATCGACAGGGCCGCGTCCTGGCCGAGAATCGCCCGGCCTACCGGCTGGTGGTCGTGCCCGAGCGCACCCGCGGTCTGAGTGAAACGATCGATCAACTCTCGACCCTGATTCCGATCAGCGAGAGCGAGCGGGAACGCTTCGAGGTCCAGCGCCGTCGCTCGCGGCCATTCGAGTCGGTGATTCTCAAATCCAGCTTGAGCGAAGATGAAGTGGCCCGGCTGGCCATCGAGCGCCACCATATCGACGGGGTCGAGATCGAGCCTTATCTTCAGCGGCATTATCCCTACGGAGACGCCCTGGCCCACGTCGTCGGCTATGTCGGCCGCATCGACCAGCGCGATCTCGAGCGCCTGGACCCCGATCGCTATCGGGCCGCCACGCATGTCGGAAAAACCGGCATCGAGCGCCACTTCGAGGCCCGGCTGCACGGTTACCCCGGGCTGGAGCGAGTCGAGACCAATGCCCAGGGACGGGTCCTGCGATTGCTGGAGCGCCGCCCGCCACAGCCCGGGAAGGATCTGACTCTGACCATCGATATCGAGCTGCAGCGCTCGGCGATCGAGATTCTGGGCGATCAGGCCGGAGCGATCGTGATGCTCGATATCGATACGGGGGAGTCCCTGGCCCTGGTCTCTCATCCGGGGTTCGACCCCAATGCCTTCGTCCACGGCATTGCCCAGGAAGACTACAACGCCCTGCTCGGCAATCCGAGCCGGCCGCTGTTCAATCGGTTCCTGTTCGGAGGCTATGAACCGGGCAGCACGATCAAACCCTTTCTGGCCCTGGCGGGCCTGGAGTACGGGCTGATCACGCCGGAGACGCGGATCTTTTCCTCGGGATCGTATCGGCTGCCCGGGCATGATCGGGAGTATCGCGACTGGCGCCGTGAGGGCCATGGCTGGGTCGATCTCGAGCTCGCCCTGGCCGAGTCGGCGAACGTGTACTTCTACCAGCTGGCGGTGGAGCTCGGGATCGATCGCATCTCCCGCGAGCTGGCCCTGTTCGGCTTCGGGCGAGAAACCGGTCTGGATCTGCCGGGTGAGGGGCAGGGTGTTCTACCCACCCGATCCTGGAAACGGGCTCGCTTTGGCCAACCCTGGTATCCGGGTGAGACGGTGATTACCGGCATCGGCCAGGGATTTACCGTCGTGACCCCGCTTCAGCTCGCCCACGCAACTGCTGCTCTGGCAGGCCGAGGCTGGACCGCTGCGCCCTCTCTGGTCGGGCCGGGTGAGCAGGTTCGGATGGTCGCTCATGATGACTGGATCTGGGAGGCGGTGTTTCTGGGCATGGCGGCGGTCACGCACGGGCCGACCGGTACCGCGCGAGGCGTTGCCGATCTGGTCGAGACCCGAATCGCCGGAAAGACCGGCACGGCCCAGGTCTTCGGCCGCTCCGACGATATCGAGGATGCCGATCAGCGGGAGCAGGACGAGCTGCCGGTTCATCTGCGCAATCATGCGCTGTTCATTGGTTTTGCGCCGCTCGACGCGCCGACGATCGCGCTCAGTGTCGTGGTCGAGCACGGCGGTGGTGGGGCAAGCGTCGCCGCCCCCGTGGCCGCCGAGCTGATTGCCAGAGCACAGGCGCTGGGCTATTGAACACGCTGCCGCTTGATCGTCGAGGCCTGTGGTCCGCCCTTCGGCTGGATCCGTGGATGCTCCTGCTTCTGGTGGCGCTGATGGGCATTGGTCTGCTCGTGCTCTACAGCGCGACGGAGAACGATATGGGCACGGTCTGGCGACAGGTCGTTCGCCTTGGCGTCGGGATCGTTGCCATGGTGGTGCTCGCTCAGCTGCCCCCCAACCTGCTGCGCCAGTGGGCACCGTGGGTCTACGCAGCGGCGGTTGGTTTGCTGATTGCGGTGGCCGTCATCGGAGTCGGGGAGGGCGCTCAGCGCTGGCTGGATCTTGGCGTGATTCGTTTCCAGCCTTCCGAGGCCATGAAGCTGGCGCTGCCGGTGATGGTCGCGGCGCTGCTGGCGCAGCGTCCTCTGCCGCCCTCGACCGCTGATCTGCTGATCTGTCTGGCCCTGATTGCCGTGCCCGTGGCCCTGATCCAGAGCCAGCCTGATCTCGGCACCTCGATCCTGGTGGGTCTGAGCGGCCTGTGCATCCTCTTTCTGGCGGGTCTGCGCTGGCGTGTGATCGTCGGGCTCGGCGGGCTCGCTCTGGCCGCGCTGCCGGTACTCTGGTATGCCATGCACGACTATCAGCGGAATCGGGTCCTGACTTTTCTGGATCCGGAACGTGATCCGTTGGGCGCCGGCTGGAACATCATTCAATCCAAGATCGCCGTGGGATCGGGCGGCCTCGGCGGCAAGGGCTGGACGCAGGGTAGTCAGTCTCACCTGGAGTTCCTGCCCGAGCCCCAGACCGATTTCATCTTTGCCGTGCTGGCGGAGGAATTCGGTTTCATCGGCGTCGTCCTGGTGCTCTGCCTGTATGGTCTGATCATCCTGCGTGGCTTTCATCTCGCCAGTCGCTGCCGCGACAGCTTCGGCCGCCTCCTGGCCGGCTCGATGATGTTCATGTTCTTCGTCTACCTGATCGTCAACGTCGGTATGGTCTCAGGGCTGCTGCCGGTGGTCGGTGTACCGCTGCCGCTGATCAGCTACGGCGGCACTTCGGCCGCGACCCTGCTGGCCGGCCTGGGGTTGGTCATGGGGCTGCACAGTCGCCGGCGCTTCATGGGTTGATGACCCGGACCAGGACTCCTGCATGTCCTGGTACACAGACCCTGACCAGCTCACCCGAATTCCACGAGGGTCTGTAGAATGCAGTCGGGTTGGCGAAACCAATCGCGGCTTGCAGTCTCTAACTGACCTGATGAAAGCTCATGGGCAACGTGGTCTCGATGAGCCAGACATCTTCGTACCCGATTGATCTGACAAGGAATAACCTGATGCGCGCATTCGCTTTGATCGTCTTCGGCCTGCTGGCAGTGATCCCGTTGACCCACGCTCAGGACGCGCCATTGCAGGAGCCTCATCCCGGCAGTGAGGCGTTTATAGCGAGTGCGGTGGCTGACTACGATCTGGACCCGGAATCGGTTCGGTCCGTGCTTGCCGAAGCGCGCTATCAGCAGTCCATCATCGACGCCATCACGCGTCCGGCCGAGGCCAAGCCCTGGCACGAATACCGCCAGATCTTCCTGACCGAGGCGCGGATCGCTGGCGGCGCGGAATTCTGGCGTGCCAACCAGTCGCTGGTCGAGCAGGTCGGCGAGTCGCTCGCGGTCGAGCCGGAGATCATCATGGCCATTGTCGGTGTCGAAACGAACTACGGCACGATCACCGGCAGTTTCCGGGTCATCGATGCGCTGGCGACGCTGGGCTTCTACTACCCGCGACGGGCGGAGTTCTTCGCCAGGGAGCTCGCCGAGTTCATTCGCCTGAGCAATGAAGAGAATCTTCCCGTGACCGAGGTCCTCGGGTCCTACGCCGGGGCCATGGGAATCGGTCAGTTCATCCCCTCCAGCTATCGAGCCTACGCCGTGGACTTCGACGACAGCGGCTACCGTGATCTCTGGCGCTCGCTGCCCGATGCGCTGGGATCGGTGGCCAATTATCTGGCGGTGCACGGCTGGGAGGCGGGGGCGCCGATCGTCCTGCCGGTTGCGCAGGTGCCTGACGGCCTCGACGAGGACTTCTCCACCCGTCTTCGTCACACCCTGGGAGAGCTGGAAGCGCTTGGCATCGAATTCGATGCCGCCGGGCTTCCGGCCGAGACACCGGCGACCCTGGTCGAACTGGAGCAGGTCGACGGCAAGGAATACTGGGTCGGTCTGAACAATTTCTACGTGATAACCCGCTACAACCGCTCGCCGCTCTATGCGATGGCGGTCACTCAGCTGTCCGAAGCGATTGCTGCGCGTGCGCCCTGATCTCGTGCAGCGACTGGTTGCCCTCATGCTGGCACTCGTCGTCCTTTCGGCCTGCTCGCGTGGCGTGCGTGAACCCGTGGATGGACCGCCGGCCGGGCCGCTGGATGTCAGTCGCATCGTGCCGCCCGACCCTCGCCCGGAACCCCTGAGTCCCTACGGCAATCACTCACCGTATACCGTTCTGGGTCAGACTTATCGGGTGATGCCCAGCGCCGAAGGTTATCGCGAGCGGGGCATCGCTTCCTGGTACGGAACCAAATTCCATGGACGATTGACCTCCTCGGGTGAGCCTTACGATCTGTATCAGTTGACCGCGGCCCACAAGACCCTGCCGCTGCCGACCTGGGCCGAAGTGACCCATCTCGAGAACGGTCGAAGCATCCTTGTTCGAATCAACGATCGCGGGCCGTTTCATCCCGATCGCATCATCGATCTGTCATGGGCGGCCGCGGTCAAGCTGGGTATCGAGGATGCGGGTACCGGCCCTGTCGAGGTTCGTGCCATCACCTTCGAGGGCGAGGGTCAGCGCCCGACCCGCCCCGCCCGGGTGCCGGTCCTGCTCCAGATCGGGGCGTTCAGCGAGCGGCTGCGGGCCGAATCGGTGGCTGATGAGCTGCGGCGGGCCGGAATCGGTGACCTTCGAATCCAGCGTGCCCGTGCCGCAGGCACCGAGGTCTGGCGGGTCCAGGTCGGACCGTTCCGATCCAAGGATCTCGCCATGGAGCGTCTGGAAGCCATTGTTGCACTGGGCTTCGACCGCCCCCAGTATGTGTACCCTTGATATTCCGTATGGTAGAGATGTTGCGAACAAGCAAAATGGCAGACTCATGCTGACGACACTGCGTTTACCGATCACCGCTGCGTTCGCGCTGCTTGCATCCGTCGCTATGGCGCAGGTGCCCGTTCCGGCGCCTCCGGCGATAGATACCAGCAGTCATATTCTGGTCGACTTTCATTCGGGCACTGAGGTTGCCGCCGAGCTACCCGACGAGCGGGTCGAGCCGGCCAGCATCACCAAGCTGATGACGTCCTATGTGGTGTTCAAGGAAATCGAGCGCGGAAATCTGTCGCTTGGGGACGAGGTCCTGGTTTCGGAACGCGCCTGGCGCACTCCGGGCTCGCGGATGTTTATCGAAGTCGACAGCCAGGTCGATGTCGAAACCCTCCTGCAGGGCGTGATCATCCAGTCCGGCAACGATGCCAGCGTCGCCCTGGCCGAGCATATCGGCGGCAGCGAAGACGTTTTTGCGAGCATGATGAACGATCAGGCAAGACAGCTCGGTATGGCCAATACCTATTACGTCAATTCGACCGGTCTGCCCGACCCGGATCAATACACCTCGGCGCGGGATTCCGCCATTCTGGCCCGGGCACTGATCGATGAATTTCCGGCCTATTACGCCTGGTATTCGCAGCGGGAATTCACCTACAACGAAATCCGGCAGCACAATCGCAATCGTCTGCTCTGGCGCGATCCGTCGGTCGACGGCCTGAAGACCGGGCACACCGAGTCGGCTGGCTATTGTCTGGTCACCTCGGCCAATCGCGACGGGATGCGATTGATCAGCGTGGTCATGGGTACCGATAGTGAAGAGGAGCGCGCGACGGCCTCACAGGCGCTACTGAACTACGGCTTTCGTTTCTTCGAGACCTACCAGCTCTACGACGCCGGTGCCGCTCTGAAAACTGAGGCCGTCTGGAAGGGCGCGCTGGATGAAGTTTCGCTCGGCGTCGATGAGGCGCTTTTCGTGACGATCCCGCGCGGACGCTACGACGCCCTCGAAGCCCGACTGGAGCTGACCGGAACCCTCGTCGCACCGCTGCAGCAGGGTCAGTCTGTCGGTGAACTGATCGTCGAGCTTGATGGTGAGGACGTCGCACGGCGTCCCCTGAAGGTGCAGCAGGCGGTCGAGCCGGCCGGTTTCTTCGGACGTACGACGGACGGTATTCGACTTTGGTTCGGAGGGTTGTTCAATGACTGAGCGTCTGGATTCATCCACCAGCATCACCGCCGAGAACACCCCGCTCGATTTTCCCTGCGTGTTTCCGATCAAGGTCATGATGATGCGCAGCGACAGGGCGCGCGAAGCGGTGCTCGAAACGGTCTCTGCCCACGTCGAATTCGACCCGTCCAGTGACGTCAGACAGCGTCCGAGCCGGAACGGGCGCTATGAAAGCGTTACCATTTCAGTCCGCGTCGGTTCGCGTGAACAGCTCGAGCGTATTTATGGAGACGTGCGGCGACTCGATGCTGTCGTGATGACGCTGTGACCGGGATGGCTGCGATGGCGCAAAGACGCGGTTCCGGGGTTGTTCGATGGCGCTGGATTCTCGGCTTCTCACGGGTTGATTCGTTCTGCCCGGCCCGATGATCGACGCGGCCCATCATCCACTGATCATCCGGCATCTGGGCCGCCGGCCCTACCAGCCGGTCTGGGACGCGATGCGCGCATTCACCGATGACCGCAGGCCCGATCAGACCGATGAGCTCTGGGTGGTGGAGCATGATCCTGTGTTTACCCAGGGCCTGGCCGGCAAGGCCGAGCATATCCTCGACCCCTCCGGGATTCCGATCGTTCAGACCGATCGCGGCGGCCAGGTCACCTACCATGGCCCCGGCCAGGTGGTGGTCTATCCGCTGCTGGACATCGATCGCCGCGGTCTCGGGGTGCGCTGTCTGGTCGATCGCCTCGAGCAGGCGGTGGTCGACATGCTGGGCGACCGCGGAATCACGGCCGCGCGCAAGGACGGGGCACCGGGCGTCTACGTGGCCGACGCCAAGATTGCCTCGATCGGACTCAAGGTGCGTCGCGGTCGGACCTATCACGGGATGGCTCTGAATGTCGACATGGATCTTCAGCCCTTCAGCTGCATCAATCCCTGCGGCTTTGCCGGTCTGGCCATGACCCGGCTGGCCGACCACCTGCCCGGGACGACGATGACTGAGGCTCAGGCAGCCATTTGCACATCCATTTGTCAGCAGCTGGACTACGATGGTGTCGATGAGACATCGCAAAATCAGGGCAGGCCGGGCAATTTCCTTGCGTCCGAGCCAGCATTGTCGTAAAACTAATCGAGCGGCGACAGGTCTGAGCAGATTATGAAACAACAACCGATCAAATTATCCATCGCAGTTCTGGCTGTTCTTGCAGCCCTGGCGGCCTTGATGACGGTCTCACCGGGGCGGGCCGATGAACCCACCGCCGAACAGGTCCTGCAGGAGACCCTGGCGCCGCAGACCGAACATCGCTTCGCGACGCGCTGGGCGACCCG
>CAYTQT010000006.1:0-11745 GCA_964439915.1 uncultured Wenzhouxiangella sp. | reverse complement strand
ATCGCGGAAACGCTGAACAAGCGCTACACCAGCATGAATCGCCGGATCAACGAATTCAACAGCGAAGACGTGTTCCAGTTCTTCATGAACGCCTACACGCGATCGATCGAGCCGCACTCGGCCTACCTGTCGCCGCGAAGCGTCGAAAACTTCGAGATTTCCATGCGCCTGTCCCTCGACGGCATCGGCGCCATGCTCCAGCGCGAGACCGAATACACCACCATCATGGAGGTCGTCCCCGGCGGCCCTGCCGATCTGGACGGTCGCCTCGGCGTGGGCGACAGGATTGTCGGGGTCGCTCAAGGTGAAGAGGATTTCGTCGATGTCATCGGCTGGCGCCTTGACGATGTCGTATCCCTGATTCGCGGTGAGCGCGAGACCGTGGTTCGACTAGAGGTCTTGCCGGCAGACTCCGGCCTGAGCGGCCCGGCCCAGGTGATCGACATCACCCGCGACGAAGTCAAGCTGGAAGAGCAGGCCGCCTACAGCGAAGTGATCGAGGTCCCCAACGGTGAGGAAACACGTCGGATCGGGGTGATCAACCTGCCGGTCTTCTACGTCGATTTTCAGGGCCGTGCGCGCAATGAGCCCAATTTCCGCTCGAGCACGCGCGATACCCGCCGGCTGATCAACGAACTGGTCGAGGAGGGCATCGACGGCCTGGTAATCGACCTGCGCGGAAACGGCGGTGGTGCACTGGTCGAGGCGACCACGCTGACCGGATTGTTCATCGACGAAGGTCCGGTCGTCCAGGTTCGCGACTCTCAGGGCCGAGTCAACCTTGAGCGCGATCGTGAGCCCGGCATGGCCTGGGACGGACCGCTGGCGGTGCTGGTCGATCGACGCAGCGCTTCGGCATCTGAAATCTTTGCCGCAGCGATTCAGGATTACGGGCGCGGCGTGGTGATTGGCGAGACTACCTTCGGCAAGGGAACGGTCCAGAATCTGATCGATCTGGATGAGTTTTCCAACAGCGACGAGGCCCGCTATGGCCAGGTCAAGCTCACCATGGCGCAGTTCTACCGGGTCAATGGTGGCTCGACCCAGCAGAAAGGGGTGATCCCCGACATCGTCCTGCCCACGGCTGGCAATCCTGAAGAAAGCGGCGAGAGCGCACTCGACAACGCCCTTCCCTGGGGCGAGATCGCGCCGACCGAGTTTACCCGGGTCGCTCGCCTGGATCCTCTGGTCGAACTGGCTCGTCAACGCCATCAGCAGCGCCTCGACAGCGATGAAGAGCTGATCGAGCTCCTGGCCGAGATCGAGCAGTGGGAGCAGGAAAGTTCGAAAGGCTCCATCTCGCTGCTCGAATCCGTTCGGCGCGAGCGCATGGAGCGAGACGAAGAGCGTCGTGCCGGTCGCTACGGCCATGACGGTTCGGATGCCGACACAATCGATGAACTCGCGGCGGTTACCGAGGGTTCGGAGGAAACAGCAAGCGAGGACGCCGATGGTGCCGAGGCGAGTGAAGACGAAGATCCTCGCGATCTCTATCTGATCGAGGCAGCGCGCATCCTCTCCGATCTGATCGAGCTCGATGCCGGTGAGCAGCGCCTGGCCCATCGCGGCGAAGCTCTGGCGCACTCCACGCTGGCCGAGGAGCTTCGCTGACCCCGGAGTCGACTCTGGAAGCAGGGCGGGCATGTCTGCAGGTCGCCGTCCCGGTTCCGCTTCCCCGTCTGTTCGATTACCTTCCGCCAGCGCAGGGTGTCCTGCCTGGCGTCGGCTCGCGCGTTGTTGTCCCTTTCGGAAGTCGACGCCTGATCGGGCTGGTGATCAGCCAGGATGTCCCGGATCATGCCGGATCGCTCAAGCCTGTCGAAGCCGTCCTTGACCAGGGCTTGATCGATCCTGGGCTGATCGAACTGGCGCGCTGGTGCGCTCGTTATTACAGCTTTCCACCGGGTGAGCTGGTCTCGCTGCTCCTGCCAACCGCCCTGCGTCGTACCAGGGCATTCCGTCCTCCGCCCCCCGATGGTTGGGCGCTGACCCCTGCCGGGCAGGAGGTCGATCTATCGCGCGCGCCACGCAAGCGTGAACTGCGCGAGCTATTGTCCACAGGATCGGCCGGGCGTGAAGACCTCGAAGAAAGGGGGTTTTCTGCGGCCCTGGTCCGCGGGATGCATCAGGCAGGATGGATCGAACCGGCCGAGCCTGACGACTGCCGAGTGGCCCGGCCCGGTCCCGAGCTCAATCCGGAGCAGCGTCAGATATCGGCCTGCCTGCTCCGGGCGCGCGCCCGATTCGAAGCCTTCCTGCTGGCCGGCGTGACCGGAAGCGGAAAGACCGAGATCTATCTTCGGGTTGCCCGCCAGCTGCTGCGCCGGCACTCACAGATCCTGGTCCTGGTGCCGGAAATCGGCCTGACTCCACAGCTTGTCCGGCGCTTCGAAGCGCGCCTCGGTTTGCGCGCCTGGACCTACCATTCGGGGCTCAGCGAGGGCGAGCGTCTGGAAGCCTGGCAGGCGGCTCGGAGCGGGCGCGCCCGCCTGGTGATCGGAACGCGTTCCTCGGTGTTCCTGCCGCTGCCCGAGCTCGGTCTGATCGTGGTCGACGAGGAGCACGATGCCTCATTCAAGCAGCAGGACGGCGCGCGCTACCAGGGTCGGGATGTAGCCATTCTGCGGGCTCGACTGCAGAACGTGCCGATCGTGCTGGGCTCGGCAACGCCCTCGCTGGAAAGTCTCGCCAACGCCCGATCCGGACGCTATCAGCTCCTCGAGTTGTCCAGACGCGCTGGTCCGGCGGTCGAGCCGCGCTGGCATGTACTCGATCAGCGCGGCTGCGAGGGCCCGCTTCATCCCGAGCTGATCAACCAGATAAAGCATCATCTCGATCAGCGCGGGCAGGTCCTGCTGTACCGGAACCGGCGGGGTTATGCGCCGATCCTGATGTGCAACGCCTGCGGCTGGTCAGCCGATTGCGACCGCTGCAGCGCACACATGACCTGGCATCAATCGGGCGCTCGTCTGCAGTGTCACCACTGCGGCGCCAGCCGAAGCCAACCCCGGCGCTGCCCGGACTGCGGTGATCCCAACCTCAAGCCGCTGGGTGCGGGGACCGAGCGTCTCGAGACCCTGCTCAAGGATCGCTTCCCCGACATACCCGTCCACCGTGTGGACCGGGATCAGCTCAGCGGGAAACATGATTTCCAGACACTGATCGAGGAGGTGCGTGCCGGCGACCCCTGCATCCTCGTCGGTACCCAGATGCTGGCCAAGGGCCACCACCTGCCGCAGGTGACGCTTGCTGCGGTAACCGATGCCGATGCGGCCCTGTTCAGCTCCGACTTTCGCGCCCCTGAACGCCTCGGACAGGCGGTCCACCAGGTCGCCGGGCGTGCCGGTCGCGCCGATCGGCCGGGCGCCTTCTATCTGCAGACACATCATCCTGAACACGCGCTGCTGGGCTCCCTGCTGGAGCAGGGTTATCTCGGCTATGCCGAACAGCTGCTTGCCGAGCGTCAGCAGGCCGATCTGCCGCCGATCTCCGGCCTGGCGCTGATCCGGGCCGAGGCCCATCAGACCGAGCCCGCCCGACGGTTTCTGCAGGATGCCGCTGCTGTGATTCGAGCGCCCGGATTATCCATCGCCGGTCCGGTGCCGGCGATCCTTTCCCGGCGTAGTGGCTACTGGCGCTTCCAGCTCTGGGTCCAGGCGTCGAATCGACGGCTGCTGGCCGAGCGCCTCGGAGACTGTCTCGACGCCCTGCACGCACTGCCCAGCGCGCGCCAGGTCCGCTGGCACGTGGACATGGATGCAGTCGAGCTCTGAATGCCACAGGATCAACGACGGGGTGTACTCGAGGCGGGCTAGTGGGCCATGCGGCTGACCGTTACCTTCAACCGCAGCGGGCTGCTCCTTCCCGGCGGTTGTCTGCGACGGCTTCTGTCCCGCTGATAGCGTGCACGCCGCCAAAATAGAGGTTGCGGTCCGGCCAGATCCGGGCCGAGGGATGATGCCGCTCCCACCAGCTGCGGTCGACGTTCAAAGGATCGCCGGGCGGTGCTTCGACGGCGATGTGTCCGGCTTCGATATGGAAACGCGGCGCTCGAATGGCCTCTGACAGAGAGCGCTCATGATCGATGAGTTGCACGATCACCTGCGTCAGTGCGCTGCGAATCCGGTTGGAGCCACCGCTGCCCAGCAGCCAGTGGTTCCGGCCCTGCTCGATCAGCGTCGGCGCCATCATGGATGCCAGGCGACGATCCTCGGGCCAGCAGTGAAAGCCGCAGCGATTGATGTCCTCTTCCCCCAGCATGTTGTTCATCATGATGCCGGTGCCGGGGACGACGGTCCCGGAGCCCTCGCCGTTGGAGATCGTCAGCGCCACGCCCAGCCCCTGCTGATCCTCGATGCTGATGTGGGTCGTGCCCGCACGCACCAGGGCATGTCTTGTGCACAGTTCGGCGAAAGCCGATTCCAGGCGATCGACCGAGCTCAGGGCATCGGGCGTCTCCAGTTGGTGGCGGGTTCGATCGGTCCAGTCGAGGGCCTCGATGACGGCCTGAAGTGAGTCCGAATCGCTGTCCGAGTCGGGATGAGATGCCTGCTGCAGTCGGCCCAGTGCCATGGCCAGCATCAGTCCGCCGAAGGCCGGGGGCGGTGTCGACCAAAGCGTTGCGCCGCGATAGGGCCACTGCAGGGGGCGACGCCAGAGGGCGCGATAGCTTGCGAAATCATCGAGCCGAAGGTGGCCGCCGTGGGTCTCGGAGTCGCCGGCGATGGCCCGGGCCGGTTCGCTGCGATAGAAACAGTCCGGACCCTCGCGCCCCCATTCCTGCAGGAAATCCGCGAGATCGGGATTGGCCAGGCGAGTGCCGAGGGCCGGCAGGTCGGCCGAGGGGGAGGCCAGCCCGAACAAGCTGGCGCATTCGGAGTTCGCGCGAACGATCGGCTGCAGGATGTCCAGGGTGTAGCGCTGCATGCGATTGAGTTCGACGCCCTGCCGCGAGAAATCGATGGCGGGTGACAGCGCTTCACGCAGCGGAATGCCGCCGAATCGCTCGCTCAGCGCGCTCAGGCCGGCGATCGCCCCCGGCGTTGCCATGCTGGCCAGTCCAATGTGGAATTCCTGGGTATCGGTACCGAAGTGGCCGATGATGGGGTAGAAATCCAGCGCCTGAGTGCTGCGTTTTCTGGGCGTCTGGCAAAAAGCATCGAGGGCGACAGGAGCGCTGCCGGGCTGGCGGATGATGGCCAGGATCCCACCGCCGAGCGAGGCCAGCAGCGGCTCGGCCGTGCAGGCGGCGGCTGCCGCGGCGATGCTGGCATCGACGGCATTGCCACCGGCCTCGAGCACGGCGATCGCCGCGTCGGTGCTGGCCTGATGGCCGGTGGCGACCCGCCAGCGTGGTGCGTCTTTCAAGCCCTCCTGCATGTCCTCAACCTGATTTCCATGGTTCTGTCGCTTGCACCAGCACCAAGCTTAAGAGATAATGCGCGGCTGATTTCGAAAATTTCATAGGGAATGCTGCCATGAAGGCCGATATCCATCCGAACTATCGCGAAGTGGTCTTCCAGGATCTGTCCAGCGACCTGGTCTTCAAGACCCGCTCGACCGTCCAGACCAAGGAAACGATCAAATGGGAAGACGGTAACGAATACCCGCTGGTCAAAGTCGAGGTGTCGAGCAAGTCGCACCCCTTCTACACCGGTCAGCACAAACTGGTCGATTCCGGTGGCCGCGTCGACAAGTTCAAGAAGCGCTACGGCAAGTAAACCTCGCCGAAGCAGCGATCGTATGCGGAAAAGGCCGGGGCAACCCGGCCTTTTTTGTTGGTTTCTGCCGGTTTGAAGCCGGCTCCCTGCCGTTCGTCGGTGAACATCTCCCGCTGGTCCGAGGCGAGTGGAGCTGGCGGCCGGGTTTTGCTAGATTCCACAATGGAACAAAGGCCAAGAGTCACCATGCGCAAGTCATCTCAGAGCGGATTTACGGTGTTGGAGTTGATGATCGTCATCGCTTTATTGGCGATTCTCACGGTCTTTGCCATTCCCAGCTTCGTGGCCGCCATCCAGAACAACCGCGTGACCACCCAGACCAACGACTTCATTACGGCATTGCAGCTGGCGCGCTCGGAAGCCGTCAAACGCGGCGTTCCCGTGTCGGTATGCGCCAGCAATGTGATCGAGGCCGAGGAAGACGGCAACGACCCGACCTGTGATGACGACTGGAGTGAGGGCTGGATGGTCGTCGTCGACGGACCCGCCTCGGCGGGGACGAATTCGGTGACATTGACAGAGCGTATTCGCGCCTGGCGCCCGGCCTCTGATGACGTGGATGTCACCGACACGCCGAGCACGGATTTTCTTCGTTTCCTGCCCCGGGGTGATGTGGACGCGGCATCGGGCTTTGCGCTGCCTCTGCAGGTCGATGTCGAGCATGACGATTGCACCGGAAACAACGCTCGCCGCATCGAGGTCTCTCGTAGCGGCACGGTCTCGTCGGAGCGCAGGGCATGCACATGAGAACACAGGCTTCGAAAGTCATGAAACTGCATCGTTCCAGGGGCCTGTCGCTGATCGAAGTCCTCGTTGCGCTGCTGGTCCTGAGCGTGGGGTTGCTCGGGCTTGTCGCTCTCCAGAGTTTCACGCTGCAGGCCAATCAGGGTGCCTATCACCGGACTCAGGCAGTGAATGCTGCCTATGAGATCGTCGATTTCATGAGATCGAATCACGGAAACCTGGGTGCGGCCACATTTGATGTTTGGGATGACCGAATTTCAGAGCAGTTGCCCGCGGGAACGGTAAATGTGAATTGGAACGACCCCGTTGCAACCATCACAGTAACTTGGCAGGACAATCGATCGGGTGACACCCCGATTGGCGGCGAAACGCTGACGGTGGTCACTACGCTATGAGCCAGACAAGATTTTCCAAGAGGGATCCGATGCGATCGCAAACACATCAGACAAGCGCCGGCGCGGGCTTCAGTATCGTCGAATTGTTGATCGCCCTGGCGCTCAGCGCACTGCTGATCGGTGGCCTGCTATCGGTGTTTTCTGGAACGAAAGCCACCTATCAGGCCAATGAATCACTGGCCAGGGTGCAGGAAAACGTGCGTTTTGCCTTGAGCGAAATGCAGTTCAATTCACGTGGAGCCACAACTTTAGGGTTTTGCGGGACTCGACCGGCTGCTGATCAGTGGGTCAACGCCGCCCCAGGCTGGCAGGAGGCGATCTTCGGGGTGCAAAGCCCTATCATCGGGTGGGAGTTTGATGGATCAGGCCCTGAAGACTCGATTGTAATTGATGCTGATTATGGTTCTGCAGGCGCTGGATCATGGTCGTCGAGCCCTCGTCAGCTCGATGGGACAACGCCTGATTTAGGTTTACCCGCTCTATTTTCTGCATCTGCGAATATCCAGCCTGTAGCTGGCAGTGACATTTTCGTGGTGAGGAATATCGTCGCGATTCCTGGCACTACTTGGGATGGCAGTGGTAACGCAATAGACTCCACCTTGAATCTGACGAATCCGCACGGTCTAGACGACGGTGATCTAGCATTTGTCACCGATTGTATCGGCGCAGACTTTTTCAGAAATCGGGGCACCGGCAGCGTCCTGAGCCGGGCCACAGGTGGCGGCTGTGACGGCTGCCCCGGAAACATCAACCCTGGTGGCGCGCCCTGGGGAATCAATCTGACCGAAGCCGTACAGGTCTACCGAGTGGAGGTATGGGCGTACTTCGTTGGATTCAATACCGATCGTAACCAACCTGGGCTTTACCGAATGGACCTGGCTGGGTGCCCTTGTGGCACGATTGAGGAGATTGTCGAAGGCGTAGAGAATATGCAGGTTCTTTATGGTTTCAGCGACCCTGCTCCGCTGGGTGACGGTAAAACCGTCAATGTTGATTTAGCTTCTGGAGATAATAATTGGCGGCCAGCTGATGAAATCTTAGACTGGTGGCCTGTGATCTCTGCTCGGGTTGCTTTGCTTCAGAGATCAAGCGAATTTGATTCCGGTGGTGCAATATCGCGCGATTTCCAGGTGTTGGCAAATACATCAGTGACTAGTCCTTCGGATTCAAGAATGCGTCAATATGCTTCTACAACGCTGGCCCTCCGCAACAGGATCATTGTTGATGACTAAACTTCGATCGCAGCCACTGAGTTGTGCGCGAAGCCAAAGTGGTGTTTCGCTTTTGATCGCGCTGGTTTTCTTGCTAATCCTTACCTTGCTGGGGCTTTCGGCTAGTAATGTTGCGGTCATGCAGGAGCGAATGGCCGGGAATTTGGTGCAGTCGAACGAAGCCTTTCAGCTGGCCGAGTCTACATTGAGATCAGTGGAATCTGACGTTTTTGAAGGGATTTGTGTTGGCGGCGGTTCCGGTGGCCTCGGATCCATCCCTCGGCTCGAAGATCTGGGCCTGGAAGAAAACGATTGCACGATGTCCGGCTTTGCTGTCCCGACCAATACCTGGGCGCTCGCGCCGGCTGAAGTGGCCCAACCTGGTGGGGCTGGTTGGGCCCGGTTCATGATCGCGCGAGTGCCCAGCCGGCCTCGCTGTAGCGATCTGAACAGTGAAATTCTCGGCGGCAATCAGGTCAGCGATGAGAGCTACGTCATCCTGGCCAGTGGTCGCTCTGCCAGCGGCATCAGCGAAGCTGTTGTCCAATCCATCTACACCTGCCTGTTGTGATGATTATGAAATCTAAGATTTGGTGTATCGCTACGGTTTTTGCTTACGCGTCCATTGCCGGGCTTCCGACTGTGGTCCGTGCGACCGATCTGGACGTGTCCGACACGCCGCTGTTTGCGGCGGTCTCGATCGAGCCCAATATCATTTTCACATTGGATGATTCCGGATCGATGCAATGGGAAGGGATGCCGGTGGGATGGGCCTATCTTTTACCCCAAGCCAATTCTCCCTACGGCGGGACTACATACGGAAGAAATATTCCGCGATTCCGGGATAATTATTTCTGGAATCTGCGTCTCAGGAACCCGCAGCTCAACGGGGTGTTCTACAACCCGGAATTGGACTATCAGCCGTGGGCTCGGGCAGATGGCACCAGCTTTCCTGATTCAGATCCAGACAACGCTTTACGAAATCCTGACCTGGCAGACAGAGGTGCTCTGGATCTCGATTCTATAAACTTCTGGAACAATTGGTCTGGAGGCGGGCCAAATGACACTGGGGACAACAACCTGTTTTGGCCGATCACCTTCTACATGTACGACGGGGTCGGCAACACCGATGATCCGGCGAATCACACCAAATACCAGATTCGTGAGGACAGGGCATTCCGCGCGACACCAGCCGATGCGCCGATGGTGGAGATCTTTCAGTTCGATTGGTCGCCTGACAACATACGCTCTATTGCCGAAGAGAAACAGAATTTCGCCAACTGGTTTACCTACTCTCGATCGCGCGTGCTCGCGGCTCGGAACGGAATCGGTCGGGCCTTCGTAGAGCTGCCAGAACAGGCGCGAGTGGGTTTTGGCGCGATCAACCAGGGCAACAATAACATCGATGGGGTAGGGACCCGGACCCTGGTCACAGGCGTTCGTGATTTTTCCGGCGCGGGCCGCGAAGATTTTTACGATCGACTTTACGGTCGGGTCATCAACGGATTCGGAACGCCGCTCAGGCGAGCCGCTGAAGACGTTGGCGAGTATTTTGAGCGCACCGATGCCCGAGGTCCGTGGTCGACCACGCCGGGGACTAACTCCGGAACCGATCTGGCGTGTCGCCAGAGCTATCATATTCTCATGACGGACGGATTCTGGAATGGTGGCGATCCGGGCGTTGGTAATTCGGATAACATCGCGGGGCCGGTTCATACTTCGCCGGACGGCGAAACCGGCGGTTACACGCCGACGAACCCCTTCCGAGACAATCGCACCAATACGCTTGGTGACGTCGGCATGGATTTCTGGAAGCGGGACCTCCGGACCGATCTGGAGAACCGAGTGCCCACCAACGAGGTCGATACCGCTTTCTGGCAGCATCTCACAACCTTCGGTATCGGTCTCGGCGTGACAGGCAATCTTGATCCTGTAGCCGTGGAACAAGCAGTTGTCGATGGAACCTTCGTTGACTGGGGTAATCCATTAGGGGGCGGCGATTCTCCCGACAAGATCGATGACCTGCTGCATTTCGGCATCAACGGGCGAGGAGGATTTTTCAGCGCCACGGACCCGGACACATTCGCTCAGCAGCTCGGGGAAATTCTCCGCGATATCGTCGCTCGCTCCGGCGCGACCACCGGCCTGTCGGCCTCATCGACCCGCCTGAATGCCGGAGCGGTGGTCTACACCGCTGGCTTCGATTCAGAGAACTGGTCGGGCGACCTGCAATCACTCGATGCCGTGTCTGGTGTCGAGATCGAGTCCGCCGCGGATCAGCTTGCCGTGACGACATACTCGGGTCGCAGTATTTTCACCTGGGATCCGGATGAAGAGGAGGGTGTCGTGTTTGCGCCCGCCGGAGAGGTGGCTGATCGTGTCATGGATGCAGCCCCTACGGGTTGGATTGCAGCGGAGCTGTTCGACTACCTGAGAGGTGATATGACCGCAGGCGCCGGCGTATTCCGCGTCCGCGACAGCATGCTGGGTGATATCGTCGGCTCGCAGCCGGTCTTCTCCGGGCCGGGTAATGAGGGTTGGGCCGATATCGATCTCGACTATCTCGACTACATCGATGAGGACAAGCGCGATCCACGTGACCCCTGTGGTTCGCCCCCTTGTACAGGGGATCGCCGTAACACGGTCTTCGTCGGCGCCAATGACGGTATGCTGCACGCCTTCGATGCGGTCACGCTCGAGGAGCATTTTGCCTTCGTGCCCGCGGCCGTTCACGAGCACCTGTATCAGTTGGCTGACCCAGGCTACACGCACCGCTATTTCGTTGATGGTCAAATGGTGGTGGCGGACGCCGAGATCGGTGATGGCGCTGGTGGCTGGGGCACCTTTCTCGTCGGGTCCCTGGGCGCAGGGGGCCGCGGGATCTACGCCCTCGACGTGACCCAGCCCCAAAATTTCACAGCCGATGATGTCAAATGGGAAATCACCGCTGAGGACGACTCTGACATCGGCCTGACCTTCGGCAAGCCGGCCATTGGTCGGACGGCAGACGACACCTGGATCGCGGTGTTCGGCAATGGGTACAACTCGGAGGACAATCAGGCCTATCTGTACGTGGTTGATCTTGAGACCGGCACACCGATCTCCAAGGTCGAGGTCGGAGCGGCCGGCAGCAACGGTCTGTCCGGCGTGGCTCTGGTGCCCTCGCCCGACGATCCCCTGAGCGTCGAGTACATTTATGCGGGCGATCTTCAGGGCAATATGTGGCGCTTCGAAGTGGATGATGATGGCGACGCGACCGCATCGTTCGGCGGTAACCCTCTGTTTACCGATCCCGACGGTCGTCCGATCATTGCCGCACCCAACGTTGCACTGCACCCGACAGACGGGTTCATGGTGTACTTCGGAACGGGCAAACTGATCGAGAACGACGATCGCCTGAACTCCACAACACTGGAACGTTTCTATGCGCTCCGCGACCTGGGTACGTCGCTTGGCGATGACCTCTCGGTCATGGATCAGGTCACGGTCACAGGTGCACCCGGAGGTGGGCGAGTGTTTACGCCAACGGGGTCAGGCATCAACGGGTGGTACGCAGAGCTGGCGGTGGGAACAGCGAGCGGTGAGCGCGTGCTCTTCTCGCCGCTGGTGTTTGCCGGTCGCGTGGTCTTCGCCTCCTACGAGCCGGCCAATGACCCCTGCACGCCGGGCGGCATC